>JBDNFB010000156.1:0-20907 GCA_041690055.1 Myxococcota bacterium | reverse complement strand
TTGCTTCTGTTGCTTCTGTTGCTTCTGTTGCTTCTGTTGCTTCTACTGTTCAATAAGCGCGTGGACCGCGAACGCGAAAATTGAGCGCGTTAGGCGCCCGCAGTAATCAGCTTCTTCTCTTCCGCAATCCCAAGCGCCACATCGCGCGTGATCGTGCCGTGTTCGACCATCTCGTTCAGCGATTGTTCAAGGAGGTACATGCCATGCGCCTTCCCCGTCTGCATCGAGGAGCGAATCTGCACGGTCTTCTCGTCGCGAACCATATTTCCGATCGCGCGGTTGATGACGAGCATCTCCAGCGCCGGAACCCGCCCCTGCCCATTCGCCGTAGGCACGAGACGCTGCGAGATCACAGCGCGCAAAGACTCGGAGAGCATCGCGCGCACCTGATCCTGCTCATTGGACGGGAATGCGCCGATCATTCGGTTCACCGTGCGCACCGCATTCGAGGTATGCAGCGTGGCCAGCACGAAATGGCCCGTTTCCGCCGCTGTCATCGCGAGGCTGATCGTCTCGAGATCTCGGAGTTCGCCGATCACGATGATGTCCGGATCCTCGCGGAGCGCCCCGCGGAGGGCGCGGGAGAAGCTGGCCGAGTGATGTCCGGCATGGCGCTGATTTACGAGACATTTCTTGGACGGATGGATGATCTCGATCGGGTCCTCGACTGTGAGGATATGATCGTTGCGCGTCTCGTTGATGTGGTTCACGAGAGCAGCCAGCGTCGAAGACTTACCGCAACCGGCGGGCCCCGTAATCAAAACCATGCCCTGGTGATAGTCGGTGTACTTCTTGAGTTCGGCGGGAAGACCGAGACTTTCAATCGTCGGCGGGTCGGCGGGAATCGAGCGGAAGACCACGTCGAGGCCGCGCTGCTGTCGGTAGGCATTCGCGCGGAATCGGCCAATGCCGGGTACCGAGAGGCAGAAGTCGAGTTCACCGTCGTTACCGAGCACTTCGCGCTGCTCGGGCGTGAGTGACGCGCTGACCAGGCGTTCGACGGTTTCGGCATCGAGGTTCTGATCCGATGCCGCAAGCTCGCCGTTCACGCGATATTTGAGTGGACCGCCGGCATGGAGATGAATATCCGAGGCGGACTGGCTCACGCCGATAGAGAGGATCGACTCAAGCCGCTCGCGATCCCCTGCCTCCGGGCTGGGTACGTGCAATTCCAGAGAAACATATCCATCGGGGCGCGGTGCCGCGGCGATGGCAGGTTGTGCGGGCCCGTGTTCAGTGGGCTGCGCGGCGGGAGCGGCCGGCGAAGCAACGGCCCGTGAGACCGGCGGCGCAGTTTCCTCGACGGCGGGGGGGATGTGAGTCGCAACGGCCTCGACGACCGGGGGCGCTTCGCGCAGCGCGTCCACGTCACGGCTCGTCATCGGGCTCGCCGCCTCAGCTGCATGCGCTGCCGCGGCGTGCACGTCTGCGCGCGACAAACTCGGTGGCTTCGCTGCACGGGGCGCGGCGGGCGCTTCAGAGGGCGGGGCTGCCCCCGTTTGGCCGGCCGCCTCTTTCTTGGCGCGATGCTTCTCGACCAGATCCTTTTGCACCTGCTGAAGCTTCGCGACCTGGCTTCGGTCAAGAAGTCCCATCTGCAGAAGGACCTGTGCGAGTCTCGGGTTCCCAGAAGAAACGCTCTCTTCGATGGCTCTATGCACCTCCTCTGAGGTCAACATCTTGAGCTGAATCGCGAGGCGTCCCACCAACGGTATCGGCTTGTTTTGGGCCATTGCCTTCGTCATCGGCAGATTTGAGTGCCGGCTGGAGACCTGGGAGACGGCATTTCGGCCCCCTTCGGGCGCAAAGGTCCGGGCCTGTGTTCGCTGGGGAGCCCCCTCCGAGAATCCGCTGATCGGCGCCATGCTGAGCTAGTCTCCTCCACGCGCAGGCTCCTCCCCCTGCCTGGAGAATTTTTCGTGTCCAGTGATTCCGAACAGACTTCCGAGCCGAAGTCCCCCAGCCGCCCCGCCCCCGGCCCGCCTCCCGCCCTCACAGGCGCCCAGAAACGCCACTTGAGGGGTTTGGCCCACAAGATTCGCCCCGTCGTTTTCGTCGGCGAAGGCGGCATCAGTGATTCCGTCGCCGGCGCGCTCGATGATGCCCTCTCGGCCCACGAGCTGGTCAAAGTTCGGCTGCGTCAGCCGGGTGACAAAAAATCTGCCGCCCAGAGTCTCTCGGAGGCGACGGGCTCGGCACTCTGCGCCGTTGTCGGCCACACGGTGGTCCTCTACCGCCCCAATCCAGACGAACCCAAGATCGTCCTTCCCACTCGAGATTGAGTCTCGCCGAGCGGCCTGCTATCCGTCTCGCGCGATGCCGCTAAAGCTCTCACAAAACTCGGCCCTGATCGGAAGCTTCGGACGCACGCTCGTCGCGTGCCTCTCGCTTTTAGTGCTGTTTGCGAGCTGGCTTCCCCACGATCACGAAGCGCTGGGTACAGCATCACAAGAACTCGCGTCGACCCCTGATCTGTCGGTCACGGGCGCCGTCACTTTCGATTCTCCCGTCACGTCCGTCACTTCAGACGATGCCCACGATACCCATTCCTCCAGGCAATCCGCCGAAGATCTCCCCTGCACGCTTTGCCGAAACGCCGGCGAACGCGAAGAACTGGCCGCATTCGAGAATGCGCTCGGGTTCTTTAAGCGTGCGCCCCGTGCATCGCAGCCGCTCTTTCGAGAGCTCGCGCTCAAGTCCGATCCGCACGCCCGCGCGTACCTCGGCCGTGCTCCTCCCCTCGCCCTCGCGTCTTAGTCCCCAACGATTCTGATTCCGGCCGCGAACATCCTTCGGCCCTGAATTCGATCGTGCCGCGCAAACTTGTTGCGCCGGCATCACGCGAAATTTGATTGGCCGTGGCTCGCCCCTTATGGGACGGCTGCGGCGAAAGGCGATTCCCATGAAATCCATCTTTTTCCCGACGCGCTCCCTGCAGCGCAGTCGACACGCACTCTTCCCGGTTCTGCTCCCCCTCTTGCTCGCACCCCCACTCCTCCTCTCCGCTCAACCCGCGATCGCGGCAGAGCCGAACACAAAAACGGAGGCAGCGGCAGGGCCAGAGGCGGAGACAGACCGAGAAGCCGAGCACGCACACGAACACGAGCACGACGAACATGGCGAGATCGAAACGATCGTCGTCACCGCCTCTCCCCTAGCCCATGATCGCGACGAACTCGCCCTCCCCGTTGATCGCATCGAGCGAGAGGACCTGCTTCGGAACCTCGGGTCCACCCTCGGCGAAACGCTCAGCCACGTGCCTGGCATCGCGACGACCGGCTTCTCCGCCGGCGCCAGTCGCCCCGTTATCCGAGGCCAGGACGCCTACCGAACGGAGGTCCTCGAAGACGGCCTCCGCACCCAAGACGTTTCGCAGGAGAGCCCGGACCACGCCGTTCCCGTCAATCCGCTCGTCGCGGAGCGTGTCGAGGTCATCCGCGGACCGGCGACCCTGCGCTACGGCGGCGGCGCTTCCGCCGGCGTCGTCAATGTCATCACAAATCGCGTCCCCGACCACCTGCCCAAAGACAAAATCAGCGGCGAAGTCTTCGGCGGCATCGGCCTCCTCGCCAACGAACGCGATCTCGCGGTGGCCCTGAACGGCGCGCATAAAGACTTTGCGTGGCATGCCGACGGCGTCCTGCGCACAGCGAATGATTACGCCATCCCGAATAACGAGAGCCCACGCGTCCAAAACGGAACCCAAGTCGATTCCTTCATGGGCTCGGTCGGCGGCGCCTATTTTTTCGACGCAGCGCGACTCGGCTTCTCCTACACACGCGCCGAGAACGACTACGGCATCCCGATTTCAGATGAAGGCGTCGAGATCGAGATGAAGACGGATCGCTTCCGGTTCGAAGCCGACCTCGAGGACCCGATCACGGGAATCCGCAGCATCCGCCTCCGCGGCGTTTATTCCGACTACGAACACGACGAGGTCGCTGGCGGCGAAGTCGGACAGACCTACCGAAACGAAGAATTCGAAGGGCGCCTCGAGGTCGTGCATGAGACTCTTTTCGGCTTCACAGGGGCTGTCGGTGTCCAAGCCCGAACCCGCGCCTTCGTCGGCGAGGGTGAGGCCGCAGAATTCCTCGCCCCAACCGACACGACCACCGCGGCGATCTATATTTTCGAAGAGACCGAGATCGCTCCGGATTGGACCGCGGAGTTTGGGTTCCGCTTCGAATCGACCGAGGTGCAGGGGCGCGGCCTCGACGAGATCCGTCGAGACCGACATTTCTTTCCGCTCAGCGGTTCCGTGGGACTCGTCGGCCAACCCTTTGACGGAATTACGCTTGGACTGACGGGAAATGTTAGCCAGCGCGCTCCGGCCCAAGCCGAACTCTTCGCGCGCGGCGTGCACGAGGCGACCGCGACCTTCGAGATCGGCGACAACCAGCTCGACGAAGAAACGTCTTACACCGTGGATTTTCGAGCCGAATACAAAGGCAGTCGGGGTCGCATCGAATGGACGGGCTTCGTGACGCAATACGATGGCTTCATCTTCGCAGAGCGAACCGGCAACTTCGTGGAAGAAGACGGCACAGCCCCGGGGCCGCTCGCAGAACTCGAATACGTCGCGCGCGATGCACTCTTCTACGGAAGCGAACTCGTGGGCGAACTCGACGTATTCAAAACGGAATGGGGCGTTTTCGGCCTTGATGGTCGCTTTGATATCGTGCGCGCACGCTTCGATAATGGACCGAACGCCAACCTACCGCGCATCGTTCCGATCCGAATTGGCGGCGGCCTCTTCTTCGACAGCGAATCTCTCGACGCCCGTGTGGGTTTCTTGCGCACAGAAGCGCAGAACCGAACCGGTGCCTTCGAAAATTCGACCGCGAGCTTCACGCATCTGAATGCCTCGCTGGCCTACACGATCGAACCGGTCGACGAGTTGCCCATCGAATTTAGCATCGTCGCCCAAAACCTGACCGATGTTCGAGGCAGAAATCACATCGCCTTTAATAAGGAACAGGTCCTCCTTCCCGGTCGAAATATTCGATTCGGGATTAGCGCGCGCTTCTAGGCCCTTTCCGGATCACGCTCGCGCCGCGCCCGTTTCAGCGGCCGCGGCCATTCGCAGCTGCGGCGCCCCGGGGTTCCCGCGGCGCGAGCGTGATACCGTTCCGAGATGGAAAGCACATCTCATCGCATCGCAGGCGCCGACGGACTTGAAATTCATGTGCTCGAATGGAGCACAGAAGGCGTCCCGCTCATCCTTCTTCATGGCCACGGCAACGAGGCCCATCTCTGGGACGATTTCGTTCCGAAGATCACTGAGCACTACCGCGTCCTCGCCCTCGATCAGAGAGGACATGGCGATTCCGATTGGGATCCCGAAGGCCGCTACGACGCCGAGCATATGGCCAGCGACCTTGAAGCCGTGCTCGATGCCTTTGAAATCGACCGTTTCGTCCTCGTCGGATTTTCGATGGGCGGCCGGGTTTCGATGACCTTCGCAAGTCGACACCCGGAGCGACTCGCAGGGCTGGTCCTCGTCGACATCGGACCCGAGATCGATCGGCGCGGCGCCATGCGCATCGGCGGCGAAATGGCTGATCCGCGAAACCCCACGTTCTCCAGTATCGAAGAATACGCGCGCATGCTTTCCATAAATTACCCCGCCGGACAGCCCGAAGCGCTCATGCGTATGGCGCGCTACGGGCTACGCAAGGGAAAGGGCGATGAAGGACGTTATTCGCTGAAGATGGATCCGAAGCTCCGGTCCGATCGCCCGGACGACGCGGAGTCCATCGCCAAGGAAGAAGCCTTCACGCAACTGCAATGGGACGCGCTCGCCAAGCTGCCTTGCCCCGCCCTCGTCGTTCGCGGAGCTGCGTCAGACATTCTCTCGCCCGAGATCGCGGACAAAATGGTCGAGGAAGTCATTCCGAACGCCACGCTCGCCGTCGTCCCTCAGGCCGCCCATTCCGTGGCGACGGATAACCCGGAAGGCTTCGCCGAAGCCGTCTGCGGATTTGTGTTAGGCTAGTCAACCCCGACTCCCAGTCGCCCCCAGTCTCCCGACGCAAAACGACCGAATCAGCGCGCCAGAACCGGTACAACAGGGAGCCTCCCTCCTAGGGTGTCCCCTCTGTTTTCACGTCACCGATCAAGCCGCCTCCAAGCGATTCCGAAGGACTCGTTAAGCTGCAGAGGCGTCGTTCTATCCGCTTCCCGAAGAGCAGCACACCCTTCGGGAAGCGAGCGATCGACATGCGGTATGACTTGATTGTGATGGGCGCAGGACCAGTCGGCTAGTCCGCAGCCTTGCAGGGCGCGAAGCTCGGTCTGGACGTGGCTGTCGTCGAAAAGGGAGCCATGCTCGGAGGCGCCTGCGTGCGCACGGGCACGCTGCCTAGCAAGACCATGCGCCATACCGTCGTCAACCTGATCAAGAGTCGGCGCACGGTGCAAATCGGCGTCCAATCGACCCAGCAGAAACCGCTCTCGATGAGTGATATCCGAGGCCCGCGCGAGCAGCTGATCGCCAATCATCAGCAGACCATTCGCGCCTTCTTTGATCGCAATCGCGTCACCGTGCTTTCAGGCAGCGCCTCCTTCATCACCCCCGCCCGCATCCGCGTCGCGAGCCGACAGGGCGAAGAGATCATCGAAGCGGATCACGTCATCATTGCGACCGGCAGCCGACCTCGACGTCATTCCGCGAAGCCTCGCCATCCTGGGCAGCGGCGTTATCGGATGCGAATACGCCACGATCTTCGCCCGGCTCGGCTCCAAAGTGACGATCATCGACCGGCGCGACAAGCTGCTGCGTTTTCTCGATACGGATATCCGCGACTGACTGACCAACGCGATACGCAGTGAAGGCATCCGCATCATGCCTTCCGAGCAGCCGAAATCGATTCGCACCGAGGCCAAAGTGCGCAGCAAGGAAGGCGTCATCGAACTCGAGAGTGGTCGAACGGGTTCGTGCCGAGCGGATTTTGATTGCTGCCGGATGCGTCTCGAATGTGGAAGCACTCGACCTCGACCGCATCGCCATCCAGACCACGGAAACGGGTCTGATCAAGGTCGAGGAGAAATACCGAACGGAAGTAGAAAACGTATACGCCATCGGCGACGTAACCGGCTTTCCCGCACTCGCTTCAACGAGCATGCATCAGGGCCGTATGGCCGTGCCGGAAGCCGCCGGCAAGGAACTCCCCCCGCCCTCGGTTCTCCCCATCGCGATCTACACGATCCCTGAAATTTCAGCGGTGGGTCTGACCGAGGAACAATGCCGCGAGCAAGGCCTGCCCTATGAAGTCGGAATCGCGCGCACAGCAGAAACACCGCGCGGCCAAATTGTGCAGGACGATGGCCTCGTCAAAATCATCTTCCGCCGCGACGACCGGTAGATCCTAGGCGTCCACATCATCGGCATCGCCGCAGCCGAGCTCATTCACGTGGGCATGATGCTCGTCCAGATGAACGGCACCCTCGACGATATTCTCGGCGCCGTCTTCAACTATCCGACGATGTCCGAGAGCTACCGCGTCGCCGCACTCGACGGGCTCAACCGGCTATAGAAATCGAGCAGCAGCGCGACGCCGCTTGACGACCCGCCTACAGAAACGTGCGCCAACGGTCGTAACGGGCGTCCGCGCCTGTGACCGCATCGAAAAAGGCTGTCTGGAGTTCCTCGGCGACGGGACCGCGCCTGCCGATCCCGATCGTGCGATGGTCCACTTCGCGGATCGGCGTGACCTCGGCGGCGGTTCCGGTGAGGAAGATTTCGTCGGCGACGTAGAGATCGTCACGCGTCATCTGCGTTTCTTGGACCGTATAGCCACGGTCTCGCGCCATCTCGATCATCGACGCACGGGTAATCCCGTCGAGCACGCTGTACAGCGGCGGCGTCTTGATGATCCGGTCTCGCACGACAAAGATGTTCTCGCCGGTGCATTCAGAAACGAGCCCTTGGGTATCAAGCATGATCGCTTCGTCGTATCCGTCGAGCAGCGCCTCCCGCTTTGCCAGGATCGAATTCACGTAGTCACCGCAGGTCTTGCCGTTGGTCATTTTCGCGTTCACGTGATGCCGCGCGAAAGTTGAAATCTTCGCGCGAATCCCGTTCGCAACACCCTCGTCGCCGAGATACTTGCCCCACTGCCACGCGATCACAGAAACGCGCACGGGGTTCTCCCCGGGATGCAGCCCCATAGCCCCATCACCAATGAAGACGAGCGGTCGGATATATCCCTCTTTCAGATTATTCCGACGCAGCGATTCAAGAGTCGCTTCCTCAAGCTCCTCGGGCGTGTACGGAATCTCCATGAGATTGATCTTGGCCGAATCAAAGAGACGCCGAATATGCTCTTTGAGTCGGAAGACGGACGACCGGCCGTCGGCACCGGCATAACACCGAATTCCTTCGAAAACGCCGAGGCCGTAGTGAAGTGTGTGGGTAAGGATGTGAACGTTTGCGTCTTCCCACTTGACGAATTCTCCGTCGAGCCAAATCGCTTCGCCGGTCACGCCTTTCGATGCATTCTGTCCCATTGGGGGGTCGGGCCTCTCGTGGGGTTGCGCCTGCGGAGTCAGCTTTCGTCCGAGAACCGTTGCCGATTCTCATCACTAACCGTGATCCATTTGCCGACGCCGCGCGACTACGCGCTAACGCCGAAAGATCCGCTTGAGCACACCCTTGTCTTTTTCGCGACGCATGTTCATGATCCGCAGCTCGCGCATCGCCTCGACACACTGCGGCTTGATTTCGACGGCGCGCGAGAACATCTTCTTCGCGGCGCCTGGCTTGCCCATTGCCTTGTAAAGTCGGCCCAGCAAGAGGTAGGGCTTCTCCCGATCCTTCGCCAGTTTGAGCCCCTCACGGCAATGCTCCAGCGCCTCACCCAGCATGACTTCGTTATCGGGGTGGCAGAGATAGAGGCACCAACCGTAGTGGGCCCGGTATTCGCCCTCGCTCGGAAAATTCTCCATCGCGCGGCCGAAGCAGAGCAGCGCCCCCTCGTAGTCCCGCGAAGCGACGAGAGCCTCTCCCCGCTGGAACTCCATTTCTGCCTGGAGCGCGCGGCGCCCTTCCTGCTCGGCGGCGGCTTCGCGGCGATCGTGGGAAAGGGACTGCGCGTAAGAGGCCCGTGCCGTGGAAGTTCCGATTGCCGCATGTGCCTCGCTGACGCGAGCGAAAACTTGGGCCGCCAGCTGTCGAACGGAGCTACTGGCCGAATGGAAGCGGTCCGGATGAGCGCGCTTCGCGAGATGGGCATAGGAGGCGCGAATCTCTTCATCCGTCGACGTCGGAGAAACCAACAAAACGCCGTAATGATCTTTGCCCTGCAAATCGTTCGCGAGATCCGTCAACTCTATCCGAAGTTGCTCATCGGAAGCGCCGGACAGATAGGCTTCACTCACCTCGCCCGACCCGGCTGGGTCGTGGGCCATGGCATCTCGTCGGTCGACGTCGTTCGCGACCACGGCGAGCGCCTCTGTCGAAATCAGGCCAAACGCTAAGCGTCGCAGCGGCTCCGGCGTATTCTCAAGATCGCCCAACCGCGTCTCAGTACCGAGATTCCTCAGCCAAGAAAGCTCGGCCTCCGAGAGTCCGACCTCCGCTAAATCGTCCCGTCGCTTGGCTCGGCAATACAGGAACGACTCGCGATTACGCGCGAGATAGCGATCGATCTGTTTCAGCGAGTATTGCAGCCGCACGCCTTCCACGATCAGTCGAAGAGGATGCCCTTCGAGCCCGATCGTGGACCCGCGCTGCACATGCGCGCCCGGACGAAACTCAAACTGCCCATCGCGCCAGGAGAACATTTCGAGAAATTTCCCGACCGCATGTGCCTTCAGTGCATCAACGACCGCGTCCTCTTCCAGAACATGCATCGCCACCAAAATCTCGCCCTGCAGACCTTCGCCCGTTCTCATGCGCAGAACACATTCGTCATGCTGAGCCTTGGAGACGAGCCCTTCGGTCACGAGATATTGACTGAAGCACTCAGAGAGAAGATTCGATTTCACAGAAACTGGCCAGCCTCCGCGAAACTCGATCGCCTTCTTTTTGCGTCCATGATCAAGCAGCAGAACACCATCCGCGCCTTGGACATGCAACGCACGAAGCAGTTCGGGCACCGGAAGATCCCGGAAAGTCCCCGTCCGCACAGGCTTCTTCAACGTCGCCAGCTGGCTCCTCACGCGCGCAACGAGACGTTCCGTCGCGATCGGAGCAGAATCGACCCACACAGCCCCGAGCGACGAAGCGCGCGATTTAATCTCTTGCGTCACGTCCCCCGCCGAAAGAAGCAGCACTGGCAAGTCCTTGCCCGCCGGCAGGCCCCGCATCTCTGCAAGAATTTCGAAGCCGTCCTGCCGCGACATAGAAACGTCGAGTACGACGAAATCGGGTGTATGACGCGCGAGGGTCTCTAGACAGCCGCGCCCGTCATGGGCGCAAAGCACCTCAAAGCCATCAGCTCCGAGGGCTTCCCGGTAATGACGAGCGACCTCTCGGTCTTCTTGAACACAAAGAATGGTGGCGGACATCTGGCAAACTCCCATCCACCCTATCGGCCCGATCCTAAATAGTCTGAGAGCTGGAGGCGGAATCGAGGGCCCTTACGCGCGGCCTGCGTGCGGCCCGACTCCGCGTCGTGACCTCGGTCACGCGTCTCTACACGATCGACTCCAAATCAAAACGCGACGCGCGTGTGCTGCCTATTTGTTGCCGCCCATTAGAGGCAGCGTCGGGTTGAGGATCTTGCCGAGTCCCGCTTCCAAACCTTCCTTTAGGCGGTCCAGACCAGTCGCCTGAATCAGGACTTTGGGAATCACGACCAATGTCCGCGGCGTCATAGAGACCTTCGGCTCAGAAAGCGTGTTGGAGACCCGGGCGAGTGGGATCCGGATCGGATCGCGATCGGTTCCGTCTCTGCCGAGCGTGCCCACAAGCACCGCAATCAGATCGCTCTGCAGCAAGAGTTCACCGGTCATATCGAGACTTAGATCGCGAAGCTGCATCAGCCCAGACAAATTCGCCTCGTAGCCCTGGTAGGCGAGGCGAAGCTTCTTCGCTTCGACCGCGCCCTGCCTAATCGCAAACTCGCCTTCAATGATCTCGAACTTATCCGAAAAAAAATCCTCGACGGACCGACCGCCCCGAAACGGCTTAGACAAAATGGCACTTCCGAAGAGCGGTATTTGGTCCAGCACGGCTTTCAGCAGGGATACACCCCGCAGCCTTCCACCCACTTCTTCTCCCACCGAAAAACGAAGCGTCCCGATCATCGTTTCCACAAGACCCGCCGCTCCCGAAGTCGCCCCTGAGACATCTCCCTCCAGGCGCAGGGGGCCGAAGACCGTGTCCCGCTTCGAAGTCAGCGCAGAGAGCAGGCTGTTGACGTCGGGCGCGCCGACCGTTCTTCCCGAGAAAGAGAATCGCCCCTCACCTAAAGGGTCTTCGAGATGCCCCTCGAGCTCGATTTTTACATCACCCGCGGTGATCTGGAGCGCTTCGGTGCGCAGACGATTCCCATCTCCAAAAATAGCGCCGGCCAGCCCAACCCGACCCGCATCGGGCAGGGTCAGCGCCACGTCTCCCAGCACAAGTTTTCCCTTGAACTGAGTGGGCACAGAAGGCGCCTGGACGATCGCAAAATCAGAAAGTGAAACCCTCCCGCTCGCGCGATACGCCACAAGCGCAGGAATAAATTCGGCCACCTGCCCCAGATCGAGGGAAGTCGCGGTCATCGAAACTGCTTTGATTTCTCCTAATGCTCCCTGAATCTGGATTCGCTCTAGATTTTTGAGCTTCAGTCGGCTCTCGAACTCAGTCTCGCCCGACGCGTTCGGTGCGAACTTCGCATCAAGCAGAGCGGGCACACCCGCCTTCTTCTCGAAGCGCCCCTCGTAGAGCACGCGCGCATTCGTGAGATCAAGATCGGCTTCGCCCGTTCGCTGCGGTGAGAACGGGTTCTTGATGTCGAGTTTTGCAGCATAGGGGCCGGCCACTTGGTACTCGCCGGCAATCAGCTCCCCGTCGGAGACCTTTGCATCGAGTTCAAAACGCGAGGGCGAAGCCGCTGGCCCGCGCAGACGGCCAGGGCCGCTCAGGATGCCGCCAAGCTGGACGTCGTCGAAGGACAGGAAAGGCGAAAGCATCTTGAGGTCAAGCGTGCGGATCTGAGTCGCGACGTCGAGCACGCCTTCGTGCGTCACGCTGCCCTTTACGTTCACCGATCCGCCATCCTTGAAGTTGAGGCCGGCATCAAGATCGACGGCACCCTTGGCTCCCGTCTTAGCGGCCCATTCCAGGTCCCCCGACAGCACCCGTGCCGCGGCATTCCCCGCCGCTTGGCCTGCACCCGGTCCCGACCCCGCGTTGGCGCTCGCGAAGCGGCTTTCCAGGTTCCCGCGCAGATCCACGCCGCCCGTCAAAGCTCCAACCGGAAGAGCTGCGATCGACAGGCCAAAGGGCAACGCGGCGAGATCGGCCTGCGTCAGAACCAGCTTTGCATCAAGCAAGCCCTCGACCGCTCGGCTCCCCCCCTCCGGCATCCGTCCCGACCCATCAAAGGTTCCGGAGAACACGTATCGCTCCGCGCCCTCGCGCGGCCCCTTTTCTTGGAATTCCACGGCGACGGCGAGCGCGCCGTTTTCCAGTCGATGCGTTTGATCGGAATAGCCGAAGGTCTCCGCTCGCAGATCTGTCTTCAGCGCAGAGAAAGAGCCGTTGCCCCGTGACGCCCAGACGAGATCACCCGTGAGCGTCCCCGAAATCTTGCGCTCAGAACCTAACATGCTGGCCGCTGCCAACAGGTCCACCTGTTCAAGTCGACTCGTCGCCTCAAGCGCGCCGTCTTTCGCACGCGTTCCCTCGACCTCAACGTGACCGCCTGAGTCGAGGTCGACGCCCACTTTGAAATCAGAAGTGGCTGCCGGTCTCTGCACCCCTTCGATCGACATCGAGCCCGCAATATCAAGCCCCGCGATCTGTGTGACGAGCATTTCCGCTCGCAAGTCGGCTTGGACCTCCTGAATTTGCGACGCAGCGCCCAAAAACCCGAGGCTTCCGGATAAACGCCCCTTCGCAGACTGGACCGGTAAATACGAAACCAGCTTTTCGAGCTCTGCTCCGTCCAGTTCGACATCGACATCAAAGCCCAGACCGGATTCGTCTTCCGCCGAGGCGCCGCGCGCAATCTCTCCCTGGCCTTCCATCCGGCCCATCGGCGCCGCATCGGCCGCAAGGCTCGATTCAAATTCGACCCAATAGCGCCCCGGGCCAGCGGCTTCCGTCACTTCAAAATCAAGCTCGGAGAGCTGCCAGTCGATGACCCGAGAGAGCGTCCGGTCGCGAATCAGAATCGCCGCATCGTCCAGCTGAACCCGCCCGAACGTGAGCGAAAAAGCACTCCCGTCCGCGGCGCCTTCAACGTCGCCCTCCCGAGAACCGCTTCCGCTTTTCGACGCTTCATTTTCAGCCGAGCCATCGCCGTCGTTCCCAGAGCCGTCCGCCCCCGCGCCCAATTGAATCGGCCAGATCCAGCCAGCATCTGTTCGCGTGACGACGAGATCGACACCACGGAAAGCAAGCGACCCCACTTCTACGCGGCGCGACAAGAGTGGCATGAGCTCCACCCGAAGATCGACCGAGGCGGCACGCAAGCGCGTAACCTCACTCGCCCCGTCGTTTGCCCCCTCACTCGCCTCGTCCGCTTCGTCCGCTTCGACATCGCCGCGCAAGACGAGCGAATCCAGAATCATCCGCGGCGGCAAGAACCCGACCTCGGCATGATCCCACTCGACACCCACTCCCAGTGCCTTCGTCGCACGCGATCGGAGCGCCGACTGAAACTCCTCGGTTTGCACGAACCGAGGAAGCGCGATCGCCAACGCACCCAAGAGGAGCAGCATCAGCAGAAGAAAACCAGCAGCGATCTTGAGCAGCGTTCGGAGCATGGACGCCCTTCAGCCGCGGATCTTCTCCGCGAGCGCTTTTCGCACCTGACCGGGATCGGCCTTACCTTGGCTGGCCTTCATGACCTGCCCCATCAAGAAGTTCAGCGGCTTATCGTCTCCGTCGCGAACCTGCTGCACGACTTCCGCGTTGGCCGCGATCACTTCATCAACAAAGCCATCAATCGCACCGGAATCCGAAACGGCTTCAAGTCCACGTTCCACCATGATCGCTTCCGGGTCGCCCCCGTCCGCGACCAATTCCGGAAAAAGATCCGCAGCGCTGCGTGCAGTGAGTCGCCCTTCTTCGGTCAAACGAATCAAGGAAGCCAGAATCTGCGGCGTAAGCGCCGTGTTTTCCAGTTCCAGCTCGCGCTCTTTCAGCTCGCGCATGAGATCGCGCGTAATCCAGTTCGCCGCTGCCTTAGGCGCATTAGGCGCATTAGGCGCATCGCAGGCCTTTGCCGTGTCCTCGAAAAACTGGCCTAACTCCCGACTGCCCGTGAGCAGTCCAGCATCGTACGCCGACAGACCATACTCGGATTCAAAGCGCGCTCGTTTCTCCTCCGGCAATTCGGGGAGTTCAGCTCGCACCGCGGCGATCCTCGCCGGATCAATCCGCAAGGGAATCAGATCAGGGTCGGGGAAGTATCGATAATCGTCGGAATTTTCTTTGAGACGCAAAACCCGCGTTCGCCGACGTTCGGGGTCGTAGCCCATCGTCGCCTGAACGACTTCGCCGCCGCTCTCGATCAGTTCGATCTGGCGCCAAGCTTCCGCCTCGATCGCGTCTTCAACGAAAGTAAAGGAGTTGAGGTTCTTCAGTTCGGTCCGCGTATTCATGGCATCGCTGCCGTGCTCGCGCACGGATACGTTCGCATCACAGCGAAACTGACCCTTCTCCATATCCGCGTCGGAAACACCGAGGTACCGGAGAATGCCCCGCAGCGTGCGCAGATACGCGCTGGCTTCCTGAGCCGTTCGAATATCCGGTTCAGAAACGATCTCAAGCAGCGGCACACCCGCGCGGTTCAGATCGATGCAGGTATCGCCGCTGCCCGCGATGGCCGAATCGTGAATCGACTTGCCGGCATCTTCTTCGAGATGCGCGCGCGTCACGCCAATCCGGCGGCGGATCATTTCCGGCGCCTGACCCTTCTTCCTTTTCTTCCCGGGTTCCGAGGGAGCCTCGACTTCAATATCGAGCCATCCATTGGAAACCACCGGCTCTTCAAACTGCGAAATTTGATAGCCCTTGGGCAGGTCCGGGTAGAAATAGTTCTTGCGCGCAAAAATCGAAAGCGGATTCACCGTGCCATGAATCGCCAGGCCAAGCCGAATCGAGAGTTCGACAACTCGTTCGTTCAGGACGGGCAAAACGCCCGGCAAAGCGAGATCAATCGGATGCACCGAGTGGTTCGGCTCCGCGCCATAGGTCACGGGCGCCGGACTAAAGAGCTTCGAATTCGTCTTGAGATGCGTATGCACCTCAAGACCAATCACCGTCTCGTAACGTTCCTTCCAGTCGGACATTAAGCGGAGCCTCCCGACCCCGAAGGCCGAGCCAGATGATGCTCCGTCCTGCGCTCGAACGCTTCGGCGACTCTAAGAAGCGTCGCTTCATCAAGCGGCTTCCCCAACAGCTGAAGCCCGACCGGCATGCCCTCGCTCAGACCGCAGGGCATCGACAGCCCCGGCAAGCCCGCAAGGTTGGCGGAGACTGTGTACACGTCGGACAGATACATCGAAAGCGGGTCGCTGCTCTTGGCGCCCAGCGAAAAGGCCGTCTCGGGCGAGGTCGGCGTCAAGATCACATCACAGGTCTCAAATGCCTGCTCGAAATCTCGCCGAATCAGCGTCCGAACCCGCTGCGCCTTACCGTAGTAGGCATCGTAGTAGCCTGCCGAAAGCACGTAGGTCCCGAGCAGAATGCGGCGCTGCACTTCATCGCCGAAGCCTTCTGAACGCGATCGGTGATAGAGATCTGCAAGATCCTTGGGTTGATCTGCACGATGGCCGTACCGAACACCATCGAAACGAGCGAGGTTGCTTGACGCCTCTGCAGTCGCGATCAAGTAGTAGGTCGCGATCGTATATTCCGTATGCGGCAGGCTGACTTCGACGAATTTCGCGCCCGCTTCTTCGAAGACACCGATCGCTTCGCGGACCCGCGAAAGCACGCCCGGATCGACGCCTTCGGTCACGAAATACTCGCGCGGCAAACCAATCGTAAGTCCCGACACATCGCCGGTCAGCGCATCGCCTAATACCGGCATCGCCTCGGGCACAGACGTCGAGTCCCGCGCATCATGTCCCCCGATCACTTCGAGCATCGTCGCGCAATCCGAGACGCAGCGGCCAAAGGGCCCGATCTGATCCAGGCTCGAGGCGTATGCGATCAATCCCCAGCGCGAAACGCGGCCATAGGTCGGCTTCAGCCCAACCACGCCGCAGAAGCTCGCGGGCTGTCGGATTGACCCCCCGGTATCGCTGCCAAGGGCGAGCGGGACCAAGCCCGCCGCAACCGCGGCCGCGCTGCCGCCGGAGCTGCCGCCACAGGCCCGCGACGGGTCCCAAGGGTTATGACTCGGCCCGTAGATCGATTTTTCGGTCGAAGAGCCCATCGCGAACTCGTCCATATTCGTGCGGCCGACCAGAATCGCCCCCGCCGCCTGCAGGCGCTCGGTGACCGCGGCGTCATAGGGCGAAACGAAATTTTCGAGCATCTTCGAACTGCAGGTCGCGGGCTCGCCGGCCTGAACAATATTGTCCTTGAGCAAGACAGGGACGCCGTCGAGCGCTGACAGGGCCTTGCCCGCGGCAATCCGCTTGGAAGACGCTTCGGCCTCTACTCGCGCTGCATCATCGCGCCGCGAAACCACGGCAGTGAGCGCCGCTTGGGCGGTCATCTGCGTGAGGCTCGCCTCAAGCAGTTCCGAGGCGCTGATATCGCCTGCATCCAGGCCCGCTCGTTGCTCAAGGAGCGTGCCTGCCAAAATCGAATCCGCTTTGGACATCGGCTAGCTCTCCTCCTCGAGCACTTTCGGGACAAGAAAGGCCGTGCCTTCACGCTCAGGCGCATTTAAAACGGCCAGCTCCGGATCGAGCGGCTCAGCGGCCACGTCCGGACGCAGAGGCGTCTCCAGCTCGAATCCATGCGCCGTCGGCGGCACGCCCTCGGTATCTAGCGCCTCGAGCGCCGCCACGTGCACGAGAATCTGCTCGAGATCGTCGGTCATGGCCGAAATTTCGTCTTCGGTGAGCGCTAGACGCGCCAGGGCCGCCATACGGGCCACATCTTCAAGGTCAATGCGTGACATCGCATGCACAATAGCACGGCCCGCGGGTGATACCGGTGGCGTTGACCCACACTACCGGACGTAAAACCCTGCGATTCTCGTCGGGCCAGACGCCGCAACGCATTCTGGTGTCCCGGCCCGTGCATTCCCCCAGCCGTCTCTAATGTTGCGCGCACCCCAGGTCAGGGGTAGCGTGAGCGCCTTATATGACTGAACTCAATGAACTTTTTGCCGACGTCGCCCCCGATATTCAGCGCTCAATCCGCGATCTCGGCTGGCATACTCCTACCCCCGTCCAAGCCGCAGCGATCCCGAAAATGCGCGGTGGCGGAGACCTCATCGTCCAGGCCATGACTGGCAGCGGCAAGACCGGTGCCTTCGGCATCCCGCTGGTCGAGAGGATCGACACCTCGCTCAAAATGACCCAGGCCATTGTCCTGCTACCGACGAGAGAGTTGGCCAACCAGGTCGCGATCGAACTCGATCAACTTGGCCAATATCGCGGTGTAAACACCCTGCCCATCTACGGCGGCGTACCCTACGGCCCGCAGCTCGAGGGACTTGAGCGTGGCGCTCACATCGTTGTCGGTACCCCCGGACGCATCCTCGACCACCTGAAAAACGGCCGCATGGATCTCTCGCAGACCAAAATTCTCGTACTCGACGAGGCCGACGAAATGCTCTCGCTCGGCTTCTGGCCGGACATGAAGGAAGTCGCAAGCTTCCTCCCGCGCAAACGCCAATCACATCTCTTCTCAGCGACGATGCCCGAAAAGGTCCGCTCGCTGTCCCGCTTCTTCCTCACTGATGCCGAAGACGTCACGATCGAGGACGAAGGTGGCTCGCCTCAGAAAATCTCGCACTACTTCTATATGTGCACCGCCTCCGAAAAAGAATCCGTCCTCGCGCGCATCCTCGATTACGAAGATCCCGACAGCGCGATCATCTTCTGCAATACCAAGGCCGACGTCCGATATGTCACGGGCTTCCTCAAGAAGCGCGGACACAACGCAGACCAGATCTCGGGCGACCTCGCCCAGGCTGCCCGCGAAAAGGCCATCGCCAAGATCAAGAACGGCAAGCTTCGCTACCTCGTCGCCACAGACGTGGCCGCCCGCGGTATCGATATCAGCGACCTCGCCTACGTCGTGAATTACACCACTTCTGATTCCCCTGAAGTGTATGTGCACCGAACCGGTCGAACCGGCCGCGCGGGCAAATCCGGCGTCGCCATCTCGCTCGTCTCTGGTCTCGATATCGGCAACTTCAAGTACATGCAGACCGTCGCGAAGATCAAGGTCACCGAAAAGAAGGCCCCGACCGACCGCGATGTCGAGAGACGCAAGAAGGGTCTCGACACGAAGCCCAAGCTCGCCGAAGTCGCCGCTGAGCCTGATGTCGAGTGGAAGGCTATCCAAACGAAAGCAGCCGAGATGCTGAAGGCCCTGGACGGTCCGACCGTCGATGCGCAGATCGGCCGCCTGCTTCCCTATATCAAGGAAACAGCTAAGAGCGAAAAGGGGCTGACTGAACTCGCCCGCATTGGCGCAGCACTCCTTTCACAAGAACTGAACGAAGGCGTCGAGCTCAGCTCGCCCGCCCAAAGCACAGCAGCTGCGGTCACTGAATCAATCCCCGAGGCCAAGACGGCGAGAGAATCCGCGGGCGAACCGTCGACACGTCGCCGCTCGCGACGCGGAGGCAACGCGCCGAGCCCCGAGAAGAAGGTCCTAAAGGTCGAGAAGGTCGAGAAGGCCGAGAAGGCCGAGAAGGCCGAGAAGAAGCCTGAAAAGGCCGCACCGGCTTACGAAACGCTCAGCGAATCCGATCCCGAACCGGCCCCCGTTTCTGAACCCGTCTCCGCCAAAAAGACCGAGACCGAGACCGAACGCCCTGCCAAGCGCAGCCGCGCCAACTCAGAAAAGAGCGCAGAAAAAAGCCCCGAAGAGAGTTCCGAAGACTCCGCCGATTCCCCTCGCCCCCGTCGACGCCGGCGCGGTCGAGGAGAAGACAAGCCTGAGAGCAGCAGCGACGAACCGTCCAAGGCCGAGGCCAAGACCGAAACCAAGGCCGAAAGCAGCTCCTCCACTTCTACCTCTGCCACTCCCTCTAGCGAGCGGAACGCGCGCGAAGAAACCCGAGACGCCGACGAGAAGCCCGCAAGGCCTGCACGCAGCCAAAGCGACCGCCCCAAGCGAAGCGGAAGCGCTCCGCGCTCAGGAGGCAGCGACCGTCCGTCAAGCGGCGGTGGTGGTGGTGGTGGTGGTTCCTCTGCCCCCGGCCGGCGACGCAGCCGAACCGGCGGCAAATAATAAAGGCCCCTTAGACCGCGACTGCAGGCCAGCGATCCCGCCAGGGCATCGCTTGCTCCAGCTGCGCCGCGAGACGCAAGAGCGTGCCTTCGCCACCGAGACGCCCCACGAACATGGAGCCGATCGGTAGGCCTGAGGCGTTCGAGTGGAGCGGCACGCTCATCGCCGGCTGGCCGGAGAGATTGAACGCGATCGTAAAGCCCGCCATCGACATCGCGGCATTCGCGAACGCTTCGCCGGGATTGCGCGGATCGAGCACACCAAGCCTCGGCGGCGGTCCTGCAAGAGTCGGAGATAGGACCACATCAAAGCGAGCTTGATGGGCGGCCACGCCCCGGGCCCATCGATAGACTGCCTGCCTCTGCGTCTCATGATCAATGGCGCTGTAGCTTAGAGCGGCCTCGTACTGGCTGAAATTCTGTGGCTCGAGATCGTCGCGCGTCACTTTGCGCCCGAGTTGGCGCTCCCGCGCCTGCACTTTCATGGCGATCGTCGTGCCGCGCATGACCCCGAAGGTGTACCAAAGCTCAGATCCCGGAAGCGGAGGCGGTTCGACCTCTTCGAGTTCATGTCCGAGCGAATCGCACAGGCGAGCGGTTTGTTCCAGCACTTTCAGACAGTCCGGATGGGTTTCGACCGGAAGCGTCGCCTTCGCCTGGATCCCAATGCGCAGACGGCCGGGTTCGCGATGCATCTCGTCGAGATAGGGCCGCTCTTTCGCGGGCGCCAGGTAAGGGTCGTAGTCGGCCGGTCCGGCGGTCGCGTCCAGAAGGGCTGCGCTATCGCGGACCGTGCGCGAAACCACGTGGTTAACGGAGAGACCGCCGTTCACGTCGAAGAAATCAGGACCCACAGGCGTGAGACCCCGCGTCGGCTTCAAGCCAAAAAGGCCGCAACACGAAGCGGGAATCCGAATCGATCCCCCACCATCGCTCGCATGCGCCGCCGGCACGATTCCCGTCGCTACGGCGACCGCCGAGCCCCCCGATGACCCACCCGAGCTGAACGAAGGTTCCCACGGGTTATGCGTCTCGCCCCAGAGCACCGACTCGGTGGACGAGCTCGAACCAAATTCAGGACTCGCTGTCTTCCCAAAAATCACAAGTCCGGCGGCTTCGTAGCGCTCGACAAGCGTCGACGATTTCTGAGCAATCGCCGTTTCAAAGAATCGCGAGCCTTCGGAGGTGATCGTTCCCTCCAGCTTCACGCCCAGGTCTTTCAGCAGAAAAGGCACGCCGCGAAAAGGACCGTCCGGCAGCCCCCCGTTCGCAACCTCCGCAACCAAAGCCCGCGCCCGGTCGAAATGCTTAATAACCACCGCGTTGAGTGCGGGGTTCAACGCCTCACATCGCGCAATCGACCATTCCAGCAATTCG
>JBDNFB010000155.1:0-32686 GCA_041690055.1 Myxococcota bacterium | reverse complement strand
TAAATAAACCCGCCCAAAGAAACGATGGCGGAGCAAGGAGGTCTACAGTAAATACCGAAACGAGGTGTCTCAAAGTCGTTGGCAGGTTCCGCGGAGCCTGAAATCATCCCCCTTGGCCCCTATTTCTCAGCGCGAGCCGCGGCCGGCCATGTGGGCGTCTTGGCCGATGTGCCGGACCGCTCCCCTGATTCCAAAGGCGACCTCCGAGCACGCGCTTATCTGATGGAGGCGTTCGCCGCTGCGGGGGCCACTGTCGAAGTGCTTGAGGACGGTCGCCGCCGGCACCTCGTCGCCACGCTGGTTGGGCAGTCGGAGGACAGCGTTTTGCTCGTCGCCGCCTATCCCTCGCTCCAGGAATCCGATTGGGTGGATGGTTCGGGAGCGGGGCTCCTCCTTGAACTCGCTCGGGTGACGGCCTTGAAGCCGCGGCCATACACGCTTCGCTTTGCGCTCGCGGATACCCGAGCTTTCGCTTCGGGGCTGGCTTCCGTGGGGCGCCCGCTGGAAGGTGCAGGAGAGGGTGCAGTTCTGTCGGAGCCCGAATCTTGGGCTGGCAGCCTTGGGCAGGCCCGTCAGTGGCTCGACGAGGCTGGGGAAAGCCTTGCGAACGCGTTCGCATTGAGGCCCCAGCTAGGGCCGCTGCGCGCTGTGATCGCTCTAGATGCCCCTGCGCGGCCGGGACTGCGGTTGGCTCGGGATCTGCGTTCACATCCGGTGTACCGCGGCCTCTTCTGGACAAGCGCGTCTGCGGTGGGCCGTTCCGACATGTTCCCGGAGGACGGTGGCTGGGCCTCGCCCCGCAGTCTGCATTCGGGATTTAGGACGGCTGCAGAGGGCCGTGTGCTCGCGCTCGTCGATGAGCAAGTGGCGAGAGCCGACCTCTACCCGGCGCCGATTTCGGGTGAGCCTTCCGAAGAGACGCTCGCGGGACTCGGAGTAGTCACAGCGCGGGCGCTGGGTGGCTTGATGAAGCGCCTTGCAAAGATCGACTCCTTCGGTCGCTGAGTGCTCTGAACAGTGGGCGCCGCAAGAGACCGGCGGCGCGCCCGCAGGTGTCCCGAGTCGCGAGCGTAGGCTTCATCGGAAATCCCTGAAAATGGCGCATGTATCTGTTTTTCATTAGGTTTTCCGTATGATTTCGTTGCAAAAACGTCACGGGTCCGCTATTCTGATTCGTCCGGAACTGCGGGGTTTGCGATGTGTACTTTGATCGTTTTACACCGCTGCGTACCGGGGAAGCCCTTGGTTGTGGCTGCGAATCGGGACGAATTTTTCGCCCGGCCCTCGGAAGGCTTGGCTCTCCGAACTTCGAAAACGGGGCCGATTCTGTCGCCACTCGATCTCGAAGCGGGAGGGACATGGGTCGGACTGAGTCAGCGAGGCGTGTTCGCCGGGCTGACGAATCTGCGACCTGGAAACGCTGCGGGTGGAGAAAGTCCGCAGGCTGGATCGCGGGCAAACGGAACGTCGGATTCGAAGATTAAGATCGAGAAGAAGAAGAAGCTGCTCTCGCGAGGCGGGGTAGTGATGTCAGCACTCGAAGCCGAGAGCGCGAATGCGGCGATGCATGCGCTCATGGAGTTGGAGGAAGAGGCCTACAATCCGTTTCAGCTTGTGGTGGCCGATGGTCGCGACGGCTGGCTGATCGTGTACCGGGATTCACCCCGCGCCATTGAATTGACCTCCGGCCCACACATTGTGGGCAACGTAGAAGACGAGTCCGTGGCCAGCATGTTGGGAGCTTTCTCAGACTCTGATGTGTCGGATGATGTGTCGGATGACGTGCCGGATGACGGAGCAGGGCTGATAAGGCGGAAGGAAATGAGCGGAGAAAGCGGCCAACCCGAGGCTGCCTATTTCCCAGGATTCGAAGGCATAGAGGGCCTTGTGGGGTTAGTGGATACCAATACCGATACGGCCGAACCCCGAGCCGTGAAATTAGTGCGCATTCGGGAGCGCGTAGAACAGTTGATGACAGACCCGAGTGGGGACCTCTTGGAGGGACTCGCTGGGGTGTGCCGAGAGCATGTCGGGCTCAAGGCGGGCGAGTGCAGCCCTTTTGAATCGACATGCGTCCATGTGGCGGATCGTTACGGAACCCGAAGCTCCCTTTTGCTGGAGCTTGCGACCGAAACCGAATCGAGCCGGCTTTGGACAACAGACGGGCCGCCATGTGAGCAGTCCTTTGAAAATCGATCGTCCCTGCTGGGATCGCTTGGCGTGAGGCTGAGCGGGTGAGTACGGACCGACACGATGCGCTGTTAAAGGTGTGAGGAGAAACCGTTGAGAAGAATCGGTAGCAACATCCGAAAGAAGAGTTCCGAAGAGCGATCCCATCGCCTGACGAAGAACATCATCGAGTATTCGGATTCGGAATCCCCCAAGAATGAATACCCCCGCCGCATCGTCTCGCCGACGCGCGCCTCGAGCTGCTGCAACGACGACAGCCGAATCAATGTCGGCTCGGTACGTGAAGTCGAGGGTTTCATGTTCTGCTACCGCGTTTGCCAAGATTGTGGCCACGCGGTCAAGTACTTCTACCCCTCGACGGAGTCGACGAGCCCCGCGCTCAAGGCCTACCGCGAGCGACAGAAGTACATGCTCCAGTAAATCGATTAGATCGATCTATCGTCGATCTTTCGATCTAAGCGCGGCGTGCGGTGATCCAGTTGTGGTTCCCCCCCCCTGCGACTTTGGACGTGATTTGAGAAGGCGGCCCTGGAACGGGTCGCCTTTTCTATTTATCGGAACTGAGAGATGATCCCTGCCTCATGACTGAAGCATCCACGAACACATTCAAGACCCTTTCGGAAGCGACTGGGTATCTCAACGGGCTGATCAATCGGGAGCGCAGCACCGATTACAGCTACGTCCGCCTCGACCTTCGACCGGTCGAGGCTTTGCTCGATGCGTTGGGTCGACCAGAGCAGTCCCTCTCCGTTATCCATGTTGCCGGCTCGAAAGGGAAGGGCTCAACCTGTCTGATGACGGAGTCGATTCTCCGCGCGTTGGGAGAGCGCGTCGGGACCTTTACCTCGCCGCATTTAGTGAGCTGGCTCGAGCGCTTTCGAATCGATGGAGAGTGGGTGGCGGAAGCCGACCTGGTGACCGCCGTGAACCGGATTCGGCCCATCGTCGATCGTATGCGTGAGGGCCCGCTCGAAATTCGTCCGAGTTTTTTCGATGCGACGACCGCCATCGCCTTCCTGCTCTTCGCGGAGGCGAAAGTCGATCGCGCTGTAATCGAAGTGGGGCTGGGCGGCCGCCTGGACTCGACGAACGCAGTCTCTCCGGCCGTCACATGCATCACAAGTATTGAGCTCGAGCATACCGACAAGCTCGGCGAGACCGAAGCTGAAATCGCGGGTGAGAAGGCCGGCATACTCAAGGCCGGAGTCCCCGTTATCGTGGGCCGTCTGCGCCGCGATGCCGACAGGGTCGTGCGCGCACGCGCAGCGGAGTTGTCTGCCTCGACGGAGGTCGCCGGCGAGTCGTTTTGGGTCGAGTCGACGGATGATCCGGACGACCCACTTGCGATGACGTATGCGCGACTCGAAGGGCAAAGATTCCCAGCGCGACTCGCCGTGCCGGGCGAAATCGCACGCTGGAACGCAGCGCTTGCCATTAGTTGCGTTCGAGCGCTGGGGGTACACGAAGATGCCGAGCTCGCGGAAGCCGTCCGGGACGGCCTAGGCAATTGTGTCCTGCCCGGGCGGATGGAACGGCTCGCCCACGATCCGGCCGTCCTTGTCGACTCAGCGCATACCGCCGAGTCGGCGAAAGCTCTGGCCACAGCGCTTCAAGAGATCGCGCCGCAAGGGTATGAACTCCTGCTCTCCGTTTCGGCGGACAAGGACTTAAACCGTATTCTCTCCGCCCTCCTGCCCCGTGCCAAGCGTGTCTGGCTCACGCGGGCCGAACCCACTCGTTCGCTTGACCCCGAGCAGCTGGCGGCGCGGGTTCGGGAGCAAGCGCCGGATATGCCGCTTGTCGTGATCGAGGATCCGGCGGCTGCGGCACGGGAAGCGCGCGCCGCGCTATCCGGAGATCTTTTGTTATGCGCAACGGGTTCCGTATATTTGGCGGGGAAGGTGCGCGTCGCGCTCGGTGCGGAGGAGGCGACCTCGTGACTGAGGAGAGAGCCGGGCCGTCTGGCGAGGCGTTTGAAATCGACAACGCCAACATCACTGACATTTAGGAGCGCTGCTCGATGGTGCGCTCGATTGCATCGGACTAGCGCGGCGGCATTCCGAACTGCAACCGCATTTCGTTGAAGACGTCGAGCAAAGCGAGTGTCTTTTCACGGGGCGGCTTGGGCGCCTTGCCCGCTCGCAGTCGTTTCGCACCGGCGCGCAAATCCGCGATCGATTTCCGAGCTCGCTTGCGCGTCTTATCGAACTCGGAAATTTCGCTCCGAGCAAGCCAAAGGCGCGTGAGCTCAAAGAGTTGTTCGGACTGGGTCTTCGCGATCTGATCGAGCCGCTTGGCGAGCGCGCTTCGTTCGCGTGCGTTGAAGGCGCCGGGTTCGGCACGCCACGCGTTGTAATCGAGAGAAGCGAGGGCTTTCAGGATCGCGAGCGCCGTTGCCTCGGCGGACCACGCGATTTCCTGTCGCGCGATTCCCGCGAAGTCATCCTCCGAAGCGCCGAGGCCTAACTGGCCCACTTCGCGCAGGACTACATCGACTTTCTTCGCACTGCGTTCGAGCGCTTTTCGATCGGCATGGCGCAGGAAGAAGCTGCGGGCGAGGCCGTCGAAGTACAGATATTGCAAGGACGATCCGTTTGCGACCGGAAAGCCCGCATCGTGAATTTCGCCGAGCTTTCGGTAGAGGTGCCCAAACGCGGGGCTATCATGCCCGAAGACTTCTCGGCCTAATAGTCGGTCGAAGTCGCGGGCTGGGAGCGCGCCGGACCAAGACTGCTGGGCGCCCCAGGCATAGCTTTGCAGCGAAGCGCCGAGCGAATTGTAATGCCCGAAATCGCCCCAGTCCGTATTGAGGAGCCCCGTCGCACCATGTGCCCGGCCCGCGTCGGCCCATCGAGTGACATTTTGCATCGCATTCTCGACGCGTGGGAAGAGGCAGTTCCAAGCGGAGGTCCCGGCGCAGGTCCAGACCTCAAGGCCTTTCCTGCGAAGCTTCTTGATTCGGTCCGCATCGAATTTCGCTTCGTACCACCAATCGAGCAGGACGACGTCCTTCCCGAGGCGATCCATTTCGGCGGGATGTTGATGCGCGAAGTCGGCCCAGATCATCAACTGCTTTCCGTGGGCATGGCTGAGCTTTCGCAGGCGCTGGATATGATCGAAGAAGAGTCGACCCGGCGTTTTCCGTGGGGAACGTTTGGCCGATTGACCGCGGCCGAGGTCGAAGGGTTCGTCGCAGTTCACGTTGAAGCGCTTTGATCGGAACAGGGGCAAAAACTCATTGTAGAGATCTTCAAGCAGCGCATAGCTCTCGGGTCGTGTGGGCGAGATCGACCAGCGCCGATCGCTCTCTGCGAGATGGGCATAACGAGGAAGCGCAAGCACATGTTCCATATGCCCAAGGGACTGAAGGCAGGGGACGAGCTCGACGCCGTGGTCAGCGGCGTAAGCGTCGAGTGACAGGATGGCTTCCGCCGTCAGCGGGCTGGCCCCTTCGCCGATTTCGGGATGGCGCCTGAATGCGAAAGTGTGCTCGATGTAGAGCATCAAGACGTTCAGCCGAAGATGAGCGCAGAGGTCGACGAGCGACTCAAGCGTTGCCTGCGTAGGCACTTTTCCGCGCGAGACGTCAAGCATGATCCCGCGATCGCGAAAATCGGGCTGATCCAGGATCTCAAGGGCGTCGATTCGCGCTTTGCTCCGGCCCT
The DNA here is from genome assembly GCA_041690055.1 of Myxococcota bacterium. Lineage (GTDB taxonomy): Bacteria > Myxococcota_A > UBA9160 > UBA9160 > UBA4427 > UBA4427. Next base: position 26,831 of record JBDNFB010000155.1, on the reverse strand, counting down.
TCCCCTTCCCCTTCCCCTTTACGAGCTGACCTAACGTCTGCAGGCCAAAGCGAAGGCCTTCCTGGGACGGAGAGGCGATCTCGATTATTTTCGGGCCGACGGTCAGGCGATACGCGTCGCGTGCGGTCGCAGCTTTGGGATGGAGCGCAGCTTTGGGATCGATGCGGCAATAGATGGCGCTACCGTCGTCGAGCCGCGCTTCCCGCGCGCGCTCGATGTCGAGCCGGACGTCTGCCGTGGCAAGGATCTCGTCGCGGAAAGTCTGGGCCGCGCCCAGCAATGCGGGTGACAGCGTTTCGCCGTCGTCAGGCAGCTGAATCGCTTGCCCGGTCTTCAGCTGAAAGCCGCCTCGCCGCGAACGGATGCGCTTCGGATTGGGAAGGACCAGCGGTCCTGATATGCCCGTGGAACGCGAGCCTGTCACGTGATTCACCCCCATGAACGTCGCAGTGTACGACGCCCGGCATGCGATGCAGCGGGGCTTCCGACGGGAAAGGTGGGAAAAGAGGGATGGGGTGAAGACAGAGCGCCCGAGCTGGCTCCTCGCACAATGTGTGCGAAGGGAGGGGTAGCCAGCCCGGGCGCGGGAAAGAGGGCCCGCTCCTCGCGAGCGCCTCACTGTCAACAGTCCTGTACTAAAGCAAGCCGCGTGCCAACCAGGGGGGAAACCCTTCACATCGTTCCTAGGGGCCCGATAGCCGGGGCGCCTGCCGCCGCATGTGAGGCGAAGTTGAATCGTTCTCGCAGCCTCTAGGCAGGCTCTCACGCGCGATGACACAAATTGTGTCCCGGATGACGATTCTCGGAACATTTTGCCCGATGGTCCCAGTGGGTCGAGGTCGATTCAGGTGAAATGAACTTCGCTCGGCGTCTAGGGGCCCGAAGGGCATTCCCGGAGCGGGGCGCATTCCCGCCGCCGCGCGGATGCGCTACCCACCCCAGCCTGCGCGAACATCCCGGAGAACCCCTTGAAAGAACGGATAAATTTGACGATCCCGAGCGATCGACCGCTCGCGGTCTTCTGTGATTTTGACGGCACTTTCTCGGTGCAGGACGTGGGCTCGACTCTCGCCCAGACGCGTCTGCCCGAGAAGCGGAAGCAGCTCTGGAAGCGATTCGAGCAAGGTGAATTCACGGCTTGGACCTACGCCGTGGCACTGCTCGATCGCTTCGAGATCCCCGAAAAGGAACTCGAGAAATTTCTTGAGACCATCGATCTCGATCCCGGCGCCGAGGCCATGCTCGCTTGGTGCGAAGCGGAGAGCGTGCCTTTCCGAATTCTCTCGGACGGATTTGACTGGAATCTCGACCGACTGCAGGCGATTCATTCCGTGCGCTTTGAGTACAACGCGAATCATCTCGAGTATGAAGGCACGCAGTGGCGCGTTTCCGCCGGTGCCCCCAACGACGCCTGTGGTTGTGGCACGGGAAGCTGCAAGCGCGCTCTTATCTCGGCGTACCGCGACGCGCATCCCGGCACGTTTTGCGTGCATATCGGAAACGGTCGCGTCTCTGATTATTGCGGTGCGGTCGAGGCCGATCTGGCGTTTGCCAAGGATACGCTCGCGCCTGCGCTCGAAGAAGCCGGCGAGCCCTATGTCGCCTTCGACACGCTGCATGATGTGCTGGCAGCCTTTTCCGCACGGAAGGGCTTGGCTTCGTGACGGCCGTGGCACCCGATCAGCATCGCGTTGCTGTGCTCGGCGCGGGCCTTGCGGGTCTGCGTGCTGCGACTGAGCTCGCGAAGCGCGGCCTTGAGGTCGTGGTTTACGAAGCGCGTGCACAAGTTGGCGGCCGCGCAGGCGGTGAATGGTGCGCTGGACATTGGATGGATTCGTCCTGGCCTGTATTAGGAGGCAGGGATGAATCGCTGGCGAGTTGGGCGCGGGAGCTTCAGCTCGGGGATGCGCTGCTTCCTTTGCGCCCGGTGCAGACCACGCTGCTCCAGGCCGGGCTCAAGAAGCCAGTTGAAGGGCTCACTTTGGCAGGGGCGGCGCGGATTCCCGGCCCCCCGATTTGGGAGCGGCCGAAACTGCTCCGCTTCTCTCGTTTGATGGCCCGCTACGCGCCTTCGCTTCATCCTATGTTCCCGGAGCGAGCGGCAGCGATGGATTTCCGCAGCATTCGCGATCATGTCTCGCTCTATTTCGGTCCGGGCGCGCTCGAATTTTGGCTGACGCCTGAGCTGCAGTCGACGTACGGCGACGATGTTGGAGAATTGTCTCGCGTCGCTTTGATGCATCAGATCAAGGCGCTGGGGATCGGGGCCACGCGGCCCGGTTTGCCCGGCTTGCCCCGACGTCCGCTCCTCGAACTCGCACAGACCGCGGCCGAGAAGTTGGATATTCGCCGATCGACGGCTGTGGTCCGCGTTTCGGAGCATGCGTCCGGCGGGTTCGCCGTCGAGACCGAGTCTTCCGCGGGCGACCGTGCAGAAGATTCCTTTGAAGCCGTCGTGGTTGCGCTCGGTGCCAGCGAAGCGGAGCGCGTCACGCATTCCATGCTGACGCCCGCCGAACGAGACTTTTTTGCGGACCGGAGCGAGCGCACGATTCTGAGCCTTTCTGTTGCGCTCGACGGCGTCGAGGGCGGTTTGCCGCAGGAACTCCGGATTCCGCGCCGCGAAGGCTCTGCGATCTCATCTATTGTGATCGAGCCCGGTCAGCTCGGCGGCCGCGTGCCCGAAGGCCGCAGCCAGGTCGTCGCCCTCGCACGGGACGCCTTCGCCGCACAATGGCGGGAGATGAGCGGAGACGTCGTTACGAAGAATCTCTTGAGCTCACTTGAACTCGCCCTTCCGGGCATAGGGGAGCGTGTTCGAACGACGCATCTCGGCCGCGCGCGCGTCCCCTTCTTCAGTGTCGGCAGCTATCGCCGCCTGGCGAATTTTCAGAAGGTCCAACTCGATCGGCGCGGTCTCGGCCGGCGGCTCTACTGGGCGGGCGACTATCTCTCCGGCCCCACTTTCGAATCCGCAACGCTCTCAGGCATGCGCGTCTCGAAAGCCCTCATCACCGACGCCGACCTCGGCTAAAGGCGCTTTTTTTCCAGGCGCGGACGCACCTGGGGCTCCGGGGAATTAGGCGCCTGCGGCAACCCAGCTCCAGCGCCTGCGGCCACCCACATCAAAAGGCGACCCCGCTCCAGACCGCGAGTCCCGCGAAGGCTGCCGCGACGAGCCAGATCAATCCGACGAGACGCGCGAGGTTGCGGAGGCCGACATTTCGTCTTGAGCGGAAGGCGACATCGACCGTCATGCCGAGGAGCAGGATGAGTGCCGCCGCTGCGAAAGGACTATGGTCTACGCCGGCGAGCACGAGTATGGCGCCGCCTAAGGCCCCTGCCGTTCCGAGCATCACGATCAGGACGGGCCAAAGGGACGACTCCTTCATGAAGGTGCCGATGATCTGGTCGACGTTCGGGAATTCGTCGTCGTCGCTCTCGCGGTCGGAGGCAAGCGCGATTTCTTCGCCGTCGGGCTCGTCTTGATGGCTCAAGCTTTACTCCTTTTGCAACACGGCGAGCGTCGCGCCCGCTCCGCCTTCTTCGCGCGCGGAATCGCGAAACTCGATGACCAAAGGCGAGCGGGGGAGAAACTCGCGAACGGCTCGCTTGACGGCTCCCGTCCCAATTCCGTGAATGATGCGGATTTCGTCTCGGCCCTGTGCTGCGGCTAAGTCAAGGTCAGATTCTAGCTTCTGGATCGCCTCCTCGACGCGAAGACCTCGGAGATCCGTTTCCACGAGACCGCCGATCCGCGCCGGGGGCAGGGCCTCTGCCTGCTGTCGTCGCCGTTCTTTCCGTGAGGGGCCGTTCGCCGCTCCAGCGCCGCCGCTTTTCGCCTGCATGAGTTGATCTCGCGAGACCGTGAGCTTGGCGCCCGAAACCTGTACGCGGACTCGTTGCTTAGCGTCCGGCAGGGAGAGCAGCGTTCCGGTTCCGCCCCCCGGCGCCCGAACCTCGTCCCCGACCTGCACCTGATCCCAGTCGATCGGGAGCGCTGCGGGCTCAGCGTCCGCGGGTTCCGGGACAAGCCCACTCTCGGCTTGCTCCTGAGCGGTCTTTTCGCGCAGCGCTGCGATTTGGTCACGGGCAGCGCCGGCTTTGCGGGAGGTGGGTTTGCGCTGAAGCTCGGCGATGATCCGGGCGACCTCGCTGTGCGCGCCTTTGAACGATGTTTCGAGCTCAAAGCGAAGTTCGCCGAAGAGCTTGTCGCGCCGCTCGTTAAGCCGAGCGAGCTTGGCATTGTATTCATCGCGCGCCCGTCCGCTTTCGATGCGCAGCGAAATGGCTTCGGCTTTCTCGGTCTCGAGTGTGGCGCGAGTGGCGCTGAGTTCTGTGAGCATCTGGTCGAGGCGGCGATCTTCGCGGTCGAGCAGGGCGGCGGCGCGGTCGAGCACGCCTTTTGGGACGCCCATGCGCGCTGCGACGGTCGTTGCGGAGGATGAGCCCGGTGCGCCGATACGCACGCGATAGGTGGGGGCGAAGGTGATGGGATCGATTTCGACGCTCGCGTTCTTGAAGCGGGCGTCGACCTCGGCCATCTCCTTCAGCAAATTGTAATGCGTCGTGGTGACGACGCGCGCGCCCGAGTCTGCGAGGGCTTCAAGGGTCGACTGCGCTATCGCTGCGCCCTCCGAGGGATCTGTTCCGACGCCGATTTCGTCGAGGCAGACAACTGTGTTAGGCCCCGCCGAGCGCAGGATTTCCGCCAGATTGGTCATCGCGGCGGAGAACGTCGAAAGGCTCTGTTGGATATCTTGATGGTCGCCGATATCCGCGAGCACGGAGTCGGCGAGGTCGACGCGGGCGCCGGGGTTCGCGGGAACATGGAGTCCCGCGCGCACCATGAGCGCGGCAAGGGCGACCGATTTGAGCGCAACGGTTTTGCCGCCCGCATTCGGGCCTGACAAGATCAACACGGAAAAATCAGCGCCGACCCGCAGATCATTGGCCACGCATTCCGCGGGCGAGATCAGAGGATGCCGCAGCCCCGGCAATTCGATCACGCCTTCTTGCCCGATCTCGGGCTCGACGCCGTCCATCTGCCGCGAGAGTTGACCGCGAGCGATCGCGAGGTCAATGCTGGCGAGCCATTCGAGGCTCGCCCGAATTGAAGCGGACTCACGTGCGACCTCGGCGGAGAGTTCGCGAAGGATGCGGGCGATCTCGCGCTCGACTGTGAGCTCTGCCTGCCGATGCTTGTTATTCATCTCGACCATGGCGTCGGGTTCGATGTAGAGCGTCGTACCGGAACGCGAGGCGTCGTGGACTATGCCTCGGACCTTGCCCTTGGCGTCGGCTTTCACAGGAAGAACGAAGCGGCCGTTGCGGACGGTGTAGAACTGGTCGGAGAGGTGCGGCGCGACGTCTGCGTGGCGCAGCGAGCGTTCAATGCGGCTCTGTAAGTCGCCGGCGAGACGCGATAAGTCTCGGCGCGCCTGGGCAAGGGCGGGCGATGCGCTATCGCGGACATCGCCTGCGGCATCGAGACATCGCGTGATATTGGCTTCGAGCTCGGGATGTTCGCCGAGCGGCCGCGCTAAGGCGCAAAGCGCGGGGGCCTCGTCTTCGCGGCGTTCGAAAAAGTCACGCGTTGCATGAATCGCCTCAAGGGTCGCACGCACATCGAGCAGCGAGACCGGTTCGAGAATGCCGCCCTTATCCGCGTGGGCGAGCGACATGGCGATATCCGCGCAACCGCCCAAGGGAGGCATGGCATCGTGATCGAGTAGCTTCCGCGCTTCTGTCGTTTCGCGCATCCGCGTGCGAGCGGCTTCGTCGCGCGTTTCGAAAATCGCCTTCGGGGAGTTTTCCTCGAGCAGCAGGCGACCCTGCGGCGTGCGGCAACACGCGCGCAACGCATCGGTGACTTGGACCCAATCGAGGCTCTCGAGGGTCGAATCGGCAACTTGAAACGGCATCGACAGAGTTTAGTCGGACCTGGGCTTCGACGCTTCGCAGGGGGAGAAACGCCTAGTTCTCTTCAGTTGGGAGAATGCCCGCCGAAACGAACAACGATGGCTCTGCAAAAACCGACCGAAGCATCTCTGCCGAATTCAAAGGCGCTCGACCAGATGAGCACCGAGGAAGTCCTGCGTTTGATTCACGCCGAAGACGGCGTGGCTTATGCAGCTGTGGCCAAAGTCATCCCGCAGATGTCCGAGGCCGTCGAGATCCTCGCCTGCGCGCTGAACGGTGGCGGGCGGTGGTTCAATGTGGGGGCTGGGACGAGTGGGCGTTTGGGCGTGCTTGACGCCTCTGAAATCCCGCCGACCTACGGACTGTCGCCACGGGTCGTGCAGGGCGTGATTGCAGGCGGTGACCGTGCTCTGCGCAGTGCAATTGAAAATGCCGAAGACGATGCGGAAGCGGGGTCGCTTGAGCTGGAAGAACGCGGCTTGACCTTGGGCGATGTTGTGGTCGGGATCTCTGCGAGCGGCACGACGCCCTTCGTGCTTGGGGCGATTGATGCGGCGCACAAGGTCGGTGCCCGAACGGTCGGCATTACTTGCGATCCGGGCTCGCCTCTTGCTGAGTCGGTCGAGATCGCAATTGCCCCTGTGGTCGGTCCGGAAGTCGTGACAGGATCGACGCGCATGAAAGGCGGACTCGCACAGAAAATGATCCTGTCCGCACTCTCCACCTCGGTGATGGTGAAGATTGGCCGCGTCCGTGGCCACCATATGACCCATGTCTCGCCGGTTTCGAGCAAGCTTCGCGGCCGCGCCGTACGCATCGTGATGGAAGTGGGCGGCATCGAGCGCGAACCCGCCCGCGAACTTCTGCGCCGGACGGAGGGCTCGGTTGAGGCCGCTCTCCAGATCCTCGATGCCGAGCGCCTTTCCCAATCGGGATAGCGCTCTTTCGGGATGGCGAAGGGCCATGCACTTGATCAGGCGATCGTTTCGGGGCAGCGTTGGACCGGAATGAGGAGAAGATCGTGCCCACTCGACAAGAAGAAATCGAAAAGCTCGCCGCGCTTGCGCTTGCGCCTCTCGTGGAGGTCGCGTGGGCAGATGGCCAGGTGACCCCTGCAGAGCGTCAGGGCGTGCTCGAGGCCGCCAGACGAATCGGCGTCGACCAGCACACCGAATTCTGCCGCTCTACTCTGCGGCGCTGGCTCTTTGAGGCGCCCCCGACTGAAGCGCTTGATCGCTGGCGCGAGCTGCTCGCCGAGACGATCGAGGGGAGTAGCTTGCGTGCGGCTCGGAAGAGCGAAAGCCGACTGCTCGAAGAAGCCCGGCGCATAGCGAAGATGGACGAGCGACCCTTCGAGCCCGGTGCCTCATTGGACGCGAGCGCGGGCATTACGGAGGAGGAGCAGCGAATCCTTGACGATCTCGCTGCAGCCCTCGGTGGCTTAGGGAGCGAGTAGCGTCGGGCCGATTGTTCTGAAGGCGCGGCTCTTGGCAGGTGGGACGCGGGTCTTGGCAGATCGCACCCGGCGCACGGCAAGTGGCGCAAACAAAAAGAGGCCCGAGCGGGATGCTCGGGCCTCTCTACGTCTCACGGTCCCGGAGATAGGGCATGGCCCACTGCGACGAGTCCGGAGGAGTCGAGAAGGTCGGCCTGGCTAGGTTCCGCAAAGGGTGCAATTCGCGGGTCCGGCAGATCTGCCTTGTCCAATCGGGAAGGGACTAGGCGGCTTTCTTCTCGAGTGCGCGAAGCTTGCTGTTCAAGCGAGCGATCTTTCGTTCAAGAGCCTTCACCTCGTCGAGGCGAGCCAGCTTGAGGCGGGTGTAAACGAGGTCGACGCCGGCATCGATGTTCTTCTCGACGCGCTCTTCGATTTCGCTCCGGAGTTCTTCGGCGCGCTTGATTGCCGGGACTTTGCGGAGCTCCTGCTGGACCTGCTCGATGCTGTCCTCGATACGCTTCTGGCTTTCCTTGCGGAACTTCGTGCTCTTCGACTGGAATTCATCGTTCCACTTCTCGAGCTCGCTCGTGATGCGCTCAAGACCTTCATTGGCCCATTCCGGTCGGAAATCTTCCCAGTTCCAGTCCATCGGGCTCTTGGCCTTGCTCTCGCTCGTTGTCCGGTTGCTGGTCGATGTCGTGCGCTTGATGCTCGTGCTCTGCTTGGTCTTCTTCGTAGCGGCCATTTGTGTTCTCCTTGCGTCTTTGGGCCTCGTAAGGCCAGAATGACGCGATGTGTCTATGCCGTTCGCCCGAACCCTTGTCGCGGGTGGTCTTGACTTGAATAACATCTTAGACACGCTGCGTCATAGAGTCAAGTGGATCGGTATAAAATATAATAAGATGAGTAAAAACAGATGATTGGGATTGTCGCGTTGCGGCATTCTGTGTTTTTTAAGACGCGGTGACTGGATAATGCGATGCGTTATTTTAGTTTGGGCGGTGCTGAATTCAGGGCGAGCGGGAGCTAAAGCGCAACCAGAGCGCCGCAGAGGTCTGGGACCAGAAAACGAGGAGCCGCGGCTCAGGTGGGTAGGGGGAGCCTTGCCGTGGGCTGGGAAGGGAGGCTCGAGCGGCCTCTCAGCCCCAGCGGATCAGCGCCGAGCCCCAAGTGAAGCCGGACCCGAAGGCCGTGAGCGAAACGAGCTTTCCGGCTTCGAGCTGGCCAGAGCGGGTCGCTTCCGCGAGCAGGATGGGGAGGGCGGCCGCGGAGCAGTTCCCGAGGCGCTGAATATTGTTCAGCATCTTGGATTCGGGAATCTCGAGTTTCTGGCCGACGAATTCGTTGATTCGGAGGTTGGCTTGGTGGAACAGAAAGAGATCCACGTCTTCGAGGGCCGTGCCGGTCGCATTGAGGGTTTCATGGAGGACTTCCGGCATCCGCGTGACGGCATGCTTGAAGACGTAGCGTCCATCCATTTGCGGATACTGCTTGCCCTCATCGAGCATCTCATGGGTGATGCGTCCGGGGACCGCGCAGGCAGGGGCTTCGAGCCAGAGGCGCTTCGCATTCTTCCCCTCCGCATGCAGACGAATGCCTAACACGCCGGGGCCATCCTTTGCATCGCCCGCTTCGATGGCTTCCATCACGATTGCGCCAGAACCATCGCCGAAGATGACCGTGACGTCTCGGCCGCTTGTTGTTTTGTCTAGGCCTGTCGAATGCACTTCGCAGCCGACGACGAGGACGCGGCGATAATGGCCCGAGACGATCAGGGCGTCCGCCATTTGAACGGCGTAGAGAAATCCGCTGCACTGGGCGCGGAGGTCTATGCAGGGTGTGTTACCGGCGTCGATTGCTTCGTGGAGGAAGAAGGAAGTCCCTGGAAAATCATACTCGCTCGAAAGAGTCGCGAGCAGGATGCAGTCGATATCGCTGACTTGGAGGCCGGCCTGTTCGAGTGCGGCGAGGGTGGCTTCGCGGGCGAGGTCCGATGGCTTCTGGCCGTCTTCGACCCAGCGTCGCTCTTTGATCCCGGTGCGCTGCTCGATCCATTCCTCAGTCGTATCCATCATTTCGGTGAGGTCTTTGTTTGTGACGACTCGGTCGGGAACGGCCATGCCGGTGCCCGCGATGCGTGCGCGCAATGCCATCGTTTTCTCCTGGTGGGGCGTTTGATGCCCCGCGTGTCGCCGGTTGAGTCGCCGGCCTGAAAAATGTCGAAATATGCGTTGTTAAAGGTGCGACTCTGAAGGGTTTAGTTGCTCTGCGCCGCGAGGTCGACGAAGCGTTCCTCTTCCCCGGGTCGAAGGTCTTCATCGTCCCAGAGGATTTCTTCCGCGCGAACCAGGAGCTCGCGAAGCCCGGTGCCGGTCAGGGCGGAAACGGGAATCGCGTCATAGCGCTTCGCCAAAGCCGCAGCCTCGTCTTCCGGCATACGGTCGATTTGGTTGAAGATCAGCAGCTCGGGTTTCTGGTCGAAGCCCAGCTCGCCGAGAACGCTGCGCACGGCCTCGATGCGTCGATCGATATCGGGCGTCGCCGCGTCGACAACATGCATCAGCAGCGACGCATCTCGCAGCTCTTCGAGCGTCGCATGAAACGCCGCGACGAGATCCTGGGGAAGGTCGCGAATGAAGCCCACGGTGTCCGTGATGATGACTTCGCGCTCGCGCGGGAAACGCAGGCGTCGCGAAACCGGGTCAAGGGTAGCGAACATCTTGTCCTCGATATGCACATCGCTCTGCGTCAGTGCATTGAGCAGCGTGCTCTTACCCGCATTCGTGTAGCCCACGATCGAAAGCACAGGCACCCGGCGTCGGTCGCGCTTACGCCGCCGACCTTCGCGCTGCTTCGTGAGGCGCTTGGCTTCGCGTTCGAGGCGCGTGATTCGGTCGCGCACGCGGCGGCGATCGTTCTCGAGTTTGGTTTCACCTGGACCGCGGCCGCCGATACCGCCGGCCAGTCGCGAGAGCGAAAGGTCAGCGCGCTGTGCGAGGCGCGGCATGCGGTAGCGCAGCTGCGCGAGTTCCACTTGAAGCTTGCCGTCGCCGGTGCTCGCGCGCTGGGCAAAGATGTCGAGGATGAGCTGGGTGCGGTCGATGACCCGGAGCTCCATGCGCTCGGAGAGATTGCGGGCCTGGGCGGGCGTCATGTCCTGATCGAAGATCACGAGATCGATACCGCTCTGGAAGCATCGGATGATGAGGTCCGAAAGCTTGCCCTGGCCGATCACCGTACGTGGATCGACTTTGGGGCGAGACTGCGTGACGACGTCGACGACCTGGACGCCGGCGGCACGCGCGAGTTCGCGGAGTTCGTCGACGTGCATCTCGAGGGTTTCGCGGTCACGTCCGGCGGTGACGGAAACGAGGATCGCACGTTCGCCTTCGCCGACTTCTTGTGTTGCCACGCTGCGGGCCAGATCGTTTTCGAGGTCGCGGATCCAGATGCTGAAGTCGAAATCGAACTCTGCCGGATGGCAGGGCGGAAGCTTTTCGGTCGAGCGGCCATCTTCGTTCGCCGGGCAGAGTGAGGCAGCGTGGGCGAGGCCCGGTAGGCCGTCTTCTTTGGCTTCGACGGAGATGACGGCGTCAAGGCGGAGGATCGCGAGATCCGTGAGGTCGTCGCGGCTGAGTCCTTCGTTCCCGAGATGGGTGTGGACCAGTCGGAGGCCGCGGAGCCGACCGCGGCCGGCGCGGAGGCGGCCCCAGTCGGGAAGTTCGGTGCCGGACCGCGTGCCGATCATGATGTGCTGGACGCATCCGGAGCGGTCCAGCAGCACGCCGACCTGGCGGCGGGTATCGGCGGAGATTTCGGTGAGTGCGCGAGCCAGATCGTTATCGACGAGGCGATCCGATTGGACGCGGCGGCGCGCGAGGCGTTCGAGGGCTTTGACTTGGCTGGCCTTGAGGCCTGTGGTGTTGCCGTGGATCTGAATGGGGTTCTCCTGCATGTGTCCACACGCGCCCGGGCACGACGTGAGGTCACGGTGGCGGAGTGGACGTGCCCATAATGTAGGTTTCAAGCCGAGCCTGGGCGAAGACGGACGGTAGGGAAGCGCATCTCCTCCCAAAAGGCGGCTTCTGTGAAAGGCGCACGATGTCCCGCGGGGCCTCGTGTGCCGTGTAGGGTCGGGCCTGGGCGTGGGGAGCCGGCTGCGGGGGCCGGCGCGGCTCATTCGCCATACTCTTCAGGCCCGAAACGGCGACTCCAAATTTGAGTTGTGCAGGCATCGACCTGCGTTTGGGCTGCAGATCTCTTGCGTGCGAGACGGGATGCAAGCGGAGTCCCGGATCAACCGAATAGAAAAGGCCCCGTTGCGCCCGTGTCTGGACGGATCGTCCGCATAGCGGCCTGGGGCCAGGAAAGGATTCTCGAGTTGAGCGATACCGCAGTGATCGTACTGGCTGCTGGCCAGGGCACCCGAATGAAGTCGCGCCGGGCCAAGGTGCTGCATGAAATTTGTGGCGTCCCAATGCTGGGTCACGTGTTGAAAAATGCGCAGGCGCTCTCTCCCACGCGTCTCATCGTCGTGATCGGTCGCGATGCCGACGAGGTGGAGCGGCAATTCGAGGGGCAGGCCGAATTCGTTCTGCAAGCGGAACAGCGCGGCACGGGCCACGCGGTCCTCGTTGCCGAGCCGACGTTAGGCGATGTGCAGGGCGATGTGCTGGTTCTCTACGGAGATACCCCGCTTCTTCGTCCGGAGACCATCCGGCAGATGAGCGAAGTTAAGCGCGAAAAGAACGCCGACCTTCTGATCCTGACCGCCCACGAGATGACCATTCCCGGAATCATTGTGCGCGACGATACGGGCAGAGTTGCGCGCATCGTCGAGAAGCAGGACGCGACCCCCGCCGAGCTGGAAATTCCGGAACGCAATACCGGCGTCTACCTCTTCAGCGCAGACATCCTCCGCGAAGGACTCGCCGCGCTCGAGCCCAATAACGCCCAGGGAGAGCTCTACCTGACGGATATCGTAGGTTTCGCTGTCGCCAAGGGCCTCAAGGTTGAGGGACTCGTGATTGACGAGAGCGAGGAATGCCTCGGCATCAATACGCGAAAAGAATTGGCCGAAGCCGCTCGCGTTATGCGCGGCCGGATCGTAGATAAATTGATGGCCGAAGGCGTGAGCTTTATCGATCCGGCTTCGGTCTACATCGACGCCGACGTAAAGATCGGTCGCGACTCCCTGATCGAGCCGGGGGTTGTGATCACTGGGAGTTCTGTGTTAGGCATTGGCGTCCACGTAAAGGCGGGCTGCGTTATCGAAGGCAGTCAGCTCGGGGAGGACGTTGTGATCGGTCCTTCGGCGCATCTCCGGCCTGGGAGTGTGTTAGGCGACGGCGTGAAAATCGGAAACTTTGTCGAGATTAAAAACTCGACGCTGGGGCCGGGCGCAAAGGCTGCCCATCTTGGCTACATCGGCGATGCGGATGTCGGTGCCGATGTGAATTTCAGCTGCGGCGCGATCGTTGTGAACTACGACGGTTATTCCAAGTCCAGGAGCATAATCGGCGAGGGTGCGTTCATCGGCTGCAACGTGAATCTGGTCTCGCCCGTCGAAATCGAACCCCATGGTTTCGTGGCCGCGGGGTCTACGATCACAAGGGATGTGCCTCAGGACGCACTCGCGGTAGGACGTGGACGCCAGCGCAATATCGAGGGCTGGGTGGCGCGCCGCGAAGGCCGCGCCCCGGCGCGTCCGTCGTCTCGGGCTGCTCAGGCTGCTCAGGCTGCTCAGGCTCCTCAGGCTCCTCAGGCTTCGGAGGGAACTTCAGAGAGTGCATCAGTGTCGGTTTCCAGTTCTGGGAAGCGAAAGCCGGCGGCGCCCAAGAAGGCCAAGAAGCAGCCCGCGAAACAAGCCAAGAAGAAGGCCGCGAAGAAGGCACCCAAGAAGGCCGAGAAGAAGAGGGCCGAGAAGAAGAAGTCGGCGAAGCAAACCGCGAAGAAATCGAAGAAGGCGGCCAAGAAGGCGACGACTCGCAGATCGCCGAAGAAAGCCGCCAAGAAAACGGCCAAAAAAGCCGCCAAGAAGAAGAGTACGAACCGAAAGTCGGCCAAGAAGAAGGCGGCCCGAAAGAACGGCGCGCAGCGCGCACGTCGCTAACGCGCGGCAAAGCCTTTCGCCAAGATTGAGCCTTTCGCTAGGAGAAGAACAGTATGTGTGGAATCGTCGGCTACATCGGTCGTGAACATCGCGCCGCAGACGTCCTGATCGACGGCCTTCGCCGCCTCGAGTATCGAGGCTACGACTCGGCCGGTGTCGCGATCCTCGAAGGCGACGTGCTCGAAGTGCGCCGCTCGAAGGGCAAGCTGATCAATCTCGAGGGCAATCTGCGCGAGCGCCCGCTGCAGGGACGCCTCGGCATCGGCCACACGCGCTGGGCCACCCACGGCAAACCCTCCGAGCGGAATGCCCATCCGCATCGCTCCGGCTCCGTCGTCATCGTCCATAACGGCATCATTGAGAACTATCGCGAACTGCGCGCTGAACTCGAAGGCCGCGGCGCCGAGATCACCTCCGATACCGATACGGAGCTCATCGCGCATTTGATAGAGGAGCACGTCCGCGCCGGGCGCGATTTGCTGACGGCGGTGCGCGAAGCCTGTCGCGACCTCACGGGTTCCTACGCCCTCGCCGCGATCTGCGAGCAAGAACCTAATCTGCTCGTGACCGCGAAGAACGGCGGTAGCCCGATCATCGTCGGCCAGGCCGAGAAGCAGGCCTTCCTGGCCAGCGATATCCCTGCCGTACTCCCGTATACCCGCGACATCATCTCGCTCCACGATGGCGATTTCGCGGTCCTCTCGGAGGACTCGATCCAAGTGGTCGACATCGAGGGTCGACCCATCGAGCGCGAATTTCAGATGGTGCAGTGGGATCCGGTTTCCGCCGAGAAGGGCGGCTTCGATCACTTCATGCAGAAGGAGATCTTCGAGCAGCCCCGCGCGATCACCGACACGATCGGCACCCGCGTGAACGAGGCCGATCTCGACGTCGATCTCGATGGCATCGAGTTCACCCGTGAAGCCCTCGACGATTGCCAGGGCGTGACCCTCGTGGCCTGCGGCACCTCTTACTACGCGTCGCTGCTCGGGAAATACATGATCGAACAGCTCGCCGGAATTCCCTGCGAAGTCGATCTGGCCAGCGAGTTTCGGTATCGCAAACCGATCGTCGGTCCGCGCCGGATCGTGATTCCGGTCTCCCAGTCAGGCGAAACGGCGGATACCCTCGCCGCCCTCCAAGAAGGGAAGCGCCAAGGCGCCCGCGTTATCGCGATCTGCAATGTGCGTGAGTCCACCATCGCTCGCGCCAGCGATGACGTCCTCTACACCCAGGCAGGGCCCGAGATCGGCGTCGCCTCGACCAAAGCCTTCGTGACTCAGGCCGTCGCGCTCTATCTGATCGCCCTCAAGATGGGCATTGTTCGCGGTCTGCTCTCGAAGGACGAAATCCGCTCGCGGCTGCATGACCTCATGCGTCTGCCTCGGATGGTGGAAGGCGTGCTTGGCCTCGATAAGGACATCGCCCAGATCGCCCGCAAGTACTTCAAGGCGCGAGATTTCCTCTACCTCGGTCGCGGGATCATGTTCCCGATTGCGATGGAGGGGGCGCTGAAACTGAAAGAGATCTCGTATATCCACGCGGAGGGCTACGGCGCAGGCGAGATGAAGCATGGTCCGATTGCGCTGATTGATGAAAATATGCCCGTGGTCGTGATTGCGACGAAGGGCGAACTGCATCCGAAGCTGATTTCGAATCTCGAGCAGGTGCGCGCGCGGGATGGCCAGGTGATCGCCGTGGGTTCCGTCGGGGACGACGAGCTCAAGGAGAAAGCCAATGACGTCATGCTCGTCGAGGATCTGGGCGAGTTCCTGACCTCGATCCTCGTCGTTGTGCCGCTCCAGCTGCTCGCTTATCACATCGCGACCCTCAAGGGGACGGACGTCGATCAGCCACGGAACCTCGCAAAGAGCGTGACCGTCGAGTAGGTTTGCGGGGGTCCCTCCCCCTCTGCGAACTGGACGTCGCCCGGACGTCCGCTTGCGTGCATGCTGCTGCGGTTTGGTCCATCAAGACTCTTGTCTTCTGGCCCGGCTCGTTTTGGGCGTAAACGCGTCTGGACGATCCTTGGACCCTTTCGAAAATGATGCCCTGCACCCTGAAGACGCGGCCCCGGACGAGGCGGCTCCCGAAAACCCAAATGAAAACAGTGGGTTGGTCGATGCCATCTTCGGCGGCCTAAATCCCCAGCAGCGCGAAGCCGTCGAAACGACCGAAGGCCCCCTGCTCGTGCTCGCCGGCGCAGGTTCCGGCAAGACTCGGGTTCTGACCTCACGCATCGCCTACCTGATCGGGGTCTGCGGCATTCCGGCAGATCAGATCCTCGCCGTGACCTTTACGAATAAGGCCGCGGGCGAAATGAAAGAGCGCGTCGAGAAGCTTCTCGGCCCGGTCGCCGCCGAAGTTTCGATCGGCACTTTCCATTCCATCGGTGTCCGCATTCTCCGCCGGGATATCGGCCATCTGGCGCGCAGCCGAGGCTTCGTCATCTACGACGATTCCGATTCGATCGGCGTGGTGAAGGACGTTCTGAAATCCGAGGGAATGGATCCCAAGGTGCATGATCCGCGACGCATTCGCTGGCAGATCGACCAGTGGAAGAATGCCGGTCTACTTCCGCCCGCGGCCGCCGACCGTGCGAGCGATATCGACGAAGAATTGATGGCGCGTCTCTATGGCCTGTATCAGCGCAAGCTCGCCGACGCCGAAGCCCTCGATTTTGGCGACCTCCTTCTTTTGACAGCTGAGCTTTTCCGCTCTCATCCGCGAGTGCTCGAGTACTACCAGAACAAGTACGCCTATGTCCTCGTCGACGAATATCAGGATACGAACGGTGTTCAGTACGGCATGGTCGCGCAGCTCGCGGCGAAACATAACAACCTCTGCGTCGTGGGCGACCCGGATCAGTCGATCTACGCATGGCGTGGCGCGGATATTCGCAACATTCTCGATTTCGAGCAGGACTACACCGATGCGAAGGTGATCAAGCTCGAAAAGAACTACCGCTCGACCCAGCCGATTCTCTCTGCCGCGTCCGCTGTGATTTCGAATAACCTCGATCGTAAAGACAAGGATCTGTTTACGGACCGCGAAGGCGGCTCGCCTATTCGCTTCTTTGAAGCGGAAGACGATCGGAAAGAGGGGCGCTTTGTTGTCGAGAAGTTGCTGCAGGCAAATCGAGGCGAAGGTGTCGCATACGGCCACATAGCGATTCTCTACCGCACGAACGCGCAGTCCCGAGTCTTCGAAGAAGAGCTGCTAAAATACGACGTGCCCTACACCATCGTCGGTGGCCAGCGCTTCTATGATCGTGCCGAGATCAAGGACGTGATGGCCTACCTGCGCTTGCTTGTGAATCCGAAGGATGATCAGGCGCTCAGGCGCATCGTGAATAAGCCCGTGCGCGGAATAGGCAAGGCGGGCTTCGAGAAAGTGGAGAGCCTCGCCGCTGGGCGTGGCATCCCGCTCCTTGAAGGCATGCGCGCCGCTGTCGAAACGAAAGCCGCCGGACGCTCGACCGGGAAGATGGCCGCATTCGTCGACATGATGGACGGCTTCGCGAATCTGCTGGCCGGCTTCTCTCTTGACGATCTTATTGCCCATATCCTGGATGGCACAGGCTATATCCGTGCGCTGGAGAAAGAGGACACGCCAGAGGCCGAAACGCGCGTGGATAACTTGCGCGAACTCCTCTCGAGTGCGCGCGATTTTCAAGCGCTGAACGAGGATGAGCTAGAGGGCGAGGAGCGGACGGAGCTCGAGCTTTACCTCGACCAGGTGGCCTTGATCTCGGATCTGGATTCGTACGAAGATCGCGAGGACCGCGTTTCGCTGATGACTGTGCATTCAGCGAAGGGACTTGAGTTCCCAATCGTATTTCTGGTGGGCCTGGAGGAGCGGATCTTTCCCCATGCCTCCTCTAGTCGGGACGCAGCTGGGCTCGAGGAAGAACGGCGGCTCTGTTATGTCGCGATGACGCGCGCGATGGAGCATCTCTTTATCACCTGCGCCGCGGAACGGTACCGGTACGGTGACCGGACTTATCAGACGCCCAGCCGTTTCTTGCAGGAGATTCCCGACGAGCTGATCGAAACGCTTGGTACGGCAGAGCGCGGTGCGCGTTCGCGGGCGGGTGCTTCGTCCTATGGTGGGGGCAAGAGCGGCGGTTCAAGCGACGGTGGTCGTTTCGACTACTCATACTCACAAGATGATGGCGAGGGCGGCGAGGGTGTTGCGGTTGGCACGCGCGTACGGCATCCGGTCTTTGGCCGAGGGGAAGTCTTGTCCATCGAGGGCAGCGACCTGAAACAGAAGCTCGTAATCAAGTTCGAACGGGCGGGCGTCAAGAAAGTCATGGTTCGATACGCGAACCTCGAGTTGGCATAACGCATCATGAAGGTGCGAACCGAGAACCGCGATGAAGTTTTCGTTGTGACGATCATGCGTCCCGAGGTCCGCAACTGCGTCGACCGAGAGACAGCTGAAGCGCTGGCGACGGCTTTTCGGGCGTTCGATGAAGACGATGCATTGCGTGTGGCAATCTTGCAGGGCGAGGCGGGTTGTTTCTGTGCGGGCGCCGATCTGAAGGAGGCGAGTCAGGGTTCGAAGAATTCGAACCAGGTGCTTTCGGAAGGCGACGGGCCGATGGGGCCGACGCGGATGCTGCTTGGGAAGCCGGTGATCGCGGCGATCGAGGGCTTTGCGGTCGCCGGTGGACTGGAGCTCGCGCTTTGGTGTGATCTTAGGGTCGCTGCGGAAGATGCGGTCTTCGGCGTGTATTGCCGGCGTTGGGGTGTGCCTTTGGTGGATGGCGGGACGATTCGGCTGCCGCGCTTGATCGGGCAGAGCCACGCGATGGACCTGATTCTCACGGGCCGCGGCGTTTCGGGTGAAGAGGCGCGGTCGATGGGGCTCGCGAATAGGATGGTGGGGAAGGGCGAGGCGCTCGATGCGGCGATTGAGCTCGCGGGCGAAATTGCTGCGTTCCCTCAGCGCTGTATGCGCTCGGATCGTCTGTCTGCGCTGACTCAATGGGGATCGGATCTCGATCCCGCTCTCGCAGAAGAGACGCGGCGCGGGCTCGAAGTGATTCGCTCGGGCGAAACCCGCGAAGGGGCCTCGCGCTTCGCCGCAGGAGCCGGTCGCCACGGCGAGTTCGGCCGGGGCGACTGACTCCTATTTTCCCCTTTATCGGATCGGTACATATCGGGGCGGCAGGTTCGGTCCGTGCCTAACGCATGAGCTGGCCCGCGTTCACGAGCAGCGTTTCGCCGGTTACCATGCGCGAATAATCCGAGCAGAAGAAGATGCACGCGTTCGCGACATCGTCATCCTTCGGGATTTCGCCGAGGGGCATATCCTTGGTGATGCCGGCGATGACTTCTGCTTCCGGGACGCCGAGGCGCTTGGCCTCCATCTTGACGAAGCCTTCGACGGGCGGCCCCCACATCCAGGTCGGGATCACCATATTGACCCGAACCTTTGCCGGGCCAAGCTCATGGACGAGGTGGTACATCGCCGAGAGCAGTCCCCCCTTTGAGGAGGCGTAGGCGATTTGAGGTGTCGGCGGCGGCATCCACATGGACTGCGAGCCGATGAACACAATCGAACCCCCGCCCGCCTTCTTCATGTGGGGGAGTGCGGCACGGGCAATCTGGGCAGCGCCCTGGACGTTCACGGCGACGGTCTTGCCCCAGTCTTCCGCCGGTGTCGTTTCGAGCGTGCCGAAAACGGTGTCGAGTGCGGCCACTTGAACGACCGCGTCGACGGAGCCGAATCGGGTGGCAGCTGCTTCCATGAGCGCGACGCAGGCATCGTTGTCGATGACGTCCGTTGCGACGGCGAGTACGCGTTCGCCCGACGGGTCGAGCGCCTTTGCGGTTTCCTGAAGCGGGCCTTCACGTCGTGCCGCGACGACCACGTTGGCACCGTCGCGCAGCGCCGCTTCTGCGACTTCGCGGCCGAGGCCTGGGCCGACGCCGAGTACTACCACGGTTTTTCCTTGAACGATCACGGGGAACTCCTTTAAGAATGGGGATGAGGATGAGAGAGATTGGTCAATGGTCAACGAGACTGGTGAGGGCGGCGTGCATTCGCGACCCGCATGTCCCTGCGTACGAAATCGCGCGCGCGGTCGAATGTCAACGGGGCGGTCGGCTCTGCTAGACATGCGCCAGGGGTATTCCTAAGCTCACCGCAAAGAGGACAAAAAAATGAAGCAAGAAAGAGAGGGCGCGGTCCTGCTTAGTGGCGCCACCGGCCTTGTTGGCAGTGCCCTGATGCCGAAGCTCCTGGATCGCTTCGAACGCGTGCGCGCATTATCGCGCTCGGGCCGGAGTTTCGGCGAAGACATCGACGGCATTCAGTGGAACGGAATCGATCCCGGCCGAGAAGCGGTCGAAGAAACAAAAGCGATTATTCACCTCTCCGGTGAGCCTCTTTTTGGCGGTTTGCCGACAGCGGCGAGGATGGAGCGTGCGCGCAAGAGTCGCGTCGATTCGACCCGGAGCATCGTCGACCATATCGGCACGCTCCCGCTCGCCCTTCGTCCTCGGGTTTTCGTGTGTGCGTCAGCGGTCGGCTACTACGGCGATCGCGGAGAGGAGCGGCTGGACGAAGACGCCGCGCCGGGAGCGGGCTTCCTCTCCGAGCTTTGTCAGGCATGGGAAGCCGAAGCGATGCGAGCGGAAGCGCTTGATGTGCGCGTTGTGCGCGTGCGGATCGGCGTTGTGCTCGCGGAGTCCGGAGGGGCTTTGGGCATGATGCGAATTCCGTTCTCGATGGGCCTCGGTGGGCGCTTGGGAAGCGGTCGGCAATTTTTCCCCTGGATTCATCTCGACGATTTGGTGGAGGGAATCCTCTGGTCGCTTTCTCATGAAATTTCGGGACCGGTTAACGGTGTGGCGCCCGAAGCCGTGCGTAATATCGACTTGACCAAGGCATTAGGTCAGGTGCTGAACCGGCCCGCTGTCATTCCTGTTCCAGGATTCGCATTGAAAGCGGCACTCGGCCCGCTGGCAGATGAGCTGCTCGGTAGCCGCCGTGTGGTGCCAGAACGTCTGATCGAGACGGGGTATCCCTTTCGCTACCCGACCCTGATCTCCGCTCTCGAAGACGTGCTTCGTTAGTTTCGCGCCATTCGCTTTTTCGCTTTAGTCGCTTTTTTCGCTTTAGTCGGCCGGCGTTTCGGCGAGCCCGTTTACCCCTGGTGCCCCGCACGTCGACGCTCAATGTAGGCCGCCGAAAACTCTTGGCGAATAGCCGCAGGGAGCGGCTTCGGTGTTCCGAACTGCTGGGCGCCCTGAATGATCTGCGCGGCGCGTTCGATCAAGCGGGTGAGTCCAAGGGCCTCTTTGGGATCAGAGGCAACAACGACGAGCCCGTGATTGGCCATCAGAGCTGCCGCTCGGTCGCCCAGGAGTTCGGCGACAGCATCGCCGAGAGCCTGCGTGCCCGTTCGGTGATAGTCCGCGACGAGGATATCGCCGCCCACGTAAAATTCGAATTCTTCAATCACGCACGGAATCGGCATCTGATTTACGGCGAACATGGTCGCGAAGACCGGATGCGTATGAACGACGGCGCCAATGTCGGGGTGCCGCTGAAGGCAGGCGAGATGGAGATCCATCTCGGTCGTGGGCGCGGCGTTCGCTGCGCCAGAAAGCAGGTTCCCGTCGAGATTTGTGACCGCAAGATTTGAGAGTGTCATCTCAGCATAGGGCATAGCGGCGGGCGTCATGACTATTTCCCCCGCCCGGGTGCGCGCAGAGACATTGCCGGCGGTGCCCGCGGTGAGTCCGATGCGATCCATTTCCTGAACCGTTTCGAGGACTGCACGTTTTGTGTCCTCGAGTTCGCTCGTTCCCGCACTCGACTCGTTCGAGGCCTTGGCCGCCTTGTGCGCAGGGTGGGTCATTCGGGCGGCCCCTTCAGTTCAACCGTATTCCCGTCGAGATCGCTTAGGTAGATCGAAGGCCCGTACCCTTGCGCGCCGTAGCGGGTTTCGGTCGCCCCGGCTTCGATGCCGTGTTGCGCGAGGTGCTGACGAATCGCGTCTTCGTCAAAATGCGCGAGGGCGAGAGCGAAATGGTCCATGTTGGGTGAAGGGTTGGGTGAAGAGTTCGGTGCGCTCTGGTCGGGCGCTCCGCCCCCCGCTTTACCCAGCTTCGAGTCCAATGCGACGAGGTCGAGCAGGCTTGCTCCGGCGCGGAGCTGGACGAGCCCGAGCTCATCGATCCGGCGCTCAACGGAGAGGCCTAATACGTCTTCGTAAAACGAAATGGACTTTTCGATATCCCGGACCCGCAGCACGACATGATCCAAGCCCGTGCATTCGATCGGCGTTTTGAGTTTCGAAGCGTTCGATTTCACGGCGGACTCAGGACGGGAGCGCGGCCGGTGCGAGCGCCGGAGTATGGGTTTCCAGTTTGGAGCGCCGATCATGACGTTCGAGCGCCAATTCAATTAAGCGATCGAGGAGCGCGGAATAAGGAAGTCCCGTTGCCTCCCAGAGCTTCGGGTACATCGATACGTTCGTGAAGCCGGGGAGGCTGTTCAGCTCATTGATATAGAGTCGACTCGTGCCCTTCTCGACGAGGAAGTCGACGCGTGCCATGCCTTCCGCACCGAGAGTCTGATAAGCGGCGATCGCCATTTCACGAATCGTCTCTGCTTCTTCGGGCTCGAGTTCGGCGGGAATAATCAGCTCGGTGGCAGCATCTCGGTATTTGGCATCGTAGTCATAGAACGTCCCCGTTGACCGAATCTCACCGGGGACCGACGCCTCGGGTGTATCGTTGCCGAGCACAGCGACTTCGATTTCGCGCGCATCGACCGAAGCCTCGACGATGACCTTTCGGTCGTAGCGCTGGGCATCGGCGATGGCGGCAATCAGTTCGGGGATATTCTCGGCGCGCGCGATGCCAATCGAGGAACCCGAGTTCGCAGGCTTAACGAAGACTGGAAACCCGATTTCCGTCTCTGCATGCTCTGCTGCCGCCCGTAGTCCGTCACGGTCAAGCACGGCCCCGGAGAAAGTGACCCAGGGCGTGACCGGAAGACCGGCATTCGCGAGGACCCGCTTCGCGAAATCCTTGTCCATCTGCAGCGCCGTACTCAGGACCCCCGAACCCACGTAGGGAATTTCGGCGAGCTCAAGCAGGCCCTGCAGGGCGCCGTCTTCGCCGCCGCGCCCATGAATGATGGGAAAGATGATATCGAGTCGGCCCAGCTCGCCCAGGGGATTACCGCCATCGGCGGGCGCCAGGGTCGTTTCGCCAGGGGCTGCAGGCAAATAGACCTGAGCTTTTGCAAGCACGTCGGCCAGATTTCCACCTGCAGCACTCGCCGGCGCCAGATGCCAGCGTCCGCCCGGATCGACGCCGATCAACGAAACGGCATACCGGCTCTGGTCGAGCGCTGCGAGAATCGAGGTGGCCGAAACGATCGAGACATCATGCTCGACCGAGCGTCCGCCAAAGAGCAGTCCGACGCGCAGTTTTTCCATCTTCTTGAGTCCCCCCGGACGCTGCCTGAGTCACCGCTGGGGTGCCTCGTGTTCATCTCCTCCCCAGCATACGCCGCGACCCGGCAAGTCGCCCGAATTCAGCGCCCAGGCGCGTCCCGAAGTGGCGCCCCCCCAGCGGACCTGCGGGTCGCTTGACCCTGCCCAGCCTGCTCCGTAACCTCGCGTCGTGACAACGAACCCGACCGCTTCGCAACCGACAGTATTACAACCGACTTCCTCCGGGAATTCCCCTGCGCCGGGGCTGGCCGCTCTTTCGCCGGAATTGATCGCCAAGCAGGACGCGCTGTTCGCCCGGTTGGTGAGCGCCGGCCGTGTGATGGTGGCCTTCTCGGGCGGGGTCGATTCGAGCTACCTCGCCTGGGCCGCGAATGAGGCACTCGGCGAAGACAGTCTCTGCGTAACGGCGGTTTCGCCCTCCTATCCGGAGAGCCACCGGTTGATGGCCGAAGAACTCGTCGAGCGTTTCGGCCTGCCGCATCGCTTCGTCGAAACCCATGAGATGGAGAGCGAGGCCTACCGGGCCAACGCTTCGGATCGTTGTTACCACTGTAAGAGCGAACTCTTCGAAACGATGGACAAGCTGGGCGACGAGCTTGGTTTTCCGGTCGCTTCTTACGGTGTGAACACCGACGACACCTCCGATTTTCGGCCGGGGCATCGCGCCGCGGACGAGCACGGCGTCCTTGCTCCCTTCCTCGAAGTCGAAATGTCGAAGCAAGAGATTCGTGATCTCTCGCGCGCGGTCGGACTTCCGACGGCCGACTTGCCCGCCTCGGCCTGCCTCTCTTCTCGACTGCCCTATGGCACGGAGGTCACGGTCGAGCGACTCGGGCAGGTGGAGAAGGGCGAAGCAGCGCTTCGCGCTCTCGGATTCGTTCAGCTTCGCCTGCGACATCACGGCGAGCTTGCCCGCATCGAAATCGATCCGGCAGAACTTCCGCGCGCGCTGGATCCCGTCATGGCGAAACGCATCGTGGATACGATCAAGCCTCTCGGTTTTCTCTACGTCTCCCTTGACCTGGAGGGCTACCGAATGGGTTCGCTGAACGCAGTGCTTCAAATTCAGATGGACCCCATTCGCTAAGGCGCCCAAGCGCCAGACTGAGATTACGCCGGATGATGTGGACGACGATTGAGTGTGCGGGTCACCCTCGCGATATGGGGCTTGCTCAGGGTGACGCTGCGCGTGCGGCGATCGCGAGTGAGCTTTCACGGCACGGAATTGCGGTCAGGCGCTCGCGATTCCCAAGCCTGCGCCCCTTGGCGGCGGGTTCGGTTCGAGGGCAAGGCGCAGGGCGCGAGCTCTTTCGGCATTTCGCCCATCTCGGAGAGCGACTTGAAGGGATGGCGAAGAGCGCGGAGGTGCCGCTGGATTCTTTGCTTGAGTTGCATTTGCGCGTGCGCGAGGGAGGCGAAGCGGGGGGCCTGCTCTCGCGTCGGGCTTCGCTTCGGGCGAAGACGGTGGGTGGGGCGAACGCTTCTAAGACGGCACATAAATCGGCGATTTTGGAACGCAGCCTGCCGACCGCGCTTGCCGGCGAAGCGGGATGGATCGTGCGGCATAGCCGGCCGGAGGTCGGGTTTAGTTCCGTCGAGATCACGCTCCCTTGGCTCGCCTCGTCGGTTGCGGGTGTGAACGAGGGCGGACTCGCGGTGATGGCGGGCCCACTTCTTTGGGGAACTCCGGGCAATTCGGGGGCCGCGCCCTCACACGTTCTCGTACAGGAATGCTTGCAGCGTTTCGAAGATCTAGAAGGAGCCCTCGGTTGGTGCCAGAAGCGTCCCGTCGAAGGGGACCAGTCCTTCGTGCTGGCTGATGCAACGGGCGCGGTGGCGACCGTGATTTCAACCGGCGGGCGACAGCGTGTGCAAGCCGGCGAGGGCGAACTTTTCGTGGAGAGCGGCGAGGGGATTGCCTCGGGTGAAGGCGGGGATGCAGGCGGAGGCGCCGCTCGGTCTGCCGGAACACCTCCCGGCCCTGATCGCGTTTTGCTCGACCCGTTCGCGCGGAGGCTTCAGCTCGAAGCGTCCGGGATGGCGGTTGATATTAGCCTGATGGATTCCGCGCCGGAGCCCGAAGGCGATTGAGGAATATCGCCTGGTGCTTGGCGATATCCGCCTAACGCATGTAACCTAACGCCTGGAAAATAACGCCAGGTACCTTAGGCTCTGCGCTTGGCGGGTGAGGGCGTTCGGCGCACAGGTCAGCTCTTGTCCGCAAAGAGTAGGGCGCCTTCTTTTCGGATGCGCCATCCCTGTAAATGCGCGTCGAGGTTGAGCAGACTGGGGCCCTCCGTGAAGTCCCCCAGGAACGTTTCAAGCCTTGCTTGCAGGGGAGGCTCTGTGATCTCTTGGAATGCGTCGTGAATTCGCTGCAGCATCCACGCTTGATAGGGCACAATCATCCGCCGGGATTCGATGCCCCCGATCGTGAATGGATGCGTGAGGCCGCCCGTTTCAGTTTGATGTTCGAGGAATCCCGGCGTTGCTGTGAAAGTTTTTCCGGGAACTTCTCCGCTCGCGGCGTGATCAGGACTCTCGAGGAACCGGACCAAGGTCTTCATCGACTCGCCTAATGTCGGCCACATTTCGTCGAAGAAGGTGGCGAGGACGGGCCTGAGTGTTTCGGGAATCTCGTCGTCCGGTAGCCATTCTCCGCCGTCGCTCGAGGCGATGCGCGGGACGAGTTCTCCGGTTTCGCTGAGGCCGTAGAGCTTTTGTCCGTACATGCGTGCGTTGAGTGCGCCTTCTCCATTCGTGCGTTCGACCCACTCACAGACGAGCGGGAAATGCGTGCGCAGATAGAAGCCCGGCACAGCGTCTCGATAGAGGTGGGCATAGAGGGGCCCGAGGAGTCCGTAGTCGGCGAGGCTCGGCCGGCCGCCGAGAACGTAATCGTGGACCGCGAAATGGGCTTCGAGGCATTCGAGTAAGTGGTGCTGGCTCTGTTGCCAGGCGCGCTCGGTGCGTTCGTCGCATCCGAGATGAACGAGTCCCGCGTAGACGCCTTTGGGATTTTTGCGGGTGTCGGAGATGCCAAAGGCCGCTTCGAAGAAACCGGCCCCCGTGGCGCGGCGCTCGGCGCCTTGGCCTGTCGGATTCATGACCGCTCCCCATTGGTGTTCGTTGAAGAGGCGGTGGCTGGGCTCACGGCCGTTCTCGCTGAAGAACCAGCGCTGCCAGAACGCGGGTACGACGGTCCATTCGTCGGCGAGGAACTCAATGAGATACGCCGCCAGACGCTGGCGCGGCCGTGTTTTGAGATCGGGGATTACGGGGCATTTTGAATGCGCTGCTTCGCAATGGTCGATGATCGAGCTGGAGTCCTGAATCCATTCGCCGCCGGGCGTTTCGAGTTGCGGGACGGCACCGCTTCCCGATCGCGGCGTGAGCAGGCCTCCGATCAGTTCCGGCGTGGCAAGGATATCCTCGTATCCGCTTCCAAGATCATTCTGCCCATGTTTGAACCGGAGGTAAGCGCGGACCTTGCCCGAGAAGTAGCTGTGTTCCCAGGAGAAGAGCTTGTACATGATTCTATTCTAGCGACTGCGGGCCTCGTCGGGTGGTAGGGTTAGGTAGAGTTTTAGGGTTAGGTGGGCCGCTTCCGTCGAGCCTACGGACGGAACGAACGCTTCGAGAGGGAGAGACTCGTGGATCGACGTGCTTTTTTGCAGAAGGGTTCCTTGCTGTTGGGCGGGGCTGTGGCGGGGCTCGCCTCGACGGGGTGTGCAAGCTCTGTGGGGTCCGGGATGGCCTTGCCCGCAGCGATCCGAGCAGCCGCCGCCGGGGATTTTTTGGGGATCGATGCGATCGATCTGGCCGCTTTGGTTCGCCGTGGCGAGGTCTCTCCGAGCGAATTGCTGGAATGGTCG
>JBDNFB010000154.1:0-22432 GCA_041690055.1 Myxococcota bacterium | reverse complement strand
GAATGGTTGAGGGGGACGGCGCTCGTCTTTCTCACTCTGTGTGGTTGCTTCGGAGCGCCAATCAATGTTCGGGCAGAAGAGGCGACGCCCCAAGCCACGCCCATGGCTGCGCCCCAGACCACGCCCACGCCCGAGCCCGCGGAAAGGGTCGACGCGTCGGCGGATCGCGCGACGGGTGCTGAGCTGGTCGTGACTGGACGTCCGGGGCCGAGGAAGACAGGCGGCTCTGCGGCCGGACGGCCCGGGCTGGATGCGCTGCTGCAGCTGCCGAGCGGATATCTCGGGAATACTGGATCCCGTCCCGTTGCGGGCGCTTCCGAGCCTGAATGGAGGCGCCGCTTCCGGAAGGCTGAAGAGGAGTTGGCCGAGGCCGAGCGGACGCTTGTATCGACGCGCGTGGAGCTTGATGGCGTTGCGGAAGAGGGTGGTGCCAGTCAATGGGCCGTTGCGCCGCCGGGGTCCAGCGGTGCTGGTGGGGCCAGCGCGTCGCCCCTTTCTTTCAAGCTCCGTCAGGCGCTGGTCCGGGACCGGGAGCGGGTCGAGGGGGCCCAGAAGGCATTGCGCGAACTGCGGATTGAGGCCGATTTGGCGGGGGTGCCCGCGACTTGGCGGTCGGAGAGCGGCTTGGTTCAGCCGGGCACAGCTTCCTCCGCCACCGTTCGGGCCTTGCCGTAAGACTCGGCCCAGTCCGTCTCGTCTCGTTTCGGCCGGCCTCGGTCGATTTCGACTCCCGAGGGGCAATCAGGATTCGCTCAAAAGCGGGCGTGTTTTGAGCCGAACTACACTGATTGTTGCATGGCAGAGAGACACCTAATCGCTACTCTCTGGCCGGAAAATGGCCCCTGTGGGGCACTTCCATCCGCGTCGCAGCCCTTTGCGGCCAGTAGGCTGCCCGCTGCGTGGCCCGACTGAGAACGAATCGCAGAAGAGATAGAGAAGAGGGAGCACGACATGTCCGAAGACCAGCGAAACGACGAGAACGAGGTCAACGAGGACGGTCCGGGAATCAACGGAGACTTGAGTTCTTGGCTCTATGTCCTTGGCGGGATTCCGATGATGATCCTCTTTTTCGTGGTGCTCTTTGGGCTCGTGGGTGCCTGTGACGCGCAGAACGTGATGATTCCCGGCTAGACGCGCCTGAGCCGTCTTTTTGCCTGTCATGGCATTGCCCTTCTGTGCCCTCTGATGTGCCCGAGCACGGCCAATGACCCTCGTCCTTGTCGACGAGGCTTTTACGTCTGGGCCCGGTCTAGGCCCGGCAGAGAGCCGTCCGCCACAGAAGCTCAATATTTGAGTGGATGTAGCCGATACGTCGGTTATGTATGTCCGCTCCCAGTGGAACCGATTCCTACCCGCCGTCGCTGCCGCGATACTGCTTTGTCTTGGTTTAGGCTGTGCGAGCATTGCGGTGTCTTCCGCGAACGGGGCTCTGCTGGACGGTCTCGACTATTTCCAGCGACCTCGCCCGGATGATCTTTGGAGTCCAAAGATCCAGGGCTGGCAGCGTCGCGAACGCTTCGACGCCTCTCTGCTGAAGCCGCTTGAAAGTGGTCCTGCAATCGAATCCGCGGGGTACAGCGCGGCGAACGATCATTTGCCGGCGAGCCAAACGGCCGATACGGGTCTTCGCTCCAAGTACTTTGAATTTCGCGCAGAGCGAAAGCGGGCATTGGCTGCCGATGTTGCGGCTTGGATTCAGAGCGAAGCGAAGAAGCATTACCGCGAAGACGGCGCCATTGATCATTGGGCGACCCTTGAGGAAACACTCGCGCGCGGTGGTGATGACTGCGACGGCCTGGAGCTGCTTGCTTTTCATGCGCTTCGCGATTTGGGCTTCGCTGCCACGGAAGTGTACCGGGCGATCGTTGTCCGACCTTCCGACGGCCAGCATCATATGGTCACGCTTTGGTTCGAAGACCCGCGTGATCCCTGGGTGATTGACCCGACGGGCGCGATGACGCTCGGTATGCCGCGCATGTCGGATCTCGGCGACTGGGTGCCGATCAAGGTGTTCTCTGAACGCCTCGAGTACACCGTCCGCGACAGCGGCGACGCGCTCGCCACCAATCCCTAAGCCATCCTTACCGAGACGGCCGCTCCGGTTTTCTGCTGACTGCTTCTTGCGGTTTTCATCGGATCGAGCGAGCTCACCGCACGTCCGATAGGACCTCCATGAGAAGGCGCTCTCTCTCGCGAGAGATGCATCTGGAGGCTCTTAGGCGATGGATCTCGGAACAATCATTGGGCTGGTGCTTGGCTTTGGCCTGATCCTTGGTGCCATGATGCTCGGCGGCGGCATCATGCCCTTCGTCGACGCCCAGAGTGCGTTGATCGTGATCGGCGGCACTTTCGCTGCCACCATTATCAATCAGAAGATCCCGTACGTGTTAGCGGGCTTCAAGGCGGCTGCGCAGGCCTTCATTGACAAGTCGAGCCCCAAGGCCGAACTCGTTCCGCTCATCATTAATCTGGCAGCGAAGGCCCGCAAAGAGGGTTTGGTTGCGCTGGAAGGCGAGCAGATCGATGATCCCTTCATGGCCCGTGGCGTTCGGCTGGGTGTGGATGGCCTGAGCCCTGAGGTCATCAAGGAAACGCTCTCCGGCGAGCTTGCTTCGATGAAGGCACGCCATGAGCGCGCGCAGCAGATCTTTAAGTTCATGAGTACAACTGCACCGTCTATGGGACTGATCGGTACGATCGTGGGTCTCGTACAGATGCTCCAGAACCTCGACGATCCCGACTCGATCGGCCCGGCCATGGCCGTCGCGCTGCTGACGACGCTGTACGGGGCGATCCTGGCCTTCGTGGTCTATGGGCCCATTGGTGAAAAACTCGCGAACCGCACTGCAGAGGAGGTCGCAGTGAAGAAGCTGGCGATCGCGGGCGTGGAGTCGATCTTGAAGGGCGATAACTCGATGGTCATTCAGTCCAAGCTCGAATCCCATCTCTCGCCGGAAGAGCGGGAATCGCTCGCATCGGAGTAACGGTTCATGGGTCTCGATCCGAGTGAAGCTGAAGATCATGTCTGCGAACCGGGCGCGCCCGCCTGGCTCGCGACGATGGGCGACCTCATGAGTCTGCTCCTGGTTTTCTTCGTGCTCATGCTGTCCTTCGCCAATACGGACAAGCAGCTCTTTCTTGAAGCGATGGGTTCGATTCAGGCTGCCCTAGGCGTGGTCGAAGACAATCCCGGTCAATTTAAGCTCAAGAGCACGAGCGTGATCGAGTTTAAGGACAAAAAATCGACTCCCTTCCTCGATATCATGAAGCTGGATAGCCAGAACGCCTCTCCGACCATGGATCAGAAGATCATGCAGGAGGTGCAGCAAGCCATCGCGGAGAATAATCTCTCGAGGATTGTTGAGGCAGAGTCGAGCGAAAGAGGCGTGATCGTTCGCGTGAAGGGCGGTGCGCTCTTCAAGCCTGGTTCAGACGCGCTCCTGCCCATCTCCTTCGTCTTCCTCGACGAAGTGATTCGGATTACCGAGGAGTTCGCCTATGAACTCTCCATCGAGGGGCATACGGACGGCTCCCCGATCAGCACGCCGCGCTTCCCGACGAATTGGCACCTCTCCGCTTCCCGTTCGATCGCTGTGCTGCGGTACATGATTGAAGCGGGAGAGATCGATGCCAGTCGAATCGGCGCGGCGGGCTACGGTTCGACGCGACCCCTGGTCCCGAACGATTCGCCAGAAAATCGGGCGATCAATCGACGCGTCGAGTTCGTCTATAAACGAGACCCGGTCGCAGACCGTGCGACCCGCGCTCAGCGCCGCGTTCGGCGCGAAGAAGAGCAGAATACGTCGAACTAGCGCCCGTGAAATGTGAAGCGTATTTGTAAAGCGCGTCTTCATTGATCACGTCTAGGTCACGTTCGCGACTCGCCTTTCTTTTTTCGCCATTTCAGTTAGATACGCTCATTTATCACCCTCTCAGGTGTTTCCTTGTGATCGGGTGCTTTGATCTCGGGGCTTGTCCTGAGGTGATTCGTAATTAAATTTGCGGACTGAACTCAATTCCGCTGATTCTTCAAAGTTGCACGAATACCGCTCAAGAGGACCCCCCAGCGACCGATCTTTGAACTGTTCGCAGAGACGAATCTTTCAATGCGCAACGGAGGGGACAATGTTGAACGACGAGGTCGGCAAAGATTTCCGTGCTCGATCGCGAAAGGGCGATCGACAGCGATCACGGCGCGATTGGGTTCGCGTTTTGATTGTCGACCCTGTGATCGGTTCGCGTCTCTTGTTAGCGGACGCAGTGGTTCAGGCCGGATTCGTTGCGGTTACTGCCTCCAATGCGACCGACGCGAGGATCACCCTCGAGCGCGAGAAAATCGTGTTGATTCTCGCAGACGAAAATGTCTCCGGAGCTGCTGCGGGTCTTCATTTTCTGATCGAATTGCGAAAGCTCTTTCCCGGGATTCCTCGGGCACTAATGACCCAGAGCAGGGATCTGGCTTCGATGGGCAAGGTTGTCGAGCAAGCGGAAATTTCGTTCTTGCTCGCTAAGCCCTTGGACGTGAGCGCATTCAGGGACGCGCTGCGCAATGTCCTTCTCGGAAACCGGGAGTTTGGTGGCTGGGATCAGGTTGCACTCCATCAGGGCCGCACGATCGCCGGCCGGATCGATTCTCGTCTGCACACGAACGGGACGCCCACGCACCCGACGAAAGACTTTCGTCACGAGATGATCCTGCGCGGACTCCTCGCGGGTCTCAATTCCGTCGAGTTTGAAGACCGGCTCTTTTCGTTGCTCGATCTCGAATTGGCCGAAGAATTTCAGGTAGAGCGATGGCTTTGTGTGGATGAGAAAGAGGGCAATGCAAAGCGCGTCCGACGAGATTGGCGCGTGGCCGGGGATGCCCAGGCGAGCAAGCCCAGCCCCGAAGAAGTGACGCTCATTCGGGAGGCACAGAGATTTGACGGCGTGCGCCGGCTAGTGGGCGGTGACGGTGCCTCAAGAGATGCAGCGGAGCGCAACCGACTCGTCTGCCTCGGCTTTGTGCTCGAAGAAGCCGGGAGCAGAGCTCTCACGTGTCTGGTTTGGTGTGATGCAGCGTGCGGCGCAACGCTACTCGAAATGCTTCGAGATCTTCGGCATGGATTAAAACTAACACTGCGCCGGATTCGAGATGCTGAGCGTAGAGCAGAAGAGGCCCGGCAGCTCGCACACCGTGTTTCTGAGGAATTGAAGAGCCCCGTTGGGGCTTTGACGCACGCGCTTGACCGAATGCGAGGAGAAGCGGTTCGGGCAGGGATGTCCACGGAATCGCTCGATCGCGTTCTTTCGGAATCGCATCGCGTGTTTCAGGCAGTAGATCATCTCAAAGATGAGATGTCTGTTGACCGGCCGATCGCGCCGGCAGCGTCGAACTAGTTGATCATTTTTCCGGCCAAGTGGCCGTGTTCTGAGGATGGGAGGCACACGTAACGTGGCCAGGATACTGATTGCGGATGGGGAAGAGTCCTTCGTGCGAAATGCGTCGAGTACGCTGCACTTGCAGGGGCACGAAGTGGTGAATTGTCGGAGTCTCGAGGAGGCAGAGCGGGTTGCGAAGAGCGCACCGGTTCAGCTGATCCTCGCGGATCTACGACTTGAAGGCGGCGGCGGTTTCGAATTGCTCGATCGCATTCGTCGAGCGAATCTCGGTTGTGCCGTGATCCTCACGACGGCGCAGGGCAGCATTGAAAGCGCAGTCGAGGCGATTCAGCGCGGGGCGACCAACTACCTTCGCAAGCCGATCGACCAGGGCGACTTGATTGCGATGGTCGAAGAGGCGCTGGCCAAGGCCAAGAAGGTCAGCCCAGCCCGCGCCGTTGAGACAGAGGAAGCGAGCGACTTGAGTGCGCTGACCGGAATCGTGGGCAGTTCACGCGCGATGGAAAACCTCCTGACGCTCGTCGGGAAAGTCGCTGACACGGAGAGTTCAGTTCTCATCACAGGCGAGACTGGAGTCGGTAAAGAACTGATCGGGCGAGCGATTCATCGCTTGTCTCGTCGTTCCGATCGAATTTTCAGCGCGGTCAACTCCGCGGCCTTTCCCGAGACGCTCCTCGAGAGCGAGCTCTTCGGTCATCGGCGCGGCGCGTTTACCGGTGCGACGGCGAACAAGAAGGGCCTCTTCGAATACGGGCACGATGGGACTGTGTTCCTGGACGAGGTGGCTGAGATGCCCCTCTCAATGCAGGTGAAGCTTTTGCGTTTCTTGCAGACGGGCGAAATTCGGCCCGTGGGCGATGAGACGACTCGGTATGTCGACGTTCGGCTTGTGACGGCGACGAACAAGAATCTGGAACAAGAAGTCGCGCGCGGCACCTTCCGCGAAGACCTCTACTACCGCCTTGCAGTCATCCCGATCCATGTGCCGCCTCTGCGCGAGCGCCCGGAGGATATCCGTTCCCTCGCAGCTCATTTCCTCAAGCGCTTTTCTGAGCGCGCTGGGAAGGGCCTTACCGGGATCAGCGAAGATGCGATGCAGCTTCTCTCGGGATACGCCTGGCCCGGCAACGTTCGCCAGCTTGAGAATTCAATCGAACGCGGCGTTGCACTCTGCCAGACGAACGAGATTCGGGTGGACGATCTTCCCCTTCGCATGCGAGAGGAGTCGCTCGTCCGGGAAGGCGAGACGATCCACAGCCTGCAAGTGATCGAGCGCTCGCACATTCTGAATACGCTTGAGCAGGTGAACTGGAATCGCAAACGCGCTGCGGCCCTATTACAAATTTCGACGACCACACTTTGGCGACGGCTCAAAGAATTCGGCATCGAGACGGACGGCGTTCGCCGGCCGCCGGTCGGAGTGATGCCTTCCCAGTAGCTCGAACCGCAGCTCACACGCTTGCAAAATCAAGTGATGACTGAGCCGAGTCTTGAAAATTTGAGTCGCCGTAAAGGCGTCATTTTGGAGAACACGATGGCGAAGGACAAAAAAGAAGAAAAAGAAGTGCAAGAGGGAGAAGGGAAAGAGTCGAGCGGAGGAGGAAAGGGCGGCATTGTCATGATCATTGTGGCGGCCTTGATCTCGCTCGGGATTGGCGCCGGAGGCGCATTCTTCTTCGCGAGTTCCCAGGTTCCGCCGCCGGCTGCCCTTTCTGAGGAATTGGTTGAAGCGGAAGCCATGATCGAAAAGGCCGCTGCGAAACAGAAGCAGATGAGCGTGGACTTCAAGGAGCGCCTCTACGGACTCGAGCCCTTCGTCGTGAACGTGACGGGGGACGGATACAACCGATTCCTCAAGCTTCGCGTTGAGCTCGAGGCCAGCGATAGCGATCTCCGCCAGGAACTCGATGCTCGTCTTCCGCAGGTCCGAGATGCGCTGATCGTCTTACTGTCGAGCAAGCAGCTTTCGGATATCACGGATTTCGAGGGGAAGGCGCTGCTCAAGGAGGACATCCTCGAGCGCGTGAATGATCTACTCGAGTCGGGCCAAATTCGCTCGATCCTGTTCACGGAGTTCGTTGTTCAGTGAGTGAAGCTGCGAGCGAAGACGCGCTGCTTTCGCGCGAAGAGCTGGATGCGCTCTTGGCAGAGATGCCGGAGACGTTGAAAGGCGAAGCTTCGCCCGGCGGGCCGGCGCACATCGCCTTCGCCGAATCGGCACTCCAGGATGCCAACGAAGGCTTTGCCTACGCACATGCCCTGAAGCTCTCGAATCGGCATCAGCGTGTCTTGACTTTCTCTGTGATCGGTCAACGCGCAATTCAGGTGGATGAGCTCGCGGAGCTGATGCTGCCGACGGATCTTCTTGTGGCGTTTAAGGTGCTGCCAGCGGGCGCTCCGGGGTATCTCTTGCTCTCGCGACCCTTCTTCTTCCAGATGATGAGCATGAGTTTTGGATCGGGTCCGACCATCAAGCCCACGCGCCCACCCACGCGTGAGTATTCGCGAATCGAACGGCGCTTCTATGAGCGCACCGCGCGCGAGATGATGGATGAGTTCGAGCGACAATGGCAATTGATCGCCCCGATTACCGTGGAATGGCGCGGCTTAGTTGGGCGAAGCACGGTTTCCGATGCGAAAGCCACGCAGGCGAGCCTCGCCACTTTCGAGGTCAAGGGGTTCGGCGAAGCCTGTCGAGTTCGTGTTGCGATTCCTGCGGCCGCTTTCCCGGCGCATGTGGACGAGCCGGGGCTCCAGGCGGGGCAGGACGAAGCGTCTTCGGGCGTGTCCGTACTCGAGGTCCCGCTTCGGCTGCGTGCTCAGGTGGGGACAGCGGAGCTTTCCCTGTCCGAGGTGGGCGCGCTGCATTTGGGACAGTCGATCGCGCTGGATGCGCCGAGCGATGGGAGCCTGGCGGTCAAAATCGGTGGACGAGAGAAATTCCGAGGCGTCGCAGGCACACGCGGCGCGCGGCGCGCGGTTCAGTTGACTCAACGAATGCACGGAGCGGAGTAGTCCAAAATGAGTGACGAGGTGGAAAATGATGAGCTTCCGGATGTCGAGCAAAGCGTGGCCGCTCAAGAAGAGGCGAAACCGCTTGAAGTCGTGGCTGCCGTTGCGGCGATAAACGATCTTGGTCTGATCATGGAAGTCCCGCTACGGCTCAGTGTTGAACTGGGCAGTGCCAACTTGCCAGTGCGCGATGTGCTCGCGCTTCGCGAAGGTTCAGTCATTGAGCTCGATCGCATGAACGGTGAGCCGGCCGATATCTATGTCAATGATCGACTGATTGCGCGTGGCGAGCTTGATGTCAAAGGCGAGCGCGTGGCCATTCGAATTACGGAGCTTCTTTCCAGTCACGCACGCAAAGAGGCCAGCTGAGCGAGTCGGCTCCGGGGGGGATCATGCTCGAGACAATTGCGGGATTAAGCGTCGTGTTAGGGGCCATCGTGCTCCTTCGTACGGTGCTCACGCGCATCGGAGGGTCCTCTCTGGGTGCCGGACAAGGCCGGCGTATCCAGATTCTTGAAAGTCGCGCCCTCGGCATGAAGCAGCAGCTCCATCTGGTCGAGGTGGATGGCCAGTGTCTACTTATAGGTGCCAGCGAATCCGGATTGCAGCGCTTAGCGGATTTGCCAAGCCGTCCCGAGGCAGAGGCGGGCAATCGCAAGTCAGAGCATGAAGCGTCGCCCGCGAAGAGCCGCCGCCTTTTGAGTGTGATCAGCGCGTGCTTAGGCGCCGCACCAATGCTGCTGATGCTCTGTGGTGTGTTTCTGGCTTCGGATGCGTCCGCACAGCAGAGTCTCGCCGGTTCAGCGAGCGCGCCCACGATTTCGATCTCCGTGGACGGTGCCACTGCGCCCGACCAACTCTCGGACACGCTCAAGATCGTTCTGATCCTCACGGCGATTTCGATTGCGCCTTCGATATTGCTGATGGCGACCTGTTTTACACGGATCCTGATCGTGCTTGCCTTGCTTCGACAAGCCATCGGAACGGCCACGCTTCCACCAAACCAGGTACTTGTCGGCCTCGCGCTGATGACGACGGTCTATGTCATGACGCCGGTGGGGGAGGTGATCTATGAGGACTCGCTCCAGCCCTATATGGATCAGCAGATCAGCGGCGATGAAGCCCTCGCCTTAGGCATCGCGCCCGTACGCGATTTCATGCTGACGCATACGCGGGAGTCGGATCTTTTGCTCTTCGTTGAAATGAAGGGGATGGACATTCCTGAAGCAGCGGAAGAGGTCTCACTCTCGGTCCTCATGCCCGCTTTCATGATCAGCGAGATTCGAGCCGCCTTCGAAATCGGCTTTATGATCTACTTGCCTTTCCTGGTGGTTGATCTGGTGATCGCATCCATGCTGATTTCGCTCGGCATGATCATGCTGCCTCCGGTGATGATTTCATTGCCCTTTAAACTCATGCTCTTCGTCCTTGTGGACGGCTGGAACTTGACGCTTACCGCGCTCGTGTCCGGGCTGCAGTAGGCGACTAGGCGACGATGTCTCTCGAACAAGTCAGCGCGGTGCTCCAAGACATGATGTTGACGACGCTTTTGGTGTCGGCGCCCGTCCTTGCGGCCGGCCTGTTTGTCGGGCTTGTGATCGCGGTCTTTCAAGCCGCGACACAGATCAATGAGCAGACCCTGACATTCGTCCCGAAGATCATTGCTGTCTTCGGCGTGTTTAGCGCGCTCTTTCCGTGGATGATGCAGATGATGATGGAGTTCATGACGCGGATCATGGACATCATCGCCGGGCAGAGTGGAATATGAGCGTGGACGTCGCGTTGATGCCGATCCTGACGGCATTGCTCGGGAGTATCCGCATCTTTGTGATGATGCTCGCTGGGCCGCTGTTCAGTCATCCGGCGCTGAGTATGCGGATCCGCTTGATGGCTTCGGTACTGATTGCCTGGGCTGCGGCACCCGTCGGCGCGGAGGGTTTTGCAGAGACCGATTGGGATGCGCTTTCGATCGGAGCGATGGTCGTGACGGAAGTCATGATCGGCGTTTCTGTGGGCGTGGGTTCCGGATTGATTTTCGCAGGCATCTTACAGCTCGGCGAGTTCGCAGCGATTCAGGGAGGCCTCGGGGCGGCTCGGAGTATCGACCCAGCGTCCGGCGCCTCCTCGGTCGCGATTGGTTCCGCGTTCAATACGTTCGCGATGCTCATCTTCGTCATCATCGGCGGTCATCATGAGCTGATCACGGGGATCGTGCAGAGCTATGTGGTGATGCCGATCGGGGGCGGTTTTCCCGAGACGGAAATGATGTTTGAAGTGGCCAAGCTGGCCAGCGTGATTTGGGAGGTCGCCTTTCGACTCGCTGCTCCGATTACGGTTGCCATTTTCGTAGAGAACGTCGCGACGGGTGTGCTCGGGCGCGCCATGCCGCAGCTGAACCTCTTGATCGTGAACCTTCCTCTGCATGTCGGCATGCTGCTTCTGATTCTGGGGCTTGGGGCGGGGGATTTCGTTCATGCCTTCAAGGATGTGATCGAAGTCTGGCCGAGCCGCGTCTTCTCCGTCGTACTCGAGGGTGCCAATGGCGGATGAAGATCAGAAGACAGAAGAGGCCACTCCAAAGAAATTGGAAGACGCCCGGTAAAAGGGTCAGGTTGCTCAGAGCCGCGATGTGTCCACAGTCTTGTTGCTCGCTTCTGCAGCTGTCGCCTTGGCATCACCGCTCGGCGCTCACCTTGGCGTGCAGATCCTTAAGATGGCGCAGGAGTCATGGGGCGGGATTTTGATCCGGCCGGATAGCTTGGCGGATTACCACGCTGTCCTGCTCCACTTCGGAGCGATTGGCGCATTGGCGGTGGCACCCTTCGGACTGGTTTTCCTCGTGACAGCGATGGCGTCCAACCTTGTGCAGATTGGTTGGATGGTCTCGGCCGAGGCCTTGGCGTTCAAGGGAAGCAAGATGAATCCCATCTCGGGCATGAAGCGCATGTTCAGCATGGACCGAGTCTACGAGTTGGCGAAAGCGCTTTTTCGGGTCGGCGTGGTGGTCTGGGTGGTCTGGTATTTCATGAGGCCTGCCATTCCTGAAGTGCTCACCTTGATGGCGGCGGGAGTGACCGAAACCGGTCGCGTGGGCGGGGAACTTCTCCAAAGAACCATGTGGGTCATCCTGGCAGTCTTCGCCGTGTTCGCGGTCGTCGATTTTGCTTGGCAGCGCTACCAGCACGCCAAGAAGATGCGCATGACGAAGCAAGAAGTGCGCGACGAAACAAAGCAGCGTGAAGGTGACCCGAAAGTCAAGAATCGCATCCGTCAGATTCAGCGCGAAGTCGCCCAGCGCCGAATGTTCGAAGCCATCAGCGAAGCCGACGTCGTGATCATGAACCCGACACATTTTGCGGTCGCGCTTCAATATCGCCCGCCGGCGCAGAGTTCCCCCATGGTGCTGGCTAAAGGGCGGAACCATTTGGCACTCCGCATCCGTGCGCGCGCCGAAGAACTCGGCATTCCGGTCGTGGTTAATCCGCCCGTCGCGCAGCTGCTCTATAAGACGGCCAAGATCGATCAAGAGATTCCAGAGAAGCTCTACCAGGTGGTCGCTGAAGTGCTGGCTTACGTCTACAAGCTCAAGCCGCGGCGCACGAAGAATTGGAGCGCGGCATGACTAAACTCCCGATGAGTGAGATGCTGCTCGGTGGTTCGTTCTTCTTCATTCTGGCTCTGATGGTCGTGCCGGTGCCGGCAGCCGTGCTGGATGTCTTTCTCTCTCTGTCTCTGACGCTTGGCTTGCTCGTTCTTTTGCTCGCGCTTTTCGTTGAAAAGCCGCTCGATTTTTCGGTATTTCCTTCGCTCTTGCTCATGATGACGCTCATGCGGCTCGGG
This sequence comes from Myxococcota bacterium, assembly GCA_041690055.1. Lineage (GTDB taxonomy): Bacteria > Myxococcota_A > UBA9160 > UBA9160 > UBA4427 > UBA4427. Next base: position 10,198 of record JBDNFB010000154.1, on the reverse strand, counting down.
CTGAATGTGGGCAGTACGCGTTTGATTCTGCTCCACGGCAACGAAGGGGAAGACGCGGCAGGCAATGTGATCAAGGCCTTCGGTGAGTTCACCGTCGGTGGTAACTACGCGATCGGCATCGTGATCTTCCTGATCTTTGTGATCATCAATATGGTCGTGATCAGCAAAGGTGCGGGACGCATCGCAGAAGTCGCGGCGCGCTTCACCTTGGACGCAATGCCGGGCAAGCAGATGGCGATCGATGCCGACCTCAATCAAGGTGTGATCGATGACGCCCAGGCCCGGAAGCGGCGCGTCGTGGTACAGCGTGAAGCAGATTTCTACGGTGCCATGGATGGTGCTTCGAAGTTCGTGAAGGGCGATGCCATCGCGGGCGTTGTGATTATGCTGATCAACCTTGTCGGTGGCCTGGCGGTCGGTGTTTTTCAAGAAGGCCTTCCGCTCGCTGAAGCGGCGCAGACGTATACAACGCTCACCATCGGTGACGGGCTCGTGAGTCAGGTTCCCGCCTTGGTGGTGTCGGCCGCCGCGGGTGTGATTGTCAGTCGTGCGGGTGCAGGGGACTCGCTGTCCGGCGAACTGCGGGATCAGGTGATTCTGCAACCGCGCGCGATGGGGATGGTTTCAGGGATGCTAGGTCTGATGGCGATCGTGCCGGGTTTGCCGTTTGCACCGTTCGCGGTCTTGGCCGTGGGGGCCGGTATTGTGGCGACCGTCGTGAAACCTCCTGAGGCTGAAGTCGAAGCGATTCCCAAAGCCGAGGTGGCGGCACCTCCGACGGAAGAAGAACAGATTCGCGATGCGCTGGTTCTCGACGATCTCGAACTCGAAATCGGTTACAACTTGATTCCGCTGGTCGACGAGAGTCGCGGCGGCGAACTCTTGTCTCGCATCCGGGCGACGCGACGTCAGTTGGCGTCGGAGCTCGGATTTATTGTCCCCTTGATTCATATCCGGGACAATCTGGACCTGCCGCCGGGCGGCTATGCGATTCGGGTACGCGGCGATGAAGTCGCTCGAAGCGATATCCCCGAGAGCCGCTCTTTGGCGATTGCGCCCGGGAGCGATGCGGAAGAAATTCCGGGGATCCAAACTTTGGACCCGGCCTTCGGTCTGCCGGCGCGCTGGATTGAGGATCGCCACCGTGACCGAGCGGTCGAGGCAGGCTACGCAGTGGTGGACTCGTCCACCGCGCTTTCGACGCATCTTTCCGAAGTGATTCGAAGCCACGCGGTTGAGCTCTTGACTCGCTCGCGCGTGCAGGATCTGATCGATCAATTCAGCGAAGGGGCGGGCAAGGGCGTAGAAGACATCGTGCCCGGCATAGTGAGCCTCTCTCTGCTTCATCGAACGCTGCGCGCACTTCTCTCTGAGCGTGTTTCGATTCGAGATTTGGGAACGATTCTAGATACCCTGGCCGAGCACGCGGGCAAAATTCAGGATCCCGACCTCCTCACGGATCTCGTTCGTGAGCGACTCGGACGGTCGATTACGAAGCCCTATCTGAAGGGCGACGGCCGGCTTTCCGTCATCACGCTGGATTCCGAGCTCGAAGAACATTTGCGAAGCGTGGTGCAGCGTTCGGAAAGTGGATCGTTCCTCGCGGTGGATCCTGTGACACTTGACGGTTTGGTCCGCGGCGTCCAGGCGTCCGTGGATGCGATCGGAAGCGACGGGGACGAACTCGGTCCGGTTCTGCTGGCGACCCAAAGCATTCGCTCGCCGCTCCGACAGATCGTCGCTCGCTTCCTGCCGCGGCTCGCCGTCCTTTCGCATGGGGAATTGCCGGGCGGCGTGCAAGTCGTCTCGATGGGAACTGTGAGGTTGGAAGCCGATGCACATTAAGCGCTTTGAAGGGCCGACTATGAAGTCGGTTCTGGCCGAGATCCGCGAGGAGTTAGGCGAGGACGCGCTGATCCTTTCTTCCCGAACGATCCGTAAAGGACGCGGCGCTTTCGGACTGATGGCGAAGGCCTGTGTCGAGGTGCAGGCGGCGATCGAACGCCAGGCCGGTGCGGTCCGCTCCCCGGGGCTTCCTGAACGGGATGATGCGCGGGCGACTGCCCGGAGTGCAGAACCGAAGTTCTCTGCCGGTCAGGGTGTGTCTTCCTCGGGTGCGATGACCGATACGATGACCGACAGAATGACGGACAGGATTGAGAAGCTGCAGCGCGAGGTGCAGCGTCTGCAGAGTCGGAATGAGTTCGAAGAGGAAATGCGCAGCGAGCTACGGGGCCTCCGCGAAGCGATGCAGTCAAGTGTCGTGCGCGCGGGGTCCAGCCAGGTGGATCCGCTGGTCGAGGCGATGAGTCGTGAAGGCCTCGATTGGATGCATGCGGAATCGGTCGCGAAAACCTGGCAAGAAATGGATCACACAGCGGGCCCGCGATCCATCGAGGATGTCTTGACGGAGCGGATTGAAAGGCGCCTCGTCGCGCCGCGGACAGACGCTGGCGATCGGCTACGGATTTTGGTGGGCGCGCCCGGTGTCGGGAAAACCACCTCGCTCGCCAAACTTGCGGTACGCAACGAAGAGGGAGAGCGCGACGTGGCCCTCGCTTCTCTTGATCATTACAGGATCGGGGCGACGGCTCAGCTGCGTGAATATGCCGCGCTGCTCGGCGCTCCGTTTTGCGAGGTAGGTGATGTGGAGGATCTGCCGAAAGTGGTGGAGCGGTTTCGCGGGAGTTCTGTTCTGGTGGATACGGCCGGGCGAAGCGCGGGTGATGGACCGTCGATAGGGACGCTCGCGGGCCTTCGGAAGACACTCGGTCAGCGCCTTTGTGTCGATCTCGTCATCGACGCCACCGCGAAGCGCCGAGTCCAGCGCGCGCAGGTCGAACGCTTCGCTTCTCTCGCGCCGGACAGAATTTTGCTCACGAAGACCGACGAGTGTGATTCGCTGGCGGATATTGTCAATCTGGCGCTCGACGAGGATTGCGCGCCGATCTGTTGGCTGGGGACGGGACAGCGCGTCCCGGAAGACCTTGAAGTCGCCGATGCGCGTTCGCTTGCGCGATCGGTGCTGGGGCGGGCAGCCTAATGGCACATCAAGCCGTCGGTCTTGCACATTCTTTGACTCGCCGTGGCTCGCAATCTGCGATTTCTGTTCGCCCGAGCCCGAGCCCGAGCCCGAGCCCGAACCCGAATCAGAGTCTTGGGATCGTGAGCGGGAAGGGCGGCGTCGGGAAGAGCACGTTGGCCTTGAACCTGGCGCTCGCCGCAGCGGAGCAGGGAGCAAAAGCGCTCTTGGTGGATGCTGATGCGGGTCTCGCGAACTTGGATCTTCTGATGGGAGCCTCGCCGCGGTATGACCTCTCGGATTGGCGTGCGGGCCGAGTGTCTCTGAACGAATCAATTTGCTTGGGTCCAAGCGGCGTGGAGCTACTCGTTGTGGGCGCGGATGGCGGCTGTGCAGACATAATCGGGCAGGCACTCAGGGGCGAGGGCGATCCCGAGTTGGCCGTGCTTCTGGCTCGGCCGACTTTGACGGTATTCGATTTGGGAGCGGGGATTGGGGCCGGAGTCCTCGACGTGGCGAAAAGCTGCGATCGAGTCTGGCTCGTCGCGACGCCGGAACCGACCAGTCTCGCCGATGCCTACGCGACAGCGAAGCAGCTTTGGGCACGGGCGCCGGCGCTCGAGATTGAATTGATTGTGAATCGCGCGGCGGATCGTCAGACGGCCCGGCAAACGCATCAGGCGCTGGATAGGCTGACGAATCGGTTTCTGCAGCGCGGGATGCCCCTTCGTGGGGTGCTCCCCGATGATGCGGCGATGCAGAGGGCGGTGGCTCGGCAAACGCCCGTGGTCCTGGATGCGCCGAGCGCGCCCGTTACCGCCCGCCTTCGTGCGCTTGCGGAATCGCTGCTCGATGAAGTCCGCGCGGGTTCGACCGTTGAGTGAGTCAAGTCCCGCTGCCGTCTTGAACTGTCCGAAGGCTTGCAGTTTGAAAGCCACCCTTTCAATCAGGATGCAGGCCTCGGCAAGAATTGCCGGCCGCGGTCCGTCTTGGGCATGAGGAAGAAATGAGAGGCATCAGAGTCATGTCTGCTGACAGTTGGATCTGGCACGACGATTGCTTTATCGAGGATAAGAGTCGCCTACGCAATGCGCGCCTAAGAAGGTTTTCGGTGCGAAGCGAGGGCGAAGGAGAGTGAAGAGTCATGGGAAGTAACGGCTATATCTCAGCCTCGGGAGCGAGTGCCCAGATGCGAGACCTCGATGTGGTCTCGAATAATTTGGCGAACGTCGGCACGCCCGGCTTCAAACGAAGTCACTCCGTTTTCCGCACGGCGCTCGAAGCTTCTCTGATGGATCTAGACGGTCGAGCTCAGCGGGGTGACAAGGCGAGCGCCTATGTCTCGACCGATTCCGTTTCTTCCGACTTTTCTCGGGGCTCTGCCGAGAATACGGGCGCGCCTCTACACGCGATGATCGATGGCTCTGGCTTTTTTGAAGTCCAGACCGCAGCCGGCCCTCGCTATACCCGCGCCGGAAATTTCATGGTGAATCGCGACGGCTTCTTGTCTACGCCCTCCGGAGATCCGGTTATGGGCGAGACCGGTCCGATCACGCTCACGAGCTCGGATGCCATGATCGAACCGAACGGTGCAATCGTCGATAGCCTTGGCAACATCTCGGGTCGCCTCAAGGTTGTCGATTTTGAAAACCCGCATGCGCTGGTCCGGGAAGGCGAGAGCGTGTTTAGCGGTACGCCCGAGGCGGGGGCGACCCCTGTCGATGCAGCGGCCTTTATCCCGCGATCCGTTGAGGGATCCAATGTCCAGAGCTCGAAGGAACTCGCCGCGATGGTGATGTTGCAGCGCGCCTTCGAGACCAACCTGCGCGCGATGCAGGTGAATGATGAAACCACCCAACAGTTGATTGAAGGGATTCGATAATGAGAGCCTTATTTACCGCCGCGACGGGAATGGAAGCGCAGCAAGCGCATATTGATACGATCGCGAATAACATCGCGAATGTCGGCACGACGGGCTTCAAGAAGGGTCGCACCGAATTCCAGGATCTTTTTTACGAGACTCTTCGTGCACCGGGCTCCACCACCGCAGACGGCTCAGTGCTGCCAGTCGGCGTGCAGGTGGGACACGGCGTTCAGATCTCGGCGGTCAATACAATCTTCTCCGCCGGCGACCGGATCAATACAGGTAATCAGCTGGATATGGCGATCGACGGCGAGGGGTTCTTCCAGATTCAGCGCCCCACCGGCGAGACGGTCTATACGCGCGATGGCACTTTCAAGATCGATGGAGATGGCAATATCGTGACGTCGCTTGGTAATCCGCTGATCCCGAATGTCACAGTGCCCAATGACACGCTTTCGATCACGATCCTGCCGGACGGCACGATCAACGCCGATACGGCGGGTTCAGTTACGGCAACGAATCTTGGACAGATTCAGCTGGCCCGTTTCTCGAATCCGGCTGGCATGCGTAAGGTGGCGGGCAATATTTTTGAAGCTACCGAAGCCTCCGGAGATCCCGAAACGGGCATCCCGCAGCAGCAGGGCTACGGCGCCATCGCCGCGGGTTTCCTCGAGGGCTCGAACGTGGAAGTCGCCGAGGAGCTTGTTCAAATGATTCTGGCTCAGCGTGCCTTCGAAGTGAATTCCCGAGTGATCCAGGCCGGCGACGAAATGCTCCGCGTGGCGGCGCAGCTTTCGCAGTAAGGCGAACTGAGCCACGGCATGGGCGAATCAATTGACTTCGTTTGGCAACAAGCGAAGGAAGAGGAGGACATCGAGAGATGGCTGAAGAGATGGAGCAAGGCGAGATGCAGTCGGACGTCCGGCGTTCGCGAGGCGGAGAAGAGGCGCTTCGCGTTTCGGCGCGCGCGTATGCCTTTATCTTGCCCTGGGCTGTGCTGGTCATCCTGCTCTCCGGGGTTGGCGTCGCTCATGCCGAGGATGATGCGAAGGCGGGCCGAGACGGGCCCGCGCAAGTTCGCATGGATCTTCTGGCATTCTTCGAGGCGGAAGGAGGAACGGAAGGGAACGGGCCTGATACTTCGATCATGCTGCCTCCGCTGGCGGCGTTCGAGTTTGATTCCAGCCGCTATGCGGGATCCGTTCGCACGGAGCTCACGTCGCGGATGGAACCGCCCTATCGCGGGCGCGTTGCGGTGACGGTCAGCCTCTTTGCGGGCGAACGGTTGATCAAGCGCGCGATCGTCTCGCCCTATGTCCAGGTGGGTGAACAAGTCGTCGTTGCAGCACGCGACCTGCGGCGCGGTGAGATCCTTTCGCAACAGGATCTTCAGGTGGTGGAACGAGATCAGGCTCGGCTGGCTCAAGGGTTTTTCGGGCAAGTCGAGGATGTTGTGGGAACGCGTATGCGGCGAAGCCTGCGCCGCGGACGAGTGATCCTCGCGTCGGCGACGGAGGAGGTGCCGGTTGTCGAGCGTGGGGACCGAGTGATTGTGGTGCTGGAGAGCGGCGCGATGAAACTTCAGTCGATTGGGCGCGCTCAAGAAGCCGGCGTAATCGGGGAGTGGATTCGGGTGATTAATCTGGATTCCAAGAAGGAATTGTCGGGTCGTCTCGACCGTGCAGGGAGGGTCCATGTTTCTTTCTAATCGAGGGCTCAAACGCGCACGGTTCATTCTGGCGGTTCTGGTTCTTGGGTCGACGGCGGGCTGTGTCGAAACGTCCTGGCGCGAGGGCCGGGAGCCGATGAATTACGAACCGGTTGCGGCTGCTCCGGCGCCTCCGCCGAGTGCGGGATCGGTCTGGAACGGCGGGACTGCTGGGGGCTCGTTTCTCTTCTTCGATGAGAAAGCAAGTTCGGTGGGTGACCTGGTGACCGTTGTGATCGTGGAGCAGACGTCGGCTGAAGGCGATGCGATGACCGAAACGGACTCCCAGAGAACCACATCGGCTTCGCTCTCGTCGCAGGTGGGATTCCAGACGCTGGTGACCGCTCCGTTCCGAGGCCTCATGAAGGTCTTCGGCTTCGATGGCAGTGGCCCCGATGGCAATGACGGCTCCGAGATCAATATTCTTCAGAGCGGCATGACTACGGATTTCGCCGGTGAAGGGCGGACGAGCCGAAGCGGCACATTCACAGGCGTGATCACCTGTCGCGTCGTTGGACTCTTACCTAACGGGATCTTGCATATCCGCGGCCGTCGGTCGGTCGTGGTCAATCATGAAGCTCAGTACATCTCGCTCGAGGGACTGGTGCGTCGCGAAGATCTCACGATCGAGAATCAGGTCTTGTCCAACTCGATCGCAGAAATGCGCCTTGCCTACGACGGTATGGGCGTGATTGATGATAAGCAGCGCCCCGGTTGGATGACGCGTGTGCTGGATTGGATCTACCCCTTCTAATGCGCCGTATTCACCTCGTACAGCTTCTGCCCCTGTCGGCGCTTTGTTTAGCATTTTGTGTGACGCTTCTCTTTTCAGGTGCTGCCGATGCGGCGCGACTCAAAGACATGGCTTCGGTTAAGGGTGTGCGTGATAACCAGGTCATCGGCTACGGGCTTGTTGTCGGGCTGCGTGGGACGGGTGATATGGAGCAGACGCAGTTCACGGTTCAGTCTCTGCGAAGTCTGTTGGCGAAGATGGGCATCTCCATCGATCCGCGTCAGATCCGCGTGACGAATGTCGCAGCTGTCATGGTCACGGCCACGCTGCCACCCTTTGCGCGCACAGGGAGCACCCTCGACGCGGTTGTTTCTTCTGTCGGAGACGCAAATAGCCTTGAGGGTGGCATGCTTCTTATGACGCCGATGCGAGGCAATGACGGGGAGATCTACGCGATTGCTCAGGGGGCGCTTTCCGTTGGAGGATTTTCTGTCGAGGGCGGAGGCGCTGCGGTCTCGCAAAATCATCCGACTGTCGGCACCTTGACCGGAGGTGCCACTGTGGAACGCGAAGTGGCCTATTCGTTAGTCGGCCGCGAGAGTTTCGAAATCGCGCTGCATCATCCTGATTTTACAACGGCACAGCGTACGGCGCGCAAGATCAACGAGGTCTTCTCGCAAAGCGTCGCACGGGCGCGTGACTCCGGCACATTGGACTTGGTCTTGCCGCAGATTTATCAGGGAGATGTCGTCGGGTTTCTGGCCAAGGTCGAGTCGCTCGAGGTCGCCCCGGACAAAGCTGCTCGAATCATTCTCAACGAACGAACGGGCACGATCGTGATGGGTGATTCGGTCCGCGTTTCGACCGTTGCGGTTTCCCACGGCAATCTCACTGTGGTTGTGAATTCCACGAACCAGGTGTCGCAGCCGGGGCCCTTTTCTCAAGGCGAGACGGTTGGGTTGCAAAACACGGAAGTGGAAGCCTTCGAAGAAGCAAGTCCTCTGAGCGTGATCGAGGGCACGGTGACGATCGGTGATCTCGTTCGTGCTTTGAATGCGATGGGTACAACGCCGCGCGACTTGATCTCGATTATTCAGGCCATCAAGGCCTCCGGTGCTTTGTCCGCCGATGTGGAGATGATGTGATGGATCCAGTGAGCACACCCCCTCTGCCGACTGTGAACAATTTGGGCCATGTCAGTTCCCGCAATGCGGATGAGAGTACGGCCTTGAAGTCGTTCGACGCGTATTTCGTCGGTGAGATGCTGAAACGGAGCGCGCCCCAGAATCCGACGGGCCTTTTCGACGGCGGTGAGGCGGGCCGAATGTATCAAGAACATCTCTATGAGGAGATTGCGCGGATGGTCGCGGAGAAGGGCGATTTCGGGATGGCCTCCTCGCTCAAGGGAGCGCTCTTGCAGAAAGCCGATTCTAAAACGGACGCCGACAAACCCGTACCTGGCGCGCTTCGCGCGAAGGCGGCGGAGTCCAAGGAACCGGCGACGGAGGAACTCGAACGATGAGTTTGATTGAAGATAAAGTGTCGCGGCTCGAAGTCGTCTTGCTTGCCGAAGAAGAACTCTACGTGCGGATGCGGAGCGTCTTGCAGCGAGAGGAATTGGAACTCGTGAGCCTGGAATCCCGCGTGCTGGAAGAAACCATCGAGGAAAAACGCACGCTCGCCGAAGAGGCCCAGTTGCTCGAGGAGTCGCGCGTCATCGTGACCCGTGCCCTGTCCGACGTGCTGGGTCTGCCGCCGGATAGCTTGAAGCTCTCGTCGATCATTGAGGCCGCAGGTGATGGGGGCGCTCGGCTGACCCCGCTCTATCACCGACTGCGCGCGCTGATTACTTCGACGGAGAGCCTGCTCACCTCGAACGAGCGCTTCGCGAATCGATCGCTTTCCCGTGTGCAGGAAACCCTGCGCCTACTCGGTCAGACCGTTCCGGTGGACGGCGGTTACGGACCGGGTTCACGCCGCGAAGGCGCTACCGGCCGCGGCCGACTCGTGCGCCAGGCGATTTAAGGACGAATCATGGCCGGACTAAGCGACGCACTCAGCACAGCCAATAGCGGATTGCAGGCCAATCAGAGGGGCCTTGCGACCGTCGGCAACAAGATTGCCAACGTCAATACGCCCGGATATACGCGGCAGCGATCGGTTCTCGAGACACGGTTTTCGACCGTCGACTCGTCGGGCTCGATCGGCAACGGCGTTGATCAGGTCTCGGTGGAGCGGATCCTCGATCGCTTCGTGGGTCGGAGGCTCGTTGCCGAAACCTCACGCCTCGCACAGCTTGAGACCCGGTCTTCGATCTACCGGGAAGTCGAGAATATTGTCAATGACCAGGTGGCCGGGGGTGTCGACACAGCACTTCGCGATTTCTACGGCGCGCTGGAAAGCCTCTCGAGTGCGGGAACTCCGGGACAGCCCGCCGAGCGCTCGGAGGCCCTGGCTGCGGGAAAGGACCTAGCGGACACGATTGGCCGCTATGACTCCCAGCTGCGCGGGATTCAGAGAGAAATCGATCGCGCGATCACAGGTGTGCTCCCGACGATCAATGATTTGACGAGCAATATCGCCGACCTCAACGTGCGGATCGCGCAGGCCGAAACGTTCGCGCCGGCCAACGATCTCAGAGATCGGCAGGAACAGCTCATTCTGGAGCTCTCTGAGAAGGTCGAAATCACGACGCGGGTGGACGATTCGGGCATGACTTCGATTCGCGTGAAGGGGGGCGTCTCGCTCGTGGATGGCGATCGTGCGACGGAACTCGTGGCAGCGGTCCTGCCTTCTTCGCTGAACGCTTTCGACCCCACGTTCTCACAGGTCTTCGCGACCGGCATGGGTGGGACCTTCGATGTGACCGCG
>JBDNFB010000153.1:0-24852 GCA_041690055.1 Myxococcota bacterium | reverse complement strand
TTGGACATTTCAGAAGAAATGACCACTCCACCGCCACTCCGTAACCCTTTTGACTTGAGGCCATTATGGCGACGTCCGGAGCCTTGTCAATCAACATTTGATCATGCATCACAAGTTTTTAAAAGTGCTTCAAAAACGGGCCTTTTTGTCGATTTCCGAGAGTTTTTCTAGCAAGTTGAGGGGGTCTGCCTCGGGGGTAAATCGACCGCTTTTTCGGGCCTACGCCCGGTTTCTCAACCGGGCGGCCGCAGGCTTCGATCGACGCCCCAAGCGGGCTCGGGTACGTTCCTCCTGCGCCCGCCCAAGAGCCTCCCTAGCAGCCGCCTTAGCACCCAAGATAGGCCCAGGAATCCAGTGACCCCGAAGCGCTTCGCAATCCGCACCTACGGCTGCCAGATGAACGTCCATGACTCAGAAAAGGTCTCGACGTTGCTCTCGGATACAGGCCTCGAGCCCGCTGGCGGCGAAGGCGATGCCGACGTCCTGGTGATCAATACTTGTTCGATTCGCGATAAAGCAGAGCATCAGCTCTACAGCGATCTCGGCAAGCTGCGCGATTGGAAGGCTGAGCGGCCCGGTCGAGTGATCGGCGTGGGCGGCTGTGTGGCCCAGCAGGTCGGCGACCGTTTGCTCAGCCGCTTCTCCCATGTCGATTTCGTGTTCGGGACGCATAATTTGCGCCGGGTGCCGTCCATGCTCGAAGGGGCGATGGAAGGTCGCCGGGCGGCCTGGGTCGGTGAGGACAAGAGTCAGGAGCGCTTTGATTTGCCTACGACGCGCCGTCCGGAGCCGGAGACGGGCGTTCGCCGCAAGGCCTTCGTGACCGTAATGGAAGGCTGCGACATGTTCTGCAGCTTCTGCATAGTGCCCTCGACGCGCGGCCGCGAGATCTCGCGCACGGCCGCCGAGATCGAGCATGAAGTCCGCGCGCTGGCCGAAAGCGGGATCATGGAGATCACGCTGCTCGGGCAGACGGTGAATGCCTATGGGCGCCATGACGTGCGGCGCGGGCAGGCGGCGCAGGCGGGGACGATGCCCTTTGGCGAGCTGTTGTCTCGGCTGGATGCGATCCCCGGGATCGAGCGCATCCGCTACACGAGCCCGCATCCGCTCTTCTACGACGAAGCCCTGGTCACGGCACATCGCGACCTCAAGCATCTCTGCCCCCATGTGCATCTCCCGGTGCAGAGCGGATCGAATCGTATTCTCGAGCTGATGCGGAGGCGCTACACGCGCGAGCGCTATCTCGAGATCGTGGCGAGTCTTCGCGATGCACGGCCTGACCTCGTGCTGACGAGCGATCTGATCGTGGGCTTTCCCGGCGAGACCGAAGCCGATTTTGAGGAGACGCTGGCGCTGGTCCGGGAGGCTGGCCTCGTCGATAGCTTCAGCTTCAAGTACTCGTCGCGGCCCGGCACGACTGCCGCTGAGATGGGCGACGAAGTCCCGCCAGAAGTGGCTCAGGACCGCCTAGTTCGCCTCCAGAATCAGCAAAAGAGCCAGACGCTCGCCTACCACCAGACCCGCTTGGGACAGCAGACGCGCGTGCTGATCGACGGCACCAGCCGCAAGGGCGGGGACCAGGTATCCGGCCGGGACCCCCACCTGCGCGTGGTGAATATCGATCTCGGTCCCGATCATGGCGTATTGCCGGGAGACTCTGTTGACGTTCGAATTGTGGAGGCGACCCCACACTCCCTGATTGGGGAAAGCCTCTAGCTCCAGACGACGGGTCGCGCAGCTCAGGTGATTTAGACGCATCCGAGCTGAAGTCAGGCTCGTCGGAGGCCGATGAGACCGTGAGCGTCGACCGCCTCCTGTTGGGACTCAACGACGACTCGCCCTGAGTCTTCTTCCCTTCATGAGGCCGTCGTTCGTTCGAGGGATCATGAGCAAAGCCAGAATTCTTGCAGTCGACGATCAGCGGTATTTCCGCGAGCTGATCGAAAGTCTTCTTACTGAAGACGGCTTCGACGTGCGCACGGCCACTTGCGGCGAAGAAGCGCTGCATCTGCTTGAGCGCGAGGATTTCGAGATCGTGATCACCGATCTCGTGATGCCCGGGATCGGCGGCTCAGAACTCGTTCAGAAGATCAAGGAACGTCGGCCCGATCAAGAGATCATCATGGTGACCGGAGCCGTCGACGTGACGAGCGCCGTCGATGCCATGAAGCAGGGCGCGACGGATTACATCCTGAAGCCCTTTGATCGACAGGACCTGATCCACTCGATCGACAAGATTCTTCAGCGCCGCGGTCTCCGTGATGAACATGCGCGCCTGATCGAAGAAAACCTCGAATTCATGGGTGTGCTCTCGCTCTTCGAGCGCGCGACGGGGCTCTTCGCGACGCTGGCGGTGGAGCCGCTCGCGGAGCGCTTGATCGAAGGGCTTTGCCTTGAGACGCGCGCGCAATCCGGTGTGCTTTGGGTGGCCGAGGATCGGGGCAGCGAAACGCTGACACTCGTCGGCGCTCGGGGGCTTGTGCGCGTCGAAGGTGAGCCGCAAACGCTTACGCTGGACGAATTTGAATCGGCCTGGTGCCCCGGGATTCTCGAAGGCCACGCAAAGATGGCCGCACTCCCCGAGGATACCGACGCTCGGGAAGCGCTCTACGTGCCGGTGCGTGCGGAGGGGGTCACGATCGGTATAGCGCGCCTCGCCGATCGACTGCACGGCGACGGCTTCACCGAAGCGGATCGCGCGATGGCAGAGAAATTTTGTGAGTTCGGTGGACTCGCGATGAACAACGCGATGCGTTTCCGCGCGCTTGAACGTCGCTCTCTGCGCGATCCCGATACGCGCGCGTATACCCGCGCCTATTTCGACGACGCGACACGCAACGAAATCCAGAAAGCCAATCGCTTCGGGCATCGCTTCTCGATCCTGCGAATTGATGCGCCGCAGCGCGCGGACGAAGATCCTGCCTGGGAGCGCCTCGAAGGGGAGCGCACTCCCGAAGGGCGCCGCCTCTTGGCCGCGCGCGCAGAACATATCGAGACGGCGCTCCGTGGGACCGATTTGCTCGCCTCAGATGACGACGGCTCGTTCTACATATTGATGCCCCAGACCGACGCTCTGGGTGCAGGCCTTCTGGCGCAGCGTATTCATCGCGCATTCGCCGAGCGTGAAGGCGGCGCAGTCCTCGCAGACCTGCGCTTCGCCAGCGCGACCTATCCGACGGATGGCACACAACTCGAAGGCCTTTCTCGCGTGCTCGATGAGCGCATCCTGCAGGCACAGCAGAGTCTGCTTGCGGCACGGCCGGAACTCGGACTCGGCAGCGCCATCGATCCGATCTTCGATCGCGTCCTTGAACTCGGCACTGTCGAAGACGCCGCGGTGGAAGGGCAGATCCTGCGCTTCGTCCTGGAAGACGTTGTGCGAAGGCCTAATGACCGCGGAATTCTCTTTATCTCGCCGGGGGCGAGATGGTTACCGGATCTGCTTGAGACCCTGCACGAAGTGCGCGGGAGAACGACGCGCACCGAAATCGTTCTGCTCGCGGAAGGCGAGGAGCGGGATGCGACGTCGCAGGTGACTTGGGTCGCGAAGTCGGACGTTGATTCCCGGCGGCCCTTCGCTGTTTATTTCGGGGACGGTCCGGCGTACGCGATGATCGGGCAGGTCGGAGCGCCGGCCGAGCGCACGCCGATCTTCCAGTCCGCTGACCGTGCCTTTGTTGAGCATCTTGCATTCCAGCTCCAGCGCGAGTTGGGAATTCTGATTTCGATTTAGGCGGAATGGATTCGATGTCGACCGACCTTATCTTGATTGCAGACGGCGATGTGAACCGTGGGCAGCGTGTTTTTCAAGCGCTCGAATCCGCCGGGCATACCTGTCGCGTCGTGCAGCATGGCGCTGCCGCACTCGAAGTAGCGCTCTCTGAACAACCCACGGTTTTGATCGCGCAATCCGATCTGCCGCTCGTCGATGCAGGCAAGCTGGCCGAGATCATTCGCGCCAATCCGCGGACGCGCGCCGCTCGTTTCTTGTTCCTCGGCCGCGAGTCGCATGGAGGCACTCCTGTGGGCGGCGTGGGCGACACCTTTCTCGACGCGAAAGCCGATGTCGACGAGATCATCGATACCGTCGAACTCTTGATCGATCGCCAGATTCGGATTGAGGGCCTCGAATCGCGCGCAAGCGGCGAACGAGAATTCGATGGCTCGCTCTCTGATCTGCGTCCTGCCGAGATTTTGCAGATGCTTCATGCTCGGCGCGCGACCGGTCGCCTCACGTTGGCCTCGTCGACGGAAGAGGGCAGTTCACCCAGCGGATTTCTCCTGCTCGCCGAGGGCGAGGTCTATGGGGCCGAAGCGGGGCCCGCGCGGGCTGAAAAAGCCGTCTTCCGCATGCTCGAATGGCAGGCAGGGGATTTCCACTTTGAGCCCTGCGAGCCGGGTGGCGCGCGCGAGATTCGGACGCCTACGCGTTTGCTACTCGCTGAGGGACTTCGGCAGCTTGAGGAGTGGAAGCGTCTCGCCACGCAGCTCCCGCAGCTCGAGTCGCCCGTACGACTCTGTGTAGAACGATCCGAACTCCCGCATATTGTTCATCCGCTTACGCAGGATGTGCTGCTTCAGCTTGAGACGGCTTCGCGCGTGAGTGATGTCATCGACCAATGCGCCTATCCCGATTATCAGGTGCTTCGGACCCTGCGCACGCTGGAAGAGCGCGGGATCGTGACGGTTGGGCGGGCCTCACTTGCGCCATCCGAGAGTCTCGGTGGAGCGCTCTTTAGTGAGAGTCAGATTCGTCGCCTTCGCGGATTCGCGCAGGCCGGGGAGAGCGACACGCTTCGCCCGCCGGATGCGAAGCTTCTCATTGTGGCCGCGAACGAAACGGTCATTTCGCGGTTCGCGAATTTGATGCAGAAGGTGCCGGGAGCGGAACTCGCGCCGCGGCTTGAGCGCGGGGAGGTACCGATTGGAGCGCTTGAGCCCATCGCGCGCCTCGATGTGGACGGCGATTTCGCGATCGAACTGATTCATGTTCCTGCGGATCAGTCCTTCGCGCCGATCTGGAACTTTGCGGGACACGGGGCGCTGGGTACGATTTTCTTGCTGGATTCCCAGATGGGCGCCAGCGCCGCGGGACTCATGGCCGCGACGGATACGCTCACGCGACAGCCTGGCGCGCGGACCTTCCATGTGGTGCTTCTGGGGAATGGCGAACGACTTTCTCCTGATGACCTTCGCGCAAACCTTTCGCTGCTGGACGAGGCCAGCCTCTTCCTCTTGCCAATTGAGGAAGGCAAGGATCCGAGTTCGCTGCTCCGGAGTCTTTTTTCGAGGATTGTTCCTTGACGGCGGGAGATCTCAAGCAATTTTCTCTCTTTGCTGAGTTCAGCGAAGAGGAGCGGGAGGTCGTTTTGGATCTCCTCGAAGAGCGGGATTTGGCCGACGGGAAGAGTGTTTTCCGCGAGGGTTCCGAGAGCAATGGGCTCGTGCTGCTCCAGGAGGGCCGCATGAAGCTCAAGAGCAAGCGGGCGGGGACCATCGTGGGCATCGTGGAGGCGCCCTTTCAGATGGGCGCTGCGTCGCTTTTCAGTCTCGGCAATCGGGAGGTCACGGCGGTCGCGACGGGGCCGGCCAAGGTCTGGCTCCTGCCTCGCGCAGGGCTCGCCCGGCTCTCCGGAGACGCCCCACGCGCCGCTTTCCGCCTCGCTGAGGCGGTTGCGGGCGAATTGGCGGGCTTGGTCCGCCAGCGGCTCGATTCGCTCGCCAACCAGGGCGAAGACGGGTAGCTCAGACGACTGAGCGAGGACCCGGAGGACCCCGAGGAGGCCGAATCAGGCCCTTTCGGACTCGCGACCGTGCCGGAGAGCATTGACCACCCCCAAGCCCCCGATTATCCTCACGTCTTAATCCGTGATCACGAGGCGCAGCAGGCCCAGCGAGAGTCGATTCTCACTGGGCTTCGGTGTATCTGATCCCGGAACGAACGACGAAGACCGAAATCTGACCGGAAATCTGACCGGAAATGAAAGACGTCGCGAAGCGTGAACATCACGGTCGTGGACATCACGAGGAGATCATGTCGATGAGTCGAACCGAAGGGCGAGCCGAGATTCGAGAAGGTCTGACTTTTGATGATGTGCTGCTGGTACCCGCGGCATCTTCCGTGCTGCCTAACGAGGTCGATCTTCGGACCCGCCTTACGTCGACGATCGAGCTGAACACGCCGCTGATCTCCGCGGCCATGGACACGGTTACTGAACACGAGACCGCGATCTGCATGGCCCGGAACGGCGGCATAGGCATCGTCCACAAAAACCTCACGGTCGACGAGCAAGCCTCGGAAGTCGACAAGGTGAAGCGCTCGGAATCGGGAATGATCGTCGACCCGATCACGATGCGGCCCGAACAACCCATCCGCGAAGCCCTTGAAGTGATGAGCCGCTTCAAAATTTCGGGTGTACCTGTGACGCGCGATGGAAAAGCGGTCGGCATTCTGACCAATCGCGATCTTCGATTTGTGAAGGACGTTTCTGCGGAGATCTCGACCGTGATGACGACCAAAAATCTCGTCACGGTCCCGCCGGGCACGACGATGGAACAGGCGCGCGAACTGCTTCATGCGCATCGCATCGAGAAACTGCTCGTGGTCGATGCGGCGGGCGATCTTTGTGGCCTGATCACGATCAAGGATATCGAGAAGACCGAGCGCTACCCCTTCGCATGTAAGGATGAGCTCGGGCGGCTTCGCTGTGGCGCAGCTTTGGGCGTGGGGCCCGATCGACTCGAACGTGCGCAGGCACTTGTCGATGCGGGCGTGGATGTCGTCATTGTCGATACGGCGCATGGGCATTCCGAAGGCGTGCTGCAGACAGTGCGCGAACTCGCGGCCACCTTCCCGGAACTTTCTTTGATCGGTGGCAACGTGGCGACGGCGGAAGGCACGGAGGCCTTGATCAAGGCGGGCGTTTCGGCTGTGAAGGTCGGCGTCGGACCGGGCTCGATCTGTACAACGCGCATTGTCGCGGGCGTCGGTGTTCCGCAATTCACCGCGATCCGCGATGCGTCGGAAGTGGCTTCGAAATTCGGCGTTCCGGTGATCGGCGACGGCGGCATTAAGTTTTCAGGCGATGTCGTGAAAGGCCTCGCTGCCGGCGCCTCGACGATCATGATCGGCTCGCTCTTCGCGGGCACCGATGAGTCGCCCGGCGAAGTGGTTCTCTTTCAGGGGCGCTCCTACAAGGTTTACCGCGGCATGGGATCGCTCGGTGCGATGGCTGCGGGTTCCCGCGATCGGTATTTTCAGAACGAGGTGGAGAACGACAAGCTCGTGCCTGAAGGCATAGAAGGGCGCGTTCCCTATCGCGGCTCGCTTTCTCAAAGTCTCCATCAGCTCTACGGCGGCCTCCGCTCAGGCATGGGCTACTGCGGTGCGCCGACTCTCGATGCCCTGCGAAAAAACGCCAACTTCGTCCGAATTTCTTCCGCCGGTTTGCATGAGAGTCATGTCCATGACGTAATCGTGACGAAGGAGGCGCCGAACTACCGCCTCGAGTAGGAACGAACACGCACGGACCTGCCACCCTGCCATTCTGTTCACCCTGTTTATCCAGCGCCCCCACGTTGGTCCCATCATTTTGAACCCTTCGGTCGAGTTCCCCACTCGATCGATTCCAATGGCTGCGGACCGGCCAAAGGGTCGGCCCGCGGCGCATGCCACGAACAGGCCAGACCAGGCCCCGAGTGGCTAAGGACCGACCCCCATGTCAGCTCGCCACTCCGCTTCTTATGCGGCCCACCCCTCCGCCGCAGCATCGAGGATCCTCATCCTCGACTTCGGCGCCCAGTACTCCCAGCTCATCGCTCGACGCGTCCGCGAAGGCCACGTCTATTGTGAACTTCACCCGGCCGATATCTCGCTCGAAAAGATCAAATCCTTTGATCCCACCGGCATCATTTTGTCTGGAGGCCCGAGTTCGGTGCTCGACGAGGATGCGCCGGATTTCGACGCGGGCGTGCTCGATCTCGGCGTTCCGATTCTCGGCATCTGCTACGGGCTGCAGCTTCTGGTGCATCGCCTCGGTGGCAAGATCGAGACCGCGGATGATCGCGAATACGGCCGCGCGGCGCTGAAGATTGAATGCGAGGACGATCTCTTCGCGGGCCTCGATCTCGCGAAGCAGCCTGACGTTTGGATGAGTCACGGCGACCGTGTGCTCTCGCTGCCCGACGATATGAAGGTCATTGCGAGTTCGGGCGGCTCGCCGTTTGCCGCGGTGCGCTCGACGAAGTCGCCGTTCTGGGGCGTGCAGTTCCACCCGGAAGTCGTGCACAGCGAAGGCGGTACTCAGATGCTTGAGAATTTCGTGCATCGCATCTGTGGCTGCGAGCCCGGTTGGACCATGGCGTCCTTTGCCGACGATACGATCGAGGCGATCCGTCAGCAGGTCGGCGGCGGTCGTGCGGTCTGCGGACTTTCTGGTGGCGTTGACTCATCCGTTGCGGCGACCCTGGTGCATCGTGCGATCGGCGATCAGCTGACCTGCATCTTTGTCGACCACGGCATGATGCGGAAGAACGAGCGTCAGGAAGTGGAGAACCTTTTTCGCGACGCGCTTGGCGTGAAGCTGATTTCGGTTGATGCCTCTGAGCTTTTCTTGAATGCGCTCGAAGGCGTGACCGAGCCGGAGAAGAAGCGGAAGATCATTGGCAATCTCTTCATCGAGGTCTTCGATGAAGAGGCGGCGAAGATCGGCGACGTCGATTACCTCGTGCAGGGCACGCTCTATCCCGACGTGATCGAAAGCGTCTCAGTGAAGGGCAAATCCGTCACGATCAAGACGCATCATAATGTCGGAGGCTTGCCCGAGAACATGAAGCTCAAGCTGGTGGAGCCGCTGCGCGAGCTCTTTAAAGACGAAGTGCGCGCGGTCGGCAAGGAGCTCGGCCTTCCGCCGCATGTACTCGGCCGACATCCGTTCCCGGGCCCGGGGCTCGGGATTCGAATTCTCGGCGAAGTCACGCGCGAGCGGCTTGAGCCTCTCCGCGAGGCGGACGCGATCATGCTGGAAGAGATTCGCGCCGCGGGGCTTTATGATGAAATTTGGCAGGCGCTCGTGGTCTTCCTTCCGGTCCAGAGCGTTGGCGTGATGGGCGACCATCGGACCTATGAGAATGTGGTTGCCGTGCGCTGTGTCTCTTCGACGGACGCCATGACCGCCGATTTCTCGCATCTTCCGTTCGAAGTGCTCGGTCGCATCTCGAATCGGATCATTAACGAGGTCGCGGGGATCAACCGCGTGGTCTACGACATCTCGAGCAAGCCGCCGGCTACCATCGAGTGGGAGTAGGCCGTGCCCGCGCCCTTTGTACATCTGCATCTGCATACGCAGTACTCGCTGCTCGATGGTGCGATCAAGCATAATCCGCTCTTCGAACTCGCGAAGGCCGCGAATATGCCGGCCGTCGCGCAGA
Organism: Myxococcota bacterium; assembly: GCA_041690055.1. Classification (GTDB taxonomy): domain Bacteria; phylum Myxococcota_A; class UBA9160; order UBA9160; family UBA4427; genus UBA4427. The sequence goes on along the minus strand of JBDNFB010000153.1, from coordinate 15,420 downwards.
CGGACCATGGCAATCTCTTCGGGACCGTCGAGTTCTATGAAAAGGCGCTCGCGAACGGAGTGAAGCCAATCATCGGCTGCGAAGTCTATTTCGCCGGCGGCTCACGCTTCGATCGCGAAAAGAAGCAGCGCGAAGAAACCGGCTACGACGCGATCAACCATCTCCTGCTTCTTGCGATGGATGCGCAGGGCTACCAGAACCTGATGATGCTCGTGTCGAAGGCCTATCTCGAAGGCTTCTACTACAAGCCGCGCATCGATTGGGAATTGCTTAAGACGCATAACGAGGGATTGATCTGTACTTCCGGTTGTCTCTCGGCGCCTGTGCCGCGCTCGATCATGGCGAATGAGCCCAAGAAAGCCTGGACGATCGCAGAAGATTTCCAGCGTCTCTTCGGCGATCGCTACTACCTGGAGATCCAGCGTCACGGCATTCCCGCCCAGGAAACCGTGAACCAAGAACTCTTCAAGATGCATCACGATATGGGTATTCCGCTCGTTGCAACGAACGATGCGCATTATCTCGAAGAACATGATCACGATGATCATGATGCGCTGCTGTGTATTGGCACCGCGGCGAACGTGAGTGACGAGAAGCGCTTCCGCTTTGATGGGCACGGCTTCTATGTGAAAGACGGCGACGCTATGCGTGAAGTTTTTCATGATGTGCCGCAGGCGATCGAGGCGACGCTTGAAATCGCGGAGCGATGCAACGTCGAGATTCCGATGGGCACGTATCATATGCCCGACTTTCAGGTGCCGGCGGGTAAGAGTCTCGACGAAGTGATGTCGGAACAAGCGTATTCGGGGCTTCGCGAAAAGCTCGGCATGGAGCCGGACGAGCCTTTCGTGGGCGACCGAGGGAAAGCGTATGTCGGGCGGCTCGAGCATGAGCTCGGCGTGATCAAGACGATGGGCTTCCCTGGCTACTTCCTGATTGTGGCCGACTTCATCAACTACGCGAAGGAGAACGATATTCCTGTTGGGCCCGGCCGTGGTAGTTCGGCTGGGAGCCTGGTGGCGTACGGGATGAACATTACGAACGTCGATCCCGTCGAGTACGACATCATCTTCGAACGCTTCCTGAATCCCGAACGTATTTCCATGCCGGATATCGATGTCGATTTCTGCATGCGCGGTCGAGAGCAGGTGATTCGGTACGTCGCTGATAAATATGATGGCCCGCGGCCGCCTATGCCTGAGGGCAAGAATCCGTCTCTTGAGGGCCAATATGATCAGATGAAGGTCGCGCAGATCGTGACCTTTGGAACGCTTCAGGCGAAGGCGGCGATTCGCGACGTCGGGCGCGTGCTCGGAATGACCTTTGGTGAAGTGGACCGGATCGCGAAGCTGATTCCCGAAGTGTTGGGGATCAAGCTCGCGGACGCGATCGAGCAGTCGCCCGAGCTGCGTGCGGTGATGGATACCGACGGGCAGGTGCGGAAGCTGATCGAGACGGCGCAGAACCTGGAAGGCCTCACGCGGCATGCGTCCAAGCATGCCGCGGGCGTGGTGATCGGGACGAAGCCGCTGCTCGAGATGGTGCCGCTCTACAAGGATCCGAAATCCGGCGACGTCATGACGCAGTACAATATGGTCAACGTCGAAGAGATTGGCCTTATCAAGTTCGATTTCCTTGGGCTGAAGACGCTCACGCTCATGGCGGATGCCGAGCGGATGATCCGTAAGAAGCCGGGCTGCGCGGAGTTCGACGTCAACGCCATTCCGATGGACGACGAGACGACGTATGACCTTCTTTGCGGAGGCGATACGGAGGGCGTTTTCCAGGTTGAATCTTCGGGCATGACGGACCTCGTGCTGAAGCTGAAGCCGAGGACGTTCCGCGAGATCATTCCTCTTGTTGCGCTCTATCGGCCCGGTCCTTTGCAGTCGGGCATGGTGGACGACTACGTCGCGCGGAAGAACGGCACGACGAAGACGGAATACCTGCATTCCTCGATCGTTGATCTAACGGAAGAAACACTCGGCGTCATCGTCTATCAGGACCAGGTGTTGCAGATTGCGCAGAAGATGGCGGGCTACAGCCTCGGTGAGGCGGATCTGCTTCGTCGCGCGATGGGTAAGAAAAAAGCCGAGGTCATGCAGGAGCAGCGAAAGCGCTTCGCGGACGGCTCCAAGGCGAACGGCATCGACGCAAAGGAAGCGGAGCGTGTCTTCGATCTGATTGTCGAGTTCGCGGGCTACGGCTTCCCTAAAGCGCATTCGACAGCCTACGCATACATCACTTACCAGACGGCCTATCTGAAGGCGAATCATCCGGCGGAGTATCTGGCGTCGGTGCTGACGATCGAGTCGGTGAATCACGAACGCTTGTCCCGCTATATTGCCCACGTGCGCGAGAAGGGCATCGAGATCCTGCCTCCGGATGTGAACGAGTCTGAGCAGGACTTTGGCGTCGTGGAAGGCGCGATTCGGTTCGGCTTTGCGGGTATCAAGAATGTCGGCGCGGGCGCGATCGAGGCAGTGCTTGAAGCGCGCCGGGCCGAGGGTCCCTTTACAGATCTTTTCGATTTCGCAGACCGCGTCGATGCAAAGAAGGTGAACCGACGCGTGGTCGAAGCCCTGGTGAAATGCGGGGCCTTCGACGGGGTGCATGAGGGGCGGGCTTCGGTTTGGGCCTCGATTGAACCGGCGCTTGAGCGTGCGGCGTCGCTGCAGCGTGACCGAGCAGTGGGACAAGAGAGTCTTTTTGGTGGGCTTGGAGATGATTCCGGGCTCGACCAACCGAAGCTGATCGACACTGCGGATTGGGGCGAGCGTGAACGGCTCAGTCATGAGAAGGAGCTGCTCGGGTTCTATGTGACGGGTCATCCTCTCAGTTCTGTAGCGCCTCTTCTGGCTCGCTTCACGGATACGACCGCGCTGGCCACCGAAGGCAAGGCAGGGCGGGAGGTTCGCGCGGGCGGCCTCTTGGCTGGGCTTCGGGAGACGCGGACTAAGCGAGGGATGCGGATGGGATTCGCGCAGCTTGAGGATCTCGAGGGATCTTTCGAGCTCGTGATCTTCACGGAGCCCTTCGAGATGCATGTGGAGCTGCTGCGTGCGGCGAAGGATGAGACGAACGCGGACGGCGAGCGGGGGCCTGTGCCTCTGATTATTCACGGGACGTTGGAAGAGGGGGATCCTCCGAAGATTTTGGTGCGTGACGTCACGCGTCTCGATCAGGCGGAGGAAAAGCTCTCCGCGAGCCTACGTGTGCGGGTACAGTCTCCTGATGTGACGCGGGATCGTTTGCTTGCGCTTAAGCGCTTGCTGAAATCGCATTCGGGGGATTGCGGTGTCTATCTCCATATTACGATTCCCGGCGAGAGTGAGACCGTGCTCGGGGTCGGTGGGATTCGCGGCGTGTCGCCCTCGATGGAATTGTGCCGCGAGGTGGACCGGCTCTTTGGCCGACCGGTGACTGAGCGGGCGATGTGATGCGGGTACGAATCGGAGAAGGGTTGGAAATGAAGACGGCTTCACTTGATTCGATGTTAGGCGCTCTTGTGAGTGCTTTGCTTTTGCTGACTGTGGCCAGCGAGGCCTGGGCCGAGGTCCAGCGAGTGGAGGCGGTCGGCCGCTACGGCATCAAGGAATCGAGCCGTTCCCGCGTGATTCCTCGGGACGAGGCGATCCGCCGCGCGCTCTGGGAGGGCGTGTCTCGCGTCGCTTTCGAGGTGATCGGAGAGGGCGACCAGGTGCCCGGCGAGGGTGATGATGCGAATCGCGCTCTCCGTTCCGCTTTGGGCACCGACATCGTTCCCTACACCCGAAGCTTCCGAATCCTTGAGGATAAAGGCGAGAAACCGGTCCTCTTCCGGGATGAAAAAGGCGTCCGCGTCGAATACATCGTGGTCGTCGAAGTGATCGTCGACGTGGATCGCGTGACCGACTCACTGGAGGCAAAGGGACTGATCGCTGCGTCTTCTGCATCGGAGGGACCGAGGTCCTCCGTCACGATCGAGTTCGAGGGCCTTTCGCGCTACGCGGCTTTCGACTCGGTCTTGAAGGCGCTGCGCGAAGACATCGGTGCCACCCGCGTCCGTACGCTGGAATTCACGCGAAATCGGCAATGGGTCGAGGTCCAGGGGCCTTTCGGGCCGACCTCGCTCTCCCGTCGACTGTCCGGATTAACGCGAGACCGGCTCGTTCTCGAGCCGGTGGAGATTGATACGGACGGCCAGCTCATTCGCGTCGTGGGACGCTGGCGAGCGAGCGATCCGGGGACTTTGGAGATGGATTCCTCCCCGGATTCGGGAAATCGCCGCTGAAACTGCTCTGATTTCGCCGGGAAGTGCAATTAGCTTCGATTCTACCTTTGAAAGCGATTGACACTGTCTTTCCAAAAGGCTAATTAAATCAGCGCCTTAGCTGGGTTTAGGCACGTAGCTCAGGGGTTTAGAGCACCGCCTTGACATGGCGGGGGTCGGCGGTTCAATTCCGCCCGTGCCTACCAGCTGGGGGAATACCCCTCTGAAGAATCGTCCGTTGGTTTTAGGTGCATAGGATCTTTTGCGCGGGCGGACTGCCTGCGCAGCGGCTTTTTGCATTCTGAACTGCAGGGGACCGCATTGTGAAGCGCAGGCGGCTGGATCGTGAAGCGCAGGCGGTTTCATTATCAAGCGCAGGCGGCGCCATGTGGCGAGCTTGCGGTGATGAAGCTCGCGGCCGAGCGGATTCGGATATTAGGGCGGGGACTGACGGAAGTGAAGATGGGAAGCGTTTCGATGCGACGCCCGGGATCATGAGCGAAATCACGATTACGCTGCCCGATGGCAAGGAACTTAAGTTCCCGGCCGGTGCGAACGTGCTCGATGTCGCGAACGAGATTGGTCCCGGCCTGGCGAAAGCTGCGCTTGCAGGACGAATCGACGGCGAACTCGTTGACTTGAGACGCCCTCTGACCGAAGACGCGCGGATCGAGATCGTCACGAGCAAGACCGACGATGGTGGCGATGTCATTCGACACTCTGCAGAGCACGTGATGGCCGATGCCGTTAAGCGGCTCTTTCCGAACGCCCAGGTGGACGCAGGGCGCGCGGATCATTCCGAGAAATTCCAATACGATTTTCTCGTCGACGAACCTTTCACGCCAGAAGATCTCGAGCGCATCGAGAAGGAGATGAACACGATTATCTCCGAAGGTGCGCAATTCGAACGGCAAGTCATGAGCCGCGACGAAGCCGAAGCGTTCTTTCGCGCCAAGGGCGAGGAATTGAAGCTTTCGCGCCTGGGCGATATCCCGGAAGACGCGGAAATCACGATTTTCACCCATGGCGAATTCGCAGATCTCTGTCGCGGACCGCACGTGTCGTCGACCAAGCAGATCGGCGCGATCAAGTTGCTCGAAGCTTCTGGGACTTATTTCCGAGGCGACGAGTCGGGTCCCAAGCTCCAGCGCATTTACGGCACAGCCTTCGCGTCCAAGAAGGAACTGAAATCGCATCTTGCGCGGATCGAAGAGGCGAAGAAGCGCGACCATCGTCGTGTCGGCCAAGAGCTCGGCCTTTTCCACATGGACGCACTTGCGCCGGGGTCGCCGTTCTACCTGCCGAAAGGGATGGCGCTCTACAACGGGCTGATCCGCTTCATTCAGGATCTCTACCCGAAATATGGTTACCAGGAAGTGCTGACGCCGCAGCTCTTCCGCTCGGATCTCTTTAAGACCTCAGGCCATTACGCCAAGTTCTACGACGATATGTACTGGTTCGAAGGTTCGGATGAGGGCGAAGAGCTGGGCGTGAAGGCGATGAATTGCCCAGGCCATTGCCATCTCTTTTCGACGGGCAAGAAGAGCTACCGCGAGCTTCCGGTTCGCTGGGCGGAATTCTCGCGCCTGCATCGCAACGAGCGCAGCGGCACGCTGAATGGGATTACCCGAGTGCGCGCCTTCGCCCAGGACGATGCCCATATCTATTGCGAGCCTTCTCAGGTTCCCGAGGAGATCGATAGTTTCTTTCGTATGACCGCCGAGGTCTACGAAAAGCTCGGTGTCGAAGGCGTCGAAATGTCTGTTTCGACGCGGCCCGATGAGTTCCTCGGCGCACCTGAAGATTGGGATGTGGCCGAAAAAGCGCTGATCGAGGCCGTCGAACGCGCCGGATTTAAGTGTAATATCAAGGAAGGCGACGCCGCATTCTATGCGCCCAAGGTCGAGGCCGACTTTAAAGACGTGCTCGGACGGGCCTGGACGCTGGCCACAATTCAGATCGACATGGCGATGCCGGGCCGATTTGAGCTCCGATATGTTGGCAGGGACGGGGAGCTTCATCAGCCCGCAATGCTTCATAGAGCGGTTCTAGGGTCCCTAGAGCGCTTTATTGGGATCTATATCGAGCATACCGGGGGCGATTTCCCCTTCTGGCTCTCGCCGCTCCAGGTGGTTCTTCTACCCATCTCGGACCGGCACGCTGTGAGGGCCCAAGAAATTCAGTCGTCGCTTTCCTCTGCTGGCCTACGTGCGGAAGTGGACAATCGGAGCGAGACTCTAGGGTTCCGAATTAGAGATGCCGAAAAACAGAAAATCCCGCTCACTTTGATGATCGGGGACGATGAAGTTGAGCGGGGAACGGTTTCCCCGCGAATTAGAAAATCTAAGCAGGCAATGGATGCGATGTCGGCAGAAGCGCTCGTGGAAGCGCTTCGTGTAGCCAACACCGAACGTCGCTCTAAACCGTTCGCCTGAGGAGGAAAGTAAGATACCTGCTCGATCCAAGTTTCGAATCGTAGCCCCGGAGCGTGATACGACCCGGGTCAACGAACGTATTCGTGTCCGTGAAGTCCGAGTGATCGGGGCTGACGGCGAACAGTTGGGCGTCATGACGCCTGAGGAAGCGCTTGTCATCGCACGTGAGGGAGGCCTCGACCTAGTCGAAGTGGCCGCCACATCGCGTCCCCCGGTTTGCCGGATTATGGATTACGGCAAGTTCAAGTATGAGCAAAAGAAGAAGAGCGCGAGCAAGAAGTCTCACTCAGCGACCCTCAAAGAGGTGAAGCTGCGACCCGGGACTGACCAGCACGATCTCAACTTCAAGCTCAACAACGCTCGCAAGTTCTTGATGGAAGGGGACAAAGTCAAAGTCACGGTGATGTTTCGTGGTCGAGAGATGGTCCACACCTATCGCGGGCGAGAACAGCTGAAGAACGTGTTCGAGCAGCTCGACGGGATCGCCAAGATGGAGAGCTCTCCGCGAATGGAGGGGCGCTTCATGTCGATGATCCTGGTCGGTGACCGAGAGGCCATCGCCGAGGCGAAGCGACTTGCTAAGGCAGACGCCAAGACCGACGAGAGCAAGGCCGAAGAACCGAAAACTGAAGAACCGAAAACCGAAGAAGTGAAGACAGAAGAAGCGAATACAGCCGAGGCACCCGAAAAAGCCGAGGTCGCAGTTGAAGAAGCCAAGGACGCAAGTCCCGAAGCTTGATTGAATAAAAGTCGTTCAGAGAACCGAAGGCGCAGAGTGGCGTCCGCGGTTTCTCGAAGAGTCCGCGAAAGCGGGGAGTAACAAATCAATGCCGAAGATGAAGACCCACAGTGGGTCGGCCAAGCGGTTTAGCGTGACGGGAACCGGCAAGCTAAAGCGCAATAAGGCCAACAAACAGCACATCCTGACGAAGAAGACCACCAAGCGGAAGCGCAATCTGCGCCAGAGTGATCTGGTGTCTGCGCACGACCTGCCGCGCGTTCGACGAATGCTTCCTTATCTGTAAGGGCAGCTGTCTATGTGAGGGGCCGCTCTAGGCAGTACGTGAGGGGCGCTCTGGGCAGTAGCAGCTCGAGTTCGAGGTGAGGAAAAGATGGAGCACTCGAGTGGGCCGATGGCACGCCTACCGAGTCGACCAGGCCGGATCCAAGTTCATGACCGATTGGGATGAACGAGTGAATCCGACCGAAACGAAAAGATTGAAAGAGGAAAGCGAAGATGCCGAGAGTAAAGCGGGGCGTACCTGGCTCCAAAAGGCGTAAAAAAGTACTGAAGAAGGCCAAAGGCTATTTTGGTGGGCGCAGCAAGCTGCATGGCGTCGCCATCGAAGCTGTAGACAAGGCCGAAAAATACGCATACCGCGATCGACGCCAACGCAAGCGGGAATTCCGTGGGCTGTGGATCGCGCGCATCAACGCTGGCGCGCGCCAGAATGGGTTGTCCTACAGCCGATTTATGGCGGGCCTGAAGGCGGCCGAGATCGAAATCGACCGAAAGGTTCTCGCACAGCTGGCCCTCGAGGATCCCCAGAGCTTCGCGGCTCTGGCCGAGCGCGCCAAACAGGCTGCGGCCTAGTTCCGGATCGCGTTTCGCCGCCCAGGCTCTTGATAGAGCCTGGGCGGCCTAACGCGAGGCGGGCATCATTCAGGGCCACGGCAATGGCAGGCGATCGACCAGGAGAAAACGTGCGATGACGAAGGCAGAAATCGTCGAGCAGATCTACGAACGAGTCGGCTTCTCGAAAAAAGAAGCGGCCGAACTTGTTGAGAAGGTCTTTGAGATCATGAAAGAGACCCTCGCCGAAGGCGAGAAGGTCAAGATCTCGGGTTTCGGCAATTTCGTCGTGCGCGAAAAGAACGCGAGGAAGGGGCGGAATCCCCAGACCGGCCAGGAGATTCTTCTCGATGCTCGCCGTGTTCTGACATTCAAGCCGAGCCTCGTGCTGAAGAACGTGCTGAACGAGAGCGAAGTGACCGACGCGGATCGCGCGGCTGAAGCCGCCGCAGCGGAACACGACGACGACTGAGTGTCGCACGGAGTGCGTCGGCTGATCTCCTCGGAGTACAGTCTTTAAACTGAAATTTTAGAATGATTCTGATCCGCCGGACCGCCTAAGGGCGCGTCGCGGACACTATTCACGTGCATCTTGAGATCGACCGTGCGATTGTCAATCGAGGGTCAGTTGCACGTGGATTGCGTGCGTCTGAGCCTCCTATTGTCGCGACGTCACGAAGTCACGAGATCACGCCTTATGATCTTCCCATGACGAAGCTTTGAGGGTTGGATGCCGGAAATGAATGACGAAGAGGCCCGCGCTTCACTCGATGCTTCGGAGAAGCTGTATTACCGCATAGGCGAGGTCAGCAAGCTGACAGGCGTCAAGGCGCACGTTCTGCGGTATTGGGAGACCGAATTCCGCTGGATGGCGCCGCCGAAGTCTCGCTCCAAGCAGCGCCTTTATCGCAAGCGGGATATCGAATTCGTCTGGCTTTTGAAACGTTTTTTGTGGGACGAGCGTTATACCATCGCGGGTGCCCGACAGCGGATCCAAGATCTCGGTGTCGATGATGCGCTCGCTTTGCTCCGGCAAAACGATCAACGCAAGGGGGTGGGCAATGGAGCCACCTCCAGTGCGGCACAGATGGACGCAGCCTCGGAACCAGACTCGAGCACTCTCTCAGGTACTGCGAATTCGCGTGGCAAGGCGCGTTCCGCAGGCAAGCAATCCAAGCGGAAGACGAAGGCAGCAACGAATGTTCAAGGAGGCTCCGTTCTCCACGGCGACAGTTCGAATAGCTCAGTCGGTTCCGATGTTTCGGATGTTTCGGATAGGGACGCGCTTCCCGAAGCGCGCCGGGCGGAGTGGCTCGCCTTCGGTGCAGCCCTGGGCGATCTCCACTCCGAGCTTTCGACGATACGCGGAGCCTTGCAAGAAGGTCTCTAGGGCATGAGTTTGGAGTCGACTGCTCTTGTAGCGGCGCGGAATGCGTTTGCGGAGACCGTTGATCCGGACGGCTACGTTCCGCGCGCCGCCACAGATTCTTTACTTGCCTCCATCGACGAGTGGCGCACACAGGCTCGGCTTGGCTCGACGCTTGCCGCGCTTGTGACCCAGCCCGGTCTCGGGAAAACATTCTTCCTTCGCATGGTTGAGCAACGCATCAATCGGGACGCGGCGGCTGCCGGAAAGTCGGCGAGGGCGCTCTACCTTCCCTACGCGGGCCTCTCCGTCGTCGACCTGGCCACCTGGATCTACGGCCTTCTCGGGCAAGAGTGCCCGTCCCCAGACCCAGACGCTCGGGATCACGCGGTGCCGGCGCTCGCGGCCTTATTCGCGCTGGGCGGCGGCCCCTCGGATCCGTTCTTCTTGTTGATCGATGATGCGGATTCGATGCCTGAAGAAACGATTCGAGTTCTGCAGCAGGGCTTGCCCCGGAAGAGCTCGCCTCTCCGGATTCTGGCAGCGTTGGGCGATGATGCGCGGTCGAGCCGGCTGCTGGCGGCGCTCGATGTGCTCGAGCCATCCGTCGCCATTCTGCGTTCGAGGCTATCGGAGGAGGAGACGGCGGTCTATCTGCGGACGCGGATTCGTTGGGCAGGACTCTCTGAGGAGGTGATGGGCGGTCTGGATGCCGATCGAATCAGTCAGATCCATGCCTTCTCAGGCGGCGTGCCCCGCGAGATTCATCGCGTCATGACCGAGCTGCTGGAGGCGCGCCACAAGGGCCTGCCTGCCGACCTCGACGCGAAGCAGCGGCGCGAGGGCTGGATGGGAGCGCCCATTGATGACGACTTCTGATCTTCCGTCCCACAAAGCGTCGACTGACCCCGCGCACTAGGCTAAACCTTGCCCTCGTTCGGGCCGTGGCGCAGTCTGGTAGCGCGCTTGACTGGGGGTCAAGAGGTCGCGGGTTCGAGTCCCGCCGGCCCGACCATTTCTTGCCCCAGACCTTTCTTTTTCTCATCCTCATCTCATCTCTCATTTGGACCCTTCCCCGCCTCTCCTTGGAGAGATCGCCGGCTGGAAGGGGCTGATTCGTGAGCTCCGTCTGCATTCACGCTTCGATGCGCCGCGCTTGAGATAGAGTCTGCCCATGCCGCGACTTAGCCAACTCAGCCGATCGATCGAAGGGCGTGTTGCGCTCGTGACCGGAGCCGCCAGTGGAATGGGGCGGGCGACCGCTCATCTCTTTGCGGACGAAGGCGCGCATGTCGCCGTGACGGATCTCGAAGCCGATGCCGTCGAACGGGTCGTGCAAGAGATCCGGGGAGCCGGTGGAACGGCGAGCGGCTGGACTCTCGATGTGTCGGACCTCGACCGGATTCATGCCGTGGTCGGCGAGATTGCGACGACCCTGGGTGAGATCGATATCCTCGTGAATAACGCGGGCATCGTGATTGGGGCCTCCCTCGAACAGAGCGATGACGATTACGAACCGATTTGGCAGCGCTCGCTTGACGTTATGCTCTCAGCCCGCCAGCGGCTCGTGCGCGCTTGTCTTTCTCAGTTGGTGCGCAATGGCGACGGGCGCATCATCAATATTGCTTCGACCGAGGGACTTGGCGCGAGCGCGGGCACGGGTCCGTACACGGCCGCCAAGCACGGCGTCATCGGCATTACACGATCGATGGCGGTGGAACTCGGAGCACGGGGCGTGACGGTCAACTGCATCTGTCCGGGGCCGATTCTCACGGGGATGACCCAGGCGATTCCCGAGGCCGCGCGCGAGAAATTCGCTCGCCGCCGCGTGCCGCTTCGCCGCTATGGCCAACCGGAAGAAGTGGCGCATGCGACGCTGAACTTCGCTTTGCCGGCCTCATCGTTCCTTAATGGAGCGGTCCTGCCGGTCGATGGAGGAATGACGGTTCAGAACACCTGAGTCGGCACGGTCGTCCTGGTCACTCACGTCGAGAGAAGATCGACGGCACACCGGAGTTTTGCCGCACGGGTGTGCGGCGGGCACGCAAGTCACCAGGCGGGAGGAAAAATCGATGCAGCGCAAGATCATCGTGACCGGCGGCGCCGGATTTATCGGCTCGCATACGGTGGTCGATCTGCTTGAGAGCGGCTTCGAGCCGGTCCTGATCGACGATTTCTCGAATTCGAATCGATCGGTGCTGGCTGGGCTGGAAGCCATCTGTGGTCGCCCCGTACGCTGTCACGATGCGGATTGCTCGGATGCCGCCGCAGTGCGGGAAATCTTTGCGGACGAGGGCGAGATTGCCGGGGTGATTCATTTCGCCGCATCGAAAGCGGTCGGCGAGTCGCAGCAAAACCCATTGCTCTATTACCGGAATAATCTGGGCTCTCTCATCACCATGCTCGAAGTGATGGTCGAGTTCGGGGTTCCTGATTTCGTGTTTTCCTCTTCATGCACGGTGTACGGACAGCCCGACAAGCTGCCCGTGACCGAGGAGACGCCGATCGCGGCGCCGGCCTCAGTGTACGGAGCAACGAAGCAGATCTGTGAGCAGATCGTGCAGGATACGGTGGCTTCGGGCGCACCGATTCGGGCGACGCTGCTTCGGTATTTTAATCCGATTGGGGCACACCCGAGCGGGCGCATCGGCGAACTCCCGCTCGGCGATCCGCAGAATCTCGTACCGATTATTTTGCAGAGCGTGGCCGGGATCCGCGGACCGATTCAGGTCTTTGGCGACGATTGGTCTACGCCAGATGGTTCGTGCGTGCGCGACTATATCCATGTGCTCGACCTGGCCGCCGCCCACGTGAAGAGTCTGCAGTGGATGGCGCGGCAAGCGGATGAACCAAGGGTCGATGTGCTGAACGTCGGAACCGGGCAGGGCACCTCTGTATTTGAGGCGCTGCACGCTTTCGAGCGCGCGACGGGCAAGAAGGTCGAGTCCGTGGTCGCCCCGCGCCGCGACGGCGACATCGAGCAGATCTATGCGAGCGTCGACAAGGCGGAGCGCGTGCTTGATTGGCAAGCGAAGCGAACCGTCGATGAAGCCATGCGCGACGCCTGGCGCTGGCAACAGGTGCTGAACGAGGCGCTGAGCGAAGGCGACGCATAGCACGCGCTCGCAGCACGCAGGGCTGCGCCTACTCGGCCAGGCGGCTTGCGCCCATGCACCGAGATTCTCGACTGAAACGAAGCAACCGCTACTTCTCTTTGAGAAGCTGCGCCAGATACTCGCCGTAGCTGTTATTGCACATTGCCTTCGCACGTTCGCCGAGGGCTTCGTCGCTGAGCCAACCATTGCGCCAGCTGATTTCTTCCGGGCAGGCGACACGAAGGCCCTGTCGCTCCTGCACGGCCTGAATGAAGTTCGAGGCCTGGAGCAAAGCTTCATGCGTCCCTGTGTCGAGCCACGCAACACCGCGGCCGAGCTGCTCCACGTGAAGCGCGTCCTGCGCGAGATAGGCGAGATTCACATCGGTGATCTCGAGCTCGCCTCGGGGCGACGGCGTGAGGTTGCTCGCGATTTCGACGACCTGTTCATCGTAGAAATAGAGGCCGGTCACGGCGTAGTTCGATTTCGGGATTTCGGGCTTCTCTTCGATCGAGACAATCCGCCCATCGTCAGCAAACTCGACGACGCCGTAGCGTTCCGGATCGTGCACGCGGTAGCCGATCACCGTGGCACCGCTCTCGCGGGTTGCGGCGCGGCGAATGGAGTCCGGAAAGCCATGCCCATAAAAAATATTATCGCCGAGAGCGAGGGCGACGGGGTCGCCGTCGATCCAATCGGCCGCGATCAGAAAGGCCTGTGCGATGCCCTCAGGCTTGTCCTGGACCTTGTACTGGATGCGCACGCCGAGCTCGCTGCCGTCGCCTAAGAGGCGCTGGAAGAGCGGCACGTCATGCGGTGTCGAGATCAGCATAATGTCGCGCACACCCGCATGCATCAGCGTAGAGAGCGGGTAGTACACCATCGGCTTGTCGTAGATCGGAAGCAGCTGCTTCGAGACCGCGCCCGTTGCCGGGAGAAGTCGAGAGCCCGAGCCGCCTGCGAGAAGAATGCCCTTCATTTCGCTGTCTCCTTTACATCATCGTCTGTTTCCGGTTTGCCTTGGGTTTCCGTCGAAAGGCCGATCCGCGATCGCGCGTCGCCTTCCGCCTGAATCGCCATTCGCCAGTCCTCGTGATCGAGATACCAGGACACTGTGCGCACGAGGGCCTCTTCGAAATTGAAGTCCGGAGTCCAGTCGAGAGTGGTCTTGGACTTCGTTGCGTCGATCGCATAACGCCGATCATGCCCCGGGCGATCCTCCACGAAACTTTTCAGCTCGGAGTAGCTCGAAAAGCCTTGCGCTTTAAGTGCTTCGTTCTGCGCGGCCGGGCGAAGCTGTTCAAGGGCGTTGCAGAGGCCCTCAACGACCTGGAGGTTCGAGCGTTCACTATTGCCGCCGAAGGCGTACTGCTCTCCGGGTTCGCCGGCTTCAAGCGCGCGGACTATGCCCGAGCAATGATCTTCCACGTAGATCCAGTCGCGTACGTTTCCGCCGTCGCCGTAAATTGGGAGCGGTTTGCCTTCGAGTGCGTTGAGCACCATGAGCGGGATCAGCTTTTCAGGATACTGATGGGGCCCGTAGTTGTTCGAGCAGTTCGTTGTGATCGTCGGAAGTCCGTAGGTGCGGTGATAGGCGTGGACGAGGAGATCCGCGCTCGCCTTGGATGCCGAGTAGGGCGAGTTAGGAGCGTAGGGCGTTTCTTCAGTGAAGTAGCCCTCGGCGCCGAGCGATCCGTAGACTTCGTCGGTCGAGACATGAAGGAAGCGGTAGGTGTTGCGCTCCGACTCGGGGAGTTCCGCAAAGCGGTGGCGGGCTGCTTCGAGCAGTTCAAAGGTGCCACCGATATTGGTATCGATGAACGCGCGCGGGCCATCGATTGAGCGGTCCACGTGGGACTCTGCGGCGAAATTCAGGATATGCGTCGGCGTGTAGGTTTCGAATGCCTTTGCGACATCCTCGGTGGATGCGATGTCGCCATGAAAGAACTCAAAGCGCTCCGGATTGGGAAGGTCGCGAAGGTTCTCCATGCTGCCCGCGTAGGTCAGCTTGTCGAAGACGACCACGCGGACCTGGGGGCGATTCTCGAGGGCCCATCGCACGAAATTGGCGCCGATGAAGCCGGCTCCTCCCGTCACGAGCCAGGTGGCGCTCGTCGTCTCGGTTGTAGGCGGGTGAGAGGTCATTCGGGGCTGTCTCCAGAAAAACGAAAAATGGGCACTCGGCGTCCTTTTTGCGGCAGGCCTCAGCGGTGTCTCCTGCTTCGGACGCGTTTAAGCCTGCCGCTCGTGCGCCTTATATCGGCGGTCCCCGGAGGAGAATTGACCGATTTCAGACCCCCTCGTGGGTCGAAAATAGGGACCGGCAACTGCTCGGCAACCATTTCTTCTATCAGAACGATTTTGATTGAGTCTCGTGTATGCGCAGACGATGTGTAAGTGGCCTGCGGGGCAGCTTTAGGGTTCAAAAACGGGCGCAGCTCTGGAAGGTTTCGGATCGGCTTCCGTCCGGCAGGTAGCTTGAATACACAGAGATTGGCTGGATCGGCAAAAGGGGCAATTTGTCGCAAAGTCTCGGGATCATTGCCGAAATTCAACGCCCAGCGGAACCTGCCAACGACTTTGAGACACCTCGTTTCGGTATTTACTGTAGACCTCCTTGCTCCGCCATCGTTTCTTTGGGCGGGTTTATGTAGACGGCTGCGGGAAGGCACGCCGTTTTCGGCATGCCTCGCGGGAAG
>JBDNFB010000152.1:0-3657 GCA_041690055.1 Myxococcota bacterium | reverse complement strand
CTCCGAGCCATAGTCGGTCCGGTGCTCTCCGAGCATCCGAACCGCTCGTTCCCGAACCTCTTGTGAAAATCTGTTTCTTCGTGCCATTGCTCCATCCTCTCAAGAAATGGAGCCTCCGGCAATCCCGGGGCGGTTCAGTTCATATCTAAGAGAAATGCGAAACTTTTCGTTTGCCCATGTGTAAGGATGTCGTCTACCCCAAGGCCGTCCAGCAGAAACCGAGCCAGAATATGGGCGCGATCATAATGGGCGTTCAATCGGTTGTAGTCCGATGATCCGTTCAGTGCACGCCGATCGATTTTCGATGGGTCGCAGATAGGCTCAAATAGCGACCTCAGGCGCACCAGCCTTCGATGTAAACCGCGGTCCGCAACACGACGGGACGAGACACGAAGGGCCAGTAGGAGTAATCGGTTCTCATCAACGTCGTGCTCCAGTTCATCAAAACGGCAAATGACTCTATCGAGCCGACCAAAACGCTCCAGAATCTGACGGTCGGCGAGGATCCTGCCACGCACGGCTGGTAGACCCTCTTCACGTTCGATGTAGTCTGAAACGAGCCCGCGGCGAACGACTCGCTCGGTTGCCTCGGCAAAGAGCAGAGCAACGAGGTCGTGTAAAGATGTCCCTTCGATCTTAACGAACGCATCAGCGTCAAAGCGACCTAGGCCATCAAGGCCGGACGTGAACTCAAGTAGCCGCGCAATTGACTTTTGGCCGCCTGCAAGCTTGGGGATGATGCGGACTTCAACGGCTTCGAACCTCAGCACCCCCACCCATGAACGCGCTCGTATTCGAAGCCCATCGCGGAGCTCATCGACGGAAAGCCGGCCTTTACCTGAATCGCCGATGCGCTTAACGAGCTCGCGATCCGATTTCGACAACCTAACGCCGGGAACCGTTATCGAGCTCCACTCGGAAAGGTAGCAATGAGTTCTGGGTTCCAGCCTCACCGGTTCGGAATCGTCTTGCGAAGAATCAGCAGAAACCACCGTCACTCATCGCCGCCTGATTTGCTTCCGAAAGTCTTTACCAACTCTCTTACTAGTTGCTCAGCATCGTCAATCTTTTCGTAGTTCAGAGCGTTCGCCTGTTCGTCCACGAGCTCGCTGCCAATAAATTTCGCAAGCGTTCCGTATTCGTCGTAACAGTACTCCTGAAGTAGGGGCAGTATCTCCTCTCGAAACAGATCTGCGAAATCCTCGATCTCCGAGACTGGTTCCCCGCCGTTGAGTAGGTAGGCGTGACCAATCTGCTTCTCTCGTCCCTCGCTCTCTGCGATGCGCCCGTTTAGCCCTTCGAGAAACTCGTCAAGCGCAAGTTCACCAACAGTCGCCCCGCGCAGTAACTCAAGGTCCGGCATTAGCTCAATAAACGCGAATCGACGTCGAAGAGCCACATCGAGCAGTTTAATACTTCGGTCCGCAGTGTTCATCGTCCCTAGAAAATACACATTTGGGGGGATACTGAACATTTGCTTGCTTTGCGGAAGTGAGACTGTAAGCCCGCGTTTATCCTGTTCGAGAAGCGTTATCAGCTCCCCCAAGATCTTCGCGACATTTCCTCGATTGAACTCATCCACCATGATCAGATAAGGACGATCGGGATGAGCTTTTGCTGCGCGGCAGACCCGCTTAAATACTCCATCTTCTAGATGAAGAGCGAGGCCCCTTGCCCCCTGCTCCGACGGTCGGAAGCCCTCTACGAAGTCTTCGTATGTATATGAGGGATGAAACGTCACCCTCGTCAGCCACCCGGGTTCCCTCCCACCTTCTTCATCAAAATCGTCCGTGTCTGAATTCCGTTCACTTGACAGTTCTTGTTCGCAGTCGGCCATGAGTTTCGAATCACCAAGGACCGTGTCAGCCCGCGGATCGCCGGACTCCCGGAGCAACCACCAAACGGCGAAGCGCCGAGCTGTATAGGTCTTGCCTGTACCCGGCGGCCCGTAGAGAACGAGATTCAGCTTTCGCTTCAGGGCACCCGAAATACGCTGATACAGAGGGTCCACCGGGCTCATCTTTTTGACGATTGAGCCCCCGCCTCTTGCTCTTGAAGCGATCTCTTCAAAAAGCGCTTCCGGCACCTTCTTAACTGTCGACATAGCCCAGCTCTTCTGCTGCGGAATCGTTGATTCGAAAGAAGTATCCCAATCGACTGTCACGGTATGTTTGAAAACATCTCGATCGTCGCGCCAAACGTATCCGGGTTCCACCACCTGACCAACCGCAAGAATTTTAGACATGCCCTGGTTAGCAACCACTAAATCTCCGGGTTCGAGCTCGCTAAGCGTCCAGAGTTCGTTCCCCTTCCTGCTGATCGCCGGGGGATGACCGTTGTAGTCTTTCTCGTGTACCCCGGCAAAGAACTTTTTGAAGTCGCTCTTCGATTCGAATTGCGTTAAGTCACCGATCTTCTCCCATCCCGCACAGATGTATCCGCCTCTCAAGCAATCTGGCCAATAGACCGCGCCTCGGCCCGGAGCGATCTTGACAACCCGACGCGCCTCACGTGGGTCACTCCACCAGTACAAGAATCTTTCGAGTTCTTTGGTGCTCCAGCCATCTAAATCGGCAACTTCGCGCAACGCAGCGAGCAGTCTTTGGTTCGCCTGAACCCCCTCACTCCGATTCGTAGTCCCATCCTCTCCCGTCACTAGTCGATAAAAGTGGCGAAGATGTTCAAACGAGTAGACTGGAAGCACATCCTCCGGGAAATAGATATGCAGCGTCTTCAGACGCAGCGCAGGCCCTTGGGCGAGAACATCTAGGCCCTCAATTTCGAGCCAGTTCCCGTTATTTGCGTATTCAAAAGCCTGTACAAAATCCGTTCGCAATTGCTCCCACGCCATCCGTTCGTCGTCGAACAGATCCTTCGGGAAGTGCCATCCCGGCCGCTCCTTGTGTTTGTAAATAATGTGCTTCCGCGCATGCCCCCCCCGGATGCTCCCGAGATGCGGCGTCTTAAATTCGACCCATCGGCAGAATGTATCCTCGGTGTCCTCCTGACCGAGGGCATACTCTTCCAGCGTCATCTCTGGCCATCGAGCTATGGGAAACCGTTTCAGTACCTGCGAACGCTGCAGGTCAGCCTCTTTGACCTTATCGGCGTCCGATGTTCGATCGTACTGGGCGATCGCTTCTCGAAAGCTCATCGAAGTGAAAATTGCCATGTTGCCTCCGTGGTTCGCGGCTTTCTCGAACTCGTGCGTCTATTCCAGCGCTGCGCGTTTAGCCTGATGTCGTGGGAATCATACGGACGCAACATACCCTAAGCGCCCTTCACTCCGACAAATTCCGCGACTGCCGAGCGGATTAGCCGCGAAGAATGCCTTTGGAGCCTTACTAATCCACCCCGCTGATTAAAGTGCCCCTGCATCGCCAACCTCCGCCGATAGGACTCCGCCCAATTCAGTGGACCGCCTTCATCAGTTTCCCTTTCCTACACGCCGCAGTATTGTCATCAATAGCCCTCAGCCAACACAGGAATAGGACTAACGCTATGGCCCGCATCTATTTGCGCATTCCGGCGATCGTGAACGGTCATTTCGCTCCATTGTGAACACCCGTTTCGGTGATCGTGAACGGAGCGGAGCGACGCTGGACTTGGGTTAGCTTTACTGATCGTTGTCCTTCCGTCGAGAGTCTCCCTTGAGAT
>JBDNFB010000151.1:0-10044 GCA_041690055.1 Myxococcota bacterium | reverse complement strand
GGAATTACGTACCTGCCGCAGGAGGCTTCCATCTTTCGCAAACGCACTGTCGCGGATAACGTGGGCGCTATCCTTGAAACGGTCGAGCCGAGTCGAGCGCGCCGCAAGGAACGCTTGGCCGAGCTGCTGGCGGAGTTGGGACTGACTGAAAAGGCGGGCCGCAAGGGAGCGGATCTATCCGGCGGTGAGCGGCGGCGTGTCGAAATCACGCGCGCTTTGGTATTGAACCCTAAGTTCATGCTGCTGGATGAGCCCTTCGCGGGCGTCGACCCGATCGCGGTGATCGATATTCAAAAAATCATCGAACAGCTTCGCAGTCGCGATATTGGCGTCATCATAACGGATCATAATGTGCGCGAAACGCTTTCGATTTGCGATCGTGCGTACATCATTAAAGATGGACAAATCTTGCGCCTGGGGACGCCCGCCGAAATCGCGGAAGATCCCGAGGTGCGCGAGGTTTACCTGGGCAAGAATTTCAGCTTGAATTGAGTGGTCGTGCAATGAGTGGAGGTGCGGATTCGCGCTGCACTAAGCCCGGTCGGGTTTTGGCCCGAGGGGCGTCCGGTTTTCTGCGCATGAGATGCGAGAGACTCCACAGGCGCTAGGCAGGTTTAGAGTAGAGCGATCGAAGGCAATCCTCGGCGGGCCGCCGAATGGCGTGTCGAGGTGATGAAGCCTCAAGACATCGGCTCGAGAGGACGTGAAGACAGATGCGGCACAGGGGACCGGGAAAGATTGACCGGCTCCACTCGCGAAACGAAACGCGAGATCTCGAATTGAAACATAACCGGCTAAAATCACGGACTAGGAGAATCGAAGGGCGTTCATGGCGATCGAACTGAAACAACAGCTTCGGCTCTCGCAGCAGCTCGTGATGACGCCGCAATTGCAGCAAGCGATCAAGCTTCTGCAATTGAATCAGCTCGAACTCGTGAATCTTGTTCAGCAGGAACTACAGGAAAACCCGGTTCTCGAAGAGACTGAAATCGAAGAAGAGACGCAGGGCGAACGCGAAGACGCGTCGCCTGATGAGTTCGACTTACGCGATAGCGCGGACGGCTCAGATGAGCGGTCCGACGCAGGCGATGCCAGCGACGAATATGGAGAGGCGTCTGAGAGGCCGCTCGATGAGCAGCTCTCCAGCACCGATCTGTCCGACGGGTCGGGGACCGACGACATCGCCCCGAGCGATGCCGACAAGATCGCCGACATTGAGTGGGAGTCCTACCTCGAGAGCAATCCGATGACGGGACTCGAGTCGGGCGCCGTGATGGGCGACGACGATCGTCCTTCGCTCGAAGCGACCTATGCGCGGCGCAAGAGTCTCGGGGAGCATCTTGAGTGGCAGCTTCAGGTCATGGATCTGGATGCCGCGCAGCACGAACTGGCCGGCTGGATCATCGGCAATCTCGACGAGCGCGGATTTCTTGGGTCGACGACCGAGGAGATCGCACGCCAAGCGGGGGCCGATGTCGAAGCCGTCGAGACCGTCCTGGCGGCTGTGCAGAAACTTGATCCGATCGGCGTGGCCGCGCGCGATCTGCGTGAGTGCCTGCTGATCCAGATCGATACGCTGCGTGTGGGCGACGAGCTGGTTCGCTTGATCGTGGACCAGCATCTCGACCTGCTACAGAAAAGAGATTTTCGCGCGCTCGCCCGTGTGACCGGTCAGGCGATTGAAGCGGTGGCCGCGGCAGTGCGCGTGATTGGAACACTGGATCCTCGGCCGGGACGTGAATACGGAGGCGACGAGCCTGTCTACATCACGCCCGATATCTACGTTTATAAGGTCGGCGACGATTTTCATGTGCTGTTGAACGAGGATGGTCTTCCGAAGTTGAAGATCAGCTCGATGTATCGCGACGTGCTCTCTAAAACGGGCGGGAAGGGCGGTAAAGGCGCGAAAGACCCTAATGCGCCTGAGCCTTCCGCAGCGAGCAAAGAACTCGCCGAACGAGAGACAAAGAATTACGTCACCGACAAAGTGCGTTCCGCGATGTGGCTGATCAAATCGATCCATCAGCGCCAGCGCACGATCTACAAGGTCACGCAGAGCATCATCGGATATCAGCGCGACTTTTTCGAACACGGTGTCGCCCATCTGAAGCCGCTCAACCTGCGCGATGTCGCCGACGATATCGAGATGCACGAGTCGACGGTCAGTCGCGTCACGACAAACAAGTACGTGCATACGCCGCAGGGCATCTTCGAACTGAAATACTTCTTCAACTCCAGCATCGGACGATTTGATGGCGGTGAAGCTCTTGCCAGCGAGAGCGTGAAGGAAAAGATCCGAAAGATCATCGGCAGCGAGGACCCCAAGCGCCCGATGTCGGATCAGCGCATCGCCGAAATGCTGAAATCTGCGAATATTGATATCGCGCGTCGGACGGTGACGAAGTATCGCGAATCCATGAACATTCTTTCATCGACTAAACGACGCCAAGTCGGCTGATTCGCATTTCAGATCGTCCGGGGATAGCGATTGCCCCGGGAGCGGGATAACGTGCGCCCGCAGCGCGGAGCCCTGATGAAGATCACCGATATTCTTGTACGAGAAGCTTCGATTCTAGACCTGGAATCGACCAGCAAAGACGATTTGCTCGCCGAGCTTGCGGGGAAGCTCGCGCAGAGTCAGCAGGCGGGCGGTTCCTCAGATTCCGGCGCGATCGCCGGAATGGGTATCATCGATGCGGAGAAGCTCCTCGGCGTGCTCCGAGACCGTGAGGCGCTCCAGAGCACCGGAATCGGTGAGGGCGTTGCCATTCCCCATGGGAAAATGGTGGGCCTCGAGCGTCTCGTGGCGACTTTTGCCCGGAGCTCGAGCGGGGTCGATTTTGATTCGATCGACGGCCAGCCGACGCAGCTCTTCTTTCTTTTGGTCGTCCCTGAGCAATCCGGCGGGCAGCATCTCAAGGCGCTGGCTCGTATTTCCCGATTCTTTCGCGACGCAAGCTTCCGTGAAAAGCTGTTGGCGGCGGGCGATCTTGACGAGATCTTTCGGGCGATCGAAGAGGAAGACGCAAAGTTCTGAGTCTCGGACTGAGAAAATCGATCCGCGGTCCACACGCTTAGAACTCGCAGCGTAGGAGGCAAAGGGCGTGAGCGATTCCCGAGATTCTGACGATCCCGCCGATTCCAGCGAAGCTCCTATGACCCAGATGCATGGATCCCTGGTCGAGGTGATGGGGCTCGGTGTGTTGATTCTTGGGCGCAGCGGCGTCGGCAAGAGCGAATGCGTGATCGAGCTTGTGCGGCGTGGCGAGCGGCTTGTCGCGGATGATGTCGTCCGCCTTCGTGCTGAACCGGCGCCTGGTGACGAATCCGACGGTTCAGATTCGCCAGGCTCGCCGCCGCGCCCGCGACGCATCATCGGCTGGTGTCCCGAGCATATTCGTCACTACATCGAGGTGCGTGGCCTCGGGCTCATGAGCGTGGCGGATTTGTTTGGTCCCGAGGCGACGCTGGACGAATGCGAGGTTGGATTCGTCGTGCGGCTTGAGGATTGGGATAAAGGCAAGCAATTCGAGCGGATCGGGCTGGAACGAGACATGGAGACGATTCTCGGTGTCGAGATTCCGAGTGTCGTTTTGCCCGTGCACGCGGCCAGCAATCTCTCGACGCTGGTCGAATTGGCTATTCGCGATTGGCGTCTTCGCGAGCGCGGAGTGAACGCCGCGCGGCGGCTGGACGAGCGGTTGAGATCGGGAGATGGCACCTTCTGATATTGGGACGGGGAGCCGGACGCGGGTTGGGATACGGAACGAGGCGCGCAACACGGCACGGAACTCGGGGGAGTGAAGCGATGGTCGGCGAGGAGGGCACGGCCGGATTGGCGGTCGGGCAGAAGATCGTCTTTGTGGCGGGCTTGTCTGGTTCGGGCAAGACGACGGCCATGGCCGCGCTCGAGGATTTGTCGTTTTACTGCGTCGATAATCTTCCCGTCCAGCTCGTGCCACAATTTCTGGGCTTATGCAGCGAATCCTCGTCCTCGATTGAGAAGATCGCGCTCGCGCTCGATGCACGCGAAAAAGACTTCCTGGCGAGCTTTCCTGAAGTCGTCGGACAGCTGCGGGACGATGGTGCGGATGTCGAGGTGCTTTTTCTCGACTGCGCGGACGATGTGCTGGAGCGACGCTACCGCGAGACGCGGCGCGTGCATCCGCTCTCGCCGACCGGCTCTGTGCGAGACGGAATTCAGCTCGAGCGTTCTCTTCTCGACGATGTCGTGAAGCTTGCGGACCTCAAGGTCGATACGAGTACGCTCAACGTGCATCAACTGAAAGGCACCGTGATTCGGCATGTGTCGGGCGAGTCACGCAAGACGGTGACCAATCTGGTTTCCTTCGGCTTCCGCCACGGCACGCCGGCGTCGGTGGAATTGCTTTTCGATGTGCGGTTCCTGCCGAATCCTTATTTCGAAGAAGCGCTTCGGAGTGGGACTGGACTCGAGTCCGCAGTGGCGGACTATATTCTGGAGAGTGAGCGCGGTCGCGAGTTTTTCACGCGCCTCGAGTCCTTCGTAAATTATTTACTTCCCTTCTATGACGAGGAAGGGAAGGCTTATGTAACGATCGGCGTTGGATGCACGGGCGGACGACATCGCTCCGTGGCCATCGTCGAAACGATGGGAAAGCGCCTGCGCGAGCTGGGTCGTGAGGTCAACTTGGTTCATCGAGATGTGGAGAGGCCGCTGTGAAGGCTGGAGTTCTGATCGTGACGCATTACCGCCTAGGGGAGGAATTCCTGCAGGCATTGCGGCTAATTCTGCCCGAAGCGCCGAGCTGGGAAGCCGTCTCGGTTGATCCGACAATGGCCGTGGAAGACGTGCGCGGGTCGATCGCTGCGGGCCTCAAATCTGCCGACGCGGGCTCAGGCGTTTTGATCCTGACCGACATGTTCGGAGGCACGCCTTCGAATATGAGCCTGTCTTTTCACGACGAACATCAGGTCGAGGTCGTGACGGGCATGAACCTGCCTATGTTGATCAAGCTCGCGACGATGCGCGAGGATAAGCCGCTCGATGAGCTGGCCACCTTCATCAAGGCCTACGGTCAGCGCAATATTTCCGTCGCCAGCGAATTGGTCCCAGGGGGCGACGGATGAGCGCCGCGGGAAGTCCGGATACTTTCGAGCGGCGCTTCAAAGTCGAGTCGGAACTCGGTCTCCACGCGCGCCCGGCCGGGCGGCTTGCCCAGCTCGCAGGGCGGTTTGACTCTGAGATCAGCCTCGGCCGCGGCGAAGAGTGGGTGAGCGGTTCAAGCGTCCTCTCGATTCTCTGCCTCGCCGCCACTCAGGGCACGGTTCTCAGCGTCCGCGCCGTAGGGCCCGACGCCGAGCAGGCCGTGATGGAGGTTGGCGCCCTGATTGAGGCGCCGGACGAGTAGCCCATGCCGAACGGCTGATTCGCCGCCGGGCTGCTGTGTCCCTCCGAACCCTGCTGGGAGAAGCTTTTTCGGCGGAGATACCCAGCGCTTTTGTTTGATCCCGGAGGGCGTCTCCCCTACATTGCGGACCCTCTTTGGGAAGGTACCGCCTCGCCTTTTGGTAGAGAGCCTTCTCTCTTCTTGTTTGATAGTTGGAGTACAGTCATGGGATCGCGTTTGATGTTCACCTCCGAATCGGTGTCGATGGGGCACCCCGACAAAATGTGCGACCAGATTTCGGACGCCATTTTGGATGCGATGCTCGCTCAGGATCCGACTTCCCGAGTCGCCTGCGAGACAGCGACGACGACGGGCATGGTTTTGGTCTGCGGTGAAATTACAACGTCCGCCCAGGTCGAAATTCCGGCCATCGTACGCAGCGTCGTGCATGACATCGGATATACGAGCTCTGATATGGGCTTCGATGCGGCCACCTGCGCCGTGCAAATCGCGATCGGCAAGCAGAGCCCGGACATTTCCCAGGGGGTCAGCGAAGGCGAAGGCCTCCACAAAGAACAGGGCGCCGGCGACCAGGGCATGATGTTCGGTTTCGCCTGCGACGAGACGCCGGAGCTGATGCCGGCGCCGGTCCGCTTTGCGCATCGCCTCATGGAGACCACTCGACAGCATCTCGAAAGTGGCGAGCTCGATTACCTACGACCCGACGCGAAGAGCCAGGTCACCATCGAATACGATGAGGAGGATCGCCCGCGCCGCATAGATACCATCGTGCTCTCAACACAACACTCGCCCGATGTGGATCATAAGCAGTTACGTGAGGACATCATCGAAAAGGTGATCCGTGCGACGCTGCCTGCGGAACTGATCGACAACGACACGATCTTTCACGTGAACCCGACCGGTCGCTTTGTGGTCGGTGGCCCGATGGGCGACGCCGGACTCACGGGTCGCAAGATCATCGTGGATACCTACGGCGGTATGGGACGACATGGCGGTGGCGCCTTCTCGGGCAAGGACCCGTCGAAGGTGGATCGCAGCGCGGCCTACGCGGCACGTTATGTGGCAAAAAATCTCGTGGCCGCCGGTGCCGCACGGCGGGCCGAAGTTCAGCTCGCCTACGCGATCGGCGTTGCCGAGCCGGTTTCGATTCGCGTCGATACCTTTGGCACCTCGATGCTCGACCGGAGTAAGCTTGAGACGATCGTCCGCAAGCATTTCGACCTCACGCCGCGGGGCATTGACGAGGCGCTGAACCTGCGCCGCCCGATCTACCGCGCGACGTCTTACCACGGGCATTTCGGCCGTGAGAATATCGGCCTGCCGTGGGAAATGACGGATAAGGCGGAGGCGATCCGCAAGGATCTCTGATGCGCCTTTTCTCCGGTCCTGCGGTTTGCTGCCTGCTGTTTTTTTCAGGCTCTCTGCGATTCCCCTCGTTCTCTCGGGACGCAAGGGCTTGGGCTCACCTTGCCTTGGCCGTCTATGTAGGCGTCCTGCTCTTCAGTACGACCCCGGCGGCTGAAGCGGCGTCCCTTGCTCGCTCGGTACGCGTCCTCGTCTACGACGAGTCGGAGCCCGTGAAGGTGGGGCGCGTCGACGCGCCATCGCAGGCTCGCCTAGACGGGGCAGGACGGCTGCTGATAGACCGTCGGCCGGTCTCCGGCGCCTGGCTACCGGCTCGCGCTTTGGCTCCGCGGACAAGTGCCGTCGCGCCCGGCGGCGTCGCGCCGATCTGGAAGGTGGGCAAACGAACCTACCGAGGCGAGATTCAGGTGCGTGCCTCTGAGGGCCGGATCCAGGTGCTGAACCGCGTTAGGCTCGAGGATTATGTCGCGTCCATTTTAGGCAGCGAGATGTCGCCGAGTTGGCCGGCAGACGCGCTGCGTGCGCAGGCCGTAGCCTCCCGCACCTACGCCCTTTATCACGCGACTCGACGCAAGAGCGATCCCTGGGACGTGAAGGCGACCGTGGCTAGCCAGGTCTACCGGGGGATCTCGGCCGAGAGCCCAGAGACCCGGGCCGCTACCGAGGCCACTCTTGGTCAAGTTTTGACTTACAAAGAGGAGCCGATTCTGGCGGTTTTTCACTCGACGTCCGGCGGTCGAACCGCCACGGCGGGCGAGGTCTGGGGGGAGGATCATCCCTATCGTCGAAGCGTGGATGTCGAGGAAGAAGACGATGCGCCCCATACGTATTGGCGGATGAGCTTCGAAGAGGACGATTTTGAGGCGATCCTGGCGGCGACGGGCCTATCCGTTGGCGCGGTGCGGGATCTTAGGGTGGTCAGTCGAACCGACAGTGGCCGCGCCCAGACGCTCCGCATTCAGGGCGCCCGTGGCGTTGAAACCCTTCATGGTGCTGCCCTGCGCAGCCTTCTCGGGGCCCTGGGCCTACGCAGCACCCTTTTTGAGGTCCGCCGGCTGGAAGCGGGCTTTGCCTTCGTCGGTTCGGGTTATGGGCACGGCGTGGGGATGAGTCAGTGGGGTGCCCGAGCGATGGCTGAGCGCGGCGACGCGTATCAGCGTATCCTCGCGCGCTTCTACCCGGGCGCTCGCTTAGAGCGGCGGCCGGATGCATATTTAGCTTCGCGCAGGCAATCGGGCCCGAGCGGCAAATTGATGACGTCGGGCCCGCAGGCCCAAGGAGATCGACAATGACCTCCGGAATGACTTCCGGAATGAATTCGGGGGGATTCGTTCCGCTGCAGGCCCAAGGTGGGGGGGACATCGCGTTCTTCCTGATGATGGGGGCGATCTTTCTGATCTTCTACTTCCTCGTCATTCGTCCGCAGCAGAAACAGCAGCGCGAACGCGATGAATTTCTGAAGACGGCCGCAAAGGGTGATGATGTCGTGACCGCCGGCGGAATTCATGGCAAGGTCGTCGGAGTCGATGGCGACGTTCTCGACATCGAGATCGCCCGCGTGCGGGGCGAAAAGGTGAAGGTCCGTGTGAGTCGGTCGCGCATCGATCAGCTCATTAAAGAAGGCCAAGCTTCGTCTGGTGCCTCTGGTGCTACAGGCGCTTCGGGAACTAAGGGAGACGAATCGTGAGCGGTTCGATCGGTTGGAAGGCGGCGTTTGTCGCTGCATTGCTTTTGCTCTTTGGCTTCGTGACCGCAGCCAACTTCATTCCGAAGGCAGAGCGTGTGGCCAGCGAGTTCTGGCCAGCTGACGGCCTGCGCCTCGGCCTCGATCTCCGCGGCGGAATCCATTGGGTCGTCGGGGTCGAGCTGGAGGAGGCGATCACCCGCGAGCTCGAGTTCGTGCGCAAGGGCGTCGCGGAGCGACTCGACGAAGAGGACAGTATTGCGCTCGGCTCCAGCACAGTCGAAGACGGCGAGCTCCGAATCGTTCTGGCTTCGGAGGCGGATCGCGCCAAGACGATCGAATACATCGACGACACGAACGTGCTCGAGTCGACCGGACGCGACGGTCTCGAACTGCGTTATGCGCTGACCGATGATTGGACCTCGGATGTGCGCGAGCGCACTATGAGCCAAGTGCTTGAAGTGCTCCGGCGGCGCATCGACGATCCCCAGCGTGGTATTCCCGATTCCATCGTGACGCGTCAGGGTTCCGACCGGGTGCTGGTTCAGATCCCGGGCGAGCAGATCGATCGACAGCGCGCGCGTGACCTGCTGAACAGCACGGGCTTTCTCGAGTTCAAGATCGTGATCGATTCTGACGCGACCGAAGAGGATCTGCGTGCGCGCTATCCCGACGGCATCGGCGACGATAAGAAGATCACGATGCAAAAGGATCCAGAGACGGGCATCGAGATCGGCGCCTATCTCCTACCCAAGCTGGCGGACGTGACCGGCGACTATCTTGACGATGCGCGTTTGCAATTCGACCAACAGCAGCGGCCGATCGTGGAGTTCACCTTCAATCAAGAAGGCGGCGATCTCTTCGGCAAGCTGACCGAGGCGAACAAAAACAAGCAGCTGGCGATCATCCTCGACGATAACGTCTACAGCGCGCCGGCCATCCGAGCGCGCATTACGAATCGTGGCATGATCGAAGGTCAGTTCACGGCCGACGAAGCAGCGGATCTCGCTGTGATTCTGCGCGCCGGTTCTTTGTCCGTGCCGGTCGTGATCGAAGAAGAACGCACGGTCGGTCCGGGCCTTGGGCAGGACTCGATCGAGAGCGGCGCGCTGGCCTGCGGCATTGGCCTGCTCGTCGTACTCGCCTTCGCGGCGTTCTACTATCGCATGTCGGGGATCTATGCGGCGGTGGCCATGGTCGTCAACCTGATCATGCTCATCGGTCTCATGTCGATGTTTGAAGCCACGCTCACGCTGCCCGGTATTGCGGGCCTCGTGTTGACGGTCGGCATGGCGATTGATGCGAACGTGATCATCTTTGAGCGGATTCGCGAGGAACTGCGCGCGGGTCGTGCGGTCCGGGCCGCGATTGCGACGGGCTTCAGTAAGGCCACGTGGACCGTGCTCGATGCGAATATCACGACGCTGATTACGGCAATCATTCTGTTTCAGTTCGGGACGGGGCCGATCAAGGGCTTCGCGGTCACGCTGTCCGTTGGCATCGTCACGAGTGTGTTCACCGCGCTCGTGGTCACTCGGCTGCTCTTTCAGCTTTACCCGGGCACACGCAACGTGTCCACGCTTTCGATTTAGGAGATCGCTGTGC
>JBDNFB010000150.1:0-33504 GCA_041690055.1 Myxococcota bacterium | reverse complement strand
GGAGATGACTCGACTTCTTGGCATGCTTGGTCATGGTGGCGGTTCCTTCGTTGGTTTGGTTACCCCCTCCGTAACACACGGAGGGTGAAGGAGCCGCCGCTCTATTTGCCTAGAAGATCAACTGGGATTGGGACAATCCCTGCCAATCCGCATCCAGCGTTTCTCGAAACCAAAGTCGGCGCTCTTGCTCATCATCCGAAAGAGTCAGAGCGGCCCGGACATCTCCACGTGCATCGGGCGTCCATTTCAGAACCGTCTCTTCGAGCCGCCCTAAGAGCGTCGGAGGCTTCACTCCCTCTTTTGAAACGACGGCCTCCCATCGGTTAGTGGGCCCACGCAGACTCCGAGGATTGACGCTGTAGATCGAGTTGGGATCCCTTTCCGGCACAAAAAGAACTTCGCCGGCCCGCTTTGATACGGGGTGAGCGATTTCGCCAGCTGTCCTCAGCCTAACCTTTGTCACATTGACGCGTTCTTCTCCCGCCTCGCCCACCTTCTCAACAACAAAAGTCAGAAGCGTATAGTTGTTATTCAGCCCGCCCACGAGCAGCGTCTTCGAGTCCACCCACGCCAGCGTTCCAACCTGGTAGAGACCCAGGCAAACATCAAGCTCCTGAGAGGTTTCTCTCTCCACATCATAGAGATCTATGCAGGTCGCGCTCTTCGTGTTTCGCCCGATTGCGACAAAATCTCCGTCAGGTGAAATCAGAGCAGCCGTATGCTTTGCGTGCGTCATCAACTCCTCTACAGACGCCAACACTTTGTGCTGCGCACTCACGGCGCTCGGTTGACCGAGCAGGCCCGTCAGAAAAATGGCGCCGAGTAGTAAGCGAGCGAGCATCGACCTGTCAGACCCCCAAGTTTGACTTACGGTGCGAAGGCCCCGCTTACTGGATTTCATCTACGGAATCCTCCAACGGAGCGGGAGTAGCAGACGCAGCGGCGACGGGTTCTGTGATTGATTTTGCCGCGATGCGGCTGGAATAGTATTCGAGAAAATCATCTCGCCGGCGCCCCGAAGACACGACCGGGTATTCGCGAAGCAGCCATTTGGGTCCGTTCAATAGTTTCTGCGCGAGCTCCCCGCTCCGGTTCAAGGTGAACGAAGTGAGCCAGAAGTTCTTACGACTCAAAACCAGGATTCCCGGATAGTTAACCTTCCCCGCATGCACATCGAACTCAAGATCTTCCCGGTCGTCGGACGAATCCCATCGAATCGGCCGCACGCGCATACCCTGAACACTTTCGAGGATCTCAATCTTCCCCCAGCGATAGCGGCCGCGCGGAAGCTGCAAAACTTGATACTGACGCTTGGCCGGAAGCGTTTGGAGGTAGAATCGTCTGCCAGATCTCTCCACGGACTCAATCGCGAGACGATGAATAGGGGAATTCGTTTCGATTTCAGCGATCAGAATTCCGTTCCCCTCTTCAAGCTGCGCAGGAAGAATCGGAGCGGTGTCTTTGGAATGGAGATCAATCGCGAGGAGCTTGCCTGGAAGTGCGGGGCCGCATCCGGCGAGCGTCCAGCTGAGCAGCCCGAGAGTGAGCAACAAACTGCACCGCTCATTCAGGGGGCGCAATCCGCAATAGTTCATTACATCACGTTGCACGGATCGAGCTAGCCCGTCAACTCCTAACTAACGGTTGACAACGACTTCGAGCACCGTTGAATTGTCCTGACAAAAAAAGAGCCGAGATCTCAACGATCTCGGCTCTTTCTATTGATCCGTCGTCGGGTCTCAGCCTCCGATCGATTCCCCCGGCTTGTCGCCGTTGAACACGATGACCTTGCGATGCGGGAACGGGATTTCAACACCCGCGCCGTCGAGCGCCTTCTTGATCGGCTCGGGCAGCGAGTAGAGCAAATCGAAATAATGCGCGCCGTCACAGAACGGGCGGACCAAGAAATCGACCGAGCTGTCGTTCAGCGTTTCGATCTCCACAAACGGCGCGGGATCCTTCAGCACATGCGGATGCGAGGCCAGGATGCCGTCGATCGTGCTGCGAGCGGTATCGATATCCGAGTCGTAGGAGATGCCAAAGCGCATATCCACGCCGCGAATCGGGTGGTGACTATGGTTGATGATCTTGTCGCCCCAGATGCTGCCGTTCGGAACGATGATGTGCTGATTATCGAAGGTCTTGAGGTTCGTCGTGAACAGATCGATCCCATCAACAAGACCGAAGGTGCCCGCCACGTCCGCGAAATCACCGACTTTGTACGGCCGGAAGATCATCAGCATGACGCCAGCGGCCAGGTCCGTCATCGCCCCTTGGAGCGCGAGACCAATCGCAAGACCGGCAGCGCCCAGAAGTGCCACGATCGAGGTTGTTTCGACGCCGAATCGGTTAAGGACGGCGATGAAGGTGAAGGCCAGGATCACGTAGCGAGCAATGCTGCCGAGGAAAGTGAACAGCGTGCTATCGAGCTGGTCGTACCTCTCGCCGGCACGGGCGATGAGCTTGGCGATTCGGCCGGCGATCCAATAGCCGACGATCAGAACCAGGGTCCCGAGCAGGACGTTAGTAGCCATCTCGCCAGCGTCGCTTAGAACGCATGTATCGAATCAGTTACTGCTTCTGCACGGCTTCCCCTTTTTTACACCTAGCGACCTTGTCGCTCCGTCCAGCTCAACACGTTTCCGCTCGCCTCACAATATAAATGGGCAAGATCGGGCTCGACAATTGAGTGAGCCATCTCCGGGTCATACCAACCATCAAGCCATCCCCAATGGTAGGGACTCATCATATAGTCCATCACGAGGCCTTCGAGCGTCTCGAACTCCTGCTCCCATGCATGTGTCCAGCAAACGCGAGGCGTTGTCGGGCCAATGGGATGCACTCGCGCGAGACTCCAGTTCCGGATCGCCGGAACATGGTCGGGCAAAGCAATCACCTCGCGCAGCCACTGCTCGACCGAAGACTTCGCCGCGGACTCGCGAACACGAACCAGATTTGTCCGCTTGATCCCGACGAGATCAGGCAGCGGCACGTGTGAGTCCCCCGCCTCGACTCGCCATGCCTCTACCCGCGAGAGCGCAGCCAGCGGCGCTTGGTCGGCAGACTCTGCCGTCTCAAAAAGAGCCGACCAACCTGCCTCCGTCAATCGAGCCTCAAGACGACTAAGCGCATCTTCATCGGCGAGCTCGAAGTCCCATATCAGGTCGCCAGCTCCAAGCGAACCCTCGATGTGGAGCGCCGCATGAGATTGCATAACATAATCTCCCTGCTCGCCCAGCCGAGAAAGGGCTGCACACACGCGCGTACGCTCTTCAGCCTTCATCGCGTGAGGCAGAGACGCCGTAGCACAGACACGAAGCGTCACTCGTGGGCCCTCCCCGCGGCCCTAAACTTTTCGAGCGACTCCGGATCGACGGCGTACCGACGCTTGCGCCGCACACAAAGCGCGTCGCATTCGTCCCACCATGCAGCGATTTCCCGCGAAGCATTGGCGCTCCGCATCCCCCAGAAACCGCCGACGCCGGCGAGTCTCCAGAACAGCAATACCGTCACTTCTCCATCAGACGGGCTCTCGGGTGGGGTAACGAGCGTGTGGACGAGCTCCATCCCCCGCTCGCGCGCACCCGGCAGGTACCGCGCACGAAAAGCGACCATGAAGCTCTCGATCGAATCGGGACGCAGATCGACCTCGTCGATCAAGAAGATCGGGTCGATGCTCTCGCTCATTCATTCTCTCCCGGTCGGCTTCGCCCGGAAGCCTTTCGGATGTTAATCAGACCGGAGACTCAGAGCGCGTGCAGCTTCACAGGCAGAGTCAAATATCCGTTCACGAAGCTCGATCGAACCCGCGTCGGCTCGCCCACAACCTCGACTCTCTTGTAGCGGAGCATCAGCTCTTCCCAGAGCACCTGGACCTGAAGTTCCGCGATGCGGCTTCCCACACAAAAGTGTCGGCCCCAACCGAATGAGAGATGCTTTCGCACATCGTCGCGGTCGATCAGAAACTCATTTGCCCTGTGGATCACGGCCTCGTCACGGTTGCCCGACACGTACCACATCACGACCTTGTCCCCGGCCTTGATCTGCTTCCCGCCGAGAACGGCGTCGCGGGTCGCCGTTCGGCGCATATGCGCAAGCGGCGTTTGCCAGCGAATCATCTCGCTGACCATATTCGGAATCAGACCCGGATTCGCGCGCAGCTTGTCGTATTCGCCCGGATTCTCGTTCAGCGCCAGCACCCCGCCACTGATTGAATTCCTCGTTGTGTCATTCCCACCCACGATCAGCAAGACAAGAGTCGCGAGATAAGTCCTCGGCGACATATCACGCGTGGCCGCGCCGTCCGCGAGCAGACTAATAAAGTCACCCGTGCGGCCCTTCCCTACCCGATCCTTCCAAAGCCCCTCGAAGAACTCAAGACATTCGCGCAACACATCGTGGCGCTCTTCCGTCGTGAGCGATTCGGCCGTTCCCAAATTCGCGGGCGTCGTCGTAACATCGGACCAGTAGGTGAGTTTGCGCTGATCCTTGACCGGGAAATCGAAAAGCGTTGCCAGCATCGAGGTCGTCAGCTCGACAGAGACTCGGTCGACCCAATCGAATTCCGCACCAATCGGAAGGTCATCGAGAATCTCGACGGCACGCTTTCGAATGATCGGTTCGAGGCGCTTCAGATTCCGCGGGCCCACCGCGGGGGCGACGGTCTTGCGATGCGCGAGTTGCGTGGGGCCGTCCATCGTGATGAAACTCGAGTCCATCGGCGAGGTCGGAACGGGATCGTTCACGCTGATCGCGCGCGCCGAGGAATATGTCTCGTCATCTTTCTCGACTGTGACGATGTCGGCGAATTTTGTGACCGACCAATAGGCACCGAAATAGCCGTCCGCTGTGTAGTGCACCGGATCCTCGCGCCGGAGTCTCGCGAAATACGGAAGATGCTGGTTCTCCGCGAAGAGATCCCCATCGGCGGGGTCGATCTTATCGAGAGGGAACGTCTCGGGGTCGGCGTCGACCTGCCCGGTCGGCTTCGGCGTTTCGCCGCGAACCTGAGGGGTGGCGCGGCGCGGCGGAAGCGCATCCCATGCGTCGAGTTCGAGGGCTTGAGCCACAGAGTTCTCCCGGTCGTAGTTTGGCTTGAGCTGCATCATACGCCGTACGGCGACATTCCGCGAACCGGCCGGCTTACGCCGCGAACTGCCGGGCGCGCGTCTCAGAACGAATCCCTCCACGCCTATTGAGCCACAGCGCCCCGACCCGCAGGCATAACCGCTGATTGTGGTCCAGGTCGGATCGCTTGCTTGCCTCGCACTCAAAAGGCATTCTCGCACCCGGCTACACCGAGCATCGAAATTCCTATCCGGGCGCATAATCCGAAGCGGGAATCGGTCCGATCATCGCTGCCAGGGCATGCTCAAGTTCCTTGCTTCCTTTTTTGCTTTCTACATCTGGCAATCTACGTTCCGTACGCAGGCCGTCATCAATCCGGCACACAAGGCGCCTGCGGTCGCGATTGCGCCACCCCCTCCGAGACCGCTCATCCTTGTCGTGAAATCTTCTCGCATCCACGCCAGCCTGAAGGACACCCGCGATGACAATGCAAACCACGGCGCTGCTCATGCATAACCTGCTCGGTCGAGGCGCACGCGTAGGCCCAAACGTCGAGGTCGTAACCAAGACCGCGACGGGCGCCCATCGGCAGTCGCTCGCGCAAACCCGCGACCGCGCCTGCCAGCTGGCCCATGCGCTTGCCGCCGAGGGCATTCAATCGGACGAGCACGTCGCCAGCTTCGCGTGGAATAACCATCACCACCTCGAGATGTATCAAGGCGTGCCTTCCATGGGCGCTCTACTGCATACGCTGAACATTCGCCTCTCGCCGGGCGAACTCGAATACATCATCAGCCATGCAGAGGACCAGATCATCATTTTGGACCCAGATTCTCTGCTCGTTTTGATGTCAGCGGAGCAAGTCACAATCTCGGCGGGTGTCCCCACGATTTGGCAGGGCGCGATGAGCGCTTTGAAAGAGGATCCGAATCGCTGTGACTTCTCGAATCTGACCCGCGTTACCTGTGGCGGATCAGCGCCGCCGCCGGCGCTGATGGAATGGTTTTGGGAGGAACTCAAATGCGAAATGATCCAGGGTTGAGGAATGACGGAGACGAATCCCCTCGCGACGCTCTCTCGTCGCTCCACCAAGCGCGCGCATCTCACTATGCCCGACGAGGAACTCGCTGAGAATCAGTGCGAGGCGGGACTCGTGACCCCCGGTCTCGAACTCGAAGTATTCGACGAGGAGTGGAATATCCTTCCCCATGACGGAAAGAGCGTGGGCGAGGTCTGCATCCGTGGCCCCTGGGCCTCCGCCGAATACTTCAACAACCCACAGCCCGACAAATTTCACGACGGCTGGCGAGTCACGGGCGACGTGGGCATGATCGATTCCGAGGAGTACCTAATCCTCACCGACCGCTCCAAGGACCTGATCAAGAGAGGAGGCGAGTGGATCAGCTCAATCGATCGCGAAAACCATATCTGTTCTTTCGAAGGCCTCGCGCAAGCCCCCCTCGTCGCCCAGCCCCATCCCAAATGGGACGAGCGGCCCATTGCCATCGTGATTGCGAGTGAAGGCCAGTCGCCGTCAGCCGAAGCGATCCTCGCGCATTGCGAGAGCCGCTTCGCGAAATGGCAGTTTCCGGACGAGATCCTCTGCCGGGACGCAATCCCGCTCACCTCGGCGGGCAAGAGCAACAAGAAGAACATTCGTGCGGCTCTTGAGGCAGAGGGCTACGCGCTGCCCGACTTGCGTTAGGCGAAGTAGAGAATCAAGTCGGCAATGCCCGTCCAGTTCAGAAACCGCGTCGGTCGCGTAGGCCGTTTCTCTGTCAGGAACTCAGAGCCGGACGGTCGGTCCGGAACGCGCCCTCTGCCATGTGCTCTAGATCCCCGGGCGCCCGAGAATCCCAACCGGAAAGTAAACCCCTCGCGCGCCTCCTGCTCCGATTCTCGCGTTCTGCTACCCGCAAAAAGCAGTGCCCCCCAAAAAAGGCCCACCTTAAAGCCCGCTTCGGGCAACCCTGCCCTCGGAGAAACGGGCATTGGAGTTGCGCGGCAAAGTCGCGCCTTCCGGGATCACTCTTGAATGTCGCCCCCGAGATGAAGTTCTTTCTTCACACGACGAACCGTCAGCCAAACGATCGAAAGCACTAGAGGTGCGGTCAAACCCGAGAGCAGGTCTGCGTCGAGTGAGACTCCGCTCGCCTTGAGCGCCTTTAAGCCGTACGAAATCAGGCCGACAGCGTAGTAGCTGATTGCCACGATCGAGAAACCTTCGACCGCTTGTTGCAGCTTCAGCTGCAATTTGGAGCTCTCGGCTAGAGAGACAAGGATTCGCTGATTCTGCTCTCTCTGCGACACATCCACCATCGTGTCCAGTATTGCCGCGGCTCTCGCCACCCGATCGGCGAGCATCTGACTGCGCCCGTCTGTCGCCTCACACGTCCGCATAGCGGGTTGAAGCGAACGCGACAAAAACTGCGTGTAGCGCTGATGATCGCCCGCGGCTTCCTCGTCCACCTCGGCAATCCGCCGCTCTATGATCCGGCCATAGGCCTGTGAAGCGGCAAAGCGGTACGCGTTCTCCGCCGCAATACTCTCAACCTTGGCTGCCACGTCCGTGATGCGATTCAACGCGCGCCGTTCGTCCACGGATGCGCGATCTTCCGCCAGACTCCGCATCACCTGATCGAGTTCCGACTCGAGCGAAGCCAGTGAACTCATGACTTTTCGCGCGCTCGGCAAGCCCAGCATGGCGAGCATACGGTACGACTCAAGATCGAGGAGGCGCTGAACTACGCGCGAGAGCCGCTCCGGGTGTCCCTCATCTGCGATCACGATGATGCGAAAGAAGCCTTCGGCGTCGAGCTGAAAAGAGGACCAGACCGCCGCCGTCCGCGCCGACACCCACCCGCCGTAAATCTCATCGGAGCCGAGCAGCGACTTGGCAAGATCGTACCCTGTCGGATCGTCCGGCTGCCGACGCACCACTTCCATCTGCACGCCCATGAACATCGAATCCACAAGCGCGTCTCTCTTGGACTCACCCAGAAAATCGAGCGCAGTCTCGCCAAAGAGCGGCGTGCCGTTTCCGGACACGATGACCGTATGGCTGGACCACTCCGTGTGCCCTTCCCATTTCACGAGAGAAGTCCCTGCCTGAACCGAATGGACTCGCCCTCGCGCGGATGGGGCCGGTCGACCTAGTTCAGCGCAGTATCCAGCAAATTCCTTTCGGCTCCCGGAGAGGCCGCCCGCCTCGTGTCGGGCAACAACATGCGAACACCGAAACAGCGTTGGGAAATCGAGCCGGGGCCGCGCATGCCATTCATCTGTCAGCGCGATCCGCTGAGCCGCATTCGTCACCATTCCATTTTGTCCCATATCCGTCCGCTTTCGAGCGGCCGCAGCACGATCTTATGGGTGAGCTTAGCTTCTCAAACTGCCTCGTATCCCGTCTCCACCTATATCATCTCCATTGTGGCGACCCTCTTCATCAGGTGGTTCAGAACCGGACTGAAGCTTTTATCGAACGCTCGCAGGCATTCAACCGACTCGACTTCATTCGCAGGAGTTTCGCTGCTTCCCATTCTAGCCCTCGTCGGTCTCCACTACGCGTCGCAGCACACGCCGGTTCAAGTAGTGCACCTATCATTCGCGTGCGCATTGATCGTCTGGGGCTGCAATGAATCAGCCTTCTACTTTGGGTGATGCGGATGACTGCCAAGCTGAAGGTGTTCTTCGGTGTGCGAAACCTGTCCGAAGAGTTCCTGCCGGAAGGGCTTCAGTTTCTTGGGTCGTTCTTTCGGCGAAGACCGATGAACTGACCTTCCCCTTCTCGGTCATCGCCGGGACATCGTTCTGCTTAATGCTGGCCAACTCGGCGCTCGCGGTTCCAGAGCCTCTTCCGCAGGTTACTGAACTCGTTCTGCTCGCGACCCTCGCCGGACTTGCCATGCTTGAGCATGGTTTCATGGTCGCTGAAATTCCAGCCGGCTTTCCTGCTGCCTCACTTGCTGACTAACTAAGCAAACATGCCGGCTCCCTGGATCTGGGTGCTCGCCCCAGTTTCAGCCTACACTCGAATATATGAAACTCATTCTTCGCGTCTTCGCGGGCCTCGCCCTGCTTGCTCTCGTAGTTGGCTTGGTCTACCGCACAGAGTTCATTCGTCTATGGCGAGTCACGCATCTCTTCGATAAGGACCGGATCGTCTGGAGTTTCCAGAACATGGACCAGCTCTTTCCGACCCAGACGATTGAAGGCGGAGCCCCCATAAGCGAGTTCGCGCGCGTTGAATACACTCTGCCGGGATCCTTCGCTTACGGCGAGAAGACTTTCGAAACGGAGGCCTTTCTCGCAGACGCGCAAACCACGAGTCTGCTGATCCTGCATAACGACAAAATTCTCTACGAACGCTACTTCCTCGGACACGCGACGGACAAAACGCATATCGCCTGGTCAGTCAGTAAATCGTTCTTGTCCGCGCTCTTTGGAATTGCAATTGCGGAGGGTGATATCGAGAGCATCGAAGAACCGCTGACCGATTATCTGCCGGAGCTCAAAGGATCCGGTTACGACGGCGTCCGAATTAAAGACGTCCTGCAGATGTCTTCCGGAGTTGGATTCAACGAAGACTACGGCGATCCCGATTCGGATATTAACCGCATGGGCGAAGCCCTTGCGCTTGGACAGACGCTGCTGGAATTCGCAGGCACGCTTGAGAGAGTTCCGCCTCCGGGCACGATGCAGCATTATGTCAGCATCGACACGCAGGTCCTCGGGACCCTTCTCGTGCGCGCGACCGGAAAGTCGCTTACCGAATACACATCGGAAAAGTTGTGGAAACCGATGGGCATGGAATCCAAGGCGTACTGGATGGTCGACGGGGCGAATATGGAGATGGCCTTCGGCGGATTGAACGTGGGGCTGCGGGACTTCGCCCGGCTCGGCCGACTCTATCTTCATAGAGGCAATTGGAACGGAAAGCAGATTGTGCCCGCTGCGTGGATCGATGCCTCGATCACCCCTGATGCACCGCACCTCATGCCCGGCGAAAAACCGGGGGGCCAGCGAATGGGCTAC
The DNA here is from genome assembly GCA_041690055.1 of Myxococcota bacterium. Classification (GTDB taxonomy): domain Bacteria; phylum Myxococcota_A; class UBA9160; order UBA9160; family UBA4427; genus UBA4427. The sequence continues at coordinate 23,403 of JBDNFB010000150.1, read as the reverse complement.
GGCTACCAATGGTGGATCCCCGAGGAGTGGACGGGCGACTATATGGCCCTCGGCGTCTATAACCAGATGATCTACGTCGATCCCAGCAGCCACCTTGTCGTTGCCCGCCACTCGGCGAACCCCGATTTTCAGCGAAACGATTTCGAACCACCCGAGAGTCGCTGGCCCTCTGGAGGGCGATCGCCCGCGACTTGTCCCCCTGAGATCCTGCCCGGCCTTGCCCTTGCCTAGCCCACGCCCGTGCCCATGCCCTCGCCTTTGGCCCCCTCCCTTGCCTTCACTGGGAGAGTTTGACCGAGCAACACAATGTCTTTTCTCCCCCAAATTCACACAACAAAGACTCTCTCGGGCTTAGAATTGCCTACATTCGGCATGGAAGAAAAGGCTATCTCCAGAACGCCTATTCCTGAGAGATGAATCGCGCGAAGACAATGCGCGTAGCCTTCGACCTCAACTGATTTTCGACGCGCCCGCCCAACGACGGATACCCTAATCGCTATGGATCAGCCTTCGAACAACACTTCAGTCACCGACCGCCTCCGCGAGGATATTCTCGACGGTGTCTTTCCACCCGGGGAGCGGCTGGTCGAGCTTCAACTCACGAAGCAGTACGAGGTCGGCCGGGCGGCTATTCGGTCGGCCATCGTCGAACTGGACAAGGAAGGCTTAGTGACGCGCGAAGCGAATCGCGGGGCGACCGTCCGCAAGGTGTCCGTGGCGGAGGCCGTTCAAATCTACGAGGCGCGATCCGCGCTAGAAGGTTTACTTGCGCGGCATGCAGCCATCAACGCGACCGAACAAGAAATCGATCAGCTGCGCTCAATTATCATTCGCATGAAAGAAGCCGCCGACCAGAGAGACCCGCGCACCTACTCTGAGCTCAACCGCGAGTTCCATCGTGAGATTCGCCGCGCAAGCCGCCATGACGTCACGAGTAATCTCGTGCAAACCCTGCGGAACCAAGCCGCACACCATCCCTTCCGCCTAGCAGTTGTGCAGGGCCGGCCCGAGGACTCGCTCCCCGAGCACGAGGCGATCGTGGACGCCATCGTCGAAAAGAATGCCGACGCGGCAGAGAAAGCGATGGTTCGACATGCAAGCTCTACGATCGATCTGCTTCGACAATGGACGGAGAACTCCCCCGCTCTTCCTTAGGGTGCTTTTCCGTGAGGCGAAGCTAGCGATTCGACATCAAGGACAAGAACTCTCGTCGCAGAGTCGCATCCTCCAGAAACGAACCGCGCATCATGCTGTTGACCATCTTGGTCTCCATATCGCGCACGCCTCGCCACTGCATGCAGGAATGGTCGGCTTCCATCACGATGGCAAGCCCGTCGGGTTGGATTTTGTTCTGGAGCAGCTCAGCAAGTTGAGCGATCGCTTCTTCCTGGATCTGCGGACGCGCCATCACCCACTCCACAAGCCGCGCGTACTTCGACAAACCGATTAACTCGGAGTTTTCATTCGGCATGATGCCGACCCAGATCTTCCCGACGATCGGACAGAGATGATGAGAACACGCACTCCGCACTGTCACAGGCCCAACGATCATCAGCTCATCGAGTCGCGCCACGTTCGGAAAGGCCGTAGTGCGGGGCTCGGGCGTGTAACGACCGGCAAAGACTTCGCGCACGTACATCTTCGCCACGCGGCGAGCCGTATCCTGCGTGTTGTGGTCGCTCTTCGTATCGATCACGAGCGTTTCGAGCACGTCCTGCATCTTCATCGCCACTTCGGCTTGAAGCAAGTCCAGCTCGCCGGGCTCAAAGAACTCCTCGATGCTGTCGTTCGCGTGAAAACGCTTACCCGACTTCCGAATGCGCTCGCGAACTCGGTCGGCGACAGGCGTGCGCCCGTCTACGACCTGGGCATCCCGTTCTGCACTTTGGGATGACTCATCCCGACCCATTGATATAATCGACATAGTAGAAGACTCCTCCGGTGGCCTTGTACACTAGGATTCCCAGGAGCGGACGCCACCCATCGATTCAGCGATTTCGAGCGCGTCTCGATCTTAAGCTCTCGCTCCTATCCTCATGCGCATTGCCCCTGGCCCTTCCCCCCTCTTCTCGTCCCTATTCGGATCACCCTAGGGATCTCAGCCCAGAACGCCCCGTTAGCGTACGCGAACCATCCTCCGCTCTCCGCGCTCATGGCCGAGGCGCGCTTCATGCGCAACATAGGCCTTCACCTGGTCGACTTCGGCCGGCGTTAGGAATTCCTTCCAGCCGGCCATCCCGTTCGCGGCCAGGGCCCCTTCGTAGACAATCGATTGCCAGGCCCCATCGAGGTCTGCGATGCGGTACCGGAGGTCGGGGACGATTCCCCCGCTGATCGCGTTCCCACCATGGCACACGGCGCAGTAGGAATTGTAGACCTCTCGTCCGCCCTGGACGTCCGCTTCCAAAGCCGCCGCGAGTGTATGCGCGGGCAGGATCTGCTCCTTGGTTTCGATGACCGGCAGCTCGCCCGAGGCACCTCGCTTGAAGACGAGAACACGGCTGATATTCACCAGATTCAGCGGACCACTCACCGCTCCGAAAGGCAGACTGGCCTCCCCGCCCCAACCCTGCACGACCGCGACGTACTGCTCGCCATCAACTTCATAGGTGATCGGCGAGGCCATGATCCCGCCCTGGGTCGAGTACTTCCAAACCTCGTCTCCCTTGTCGGCAGTGAAGGCACTGAACTTCCCGGAAAGATCGCCTTGGAAGACGAGATTACCCGCCGTCGAAAGCAGACCACTCCCCGAGTAGAAGCCACGGTCGATCTTCCAGACAGGCTTCTTGGCGACGGGATCCCACGCAATCAAAACTCCACTTGCGAGCGCCGTCCCTAACTCCGCGCGTTCCGCAGACGTCATCTCGTCCGGCACCCCGATCATCTTCTCGACCGCAAAGTTCATTGTCCAGATCGTCTTGCGGCGGTTCGTGACCATATCGTCGTTATAGACGCCGCTCGACACCTTGGCCGGAATGTATACGTAGCCCGTCTTCGGATTGAAACTCATCGGATGCCAGTTATGCGCGCCGCTCGGCCCGGGAACGATCATCTGATCGGTTTCGGTATCGCGCACGCCCGGCGCTTCGACGGGACGTCCCGTGGCAAGGTCGACATGCGTCGCCCACGTCACCGGCATGTACTTATCCGCAGCGAGCAGTTCCCCGGTCTTGCGATCGACCACGTAGAAGAAACCGTTCTTGGGAGCCTGCATGATCACGCTGCGCTCAACACCGTCGATCGTCAGCTCGGCCAAAATCATGTGCTGCGTCGCGGTGTAATCCCAATGGTCGCCTGGCGTCGTCTGGTAATGCCAGGCGTAGGCTCCCGTATCCGCGTCCACAGCAAGAATCGAAGAAACGAAAAGATTGTCACCACCGCCGGGACTGCGAATCTTCTGGTTCCAACTCGCCGCGTTGCCGACGCCGATATAAAGGAGGTTCAACTCCGGATCGAAGGCGAAAGAATCCCAGGCCGTGCCGCCGCCCTTCCCGTTCTTCCACCATTCCCCGTTCCAGGTCTTGGCGATCATCTCCTGGGTCGCGTCTTCGAAGCCGTCCGCCGGATTGCCGGGCACCGTGAAGAAGCGCCAGATCTCCTTGCCGGTCTCTGCGTCGTAGGCCGTGACGTATCCGCGCACCGACATCTCGGCACCACCGTTGCCGATGATGACCTTGCCGTTCACGACGCGAGGCGCGCCGGTGACCGTGTAGGAGTCCGTATCGTTGAGGCGCGTGTCGACTTCCCAAACGACCTTGCCCGTCTCGCGGTCGAGGGCGCGGAGTCGACCATCAATGCTCGCCGCATAGACGTTCTTGCCCCAGAGCGCCGCGCCGCGGTTCACGACATCACAGCACGCGTGGCGACTGTAGTCCTTCTCGACCTGTGGATCGAAATGCCAAAGTGACTCGCCGGTCTTGGCATCGTAGGCGAAGACATGCCCCCAGGAGGCGGTCAAGATGAGCTTGCCATCCACCATCACCGGCGTCGTCTCGATGCCGCGACGTGTGGGCAGATCCGAGTACCAAGCAAGCCCCAATTCGCCGACGTTTGCGTCGTCGATTTCCGTGAGGGGGCTGAAGCGCTGTTCACTGTAGGTGCGGCCCGTGCTCAGCCATTCACCCGGCGTTGCATCCGCAGCGATAATTCGGGCGCCGTCGACGGCCCCGGAAGAAGGCGAGGAAGAAGGCTCGTTATGGGCAGCGCTCCCGGCATCCTCGGCGGGACTCGACGAATCGCTGCAACCCATTGCCAAAAAGACCAGCAGCAACGCATAGCTAAAAAACGCCCCAAAGCTCCGTCTACTCAGCCGCATCGTATCCCCCAAGAGGGGCAAATAGGATCTCCGGGCGAGTCGATTCCCCGGCGGTAACCCTCGCCCGCGAGCCAAGTATGCCCTCAAAGCCCAATGGGTGCAGCCATTAGGAACTCTGAGTCCGAAATATCGAAGGGGGTCGTCGCGATCGTAAGCAGACGGTCGGGCGGCTGGGCCGGGTCGACCGGGATATTCGTTCCCCCGCTTTCGAAGTGGCCAGAAGTGCGATCAGCTCGCGGGCACATCGGTTCAGTGAAATCCCCACTTGGTAGCCGCGCTTAACACCGAGTGCGCGAAGCGTATGCGCCAGCTGATTGCAAAGGCGACCCCGATCTGCGTAAGTAAGATCGCCTTCGGGCGCTCGAACGGCAGTCTGGCTTGGGCCCTGCGATACCTGGTCACGCAAACGATGAACGAGATTCGGGGCTTCCTCTCCTGAGAAGTCTCGGCGGGCGGCCTCGGGCGTCGTCGATGATTGCGCGAGATCCACTGTCACAGCGGTTGGTCCGATCCGAACGGGAGAATATGCCGGCGTTTCACCCAGTGTAGACGGGTCGGAGTCTTCAGATCTGGCAGAACGCGGTGAATTCACGCCACGCAACCGGAACTACGCGGCGCAGCGCACCCGGGTGCTCAATGTGGGCCGGTCTTCAGACATTTCCGCCCTTCTTTCCCAGAAAAGCAGAGGCCAATCAGGCAGTTGAGTCCAAGATGCTTTTAAACTCTCGGCGGGCCAAGGTAGAATGGGTGCGGCGAGCCTGAAGAAGCCGCGATTGCATGTCATTCTAAGAGAATCACTGAGAGCGCTCGGCATCGGCCCCGCGCTGCGCGAAATTGAATCCGAGATCCGCTAAAAAAATTCAAAGGAGCATCCTTGCACGCCTTCATTACCCACATGCGCGCGAAGCCCGGCAAACGAAACGAAGTCATAAAGCTGACGAAGGTCATGCTTGAGAAGACGCAGTCGGAAGAAGGCGTACCGGTCTATCTCTTCCATACCGCTGTCGATAAGCCTGATGAGTTTTGGTTCTACGACCTCTACGAATCACCCGAAGCCCGCACGGCCCATGAGTCCTCAGAGGAGTTTGGGAAGACCATGGGGGCCTTGATGCAGGTCGCGGAACTCGTTTCGTTCACGCAGCTCGACCCGTATGGTCCCATGAAGATCGAGAAGCCGTCCAGCTCGGCGAGCGAGCCGCGCTAGACCGAAATTACTTCTAGTCCGTACGGGATATCCCAAGACGAATCCCCCCCTTGAAACGCCTCCGTCACAAACATTAGGCGTCCATCTCGAATCCCTGAACCCGAGCGCGCAGCCGTGCTAGTTCTGTTGATAGTTTCCCATGGTGGCGCTCGATCACCGATGCCCCCAGAATCACAAAGATCCCGAGAATTGAGAGACTCCCCCAATGCAGGTGGGCGTAGATTCCAATCGCCTCGTGCACGTGATAAAGCAGCGCCGCAGCACTGGTCACAGCGCCAAAGACAAGCAGGCCCTTCCGCTCAAAAAAGAAGCCATAGGCCACGGCGATAATCCCGCTGACCAGCCCGAGAAACGCCGCCAGCACGCCTCCCTCGATCAGCAGATAGCCCGCCATCGAGATCAGACTGATCGCCACCGCCGCATGACGATAGTCCCGCTCATGGCCGTCCCGAACCCAGAGTGACAATAGAGCCAGACTGAGAGCGAACGGGAGTGCGGCAGCAGGAAGGGCCGTGTTGAAACCAAGACCGAAGCTTTCGACGGTCGCGATCCCGAAGCTGAGCCAACCGAATCCTGCCGGCACGACCGTCGCCCCCTCAAGCAAAAATCCTCCTCGACGCATCCCCTGGCTGCGGCTCAGAATTAGCAGGAACGCAGCGAGCGCGAAACTCATCACCGAAGCCATGTAGAGCGAAAGTTCATAGTGGACGAAACTGCGCAAGCCGATCAGAAGCAAAGGCATGAGCACCATGCCGCGCACTATCCACCCCTCCCGTGTGCGCATCGCCGACTCCGCGCGCCAACGCGTTAGTTCGAGCCATCCAATTCCGCATAACATTATCGCCACAAGGGCTGCCATCACCTCCGGCGAACGCGACGGAATCAACATCGCGGCATTCGTCACGAGAAAGGTCGAGGTCAGCCACCTTGCTTCAGGACGGGCCAGCGAGAGAAAGGAGAAGAGCGCAACCGGGGCGACGGCCACGATCGTCGCCACCCCGGTCAGGATCGCCGATAGCTCCGTCGGCGCCTGCCAAGTCGCATACGCCGCGACCCGCGAAAGGGGCCATCGAGGGAGAACTGGGAATAGACGAGACCGCCCAGAATACAGAAGAGCGCGGGGACCATACCCGCCGCGAGTGCCATGAACGTACGCGCACTCTTGCTCTCCCGGATCCACACAGCGCAGAAAAACCCGATCGCGGCCAACACACCAGACTGGGCAAGCAGTGCGAAATAGCGAGTCAGATCGTCACCCGAGTCCCATTGCTGAAACAAGAACGTGGTGGCCGAAGCCGCCACCACACCCGCCCCCAAGCCTCGGAGCACACGCGTGAGAGCGCGCACACGCGCCTGTCTTGCCGCGGGCGATTCGTCGACGACAGACTCCGTCTCCAGACCGCGAGCTTCGCCTTCCGATGCTTCGGACGCAGAATATTGATCCGCTGGCTCAAAGGGCGAAGCGGGGTCGTAGGTCAAATCGGGTTCGTTCTCGTTCATCATTCATCCTTTGGGGGGTGGACAGAAGATTGCGCTTCGCCCGGATTCCGAAGTGAGAAGGCTTTCAGTTCGCTTAGGACGGCCGAGGGCAGCGGAATATCTATCCTCATCTCCTAGGCGCAATCTTCGGTCCACCTCTCATCCTTTGAGCGCTCGCGCCGCCGTGATGCGGCGCGCGCACCAGCGCTATGCGCGGCGCTCGACGATGCCGTCGGCAGCGCCATTCAATCCTGGACGCAGGGTCACAATCAGGGGGCGAGCGGCGTCCCGACGTCCTCCGCCACAAGACGCGAGAGTTCATCGCGGAGATCGCCTTCGGCTTCCTGCTCGGACAGCTCGAAATCGAGCGCATCTCCGTCGTCGCTGCATCCCGCCACGATTTCCCGCTCGGTAATGCGCGTATCCCAGCGTTCGAAAACGTCGTCCAGCCCTGAAACATCGTGGCATTCGCCGACTGCGTTCAGGGCCTCGGCGCGCGACTCCCGGGTGCGCATCAGGTTTCTCTGCGACTTCATCTTCGTGAGCTTCTCGTCAACGCGACCGAGATCTTTGCCGAGTTGATGTTCGATGCGCTCATGCTCCGCTACGCGTTTTTCAAAATCGCTGATGCGACGCTCGGAAACCTTCGCCCGCCTAACGCATTCAAGCGCACGGACCTCTTCGGTCGTCGCCAGCCGCTTCGCCCGCTCGCGCCAGGCGTGCTGCGCATCCTGCTCATCAGCAAGTCGCTCCCGAAGACGCTTCCCGTCGGAACGCACGCGACCCATCTGGACCTTCGCACGGGCCGCATGCCGCCCCAGATCCCGGATGGCGCTATCGGCCAAGGCCTCATGGTTCTCGACCATACCCACCATCCAATCCACCCGAGAAACCAGGCTCGCACTCCAATGCCGCAATCGATTCATCATTTCACTCCTTCTCGATCCGGAAGAATTCCCGGCGCACTCCGAGTAAGAGCAACTGGCATGCCATCTCCCTGCTCGTGTATTGGAACCATATAAATTCAGCTATTTATGTATGGAGTTGCGTATACATGCCTCCGCTATTCCCAAGGTCGATTAGGCATTGAACGTCGGGCTCACGACACCGAATGCACACAAAGCGGTGGGCACGGAATCCAGTGGACGCAGGAGGCGGCGCGGAGTCAGGGGGGGCTGGGGGAAGTGGAGCGCGAGAAGTCGCTTGCGCTCCCCTGCGGCGCGCAGAGTCGCCTCGAGCGCGGGCGCGGGCGCGGCCTGCCGAACGAGAAGCCGTCCGAGATCAAAGAGTCGGCGTGACTCCGCTTCGCTGAAGGTGTCGGTCAGCGTTGTCGTCGCAGCGAAGGTCGCGAACTCCGACGAGGCAGGGTCCGCGTCGGCGGGCTGCAAGATAATCATCGGCGGTCGCAACCTTCGTTCTGCCGATTCGATCGGATGCCAGCCCGCGGTCTCGTAGATGATATCCACAGCGCGCCGCAGCTGATTCGGGCCGGGGACATCCTCGTCGTCTTGAAAGACGCACCCCCCGGCCGACACAAGAAGAACGTCAACACGCCAAGGATCCCCAGGAGCCGCTGCGCGGTACCGGTCGAGCATGAGCCCCACGCCCCAATTATCAACGATGCCTCCACCCGCGAGAAGTAAAGACCTCGCCGGAATATCGCCGCTCTGCGGCAATCGCAGCTTCACAGCGTTGAACGCACCGGGAAAAGCTCCCGACGCCGCCACCAGCTTCGCGACGCGCGTTGTGCCATCGATCGCCGGATGGAAGCGGCTATCGAAGGCATACGGAATCCGACCGTCCGCTCGATCCTCGGCGGGATAGGGAGGAGAACGCATCTGCAGCCGGGGTCGACTTGGGTCCACAAGATCCGACAATTTCGTATGGCCTAACAATACGCGGTCCACAAGATTGGCCTGGGCATCCCCACGACCAAAAGCGAACCAGGGAAGCAGAGAGACGCCGAGATAGGGAATCTCCAAAGGAAAAGGCAAGCGCACCGCGTTATGAAGATCGGCCATGTCTCGCTTCAGCTTCATTCGCCCGTTCGCGATCACCTCTCGAAACGCGTCCGGCGCCCCTCCCGCGGCGTAGAAGGATCCAATGATAGATCCACCCGAAACCGTGCTGAGCGCCGTGACCGGCACTTGCATCGCATCAAGTTCGGCAAGCACCCCCGCATGCATCAGCGCTGCACGGTAGCCCCCGCCACTGAGCGCCCACCCCCACTCGAACCTCGCGAAAGGGCGCACCCGGCGCCTGTGCGGCTGCAAGCGGGGCATGTACGCGGGCCTCATCCCCTGATTCGAAGACCAGGTCGAGCGCCAAATTGACCATCCAGATCAACATAAAGCCCACCAGCACGTACCGCCTAGGGAAACGGCGCCTCGGTCGGCTTGGCCCGTTAGGCCGGCCCGGCCGGCCCGGCATATCCAGCGCATCCGGCCTCTCGTCGTCCGCATAGGGCGACGCCGTTTCTGGATCCCGCCAGCGCGTGAGCAAACGCGTCACGGGCCAAGCGAGCGTGAGAGCCAGCGCGCCGCCGAGCAAGTCACGCGTGAAGCTGTAGCTTCCCCAGACCGCAAGCCAAAGTCCAAGCGGGATGACTCCCGCGACCAAAACCGTCCCAATCCGGTAGCGCCGCGAGCCCAACACCACAGCCGCGAAAAAACTGACACCACTCAGACCCAAAGCTGCCAGCGCGAGCGTCCGGAGCCCCCCTGCAATCCGATCTGAATCGCTAGACAGGCGAGTACCAAGGCACACAGCACTTTAAGCTGAAACCGTCGACCCGGGTCGGATGAGGGGACGCGCGCGGAGGACGAATCAATCTCCATCATCCTGCGAGCTTAGTCGGCCCCGGGCAAGAGCGCAGCACCGGCGGCCAATTGAGTTAGTTCGATAGCGCGTCCGAATAGCGATAGCTCAGTGAACAACCCGCCCCGAAATCGGCCGCGCCGTCCGAAAGGCCGAAAACGGCATAAGGGGAAAACGACCAGGCCGGCCCCAAACGAATCGATACAAAAGGTGAAACTTGATGCGCATCATTCACCGCACTTGAAGTCGCTTCAAGCCAGTCATAGACGAATCCGACAGAGACCGTGCCGATCGCGTGAAGCGTCGCCCCCGCCGACGCATAGAAACGATCATCGAGCGCCGAGCCTTCGTAAAATCGCCTCCCGAAGCCGGCAAAAGGCGTCACCGCACCGAATCGATCAAACACATCGACCTGTAGCGCTCCCGACCAGACACCCGCCCCCAGCTCATTCTTCGTCTCGCTAGGTGCTGTAACCCTCACGGTCGCCTCCAAATACGGAAGCCTTGAAGCCGAGCTTCCCAGCAAATAACTCACCCCGGCGGTCGCCTGGCCGAGGCCGAAATTCCGCGAGGTCGTGAGCTCGCTCGGATTTCCCGCCACCGTTCCTTCAGGCAAAACGCCCGTCGGGCCGTCCAAGTACAAGAGAGGCAGAGTTACCCTCGCACGGAAACGGTCCAGCGTTGCCTGTAGACTAAAGGGGAGGAAGATCAGCTCCGTCTTTTTTTCAAGCCCGAAATCACCGATGCTGTAGTCGAAACCCGCGGCGGCTTTCCACTCGATAGATCGACTGATCGGCGCGCGCGAGTCCGTCGAGGCGCGCGACGACTCTGCCCCAATCACGACCAAACTCACGAGCAACAATACGCTTGTCGCGGCGCTTCGACTCGCGCGCTCAATCTCCCGGTAGCGGAAAGGCGCCCGCATCTGCCCCCACCAGCCCTTAGGATAGGCCCCGAGCCGCTCGATCCCAACATCGCGCGGGGCGGGCTCGTCCGTCGGCAAATAGCGCGTTCCGAAGACAGCGTCCCAGAAGATGAAGGTGTCGCCAAAATTATGGTCCGCTTCCTGGCGCCGCGCGGAGTGATGCCATCGATGCAGTTCGCCCATGCTGAAAATCCAGCCGAAGGGACCTAGGGCGAAATTGATATTCGCGTGTTGGAAGAGACCGCCCACTCGGCTCAGCACAATCCAATAGGCCAGTACTTCAGGCGAAGCACCTAACACCACAAGCGGGGCACCGCTAATGAAGCCCCGAAAGACGTGCTCGCCGGGATGTGCGCGGACCGCATTGAGCCAATAGACCCGTTCGGCGGAATGGTGCACCGAATGAAAGCGCCACAGAAATGGAGACGTATGCATGAAGCGGTGCGCCCAATACGCGAAGAATTCCGCCACCACGCAGGCCGCAAGAACCTGCAAGGGCAGCGGCCACTCCGAGGGCCAAACCGCCTGTCCGACAACCGCCTGGAGCTTTGTGGCGAGCACTAAATAAAGGCCGGCCCAAAGCGCCGAGAGGCCCCCCGCAACGATCAGGTTCGTCGGGAAGTAGATCAGGTCCGTCAGGAGATCACCGTGACTCTGATTCCATTCCGGAAATCTCGGCACCAATCGCTCAAGCACGATGATCAACGGCATCAGGCCGAACCAGATCACGATCACCGCCTCAGGCGGCGCCCCGCGTTCCTGCATCATAAAGGCGACCCAAAGCGCAAGGAGCAAGGTTCCTGGAAAGATCAGATGCCGAATCAAAGAGCCCCCCTTGCCCGCTTCTCGATCTGACGTGCGTGCATCCTCGGCCTCCTTTTTGTCCGTGGCCGTGCTCGCACGGATTCCAATCCTACGCAGCGGCATGGTCTCACAACCGGTCGCTCAGGGCTTCCACCTGATCCAGGAGGGCTTCTGCTTAGTTCAAGGGCGTGCGCCTGGCGAAGGAGTGTGGCCTGCAATCGACTCGACACGTAAAATGACGACCCATCCGAGGGATAATTGCCTACGCTATTGGCAAATTGGGGGTCCCGTGAAGTCAATCCATTCTGTGCTCTTGGTCACGCTGCTTGTGGGCATGATGATGAGTCATGCCGAGCCTGCGCAGGCTTATCTTGACCCCGGAACGGGCTCGATGGTTCTTCAGCTGATCCTGGGTGGCGTCGCCGGCGCGTTGGTAATCGTGAAACTCTATTGGGCCCGCTTAAAGAGCCTGCTGGGGCTCTCCTCGAACGACTCGACGCCCGAAGAAAAAGAGTCCGACTGAGTCTCAGATGTCCGATCGCCTCAGACACCTGTGCCTGCGCTTCGCCGCGGTCTTCCTGATCCTCTGGACGCCCTTTTTCGCCTTCTCCGCCTATCGCGGTCATCCTGTCCCGATTAGTTCGCTTGTTTACTCGGCGAGCCTTTTCGCCATTCCCGCCCTCCTCCTGGCATTCCTCGCCGGGCATGAGCGGCGCTACCGATACGTCGGTGTATTTGCGCTGCTCGTACTCGTCTTTCTCGACCTACAGTTCAGCTGGATGCAGGGCGTCGCCGCTCTCGTTGTCAGCGCGGCCGTGGTGGGCGCTTGCTGGGCCTTGCGCGGCAATCTCGCGCTCATCCTCACCACGATCTTCGCAACGATGCTCGTTTCCACCATCCTCACGCCGACGCGCGGATACCGGGACCATACGCTCGAATCGAATAGCGCTATCACAGCGCGCCCCGTGAACGATCCCGATCGTCGTGCGGATACATTCATCCACATCATTCTCGACGAATTCATCGGCGTCGACGGTATTCCCGAAGAAGTTGAAGGCGGGCGCGAACTGCGGCGCCAGATCTCGAAGTTCTTCGAGCGGCACGGCTTCAGGCTCTACCCCAATGCGTTCTCCGAATATGCGCTCTCTAAATATTCGATCTCCAGCATTCTAAATCTGGAAGCAAACGCCGAACCGCACAAAAATTTCAGAAGCAAGCGTCCGTATATCTTGGAGCGGAATCGCCTCTTCGAGTTCCTCTCCGAGCGCTACCCCGAGCTGCACATTACGCAGTCGACCTACATGGATTTCTGCCAGGAATCGCCCGCCCCCATCGCTTCATGCTTCACCTATCGATTCGATGGCAGCGACTGGCTCCGCACCGCCGCTCTCGACGACACCGACAAACTAAACATCCTTTTCGGCATGTATTTCAACCTTCCTGGCTTCTTTGAGCTTGCCCGTAAAGGGTACGTTCGGCTTCATGAGGCCGCTTTGGTCGTTGGGATCACGCTTCCCAGCGGAATCGTTTGGGATGGCCGAGTGACGCCGATTGCTTCGATCAACGCGTTTGATCATTTCCGCGAAACAGTTCTCGAATCTGGCCCAGGTACGGCGCATTTCGGCCATATCGCCTTGCCACATGGCCCCTATGTCCTGGACTCTCATTGCAATCTCACGGGGAACCCCTTCGGCTGGCTGAGCCATCGCCCTCTGCACGGGCGAGAAAACACGACTGAAGGGCGACGGATCCGTTACGAGCAGTATTTCGATCAGATCCGCTGCACGCTGACGCGGCTTGATCGGTTTTTCGCGGAGTTGAAAGACGCTGGAAAATGGCGGAACTCGACGATCTTGATTCACGGGGACCATGGATCGCGCCTCTACAAGACGCGCGTACTCGGTCAACACCAGGCGGAACTCACACGAGCAGACCTTATGGACGGATTCAGCACACTCTTTGCAGTCCGCCGGAACCCGGCCGTGCAACGAAGCAACGACGAGCCCCGCATGAGTGATCGGAAAGCAAGGCGACCCGTCTCGCAGTTGCTCGCAGAGTCGCTTGGCATCGACCTGTCTGAAGCTGAGCGAAACGCACCACCGCGCGTCTACCTCGAAGATGAAGACAGCTGGTTGGCTCTACCCTGGAATCCGGATGCGGCCCTTGCCCCGGACTCCGTCACCCCCGCAAATACGGCCTCTGAATCCGCATCAGGTCACTCGACTGAGCCATCCACTGCACCATTGACCTCACCACCCGCTGGCCCACCACCGGCCGCAGGCGCGGCCGAGGCGCGATAATCCCGCCGGCGCGCTGTCCCAGCCAACGCCCCAGAGACAAATCCCGGCCGACGCCTATCCTATGCGGATATGCATCCACCTGACCAAGTCATCATCTTCGGCGCCAGCGGTGACCTCACCCGGCGAAAACTGATCCCCGCGCTGGCGACGCTCGATGCCGACCCTGAGCCCCCGCGTGATTTCAGTATCCTCGGCGTCTCACGCAGCGCCATGACGGATGAAGAGTTCCGCACGCATCTCGCACAGGACCTTCCCGACGAATTGCGCCCTGCCTTTGATCGGCTGGCGCCCCGTATCTTCTACATGACCGCGGATACGAACGACGATGCGGCCATGCTCCAACTCCGCGATCGCCTCGACCGGCTTCCCGGCGGACGCGCCTCGGGTCGCCTCTTCTACCTCTCCTTGAAACCCGAACTCTTCCCGAGCGTCACTGCGAAGCTCGGCGAACTCGGCCTACTTCAAGAGGCCGGCCACGGCGAAGGCTTCCGCCGTGTCGTGGTCGAGAAACCCTTCGGCCATGACCTCGCCTCGGCGATCGAGTTGAACCAAGAGCTCCATCGCACGCTGCGAGAGCCTCAGATCTACCGCATCGATCACTATCTCGGCAAAGAGACCGTCCAGAATCTGATGGGCTTTCGCTTTCATAACTCGATCTTTGAGCCGCTTTGGAATCGGCATCATGTCGAGTTCGTCCAAATCACGGTCGCGGAAACGCTTGGGGTCGAAAACGGGCGCGGCGGCTACTACGACGGAACCGGCGCGCTTCGGGACATGGTCCAGAACCATATGCTTCAGATTCTCGCGCTCGTCGCGATGGAACCGCCCTCAACCCTCGCCCCGGATGCCGTGCGGGGACAGAAGGTCGACGTTTTGCAAGGCCTTCGGCATCCCCTCGGCGGCCCCGGTCATCCCCCTTCGATCCGCGCTCGTTATGCGGCTGGCAAGATCCGCGAGGCAGGAGCGTCCGGCGGGCGAGACGTCAACGGCTATCTCGGGGAAGAAGGCGTCGCGCCGGATTCCGAGACAGAGACCTATGTCGCGCTCCGTGCGTACATAGAGACCTGGCGCTGGAGCGGAGTGCCTTTCTTCCTGCGACATGGCAAACGCATGGACGAACGATTTACTGAAGTCAAAGTACAATTCAAAACACCTCCTCTGCAGCTCTTCAACCTGCCGACTCATCTCGAGCCGCGCGAGTTTCAGCAGAAGGTCCGCGCCGGCGAGATCCATCTCAACCGGCCTAACGTGCTCACCCTGCGTATTCAGCCTGAGGAATCGATCGGCCTTTCTTTCGGCGTCAAGCGACCGGGCAACACGATGGAGATGACCCCCGCCAGCCTGCATTTCGATTACCGCGATCATTTCGGAGGGAGTTCGGCCGGTGCGTATGAGCGCCTGTTGGCCGACGCGCTCCTCGGCGACCAAACTCTCTTTCTCCGCGGGGATGAGATCGAGGCATCCTGGGACTACGCCGATGCGGTGATCGCAGAATGGAATCGCCCAGACGCACCCGAGATCCTGGAGTATCCAGCCGGCACCCCAGGACCGGAAGAGGCCGAATGTCTTTTCGGCGACTGTCACGGCGGCTGGGTCGATGCCTAATACCAAGGAAAGTACCAAGGAAAGTACCAAGGAAAGTACCACGGAAAATACCACGGACCGCGACGCCCCCGCGGCAACCGCGGGGGCTTGTACGCTGCACGCAAAGCAAGAAACGCCCTTCGAGCGCGCGGCGGAGCTTCTCGCCGAGACCGCCGAGGCCATATTGCTGGAGAGGGACCGAGTACGGCTCGCGATTCCAGGCGGCTCCGCGATGGAAGCTGCTCTCTTGTTGAAAGAGAAACTCGGAGAGGGTTGGAGTCGGGCGGCGCTCACCTGGGTGGACGAGCGCTGCGTCGCGGTAGATCATCCCGACTCGAATTACGGTGCCGCGCGCCAGGCCGGGCTTGAGCGCGGCGTCGCGGCGGCGGCGATCCTTCCGCTCTTCGCAACGAGCGAATCGCCCGCGGAGGCCGTGGACCGAGTCGCCGGGAAGCTGAAAAGTGAATTCGCGGCGGGCCTTGACCTTCTGCTGCTGGGCATGGGCGAGGATGGGCATATCGCGTCGCTCTTTCCCGATCCCCGCATGCCCGCGCTTACGCCCACGCTGAGCGAAACGCAGATATCCGCATGGGTCGAGCACATAGCCCAGAGTCCCAAACCGCCGCCTAACAGGATTACGCTCACTCGTCCGTTCCTCGGGACGGCGCGTCGAGCAGTTCTCGTGGCGCTGGGCGAGGGCAAGCGCGCGCCGCTTGAGCGCTTGTTGAGCGGAGACACCAGTCTACCCGCGTTCGGCCTGCCCGATCTCCAGATCGTGACAGACCTGGCCTTCCTCCCTTCTTCCCCCTCTTCTCCCTCTTCTCATTTCCGACCCGCGCCTTCCTCTTAAAACCTTTTCCCGCCGGCCTGCTGAAGGCTCGGCCCCACAGAGGCTCCACTCATGGCTGAGAAACTCTGCGATGTCGCCGTTATCGGACTCGGCGTGATGGGCGCCAACCTCGCACGCAACTTTGCGAGCCGCGGCAATCGCGTCGCCGTTTTCGATCGCTCGCCCGAGGCGACACGTCGCCTCGCTGACTCGGAGCCCGACTCGCATCTCGTCGCCTGCGAGACCCTGCCACAGCTCGTCGAAGCCCTCGAGCGCCCGCGCCGGATCGTACTCCTCGTGCCCGCGGGCCAGCCCGTGGATGATTCGCTGGACGCACTCGACGCACTCCTCGAAGCCGACGACGTAATCATCGACGCGGGCAACTCTCTCTTCACGGATACAGATAGGCGGAGCGCTCGGGCCGACACCTCGCCCTGGCTATTCGTCGGCATGGGCATTTCTGGGGGCAGCGAAGGTGCACTCCGCGGCCCTTCGATGATGCCCGGCGGAACGCTCGAGGCTTGGGAGCGACTGCGCCCGGTCCTCGAATCCATCTCGGCCGTGTCCGACTCGGGCCCCTGTGTCACTTACTGCGGCCGAGGCTCCGCGGGGCATTTCGTCAAGATGGTGCATAACGGAATCGAGTACGGAGACATGCAGCTGATCGCTGAGGCGGCCGTTCTTTTGCGCCGCGGCCTCGGGTTCGAGCCCGAGGAAGTGGCGGATTCGTTTTCGGCCTGGAACGAGGCTGAACTCGAAAGCTACTTGATCGCCATAACATCAGACATATTCCGAAAAGGCGACCCTGAACACCCAGAAGCACTCCTTCTCGATTCGGTCCTCGACCGCGCGGGCCAAAAAGGAACCGGGCGATGGACTGTCAAGGTCGCCCTCGATCTCGGAGTTGCGGTCCCCACGCTCAGTGCCGCCGTCGATGCCCGCGTTCTGAGCGCAGGACGCGATCGGCGAGTCGAGGCCGAAGCCGCCTTCGCCTCGGCAAAACCCGTCGTCGACCGCAAGTCGCTCCCCGCACTCGGCGCGCTCACAGCCGAGGACGTACGCGCCGCCCTCTACGCTTCAAAAATCGCGAGTTATTCTCAGGGCTTCGACCTGCTCGCCCAGGCGAGCGAGGAATTCGACTACGGCACAGATCTATCGGAAGTCGCCCGCATCTGGAAGGCCGGCTGCATCATCCGCGCGGGCTTTCTTGACCGCGTGCGCGACGCATTCTCGGCGACGGAGAATATGCCCAGCGTCCTCGCACTCGCGCCGGGATTCCAGCGCGAACTCGCTGAACGATTACCGAGCTGGCGAAAGGTCGTACTCGCCGCGACCGAAGCAGGCCTCCCAATTCCGGGCCTGTCCACGTCCCTCGCCTGGTTTGACACGCTCACGACGGCCTCGGGCAGCGCGAACCTCATCCAAGCACAACGCGACTATTTCGGCAGTCACACATACGAACGAACGGATGACCCGGGGCAGTTCGTCCACAGCGATTGGTCAACGAACCAGAGCTAACACGCCTGCCCCATGCCTAACCCTCGTGTTTCGCACGTGTCGCCCAAGCGCCGTTCAGGCGTCGCGCTCGGCGATGAACTTCCGCATGGGCTGATCGCGCCAGGTCGATGCCTGGAAGGCCGAATGGAAGGGCTGCCACTCAGAAGCACGTGCTGCCTCGGGCTGGTCGCCCATCACGGTCACGCGCTGAATCACGCGCTCGCCCTCGAAATCATTCAAGACATGATGCTGGGTGCAGCGATTGTCCCAAATCGCCACCGTCCCCTGACTCCAGCGGTAGCGCACAGTGAAGCGGGTACTCGCCGCCCAACGTGTGAGATGTCGAAGGAGCGCATCACTCTCGTCGTAACTGAGTTCAACGATGCGCCGCGTAAAGTGTTCGTTCACGAAAAGTGATTTGCGGCCGGTCACCGGATGAACTCGGACAACTGGATGAATTGCTTTGCGCTCGGGCGAGCCATGGGGGCTCGCGTCATGGAGCGCCGTGAGTCCTTCGCAGAAATCCTTCATCGGCGGAGAAAGCTCTTCGTAGGCTTTGTACTGATTCGACCAGAGCGTGTCCCCGCCTACCACCGGACATTTCGTCATGTGCAAAATCGCCATTACGGACGGCGACGCCTGGCAGGTGAGATCGCTATGCCACTCGTCCGCGATGCCCCCGGATCCGCCGTTTGCGCGGAGTTCGAAAAATTCCGGGCGCTCGGCGTCGAGCGCGAGGTTTGGATGGGATTCCAACTCGCCAAAGAGTCGACCGAACGCGATGTGTTCATCCGGCGAGATGGTCTGGTTCGGGAAGAACAGGACCTGATGCTCCATGAGGAGGTCACGGATCCGGTCCGCTTCTGCGGAGCCAGCCCCAGACAGATCCATTCCATGCACTTCGGCTCCCAGGGAGCCTGAAATCCGCATCACTTCCAAGGCCGGTTCGTTGAGTGCTGTCGCCATCGTGTATGCCTCTTCCTTTTTATCGCCCTGCGGATGTCCAGAGCAATCTACCACAGTCACCCGAAGCTCGTACAAGCAAGCTCCACCTCGTACTTTCAAGTGGCACACAATAAGCGCTTATGAGGTTTCGCGATGTCCCGCTCCTGCGACTCATCCCGCTCGCCCCAGGCCCGCCGTCCCCGTAGGCATAACCTCCTCGTCCGGCTCGCTCTTGTGGCCTTCGTATTCAGCCTCTTTCTCTCTCTGGGATGCGGCGTTCAGGTCTACGTTTTTGGCGGCGGGGGTCGCGGTACTCAGTTTCATGTCCCCGCCAGCGCGGCGATGAACCAGAGTCCCGTTGTTCAAAGCTGGATCGCCTACAGCCTCTCCAAGAGCCACCTGCCAACTCCAGATCGGCGGTGATCTCCCGTCGGAAAACAGCTCTTTCAAATGCGAGCTTCGCCCACGCGAAGTGCTCGTAAAGCGGTGGGCGACACGCAATGCGGTCGGCTCTTCGCCTAAGCCTTTGCCTACTCCCTCGCCTACGCAGGTACCAATGCAGTCACCAACGCAGTCCCCCGCGCCCTCTTCAGTCTCGGCGGAAGCCGAAAGAGACGAATACCTCGATCTCCTGCTCCGCGTTGAAGAAGCGAATTTCCTCGAGGAGTATGTCTGGTTTCATTTCCGCGAACGGGGTTGGCCGCAGCCGGACTGGCTCGAACTCGGAGAATTCGAATCATGGCGCGCCCAACATCTCGCTTGGCATCGCCCGCAGACTCGCTTCATCCGCGACTGGATCACGCCGAACTCGTAGCCGCAGATCAGGGCAAGCGCCGCCCAGCCGCTTCACGACTGGGCGGGCACTCGAGGCTCAGATCCAAATCGAGACCCGGGCCGAGAAGCAGATCGAAACGCAGACCGAACCCGAGGTCTGCCCTACTCGTCATCCCCTGAAAACTCCACCCAGTTCGCAGAGCGCTTTTCAAAGAAGGCCGTCGGTCCCTCGATCTGATCCGGATGATCGGCATGCAACTCAATCTGGCGATAGGCCGCATCCAGCCCCGACTCGAGGCCGTGGTCAAGACTCTCCCAGATGGCGCGCTTCGAACGCGCCAAGGCCGTCGGCGACCAGCGGCAAACGATCTCCGCGATCTCTCGCGCCCGCTCCATCAGCTTCTCGGGCGGAACAATCTCGCCGATCAATCCAATACGCAGCGCGTCTTCCGCCGGCATGCGCTCGACCGAACCGAGGTACGTCAACCGAAACACGGCGTCGAGAGGAATCCGCTTCGCGAGCCCGACCATTTCGATGACTGCCGCCAGACCGTTCTGACAATGGGTGTCGAAGAACGTCGCGCTCGAAGAAGCGATCGCGATGTCCGTATCTGCGAGAAAGTGCAATCCGCCGCCGTTGCAGATGCCGTTCACTGCCGTGATCACGGGCGTCCAACATCGATTCTGCACAGCCGTGATTTGGCTATAGGGCGCGTCACGGCGCTTGATCTTGGCGAATTTTTGGCTGTCACCAGAAGCCGTCGACGAAATGTCCCAGCCTGTACAAAAAGCCTTCTCGCCTTCCCCCGTCACGATCGCGCAGCGGACGTCGGGGTCGTTCTGGATCTGCCCCCAGAGTCGGCGGAGCTCCTGACTCATCTCGTAGTCAAAAGCATTCCGCGCTTTCGGATTATCAAGGGTGATCGTGGCGATATGGTCAGACACTTCATAGTGGACGCTGCCCGGCATCGGAAGATTCCTTTCGTTCGCGTCGTCCGTTTCGTGTAGGAGCGACGATCGAGTTGAAATTGATTGAGCTCTAGTGTGATCCGTGGATGCTTCAAGGAGCAGCGCAGCATCAGTCCGCGCCGCCCAAACCCTAGCCACTCGTCACCCAAGCGGCGATAGCGGCGATCGCGACGTTAGCGGCCTTTCCACTCGGGCATGCGCTTCTCGGCGAAGGCCTTCGCCCCTTCCATCGCATCTTCGCTCTTGAAGATCTTTCCGAGGAGTCCCGCCTGGACCTTCCAGCCTTCTTCGTCTGATGTACCGACCGACTGCTGGATCACCTGCTTGCTGCCCGCGACCGAAAGCGGCGCATTCACCGCAATTTCTTCCGCCAACTGCATCGCGACTTCGACCGCCTTGCCCGGATCGGCTAGACGATTGACCAAGCCGAATTCAAGCGCCTCTTCCGCGGACATCGGATTGCCGGTCAACGCGAGTTCCATCGCCTTGCCGTACGGAATCCGATTCGTCAGCCGAAAGAGTCCGCCGCCTGCCGCCAAGAGTCCCCGCTTCACTTCAGGGATGCCCAGCTTCACGCCGCGCGCCGCCACGAGCAGGTCGCAGGTCAGTGCAATCTCGAGACCACCCGCAAGAGCAAACCCCTCAATGGCCGCAATCAACGGCTTGCGGCTTCCGCTCTGCAAGAAGACGGAGAAGTTTTTGGGCGAGCCCTCGCTCGCGAAGGCTTTTAGATCCATCCCCGCACTGAAGCCGCCATCGGCGCCAGTGAGAACGGCGGCCGTCAAATCATCGTCCTGATCGAATTCCGAGATTGTCTCAACGAGCGCATCCGCCAATGCCGCATTGACGGCGTTCTTCGCTTTCGGTCGGTTGAGCGTAATCAGCAGGATCCGTCCCTGCTTCTCGGTCAGAATTTCATCGGCCATGCGTCGTCTTCCTTACTGCCTCGTGCTTGCGTGCTTCGTGATCAGCACGCGTAATACGGGCGCGTTGTACGAGACCTTCATTCAACGTGGGTGATCATGCTATCCGAAAACCGCGAACAGCTCCTCGAAGGCCTTGAACTGTCCGCCCGCCGTCGACGAGGGCACCAGAATCGGCGTCGTCACTCCAGCTTCGCGCCAGGCCGCAACGCCTTCTCGAATCTTCTCGGGCGGTCCAAACAAAGTGACGTCCGCGAGCCATCGGTCGGACATACGCGCAGGAATCTGCGAGAGGTCGCCCGCGTCGACGACCTTTTCGATGGCTTCCATCTCCTCGACGTAGCCCGCTTCCTTCCAATAATTCCGGTAATTCGGAAGCGTGCAGTAGAAGATCAGAGTCTTCCGATTGACGGCCTTCGCCGCTTCTACATCGTCGCTAATACACGTGGGAATCATGTCCCCCACGAAGAAGTCAGGAGACGCAGTGGCCCCCAAAGCCTGAAGCGTCGTCGGTACATAGGACCGGGCCACGTTCGCAAAAACCACGCCCTCCGAGATTTCCGCGGCAAGCGAAACCATTTTCTGGCGAAGCCCCGCCATGATCAGCGGAGGAAGATCCCCCACCCTTTTCGCGCCGCGCCATTCCGCAACAAAGCGCCGTGCATCCGCAAGCGGCTTCCCCGCTCCCAGGCCAAGCGGCTTCAGCATAGGGCCATGACTCACCCCCACGCCGAATCGGAAGCGGCCTCCAGAGATTTCGTGCAGATACGAGGCCGACTGCGCGTAGTCCACAGCATGGCGCGTATGGAGATTGACGATGCTCGTGCCGAAAGGAATGCGCTCGGTCTCATACGCCAAGGACTGACATAAGCCCATAGCATCACCCAAGCTTGGGCAGTAGATCCCTGCGTAGTTTCTACGCTCGATTTCTTTGGCGAAAGCGACGGTTTTCACGCGGCGACTGGGAACGGCGGCCAGACTGACGGCGGGCATGGGCTCTGACATCGAAATAGACGTAGACATACAAAAGGATGCTAGCCCTGGGCGCGCACGGACGCCTCACTTAGAATGGGGTCTCCGATCAGAACTACGGGAGATCCAGACTCATGTTTAGGCTTGAAGGTCGTGTCGCACTTGTCACCGGCGCAGGAAAAGGGATTGGCGCTGAAGTCGCGCGCACGTTCGCTCGCCTGGGCGCCCGCGTCGCCGTCAATGATCTCCACTCGGAGAACGCCGAAGCGGTCGCAGCGGAAATTCGCGAGACGGGAGGCGAGGCCCGTGCATGCAGCTTCGACACGACGAACTACGAAGCGGCAGAAACCGCGATCCGCCCCGCCGAGGCCGATCTGGGCGGCATCGACATTCTCGTCAACAACGCCGGCGGCGTCCCCAACCAAATGTTCCCCACGCCCTTCCTCAAAACGCCCCGCAACGTTTGGGATCCGATCATGGATATGAATCTCAAGGGCACCTTCAACTGCACCCATCTCGTGACACCCGGCATGAGCGAGCGG
The DNA here is from genome assembly GCA_041690055.1 of Myxococcota bacterium. Taxonomy (GTDB): domain Bacteria; phylum Myxococcota_A; class UBA9160; order UBA9160; family UBA4427; genus UBA4427. The sequence continues at coordinate 524 of JBDNFB010000150.1, read as the reverse complement.
GGTTACGGGCGCATCGTTTCCGTCTCCTCCGATGCGGGGCGCGTCGGCAACTACGGATCATCCATCTACGGCGCCGCAAAAGCAGGGATCGAAGGGTTCATGCGCACGATCGCCCGGGAGCTCGGTCCGAAAGGCGTCACTGCCAACTCCGTCGTCCTCGGCCTAATTGATACCGTCCCTGCCGAGTTCCTTGAGGGGCGCAACGCGGGAGCAGCCTACTGGACCGGCCGCATAGGGACTGCCCAAGATGTCGCGGCCGGCGTCAGCTACCTCGCCTCCGAAGAAGCGGGCTGGGTTACAGGACACTCGCTGGTCATCAACGGGGGAGGCACAACGCCCTAGCGCCGGCGGGCAGGGGGGGCAGGGGGGGCAGGGGCGCCGACGGAAACAGGAGCGTCGGCGCCCGCCTAACTAGGTCGTGAGCCCGCCGCCGTTCACATGAATGGTCTGACCCGTCACCCATTCAGCTTCTTTAGAAGCCAACCACACGACGGCCGGGCCGATATCCTTACCCGTCCCCATGC
>JBDNFB010000149.1:0-51160 GCA_041690055.1 Myxococcota bacterium | reverse complement strand
CGGCGAAATGCTTGAAGCTTTGGCCCGTCTGAATGATCCGGGGCTACAGCTCTGGATTGCAGGGCGAGACGATCCGCAGCCCTGGCGTGACCAGGCGGCCAAGCTGGGCGTCGCGCATGCGCTGCGCTTTCTCGGGAACCGCAAAGATCTCGAAACCGTCTACGCCGCAGCGGACGGAATGATCCTGCCCACGCGCTACGATGCCTTCGCCAACGTGACGCTCGAAGCCGCGGCCGCGGGGCTCCCCATCATTACGACCGCGACAAACGGCGCGGCCGAATGGCTGGCTCCGGATCTCAACCTCATCGATGAGGCCGGCGACGCGTTCTTGATCGCAGATGCCCTCGCCTCCCTCGCCGATCCGGCCGAGCGAATGATTCGGGGGGCGCGCCTGGCCGAGCGCGCGAAGACATTCGGGTGGGATGTCCATATTGATGCGCTGCGTGAAGAATATGCGGCGATTATGGCGAGGCGCGCGGAGCCATGAGGCCGAGCGTGGAAGGGCGCATCGTCTGGCTCGCGGGCGACTCCGCGATCACGGACGAGATCGATCTCTGCCTGGCAGAAGGTCTGGGTCGGACAAACAAACTGCATCACACTCCTCGCCGCAGCGTCTACAAGATCGGCCTCAAAGCACTCGCCTCTTCTTCGCCTAGCGCATCCGCCGCAGAAACCGGCCCGCATTCGCTGGCCTTCAAAATCCATCATCTCCGGCCGGGTGTGCACGCGCTGCGCGAAGGTGTTAAGCGAAGGCTTTTCCGATCGTCTGGGCGGCGAGAATGGCATGCACTCCGACGACTCCATGCGCTCGGCGTGCCCGTGCCGACACCGCGAGCGTGGGGTCGGCTGCCTTCCGGCGACGAAGTCGTGGCCTGCGATTTCATAGAGGGCATCCCTCTACTCGATTGCGTTCCCACCGCGGATGAGGCCATGCAGGAGGCGTTACTCGCTTCGCTCGGAGAAAGCCTTGCGGCGCTCTATGCGGAAGGTTTCAGACACGGCGATCTGCATGTGGGCAATCTGATGGTTCTGCCGAGCCCTAGGAAGGACAAGGAGCAGATCGTCTTGCTCGACGTCCAGAGTGCCACACGGTCGCGACGGGAGGCGACGCGGTTGACCGATCTCGCGCGGCTGGAACTCTCGCTCCTGCGCGCGGGCTTTGCCCCGGCCGCCCGCGCGGCCCTGCGTGCACAGCTCCAGGTGGGCCATGCCTTCCCTCGCGCCTACGCTCGTTTCTTGAAGGACTATGTGCGCGGACGCGCGCGGCGCGTCCTCGCAGTAGGACGGCGCACTGCCGAAGCCAAGGTCGATTCGCGGCTCGGTCTGCGCGCTTCGCGATTTCCGAACGAAGCATTGGCCCTGGCACTCAAAAATGTGCAAGCGCAGTTGGAAGAGCCCCCGAACGAAACGCGGCGAGGCGGCCGGGTGCGCCTGTTCGACGTCAATCTCAACCTCAACCTCAGCGTCGACGGAGAAGACGGAGACGGGGGTGAAGAAGGCGCCCTCGTGATTAAGCAGACCGAGGCAGGCTCTTGGCGACGCGCGCTCGCCGATCGCTTCCGCGGATCACCGGCGGCCCGCGCATTCCACAAAGCGCGAGCGATCGCTGTACTCGCAGAGCGCGCGGCAACGCCTCTCGCGTTCGTCGAAGAGCGCCGTTTCACCCTGCCTCTTCGAAGTTGGTTGGTCCTTGAACGTCACGGAGAACAGGACATGGACACGCTTCGCCTTCCCCCCGGCGAGGCACAAATGCGACTGGGTCGCGCCTTCGGCCGATGGCTCGCAGAAGGGCACGCGCTCGGCCTGTCACATCGCGACGCCAAAGGGAATAACGTGCGCGTGCATCAAAGTGAGGGCGAGTGGCACTTTGCGTGGATCGATCTCGAGGACCTCACAGGGCCCGATCACGTTAGGCGAAGAGACCGGATTCGGCTCTGGTCGCAGATCGGTGCCTCCCTACCCGACGCCTATTTCCGCATCGATGCGCGCCTCGCAGCCTTCGATGCCTATGAAGAACAGATAGCGTACGCCGACGGAGAGAGCGGCTCGGATTCGGCCGGCGCGCAGGGGCGGCGAAAGGATATGCTTCGCGAAATCGCGGAGGCAAGCCTCGCACGGCAGCATCGGTGGCGAGGAGAAGACTGCGCCTGCTTGACGGACTCTCGGCGCTAAAGCCGGGCCCTCAGCACTTCGCTAAGCCCTCTCAGTGCCGCTTGCTGCCGGCTCCACCGCCAGGTGAATTCGCGGCCTAGGCTTCCTTAGGCTTTAGTCACCGTAAGCCATTGGAACGAGCTCGAGGAGCCTGGCACTTGACCGGCCGCGCCCGCCTGGAACAGCAGGCCGCATTCGCCTGGGGCGCTGCGTATGATCTCGAGAAATGCTTGAATTTTCCGATCCGGATCGTCCGGGTTCAGCCCGTGAAAGACGAGCTCGACCTTGTCCTTGGTCGCCATCACATTCAGGACGAGAGTCGAAAGCGTGAACAGCTTACCGATCCCTTCGACTGCCTCAACCGCGAAACGCGGGACTTCGCAATCTTCGATCGAGAATCCGTATTCGAGACGCATATCCGTTCTCCTTCCGCCAACGCGACGCGTTGCTGCGACCGATCCTCGGCGGGTTTGAATGGCGCGGCAGAGTCGCGCTCGCTTTGTCTGCTGTCAAGTTTCGGCGCAAGTTCGCCTATTCCTCGAGCTCCGCCTTGAGTTTATCGATTCGTTCCCGCACTTCTTCGAGGGTGAGAATGCCCTTTTCGATGAGCAGATGGGTCACGGCCTTGGCGACGATCCGAGTGCGCTCGGTTTCGCTCACTGCATCCGAAATCTTGTTGAGCAGCGCATCGGGGATTGTCGTCACGATGCTCCGGGCCGGCGCTTGCGGCGGCAGATCTGCGCTCACCACAATATTCTGAACGGCAATCGGCATCGTGGCCCCGGGTGGGCGAAGCGGCGCCATCGCGACCCGACTCGAAGACTCGTCGACGGGATCGCCTTCGATGCTTCGCAGGTTCATCTCGCCGATGGTCTCCGCGAGTGGATCTTCACGATCTTCGTCAAAGGGCATATCGAGGTCAAGCGGCAGAGGGCCTGCGCTGAAATCGGGCGATGGCGTCCGCCGGTAATAGCGATCGAGGGCCGCGCGGAGATCCGTCGGGCCGACCATCACGGGATAGACTTCCAGGCCCGTGCGAAAGGTCAGATCGTCGAGCACGTCGAGGTTCGAAGGATCCTCCATGCCAAGAAAGAGCTGGTCGCAATGCTCCCCTTTTTTCGTGAAGAGCGGCACGACGCTGTGCTCGGTGGCGACACGAGCCGGCACAAGTGCGAGCACTTCGTCGGAAATCTTCTTCCCGGAAAGCGTGGCCACAGGAAGACCGAGCTGCTGTGCGAGCGCTCGAATCAAATGCCCTTCCTCGACCATCCCCATTTTGATCAGAGTCATGCCCAGGCGACTACCCCAACGCGCCTGCTCCCCGAGCGCTGCCCGAAGCTGCAGATCGTCGATCACGCCCGCGCGAACAAGGATCTCACCAACTTTGAGTTTGGGCTCCGAGGACGCAGTTCCGCTCATGGGCCCTTCTTCGTCCCGCGGGTCCAGCAACCTGAGAAATAGGCGCAGGCCAGGAGCAGAATCGGGCTTCAGGAGGGCCTGAGCAGCTTCTCAGAGGTCTTGATGAAGTCAGAAAGCTCCGAGGAGAGGGTAAGGCGCCTCCGCAGGCCGAGATCAGCTGCCCTCTTCCGAGAGGAAACAGCGACTCTCACCCTCCGGAAGGGTCACGACAGGAGGGGCATCCACGCGGCATCGATCCATCACCTCCGAGCAACGCGGATGGAAATGGCAGCCCTTGGGCGGGTCGCTCGGCGACGGCACATCCCCAAGAACCGGCGGCGCAGCGCCTCGCCGTGCGGGATCGATCGACGGAATCGCGGACAACAAAGCTTTCGTGTAAGGATGGGCAGGCGACTCGAAGATTCGCTCGGTCGGTCCCTGCTCCACGATCTTGCCGAGGTACATCACCGCCACGTCGTGCGCGAGATAACGCACGACCGAAAGGTCATGGGTGATGAATAAATAGGAAAGCCCCATCTCCTCTTGAAGCTCGCGCAAGAGGTTGAGGATCTGGGCCTGAATCGAAACATCGAGCGCCGAGACCGATTCGTCGCAGACGATGAGACGCGGTTCGACGGCGAGGGCGCGAGCGATACAAATGCGCTGGCGCTGACCGCCGGAGAACTCGTGCGGATAGCGATCCATCGCGGCGGGATCGAGCTGAACGCGCTTCAGTAAATTCGCGACGCGCTCCTTTCGATCCTCCGCATTCTCGCCAATCCCGAACGATTTCATGCCCTCGGCGATCTGATCGCGGACCCGCATGCGCGGATCGAGCGAAGCCATCGGGTCCTGAAAAATGATTTGGATGCGTTGCCGGGCGGCGATCATTTCATCGACCGGAAGCGTGAGTAGGTCATCCCCCTCGAAATGCACCTGCCCCTGCTGGGGCGATTCGAGACGCAGCACCGAGCGACCGACTGTGCTCTTGCCGCAGCCCGATTCGCCGACCAGCGCCAAGGTCCGACCGGGCGCGATTTCGAAAGACACGTCCGTCGCAGCCTGCACGAATCCCGTTGTCCGACGCAGGAGCCCCTGCTTGATCGGATACCAGGTCGTTAGGTTGCTTACGCGCAGCAGGCTCTCGGATGACGTGCTCATGCGCCCTCCTCTCCGCCGCGACCGACGCTCGGCCCCGCGCGCTCGGCCATACGAGAATCCGAGCGCGGACGCATATCCGTCGCGCCGCCGTTCAGCTCGACGTGATGACACCAAACCCGTCGCCCCGTATCCGACGCCAACTCAGTCGGAAACGTATCCGCACAGGGCTCGAAACACATGTCGCAGCGCGTCGAGAAGCGACACCCTTTCGGCCATTCCGCCGGCGGCGGCACGACACCCGGGATCTCGGGCAGAGGCTGACCCGGGGGCGAGAGCGCCGGGATTGAGCGCAAGAGCCCCTGCGTATAGGGATGCAAAGGATTCGTCAGCAGCGTCTCACGATCCGCCACCTCGACCAGCTTTCCCGCGTACATCACAGCCACGCGGTCCGCGAGTTCATTCACAATCCCCAGATCGTGCGTAATCAGCAAGATCGCCGCATTGCGTTCTTTCTGAAGGTCACGAAGCAGCGCCAGGATCTGCGCCTGCACCGTCACATCGAGCGCCGTCGTCGGTTCATCGGCGATCAGCATCTCTGGCCGGGTCGAAAGCGCCATCGCGATCATGACTCTCTGTTTCAGTCCACCAGAGAGCTGATGAGGATAGGCATCGAGCCGCGCATCGGGATCTGGAATCCCCACCTCCGCAAAGAGCTCCCGCGTCCGCGCGCGCGCATCCGCGTTCGACACATCTTCATGCAGCTGAATCGCCTCGATCACCTGGCTGCCCACAGGCACAACCGGATTCAGGCAGGTCATCGGCTCCTGAAAAATCATCGCGATCCGTGCGCCGCGCACCTTGCGCATCTCGCCGACCGAAAGACCTAACAGATCTACTCCGTCCAGCAGCACCTGCCCCGAAACGACTCGGCCTGGCTTCGGCACCAAGCGCAAAGCCGAGAAGGCCGTCATCGACTTCCCTGACCCCGACTCGCCCACCAGCGCCAACACCTCGCCGCGGGATACATCAAAGGACACATCATCAACGACAGGCAGGGGCCCGTTCGCCGAGGGAAAGGCCGTCCGCAGATTTCGGACTTGAAGCAAGGCGCCCATCACGAATCCCGCAGCGTGCGCGGATCAAGAACATCCCGCACCGCGTCCCCGACCGCGTTCACGGCGAGGATCAAGGAGAAAAGCGCAAAGCCCGCTGCGCCGATATTCCACCAAACGACGGGCTCCCGAGAAAGCTCGTTCCGCGCGCCATCAATCATCTGCCCCCACGAACCGTCCACCCCGATCCCGAGCCAGGAAAGCACAGCCTCGGACAGGACCAATCCCGAGAACATCAGCACGAACGTAATCACGATGAGATGCGCCAAGTTGGGCAGGATATGACGAAACACGATGCGCGGCTCCGAGACACCGAGCGCCCGCGCCGCCACCACATAATCCAGCTCTCGCAGCTTCAGAGTCTCCGCTCTCGACATGCGGCAGAACCCTGTCCAGCTTGTTATGCCGAGCGCGATACACACCGAAAGCGTGCCCCGCCCCATCACCATGATCAAAGCAATCAGCAGGAGCAAGCCGGGCATCGACGCCAAGGTCGAGATCAAAAAGAAAACGAAATCGTCGAAGCGACCGCCGAAATAGCCCGCCCCGACCCCAAAGAGCAAGGCGAGTGGAATCGCGATCAGGCTTGTAAGGCCGCCAATCAAGAGGGCCACCCGCGCGCCCTTCAGCGTCAGGTACAGCACATCGCGCCCGAGAATATCCGTCCCCAAGAGGTGTGTGCCGGGCCGCCGAAGCGCCTTCCCACCGTAAAATTCGTGCGAGGCGAGCGGCGCCGAATAACTCGCCTCCTTCGTATTAACGAAGAGACGATCGATGACCGAGAGCGGCTCGTTCGGCAGCACACCCACCGCGTCCTCCGGTATGCCGCCTTTCCAGGCAACGGAGTCAAGGAGAGCGACCGTGAAGTAGAAGCCGATCACGACGATTGCACCTCGTCGTCGCTGCCAAAGCTCCGCCGCCGCTTGCGACCAGAGTCTATTCGCGCGGACAACGCGCGTGAGGCCGAAAGTGCCCAGGACCAGAAGCAGTGTCCCGATATTCGAAACGATAAACGGCTCGAGCCCCATCATTCGAAACGCACCCGCGGATCAACCAGTCCATACGAAAGGTCCGTTGCCACTTGCCCGAAAATGAAGAGCAGCGAACCAATGTACACCATCGTCCGCAGCGTCGAGAAATCGTTCGCCTGGATCGCATCCACCGTGAGCGATCCGAGTCCGGGGATCCCGAAGAACGATTCCAGCAAAATCGATCCCGTAAACAGAAACGGAATTGCCATCACGACATGCGTCAGAATTGGAATCATCGCATTCCGCAGTACGTGCCGTGTCATAATCCTCGACTCGCTGGCCCCCTTGGCCCGCGCGGTCCGGACGAAATCGCGGCTACTTTCTTCCAGGAATACCGTGCGATAAAACCGCACGTCGCCACCGATCCCGCTCATTAAACCCACCATGACGGGCAAGGCCAGAAAGCGCGGTAGCAAGAGAAGGTCCATATCAAAGCCCGAAATCGGGTACCAGCGGAGCACCTTGCCAATCAAAAACTGCGCACCAATGATGTAAGAAGCGCCGACACACTCATAGCAAGCACGCAGATAAAGACGCCCATCCGATCGATATAGGTCTCACGGAAGAACGCGACGAGCAGAGACAGCGGAATCGACGCGAGCAGACCCAGGATCAAGAGCGGCACGGTCAAAGCGAGACTCGGCCCCATGCCCTCCCGAATGCGCTCCATGATCGGCGAATCATCTGCGTCGCTGAGCCCGAAGTCGAAGGTCAGCATCCGTTCGTAGTGGTCAAAGAGAAGATTGTCGTCCCAGTCCTGCCAAGGCCAAAGCGGGCGGTCATAACCGTGGTTCTTTGTCCAGGCCTGGATCACTTCCGGCGACGCCTTCTCGCCCAGTGCCTTCCGCGCGATATCTTCCGGCTCCGTCACCGTAAAGAAGAGCACGAAAAGAAGGAAGAGCACGCCTAATACGACGCCCACTCCGTAGACCAATCGGCGTAAGACATAGGCTCCCATTTACTGCCGCTCCTTCAGGTAGGTCAGAACGCCGGGGATCACGATCAAGACGGCCGCGACCAAGAGCAGATAGGCAGGCCAAAGAATCGGCTCATTCCATTCCGTGCGGCGCGCGGCGCGAAGCTCAGGGTCGATATTGCGATATTGATAGGTCGGAACCGAAAGACCCATCGGCTTCACGTTCTTGAGCCAATCTTGGTAGAGCGCGTAATCCTCGCGGTGGAAAATCTCGATCCAGGGGCGCTCGCGTTCAAGGATATCGAGCATCTCCTTGATCTCCGCGGCGCGCTGGGGCCCGTTCTCGCGGGCTTTCATCGAGAGGAAGAGTTCGTCGAATCGGGGATCCGAGAAGTTCGTCGAGTTCGGGCCGCCGTGTTCGTTGTTACCCATCTCGGACCATAACAAGAAGAAAAAGTTCTCGGGGTCGGGATAATCCGCTCCCCATCCCCACTCGAAGAGCTGATAGGAACCGCGACGCATCTTCGCTTGAAACTGGTTGTAGTTCGTCGCCTCGATCTGGACGTCGATACCGAGCTGCCGCCATGCCGATGTGTAGAACGTGTACTGCACGAGTCCAGCCGTCGACGTGTTATAGGAACTGAACGTCAGCCGCAGCGCCTCGCCCGTCTCCGGATCGACCCCGCCCGGGTACCCCGCCTCGACCATGATCTTCCGAGCGCGCTCGACATCCACTTGCCGATAGGGATTTCGATATTCCGGATCGTATCCGTAAATATCGGGCGGGATGGGCGACTGCGCGGGAAGCCCGCGACCGTTTGCAAAAATGCGCAGGTATTCGTCGGAGTCGATCACCAGACTCATAGCGTGTCGCAGCTTCCGACTCCGCGCGCCGCCGGGCCGACCGAGCACGGGGTCTTCCATGTTAAACCCGAGATAGAACACGCCAGGAGAGACGGAGCGCCCGAGCGAAATGCCTTTCGCCTTCATATCAGGAGACAACGTACCTTCCTGAACGACCGCGTCGAAGCTTTCCTTCACGATGCCCGAAGAGTCGTAGTAGCCCTGCAAGAACTTGTTGAAGCGCGGGATGCCTTCTTTTTCGCGGTGGATCTCGATGCGGTCAATAAAGGGCAAGGGCTTGCCTGCATCTTCGAGGCGACCCGCGAGCCGATCCTCTTCGTCGCCTTCCGTAGGATAGGTCGCCGCAGGCGCCTTCCACTCGGGATGGCGTGCACCGTACCAATTCGCGGAACGTTCTAGCACCATCCGCGCCTGTTTATTGTACACCGTCAGCTGATAGGGCCCGGCGCCCACCGGATGATCATCGAAGCGCGCGCGGCCTTCCTTGCCGTCGTAGTAGGCGATTGCCTCCCAAGGAACCGGCGAAGAAAACTCGGTCGCGAACCAATACTTGATCTGCGGATAGGCCTTCCCAAGCACAAATTCGATCTCGTGCTGAGACGAAACACGGATCCCCGAGATGCCACCGATCGCTTCGTATTGTTCATGAACGGGGAGTGCTGTGAACGCGGCATCCGCTTCGCGGCGCGCGGAGAGCGCGGCGCCGAACTCGGAGAAACCCTGGATATTTGAGAAGGGTTCGACCACGGGACTGGCCACTTCGGGGTCGGCCACGCGTGCCAGCTGAAAGGCAATATCCGAAGCGGCGATCTCACGGGTCCTCCGCCCTGCTCCACCGAGTTCAAAGCAGGGATCGTCGTGATAGAGCAGATCGGGGCGCAGTTCGAAGCGGAATATTTGTCGCCCGTCATCGAGCGTCGTGACTTCGGGCAGCGCCGCGGCAAGCGACGGAATCAGCTCAAGCGGTCGTGCTAAGAAGTGATAGGTGAGCAACGTATCGTACACGACGCCCGTGATCGCATGCGCCGACACGGAGTAGGCCTTTGCTGGATCGAGGGTGCGGGGCGAGTCGATAAACGAGCTGTAGAGGATTTTTTCGCCGGGCTCCGTCGGCGGGTAGGGATCGTTCGAACACGAAACGAGGCTGAGCACAGCCGCGACCATGCAGCTGGCCACGACCGACCGAAATAGCCGATGCCTTTGCTGAGCGTTCTGATGCCCCCCCTGCACCTATCTAACCCCTCCCTATTTCCCTGTTTTCTTCGAGGACCGGCATAGAATCGCTCGGCCCCGCCTCGACTAGCCGCCCGAAGGTCGGCCGCCGCGTTCTGGAATCCGAAAATGCTGATCGGACAGGTCATCGGCCAACATGACGCGCTTCCATTCGAAACGGGCCACGGATTCCGCCTCGGACGACTCGATCGTCACGCAATTGGGAAAGAGCGTCATGGCCGCTTCGGCCGCGGCTGCACTCGCAGCAAGCGGCTCGTACTCTTCATATTCAGCGCGGTATCGGAGTCGGCCACTGGCATCCACGGCACGCATTTCGACAAGACGCGCGCCCTCATCAAAGACGAAGATCTCCGCGCCCGTCGCCATCGCCTCGGGCGAAAGAAAACATGCGGGATCGGCACCCAGGAGGGCCGAATCTGCGGCGCAGTCCACGCCCATCGCCCCGCCCGCACCTAGCGCATCTGTCGCGTCGGTAGCGCCTGCCTCGCTTTCAGGCCAAGCAAAAGCGATCGCGATGCGAGACGCGCGCTCGTCGGCAACCGCTGCTTCGAGCCAAACTGCGGCGCGAGCGATGCCCGGGCTTGGTAAGGGCGTCCCGAGAAGAATCCCCACCAGTTCTTCGGGATCGAGATCGATCTTCGCCAGATTCCAGAACAGACCGGGCGTGAGAATACCGCGCTCGATCTTGGATTCTCCCGCCTCGTAGAAACCGTATTCATCGCCATCCGTCGCGAGCACCGCGGCGAGCTGATCAAAAAGACCGACGATCTCGAAGCGCAGATTGGCAGGCCGCTTCACAGCAATGTTTTGCGGCCGGTTCAGCTTGAAATCTGGACCCGAAAGCGCCACACGCGCCGAACCGCGCAGGCCGTGCCGCTCCTCCGTCGTATCGTAATAAATCGCGAGCACGCGCTCTGCTCGAGCGTCATCAATCGCCAATCGCGACTCGACCGCTCCGGCGCCAAACACGACCGGACCCGTCCGCGTCGTACAGCCCATCATGAGCAGAATCGCCGCAATAAGAATGACACCGGCAACATTTGGCATCCGAGAGGAACGGAACGGGGCGCTGTTAGGCAGGGCCGCTCGTAACGGACGGCGGGTCGACAGGTTCACGGAGCCTCGCCGGCCCTGCCGCCTGATCGACCGAGGTCGCGGCGAAGCTGCTCGAGCTTATCCATCAGCTCCGGCTGTTCCGACTCGCGCATCTCAAGTTCCACGGCATTCTCGTAATGACCGAGGGCACCCGACTTGTCTCCGCGCAATAGGAATACGTCGCCGAGATGCTCGGACACAACCGAGTCCCCGCCGGTCAGCTCGGCCGCCTGCATCAGGTGATTCTGCGCCTGCTCGAGCACAAGGAGCGCCTCATCGCGTCGCGCCTCCGCAAACAGAGACTCGGCCATCTTGTAATACACCCAGCCGAGACTATCGGTGATATATCCGTCACCGGGTGAGAGCTCTAGCGCGCGGCGAATCAGCTCTTCCGCTTCGTCCAGGTTCTCGCCCCGTTCGGCCCAGGAGTACCCGATGTAATTGAGCGCACTAGCGTTATTCGGGTCCGCTTCCAGAACCCGGCGCATAGCGCGCATCGCATCTTCGGTTTCGCCGTGCGTGCCATTCAAGATTCCGATTTGATAATAGACATCGGTATCGGCTTCAGAACCGTCCAAAAGGCTCTCGAGCAGCACATTGGCACCCGCGAGATCGCCGCTGCCCGCCCGCAGAGACGCCGCGTGAAAGTCGAGCTGACGATCCGGCCGGATCGCACGCATGCGTTCAATTTCCGCGAGCGCTTCGTTCTCGCGCCCCTCGCTCTCCAGGATCGCAGCGATCTGAATCCGCGCATCTAGGTAATTCGCGTCTTTCGGCGTGATGCGCCCGAAGGCCTCGAGGGCGCCCAGCGTATTGCCCGAAGCTTTCCGAATCTGACCTAACGCGAAAGCCAGCTCTGACTGATTCGGATCCCGGTCAAGCACCGCCTCAAGCCGCCGCGCCGCCGACTCATAGCGTCCCGCCGAGAACTCGAGGGACGCCAGGCGACGCAGGGAATTCACGTCGTCGGGATAGACCTCAACGATGCGCTGAAACGTTTCAATTGCGGCGTCGACCTCATTGCCGTCGGCCAGAGTTTGACCGAGGCGCTGCAGGATGCCGTAATGATCGGGATGGCTTTCAAGGATCTGCCGATAGACGGCGACTTCTCCCGCGCGGTTGCCGCGCGTTCGTTCGATCTGCGCAAGGCGCATGGAGAGCAGAAAATGATCGGGGAATGCCACAAGCCCACGTCGGACGACGTCCTCCGCTGCGTCATAATCTTTCTGCTGTTCATAGACCGCAGCGAGCGCGAGGGTGCCGCGGAGCTGGTCAGGCTCCTCGGCCTCAAGCTGCTGGGCGAGACTCTCGGCTTCCGGAAAGTTCTGCTGTTCAAGCGCGACTTGGTAGAGCGCAAACATCGAATCCGCATCGAGCGGCTTGCCGTCCGCGTCGCGCAGCACGCGGTTGAGCCCGTCGAAGTCTCGGCGCAAGCGGTAAAGGCGCCCCAGGAAGAGGCGGCTACGCGTCGATTCCGGCTCGAGTTCGAAGGCGCGCTCCGCTTCTCGGACGGCCCCATCGACATCGTCGAGCTGCCAAGCGAGACGCGCGAGGTGTTCATGGATGAAGGCGGAGTTCGGATCCTTCTGCGCCGCACGCAGATACGCCGCACGAGCCAACTCGAAATCGCCCTCGGCCTGGGCGCGCTCCGCCACCAGGACATCGTAGTCGGCAGGCGCTTCGGGCCTTTCGACGCGCAAGGGAATCGGTCGCAGTTTTCCGCCGGAATCGGCTCCCAGGCCAGACATCATGGAGGCACAGCCTGAGGCCACGCTGAGCAAGCACCCGAGCGCAACGAGCAGAGCCCCGCGCCTCAAGACCATGCTTGACGGCGAATGCGGCAGTCGCCTGCCGGCCCGATCGCCGATTCCTGTATCGATCGCTGTGCTCACCCAACCCCCTTGGAAAGCGCGTGTCCAGAACAATAGACCCGGAATGTACAATGTCAGAGAGCTCAACCCCTGCCGCCTCTGTCAAAAAGCGACCCCGGCCGAGCCTCTGGGGTTCTCACCCTACATTGTGCGAAGGCTGCCCAAAGAAAAACCGCCCCGGGACCATGATTGCTCATCGTCCATTTCGGGGCGGTTCTGGAGTGCTGCGGTCGCTAAGAAGCGCGTAAGAAGCGCGTATGAAGCGCGCAAGCAGCGATATCTAGTTAGCGAGATAACCGGTCTTTTCGAGGTACGCAACCAGCTGAGCAACCGACTCGTCCGCGCTCTGACCGTTCGTATCCAGGAGGAGCTCGGCCTTCGACGGCTCTTCGTACGGGGCGGAAATTCCCGTGAACTCCGGGATCTCGCCGGAGCGGGCCTTCTTGTAGAGGCCCTTCACGTCGCGGCCTTCGCAGGTCTCGACCGTGGCCTGGACCCAGGCTTCGATGAAGTCGCCCTCGCCCATGATCTCGCGGACTGCGTCGCGATCGGCTCGGTAGGGCGAGATGAACGATGAGAAGACAATCACGCCAGCGTCCGTGAAGAGCTTGGAAACTTCACCGATGCGCCGGATGTTCTCCGTGCGGTCCTCGGGCGAAAAGCCGAGGTTCGAGTTCAGGCCCATTCGAATATTGTCGCCATCGAGGATGTAGGTCAGGCGGCCGCGGTCGCGCAGCGCCTTTTCGGCGGCCACGGCGATCGTAGACTTGCCTGAGCCCGAGAGGCCCGTGAGCCAGATGGTGCAGCCGCGCTGGCCGAGGAGGGATTGGCGATCGTCGCGGCTAACCTGGCCTTCGTGCCAGGTGAGATTCTTGGATTTGGGTTGGCTCACGGAGAGCTCCTTTATTGCTGGGGTTTGAGGCCTCGGCCCATTCTGGCCGAGACTTGCAGGTGCTCCGACGTGGGAGCCCGGCGGTTTCAGGTCGTTTTTCGATCAGGCGTTCTGCGGACCCCTCTGCGGACCCCTACTGCGGCGCGATGCTCGGGCTGGGAGCGCATGCATCGCAGGCTTCTGGCTCTCGATTTAAGCGTCGCGCGCTCAACTTCGACTCTGCAGAGAATGTCCGGCTGCAAACAGATGACCGGGAGTCGCGGTTTGCCGCGGAGGCCGCACTATAGCCCCAAATGTCCGGTTTCGCTGGGGCTTTTGTCCGCATGGCGGCGCCTGAAACGCCTCTCTCGCGGAGCTTAGAGCGAGCCCTGAACGACGTCCCTGAACGGTCGTGCGGGAGTCACTGGCCTTGCGCCGCGACCGCCGCCACAACCCGTTCGACGACGAAGTCGAGCTCCGCCGCCGTGTTTCCTCGTCCGAGACCGAAGCGCAAAGAGGCCTTCGCCCGCTCCGGCGTCTGGCCGAGCGCGAGGAGCACGGGGCTCGGCTCCGGATTTGCAGAACTGCAGGCGGAGCCCGAAGAAACGGCGAGCCCACCGAGATCGGCCAGCAGTCTGTCGCCGTCGATCCCCGAGAACGAAAGGTTCAGATTGCCCGGCAGCCGCGCTTCCGGGTCACCATTCTCATGGATCCGTCCGGGCAGCGCCGCCCCAAGACGCGCCCGCAGCTGGTCGCGGAGACCGGCCAGGCGATCCGCCTCCGCCTCGCGCTCCTCAAGGCAGAGTTCGAGGGCACGAGCGAGGCCCACAATCAAAGCAACGGGAAGCGTTCCTGAGCGCAGCCCCCCTTCATGACCGCCCCCGTATTGTCGCGGCTCTAGCCTGAGTCGCGGCGAACCACGCTTGCGGACGCGGAGCAGCCCCACCCCCTTCGGCCCATATATCTTGTGTCCCGATACCGAGAGCAGATCAATCCCGTCGCGCTCTGCATGCAAGGGAATCTTCCCCGCTGCCTGCGCAGCGTCGCTGTGAAAAGCGATGCCGCGCTCGTGACAGGCCCCGGCGATCTCGGCGAGAGGATGCAGCACGCCGATCTCGTTATTCGCGGCCATCACGCTGACCAAGAAGGTGTCTTCACGTAGCGCGGCCTCCACCTGCTCCGCGGAGATACGACCTTTCGCATCGACCGCGAGCTCGTCGACTTCGAAACCCCGGCGGCGAAGGGCGCGACAGGGATCGAGTACGGACGGATGTTCAGTGCAAACCGTGACGATATGTTTGCGCTCGCGCTGGGCGTCGGCGAGCCCGAGGATCGCGAGGTTATTGCTCTCCGTGGCGCCGCTCGTGAAGACGATTTCCCCCGGGCTCGAGGCGCCTAACATTTCTGACAACTGCTCGCGAGCGGCATCGACAGCCGCTTCCGCTCGCCAGCCGAAAGCATGGGTTCGGCTCGCAGCGTTCCCAAACTCCTCGCGCAGGAAGGGCAGCATGGATTCGAGCACGCGCTCATCGAGTGGAGTCGTCGCGTGATGATCTAGATAAATAGCCACGGCATCACCGTGCTGACCTGATTGCGATGACCGTTTCGCGATTACGCTTCGCGATGACGCAGCTGACTGAGCCGATCATTCCGCCGATCATTAGGCGGCAAAAGACTGACCGCAGCCGCACGTATTGGAGGCATTCGGATTCTCGATCTTGAATCCCGATTCCTGAAGCGTATCCACGAAATTCAGTCGCGAGCCCACAAGGTAGAGCGCACTCTTCTCGTCGACGATCACGCGCACTCCCTCGAATTCGATGGTCGTGTCGATCTCGCGAACGAGGTCATCGAAAGAGAGCTGATATTGGAGGCCAGAACAGCCGCCCCCGACCACCTTCATGCGGAGGCCGTGGGTCTCCAGTTTACTGTCGCCGGACAACAAGGAATGGATCTGCGTGGCGGCTTCTGTTGTGACTTCAATCATGGCGACTTCTCCCGGTGTGAATCGAACTATGATTCTAGCAGCTCAGACCCTATTCGACTGCACGCGCCGAAATCCATACAAAGATCTCTCGATTGCCCTTGGGGCCCGGCACCTGACTATCCACTCGGCCTAGTTCTTGGCGACCGAACTCGGCCGCAGCCAGCACAACCGCATCCGCAGCCCCCTCCCGGAGCGCGTCGTCTCGGACGACGCCCCCCTTCCCCACATGGTCCCGCCCCACCTCAAATTGGGGCTTCACCAGCAGCAGAAAAGCCGCAGCCGGAGCGCAGGCATCAATCGCCGGCAGAATCAGCTTGAGGGAGATAAAGGAGACGTCCACAACGACGAGATCGAAATCCTCTTCGAAGTCCTCGGCCTGCATATGGCGCGCATTCACGCGCTCGCGCACATCGACCCGCTCGTCGAGGCGGAGCCGAGAGTGCATCTGACTGTGGCCCACGTCGATGGCGACTACACGAGGTGCGCCGCGCTGCAAAAGGCAATCGGTGAATCCGCCCGTCGAAGCGCCCACATCGAAACAGACCGCGCCCGCAGGGTCCAGCCCGAGATCGTCGAGGGCGGCCGCTAGCTTTTCGCCGCCGCGAGACACGAACCGGCGCGCGCCGCCTTTCAGACGGACGATGGTGTCCTCGGAGACTCGGACGCCAGACTTATCGAGCGGCTCATCGTTCACGAGCACGCGACCCGCCAGGATCAGCGCCTGGGCCGCGGAGCGCGATTCCGCGAGACCTTCACGGAGCACGCGTTCGTCGAGTCGCTCGCCCTTCGCTTTCATGATGCCTTCATGCGTCCCTCACCCGCTCTTGATGCACGCTTCAGGCGCCCTTCATAATAGACGGGGCGCGCTATTGCGCAGACGCGGCTCCGGAAGAGACCTGCCCGAGTAAGTCGCTCACTGCCGCGCGAATATCGGCCTGGCCGATCCCCACGGTCTCTAGCGACTCGCCGTGCTCGATGAGCTGATCCCGAATCCCGAGCGTCCGCACAGGCATCCAAACTCCTTCAGCTGCGAGAAGTTCGAGTACAGCGCTGCCGAAGCCGCCGGCCGCACTATGCTCTTCGACCGTGACTAACACAGTACATCTTCTGGCGAGATCGAGGATGCGATCGCGATCAAGGGGCTTCACGAAACGCGCATTCAGCACCGCGCACGAGATGCCGTCCGAGGACAACTCCACCGCGGCTTCGAGCGCAGGATGCGTCGTCGCGCCGATCGCAAGAATCACCGCATCCGAACCGTCGCGAAGCAGCTCCGCTTCGCCTATCGGGATCGGTTTCACATCGGGGTCCAGCGCAATCCCGAGCCCTGCGCCGCGCGGGAAGCGAATCGCTGCGGGGCCCGGATACTCGATCGCTGTCGCCAAGAGGTGCTGGAGCTCGTTCTCGTCCTTCGGCGCCATCACCACCACGTTCGGCAGAGAGCGCATATACGCGAAATCGAAGAGGCCTTGATGCGTCGCGCCGTCCGCGCCCACCAGACCTGCGCGGTCCAGCGCAAAGGTCACGTCCAGATTTTGCAAGCACACATCGTGCAAAACCTGATCGTAGGCGCGCTGCAGAAACGTCGAGTAGATCGCCGCAACAGGCTTCATCCCCTCGGCCGCCAGACCCGCCGCAAAAGTGACCGCGTGCTGTTCGGCGATGCCCACGTCATAACATCTATTCGGGAAGGCACGCTGGAACCGATCAAGCCCTGTCCCGGAAGCCATCGCCGCAGTAATCGCGACAATTCGATCGTCTTCCTTCGCCAATCGGATCAGCGTATCGGAGAAGATATTCGTGTAGGTCGGCGGCGCCTTCTTCTTGGGCGCAAACTCGCCCGAAGCCACATTAAACTGTCCCACCCCGTGATACTTGAGCGGATCGGCTTCGGCCGGGGCGTAACCATGCCCTTTCTCGGTAATCGCATGAATCAACACAGGACCCGAACCGTCGGCCACCATCTCCTTCACGTTCTCGAAGGTTTCGAGCACGACATCCATGCGATGCCCTTGAATTGGGCCGACATAGCGAAAACCAAGTGCCTCAAAGAGAAGCCCCGGTGAAAAGAAGACCTTGAGCGACTCTTCGGCCTTGCGCGCCCAATGCAGCATATCGCCGGGCATGCCGGACAGGAACTCGCGCGCCCAGCCCTTCATGCGCCGAACCATCGGCGCCGACAGCTTCCGCGAAAGGAAAGACGAAAGCGCGCCCACGTTCGGGTCGATCGACATTTCGTTGTCGTTCAGGATCACGATCAAGCGCTGCTCGCCGAGATCACCCGCATGGTTCAGCGCCTCGAACGCCATGCCCGCCGTCATAGAGCCATCACCAATCATGGCGATCACGACGCCGTCTTCACCCTTATGCAGCTTCGCGCGCGCCATGCCTAACGCCGCCGAGATCGACGTCCCCGCATGCCCAGCACCGAAATGATCGTATTCCGACTCAGAGCGGCGCAGGAATTTCGACATGCCCCCGCGCTGACCGATCGTGTCGAAGTCTTCGCGGCGGCCCGTGAGCATCTTATGCGGGTAGCCCTGGTGGCCAACGTCCAGCACAAAGCGGTCTTGCGGCGTATTAAAGGTGTAGTGCAAAGCGGTAATCAGCTCGACGGCGCCGAGGCTCGAAGCCAGATGCCCGCCGGTTTGCGAAACGCGGTCTAGGATCTCCGTCCGGATCTCGCTGGCCACCTGCTCCACCTTGTCGCGAGGCAGCTTGCGCAGGTCCGCAGGGCAATCGATCCCGTGGAGTAGATTTTCCTCGCTCATAGTTTTCTCCTCACCGCGAATCGCGCCAACGCCCGCAGAGGCTCAGCCCGCTCTCCCCATCCTTCGAGTCGTTCGAGTGCTTGCTCGAGCAGTCCTTCGGCGCCTTGCTTCGCGTCGCCTTCGCCCTGTATGCGAAGAATACTGGCGGCTTCTTCACTGTCAGCGTCGAGCACGTCGTCTGCGATTTGAAAAGCGATCCCAATCTCCCGGCTAAACGCATCAAGCGTGGCCTGTTCCTGATCGCTCGCGCCGCCAAGAAGGGCTCCGCCGACGATAGCCGCCTGAAAAAGCGCAGCCGTCTTTCGAGCGTGAATGGACGCGAGTCGAGCCTGCTCGGTTCCCGATGCGGCGAATTCGCCCGATTCCGATGCGCCCCGTTCCGACCCCCCAGAAGCGTGATCCGCCTCGAATGCGAGATCATCGATCTGTCCGCCGACAAGGCCCATCGCTCCCGCTGCTTGGGAAAGAAGAGCAATCGCCTGCAGACCTGCCGGCGCGTTGCCTGCCATCGCTGCGCCTTCCGCGAGGACTCCGAAAGCCTCGGTCAGCAGCGCATCGCCCGCGAGCACCGCAGTCGCCTCATCAAAGGCCACGTGCACCGTCGGCTGTCCGCGCCGCTCGTCATCATCGTCCATGCACGGCAGGTCGTCGTGCACGAGCGAATAGGTATGAACCAGCTCCACGGCGAGCGCGATCGGCAGGGCCGACTCCGCGGCGCCGCCCACGGCTTCCGCTGCAGCGATCGAAAAAACTGGACGCAGCCTCTTCCCGCCCGGGAAGAGCAGATGGCGCATTGCTCCGCGAAGCGATTCGGGCATCTCGCCCGCCTCGAATCGCGCCTCAAGTCCCGCGTTGATCAGTGGGAGGCGCTCGGCCATGTACGCGTCTGCATCCAAGATTCAGTCACTCATCTTCATCATCGAAATCATCTTCTTCGAGATCGTCATCCGTCTCAAAGGGCTCGGTCGCCAGCGCGTCCGCCCGATCGGCCACGAGAATTTCGATGCGCTTCTCGGCCGCCTCCAGCGTCGCCCCACACTGCCTCGACAGCTTGACGCCGGACTCGAAAAGCTCGAGGGCCGCTTCGAGGGGCATTTCCCCCTCTTCGAGCTGGGCAACGGTCTGCTCAAGCTGATCGAGCGCTCCCTCAAAGGAAAGCGATACTGGATCGGGGTCGGCCTGAGTCGGCTTTTTAGTCTTCGCCATGAGACCGGAAGCTAACGGTCGGCCGAAGTCGAGTCAACGTAAGGGAGGGCTCGAACTACCCGGAAAAGCGAGGGTTTTTGGTGCAACCATCGGATTCAGGAGCTTTCGTCCGCAGGCGGGGGCGGGGGGGGGGCCGTGGGCACAGACGAAGGCGCAGGGTCAGCCAGATCGATCCGAGTCACCTCCGCCTCGACTCGTCCCGCCGCGAGCTGGAGCTCCAGAGTCTCACCGAGCTGAACATCCCGCGCATCCCGAAGAATCCCGCCATCCGCGCTCCGGCGAGCCAGGGCGTACCCTCGACCGAGCACAGCCAGCGGACTGAGGGCGTCCAACCCGGCCGCAGAAGTGCCAAGACGCCGACGCGCTCGTTCCACTTTTCTCCGAATCGCCGTCTCAGCAGCGGCCCGCGCCTTCGCCTCCCGCGTCCGCGCCATCGCCACCCGCGCCTGCGGGCTCCGCGCATGCAGCACCGCGCGCAAACGATCGATCCGCGCGGCGAGACCCGCGGTTCGTCCTTCCATAGCTGAAACCAGCCGGCGCGTGTCCCGCGCGACCAGCCGCGAAAGCGCTTCGCGGTCCGGCAAGGCCACCATCGCCGCCGCTGAAGGCGTCGGCGCGCGGACGTCCGCAACCAGGTCCGCGATCGTCAGGTCAGTCTCGTGCCCAATACCCGCAATCACCGGGACCGGACAATTAAAGATCGCGCGCGCCACCACTTCCGTATTGAAGGCCCAAAGGTCTTCGATCGAACCACCACCGCGCACGACCAGAATCACGTCGACATCTTCGACTTGCGCCACGCGTTCGATCGCGGCGGCCACCTGCTCGGGCGCTTCATCGCCCTGCACAAGCGTCGGCGCGATCAGAATCGGGGTGTGCGGAAAGCGGCGACCCGCGACTTTCAGAACATCGCGCACCGCTGCGCTGGTCGGCGAAGTCACCACGCCGATGCGTCTCGGATACGCGGGCAGCTCGCGTTTTCGTTCTTCGGCGAAATAACCCGCGGCGTCCAGGCGGCGGCGCAGCTGATCGAAAGCCAACTGAAGTGCGCCCACGCCGCGCGGCTCGAGGCCGCGCACGATGAGCTGCAGATCACCCCGCGCGGCATAGATCGAAACCTCGGAATCGGCGACGACCTCAAGACCTTCTTCGAGCTCGAATCGCAGCCGCCCCGCGTTGCCCCGAAACAGCGCCGCGCGCATCTGCCCATCTTCATCTTTCAAAGTGAAGTAGGAATGGCCGGAACCTGCGGAATGCAGATTGCTGATTTCGCCGACGACGTAGACTCGCCCGACTTTCTGCGTAAGGAGGCCTTTAAGCCCTGCGATCAGCTGACCGACGCCGAGTTCGAGGCGTTCGTTTTGATCGGATCGAGGGCTGCGTCCGGTGGCCATCGCTCAAACATAGCCGAACAATCACTCGGATCAGGGAAGACGTGAGGGCCGTGGAACCTGGAACCGTTCTAGGAGAAATTCCACGAAGCGCTCGGCCTTGGGCGTTTGCTCGCGGTGGGCGGGCGAGATCGCCTGAATCGGGATCGGAGTGCGACCACGTGCCGGCAGCACCTCCACAAGGCGCCCCGCCGTCAAGGCGTCGGCGACTGCGAAATGCGGTAGGAGGGCTATGCCCAGCCCCTGCATCGCCGCCTCGGCGATCGCTTTCGGATGATTGATCGCAAGACGAGAGCGCGGCCGAATTCGAATCGGCGCTTCCTCGCCCGGAAAAGTCCAGAGCGGTTCCCGTCGATTTGTATCGCAAAGCGCACTCCACTGAGTCAGCGCTTCCAGATCCTCCGGTGCTCCCGACTCGGCGAGAAAGTCGGGACTCGCCACCAATAACGAGACCGTCTCGGCCAGCTTCCGCGAGCGCAGCGTCGAGTCGTCAAGCGGCCCCGACCGAACCGCAACATCAATTCCGCCCGCAACCAGATCAACGTATTCGTCGCTCAGGACGAGCTCTACGTTGAGCGCCGGATGCCGCGCCAAGAAATCCGGCAAGAGTGGCGCCACATATTCCTCGCCCAGCGCGACTCCCGCGCTGACGCGCAAAGTCCCAACCGCCGCCCCCTCGCCCGAGCCGACTTCGGATTCCAGCGCCTCTAGGTCGTCGACGATTTGTTCGCAGCGCGCGAGGTATCGCTCCCCCCATTGCGTCGGCCGCACCCGCCGAGTGGTCCGCTCCACCAAGCGGACCCCGAGATGCGACTCCAGCTGGGCCACATGTCGGCTCACCGCGGCAGGGGAGAGGCGCAACTCCCGCGCCGCTGCGCTGAAACTCGAAAGCCGCGCGACGCGCGCAAAAATCTGCATGGAGAGAATCCGATCCATGGGTCGATTATTGCATAAATTGAAATAGTCATTCCCAGAATAGATCCATTATCACTCGCTCACCGAACCTTAGGTTACGGAAATAAGCCGTGGATTCAGGACGAGTCGAAATCCAAATCAGAGGAGCTTCTTATGATCGAGGTCATCTCCAGCCACAGCCGCGGTCAGGCTAACCATGGCTGGCTCAAGAGCCAGCACACCTTCTCTTTTGGCGAGTACCAGAATCCTGAGCGGATGGGCGTCGGCCCACTGCGTGTCATCAATCAGGACCGGATCGATCCCGGCGCGGGCTTCCCAGAGCATCCGCATCGAGACATGGAAATCATCAGCTACGTACTGAGCGGCCTTCTCGAACACAAGGACAGCATGGGGAACGGATCTACGATCCAGCCCGGCGCTTTTCAGCGCATGCGCGCTGGCACAGGCGTCCGGCACAGCGAATGGAATGCGCACCCGACCGAGTCGCTCCATTTCCTGCAGATCTGGATTGAGCCCGAGGAGCTTGGACTCACGCCCGCCTATCAGAAATTCCAGCCTTCCCCGGAGCGACCTGCGACGAAGACGCTGATTGCCTCGGGGCGTGACGAAGCGGCACCGATTCAGATCAGCCAAGACGCGCACCTCTCACAGATCCAACTCTACGAAGGCGAAACGACCCCGCTTGAGACCACGCCGGGCCGGCAGCTCTTCCTCCATATTGCACAGGGATCCGCGGAGTTCAACGACGGGACATCACTCAAGGCAGGCGATGCGGCTGTCTTGCGGGCCGCGCAAACCACCCTCGGTACATCCACCTTCGTGGACGCACTTCTCTTCGACCTGCCTATTCGCCACAGGTGACTACGCGTGAGGCTGAGCGTGAAAGTAAGCTCTGCCTAAACGCGAGACCCAGTGTGAGACGATGGGTGAACCGGTTCGCCTAACGCGCGGCCTCGACTTCGCCCTCTGCGGCCGTGGCGGCCGCCACAGCCTGCGGGTCGGCCTCGCCTAGTCCGTCGCCCTCGCGAAGTCGGCGCAGATCATCGAAATAGGTCCAGCTCTTCAGCACTTCTACTGCCCGAGCGAGCTGGACATCGACCTTTTCCTTCGGCGCCGGCTTGACTTCCGCAGTCGGCGGGCCGCCGTCTTGCGGAGGCATAATACGCTGCGTAGGCGAATCATCCTCGACACCGCTCGCCTCTTCCTGCGTAAAATGTCCCTGCAGATCGCGTTCGCGCATTCGCCGGCGACTCGGCAATCCCGATTCCACTTCGTCGCCCTGCTGCACCTCAAGATCCGGCGTAATCCCGACCTCCTGAATGGATCGACCCGCCGGCGTGTAGTAGAGCGCAGTCGTTAGGCGTAGGCCTGCCCCGCCCTCAAGCGGATACACGGTCTGAACAGAGCCCTTCCCGAAAGTCGACACGCCGAGCACGATCGCGCGATGACGATCTTGGAGTGCGCCCGCCACGATCTCAGAAGCGCTCGCGCTGCCTTCGTTGACCAAAACAACGACTGGATAGTCCATCGCCAGCCGATCATCGGAGGAATTGTATTCCGTGCGCTGACGTTCATCGCGTCCCTGCGTGTATACCACAAGGCCCTTGCTCAACCAATGATCCGCGACTGCCACGGCCTGATTGAGCAGACCACCCGGGTTATCACGCATATCAAGAACGAGCCCCTGGAGCGGCGCGCCATTATCCTGCTCGAGATCGGCCAGCCGCGCGCCGACGTCGCGCCCCGTGCGCTCCTGGAATGAACTAATGCTCAGGTGACCAATTCCGGGCTCAACAAGCTTCGCGCGGACCGAGGCCACTTTGACCGTGTCTCGCCTGATCTCAAACAGCACAGGCTCGGCCAATCCTTTGCGAAGGACATAGATCGAAATCGACGTGCCCTTGCGTCCCCGCATCAACGTCACCGCTTCAACGAGAGTCATATCCATCGTGCGCCGGCACGGCTCCGTCCAGTCCTCGGGTTTCTCGGTGGGACAGATCGACGTGATGCGATCGAGAGCTTTGATGCCTGCTCGCTTGGCCGGCGTGCCGTCGATGGGTGCGATGACCTCGAGAAATTCGCCGGGCTCTTTAGAGATCTCGATGCCCAGTCCCTGGAACTCACCCTTCGTCTCGACCTGCATATCTTCGAATGCGTCGGGACTCATGAAGGAAGAATGCGGATCCAAGTCCTCGAGAATCCCGCGCATCGCGCTCATCAGTAGCGCGTGTTCGTCCACGTCCTCAACATAGTTGCCGCGCACAAGTTCAAGCACGCTCGTAAAGAGACTCAGATCCTCGTAGCGCTGCGCGCGCTCCCGAGCCGTCTCGACTGTCCTCTCGCCGTCTTCTTCGGTCGAATCGGCGAAGGCCACGCCTCCACCAAAGACAACGCCTCCGCCAAAGACAAGCAAAGGCACAAGGCACAGAGCCGTCAGCGCGGGGCGGCGAAAGGAAATTCGCAAGAAAAACAGCGTCGAGCGGAATGCATTCACGAGATCAGGTACTCCTGCGGAATGGAACGGGCCGTTTCGGGGGATTGGCTCAGGTAAAGGGTAGCAGCCCGACCCTGCGGGTTTCATTCGGGAAAAGAATCTAAAGCCTTGCATCATTCGGCCCTCAATTCGCCTATTCGGCGAGCCATGGCTCGGGATCGATCGGATCTCCCCCGCGCCGCAATTCGAAATATAGGCTTGGGCCGCCGAGGGAACCCGTTTCACCGACGGTTCCCAAGGATTGCCCTGCCTTCACGGGATCATCCACCTCGACATGAATCTCATCGAGATGCCCCGACACGGTATGAAAACCGTCCCCGTGATCGACGATCACGATTCGGCCATAGCCGCGAAACCATCCTGCAAATCGTGTGACACCGTCCGCGACCGTTCCGACGCGCGCGCCAGCATCCGCCGCGAAATCGACGCCATTCCGAAGCGTCTCCGTCTGGAATTCGGGATCGAGCACACGTCCGAATCGGGCATTGATCGAGGCGCTCACGGGCGGCTGAAGCGATCCCTTCCGCTCTGCAAAGCCGGACCCCGCCACTCCACTGCTCGATTTTGATGCACGTTCACCCAAAGTGCGGATCGTTTCTTCAAGCGCCTGCGCGGCTTGTTCGAGTTCAAGAAGCAGGCGCCGTTCGGAAGTGCGGTTCTCTCGGACGCCGCCCAGGATTTTCTTTTTACCGCGGCGCTCGACCGCGAGTTCGCTGGCCACGCGAGACAGCACCGCATTCGCCTTTTCGCGCTCTTCGACGATCGCCGCGGCTTCTTCGCGCAAGCTGCTCAAGCGATCGCGTTCCTCACCAAAACGAGAAACCAGCTCCGCATCGTGTCGCACTAACACGCGCAATGCACTCGCCCGCGAAAGCAGATCGGGCAAAGACGACGCAGAGAACAAGACGCGGACGGGGCCGACCTCACCCCCGCGGTAGAGTGCAGTCGCGCGGGATGCGAGTGCCTTCTGCGTTTTTGACAGCGTTCGCTGCGCCTTTTCGAGCCGCGGCTCGACTTCTTCTTGCCGCGCCTTTGCCGAACGGATCTCCTTGGCAGCCGCATTGCGTTCGCGCGTCGCGGTTTGAAGGCGGCGATCCACGTCTTCGAGGGTTTCCAGAATCGCGCGCTCATCCGCTTCGTGCGCGGTCACACGCTTGCGGCTCTTCTGAATTTTCTCGCGAAGTCCCTCGAGCTCATCCGCCCGGTCCTGCCCTGATGCGAGGGACGCCCCACAAAGTACGATCGTCAGTCCGATTACCCAAGGCGCGCGGAGACAAACGCGGAGACTAAAAAGTCGCGAGATCGCGCGCATCAACCGCGCCATCCCACAAGTGCGGTGAGCGAACCGAGTAAACCCAGTCCCGCTCCCGCCAGCACGAGACCGATCGACTCGCCCATCGTGAAAAAGCGAAGATCCGCACGCCCAACCAGCATTTCAAGCCCGAAGCGCACCTGCGGCAGCACCATCTCATAGGCGCCATAGACAACGAGCAGCGCGACGAGGCCTCCCAGCAAACCCTGAAGCGTCCCCTCCAACATGAACGGCACCCGGACAAAGGTCCGACTCGCGCCCACCAAAGCCAAAATGTCGAGTTCATCCCGTCGCGCGTAGACCGCTAGGCGAATCGTGTTCGCCACGATCAAAAGCGCCGCCATCCCGAGCACCGCACCTATACCCAGCGCAGCCCCGCGCAGGAGCGAGACCATCCGTTCATAGCCCTCAATCCATTCCTGGCCGCTCGCCAGGTCCGCAATCCCGGGCAGCCCGTCGAGCGCGAGTTCCAGGATCTCGATCGATTCCGCATTGCGCGCCTCGGGCAAAAGCGTGATCTCAAGAGAGGCGGGCAGCGGATTCTCATCGAGACCCTCCAGCAGCTCAGCTCCTCCGGCGATCTTCTCAAATCGCTCGAGCGCCTGCGTCTTGGTTACGATCTCGACCGACTCTACACCCGGGGCCGCTTCTACCCGAGCTGCCAAGGCGAGCAGTTCCGCTGCCCCGTCCTTCTCGCCCTTCGCGACTTCATCTTCGAGGTAGGCCGTCAGCTGAAGCTCGTTTCCGAACTCGTCCAGAATCCCCGTCATGTTCCCGACTAACAGTAATGCGCTTCCGATCAAGACCAGCACAACCGCAATCGTCATCACAGCTAGCGAGCTCGTCGTACTCGCGTTCCGAATCCCGCGCGCGGCGTTCGCAAATATGATCGCGACCAGCATCAATACGCGGCTCAAGGATTCGCCCCGCGCAGAGCACTCGCTGCTCCCGCCGCCGGAATATCTTCGGCGATGCGCCCGCCCTCGAGCCGCAGCATTCGCTTGCCGTACCGGTCGATGAGGTTGTGATCATGGGTCGCCACGATCACGGTCGTTCCCCGCGTCGAAGCGGAGACGATTAAATCCATGATCTCTAGCGTCAGCGCCGGATCGAGATTGCCCGTAGGCTCATCCGCGAGCAGGATTTCGGGTTCGTTCACGAGCGCCCGCGCAAGGGCCACGCGCTGCTGCTCGCCGCCGGAAAGCGATTTCGGATGATGAAAACGTCGATGCTGCAAGCCGACCGACTTGAGCATCTGGAAGACGCGCGTGCGGGCTTCGCGACGCGGTGTCCCGATCACGTCGAGCGCAAGGCGCACATTCTCTTCGACGGTCCGGTCTTCAAGCAGCTTAAAATCCTGGAAGACGACACCGACGCGCCGACGCAGTGCAGGAATCCCGCTCGCGCCCAAGCGGGCGACATTTCGCCCGAGCACAAGGATCTGTCCCTCGCTGGGCTCTTCCGCCGCGAAGATCAATTCCAGCAGCGTCGTCTTGCCCGCGCCGGAAGAGCCCGTCAAAAAGACGAACTCGCCGCGTCGAATCTCAAGAGACACGTCGTGCAGCGCGTACTGCCCCGCCATGTACGACTTGGATACGTGGTACATGCGAACGGGAGGCTCCCCCGCCACATTCATCGTCCGACGTTTCACCGAGCGCCTCTCAAAACCCAATGCCCTCGCCGCGTGGCGGGGCTCATTCCGATTGCCGCTTCGACGGGAGCGCGGCGAGGCTCATTTAGGCTGCCTCTTTCGCTTTCGCGCGTTCTCCACGAGATAATCGAGCACCACTTCGTCGAGCGGCTTCTCTGAAACCACCCGATCGCCAAACACCTTTGAGAGGCGAGACCCCGACTCGGTTCCGCCCGCAGACGGAGTCGCGGCAGCGGCGGCCGGGTGTGCCGAAAGGGGGGATGCCGCGGGCGCGGGCGAAGATGCCGGACTCGGCGTCGCGCGCGTCGGTGCGGAAGAGGTCGGAGACGCGGCCGGGCGTGCTTGCGATGCCGCGGAGGCACTGGGCAGCGGCGCAATATCTGTGCTTTGCAAAACAGTCGCTCCAACCGGTGCTGGGGGGAGCTGTTCCTCGGTCACAGTCGGTGGCTCGACGGAGCGATTGGTTTCGGCGATGAAGATGTCGGGCCCGAGGCGCTGACAGATGGCTTCTTCATGCTCTCCCCGCGAGAGCTGATGCAGCATGGTCTTATGCATGCTTTCCATCAGTTTCCGCACGGAAATTTCGACGTCAGATTTTCCCAGTAGGTCGGAGTAGTCCTGCTTCACGGAGGCCATGATATTCCCACCATGAAAAAGGTGGGTGATGACGTGGGGATTCGCTGTTCCGCTGTCCTCGGTCTGGACATGGAAAAGCACGCCGCGATAGCGGAAATTGGTGTTGAAACCCAACTGCATCGTGCGCGCGATGCCCCCCGGAAAATCATTCGCACGAACGCCTGAATGGCGCGCGAGGCGAACATACCATGTGTAGATGCGTGGCTCCCGGCATGGCCGGCAACGCTCGATCGCAAATTCACGATCTCACTCTGTTTTATCGGGCCGATCGCCGAAAATCTGAAAAGGTCTCGCGGCATGCCGCATGCAAATCGGGGTCATTCGACCCCAGAACTGCCAACAAAGGGCTCCTCCGCCCCCCCGAAACCCTGGAAAAAGAAAAAGGCCGACCGGGAAATCGCTCTCCCGGCCGACCGTCAAAATGATGCGCGCCTTCCGACCCGTTCCATTCTCTTATTCGAATCCGCGCTAGCCGAGCACCGAATCGAACATTTCTTCGTTGAAGCCCACAATGGTGGTTTTGCCGACGCGCATGGTCGGCGCCCGCAGGTTCCCGGTCGGGCCGAGCATTTTCTCGACCACTTCCTTGAGCGTCGCACTCTTCATGTCAAAGGAGTCGAGCTTATTGCCCTTCGCCACCAGAACCTTGGACGATTCCATCGCGATGGCTCGTGCATCGGCTTCGCTGAGCTTCCGGCTCGCCGGAACCTCTTCTTTGATCACAATATTTTTGGCATCCAAAACCTTGGACGCTTTTGTGCAACTCGTTCAACCCTTGCGGGAATAGTACCAGTCGACCTTCTTGGCCACGTTCGAATCCTCCTCGATCAATCGGACGCTGAAGTCTAGTCGCTCGTGGGCTCCGAGTCTCGTCGAGTTCAGCTCTGCTTGCGGGGCAGATTGAAGGGCAGATCCCAGTCCGGGTCTCGCCGACTTCGCCTCGACCCCGCCAAGCTGGCCAAGCCCAGCCCGAGGAGCAAAGCCGTATTCGGCTCGGGCACAGGCGAAAAATCAGCCGCGCCAGGCGTAGGCGAGTCAGAGACGCGGAAGTCCACCGAATTGTCTCCGGTATCGAGATTCGCGAAGAGCCGAGCCAGACTCGAACCCGCCGGCGCATCCAGCGCGGCGCTCCCCTCCCCGGCAAAGATCTCATCCGGATCAAACTCTCCATACCCGAGCGCGTCGTAGATCATCTCGCCGAAGCGCAGCACCACGGAGTCCGGACCGTTCTGGAAATCGAAATTCGCCGTCCAATCCGCGTCCGCCACACTCGTCGACCCGTCCGACATCGTATCCGCAACCAAGAAGAGCCCGTCCGAACGAATCGCACCGCCGAGTAGGATCGTCGGCCCCGCTGCACCGTTTGTCCCGTTGATCCCCTCCAGCACGAAACCTTCGAGCGACTCCCCCGGTGTCCCGGAGAGCTCCACAAAAAGCTGCCCATCATCCGAGCCCGGCGCATCGTAATACACCTCGGAAATACGGGTCATCGCTTCAGCAGACGACACCCACCCCATCATTCCCGCCGCAGCCAAACTCGCCACCGCGGCCCACTTATTCCTCTTTATCATTGTGCTTTCCCTCTCTTTAGAACGGGGTGACCGTTTTGAATCGCGGCATTGCGAGATCGCCAGGCGCTGCGCCAAGCGGCAATCCAGCCGCCTGTCCAAGCGTCGAGGCCGGCATCGATTTCACGCGCGCGCCAATAGAGCGCCGAAGCCTCTTCCTGCGTCTGCGGTCCGGCCTGCGTGAGGCGCGCTCGGATTCGCTGGCGCTCGAAATAGAGCTGATTAATTTCGTCTGCGATGTCATCGCGAAGACTCACCACCTGCCGAAGCTCACGAGACAAATCGACCGAGTCATCCGGAAACACGGTCCCGCCGAGATCCCATTCGAATCCGATTGCAGCGTCGAGAGCAAGTCCTTCATCTTGGCTGCGATCAAGCAGATGCCGTGTCTCCCCCGAAACAAAAGCCTGATCCGCGTCGCGTGCGCGGTCGCGATCGACGTCGGCGCCGAACCGCAGAGACACCTCGGGCAGAAACGCCCGGCGGGATAATCCACGGCGCATCGCATCCGCGCGCGAAACCGAAAGCCCAGAACGCTTGAGCGCGCGACGGCGGATCTCAGAGAGAGGCGGATCCTCGGGCAGCGCTTTCACAAACACGGGCGCGGTTCTCGCCTCGCCGAAAGCCGCGCGAGCCGATGCGGCCGGGGTGCCCAGCTGCCCTGCCCCTTTCTCGAACACCCCCTCGCGACACAACGCAATCGCAACCGAGCCGCCTTCGCGCACGTCGACGCAATCCGATGTACCGGCCGCACTCGCGACACGCCGAAAAGGCCCCGCCTGGGAATCAGCCTCTAAGAGTCCGTGATCACTCGCCAAAAGCATCTCCTCAGGCCCGGCGGCGAAGCGCCGAATCGCGGCTCCCGGCGGAAGCACGGGCCGCAACCAGATCCACCGCTCCGCTTCTTGTTCGCTCTCGTCTGGCCGCGAGATTGCGCGCGACGCCAGCGCATCCGCATAGGCCACCCAAAGCGTCCGTCCGTCGGAAGAAACCGAAAGGTCCATCGCACTCGCCTCGCGGGTTGGGCGAGGGAGCGTGGAGCGGTCCATTCCCACAATTCGTAGTCCTGAAGGCGTTTGCATCCCGCGAATCCGAACCAATCCGCGGCGCCCGAAGAGCCACGCTTCGACGTGGGGCACCGACGCCATCCCCTCGCTCCCGCGCAGCACGCCAGTGCGAAACGCGGCCAGCGAATAGTCATCATTCCCCGCCACTCCTTCGAGTGGCTGAAAGATTCTGCCTGCGGTCGACCAGAAGGCACCCTTCTCAGACGCGACTAACAGAGATTGACCCTGTACCGCCAATCGGCGAATTCGGTTTGCGGATTCCCCCCCGCGCAGTGCACGCCGGACGGGGCGACCGGGCAAGGACCACGCATAGAGACCCGAACCGGCTCCGATGAAGAGCTGCCCCTCCGAGTCGAACGCGACATCCCGAACATCGTCGATCTGCGCCCGCTCGCGGACCTCGCCGCGCCACCAGGTCACCCCGGTTTCATCGGCCACCGCGAGCTCCCCGCGCGTCGAGCGATCTGCCGCCCGAGGCGCGGCGCCCCTCCCACCGAGGGGCGCAACCAACTCCCAATTCGACTCAGAAAATCCGAAAGCATTCGCCTCAGACCTCGCGGGCAGCAGCGGGAGAATAATGCCCGCGAGGAGCACCCCCCCGCCCAGCATCGCCGCGCGCCGAAATTTCGCTCGATGCTCTTGATTGATCGCCACCCACTTGTTGGTTCGGCCGCTGATTCGGAATCCCATCCGGTTCCCCATCGCAAGCCGCGTGCCGAGTCCGCACGAAGAGCGCGCGCCAACCTAGAGCCGCTCACGTCCCTCCCCTCTGATTTCGGCACTCAAGCGTCTACGCCCGTACCCAATCAGGCCGTGAACCACCGTCCCTCCGCCCCATGAGCCCAAGAAAAGCCTCAAGAAGAAGCTGAAAGCGCGCTTGACGCCGCGCGGCCCGTCCCGAAGACTCGACCGGGATGCCTCGTCGACTCTCCCCAGCACAGCCCGCGCACGGACTCAGGCCCTCGCTCCGCTTCGCGCGAGCGCAGTCGTCCCTTACGATCGTGCCGCCGACCCAGCTCAGGGCTGTTGCAAGGCTCAGGGCTGTTGCAAGGCTCGTGGCACTCCTCGCGGTCGTGCCTTTCCTTTCGCTCGGCTGCGCCTCGCTAGAAAGCCTTTTCAAAAATGACGACGGCACCCGGCCGCTCGTGGATCCGGCAGCGCGAGAGAATCGAATCGTGAGCTTGGAAGTGTCCATCGAACAGGATCACGACACCTTGGAAGCGTTGGTCACGGGGCAAAGAGACGACAGCGACGGCCCACTGCACAAGAATAAAGATCTGCGGGTCATCGCTGAGCGACTGAGTCAAAACGAAGAAGAACTGGAAGCGCTCCTGGCCGCGGAACGCGCAGAGAGAGCGGCTCGATGACGGACGGCCTCCGGACTAAAACGCCAAACGACACGCAGTTCGACGCCACGCTCCAAGAAGGCGGCGCCGGCAAAACCGTAGTCCTCGCCGGCGGTGTCGGCGCTGCACGGTTCATGCGCGGTGTCGTGCGCTGTATCCCCGCGGATCAGCTCACGATCATCGTGAATACTGGGGACGACCGCATCTTCTACGGCGCGCATGTCTCTCCTGATCTCGACATCGTGACCTACACCCTGGCGGACCGGATCGATCCTGAACGCGGCTTCGGCCTCGCAGGCGACCGATTCGATCTCGTCGACCGCCTCGAAGCCCTCGGGCACGAGACCTGGTTTCGCCTGGGCGACGCGGACTACGCCAACTGCTTGCATCGCACGCTCCGCCTCGCCGAAGGTGCGGGCCTCGACGAGGTCACGGACGAGCTGCGCCGCGATCACGGACTCGCGTTCCGCATCTTGCCCATGTCGAACGATCCCTGCCCGACCTTCGTCGAACTCCAAGACGGCACGCGCCTACATTTCGAGGAATACCTCGTTCGCGATCGCGCGCCCAAAAACGTCGCCGGCGTCGACCTTTCCCCGGCATCTAAGTCCAAGCCGGCCCCCGGTGCTCTCGAAGCCATCGCGGGCGCCGACACGATTCTCGTCTGCCCAAGCAATCCCATCGTCTCGATCGGTCCCATCCTCGCCGTACCCGGCATCCGCGAAGCCCTCGATGCGAGCGCTGCCCCGATCGTCGGCGTGTCGCCCATCGTCGGCGGCGCGCCCATCAAGGGGCCTGCGCATATCTTGTTAGGCGCAGAAGGCATCGAGGTCTCCGCCGTGGGCGTCGCGCGTTTCTACGCCGACTGGATGGGCGGATTCGTCTTTGATGCCGTTGATGCGAACCGAAACGAAGAGATCGAAGCGCTCGGCCTGCTCACCGAATCGCTTGATACCCTGATGGTCACTGCCGAAGTCTCGGAACAGGTCGCCCGAGCGGCGCTCCGCGTGGCGGCGCGTCTGCGATGAGCATTGCGCTGATTCCCGTGAAGAAGCTGAGCGAGAGCAAGTCACGCCTCCTGCCTCATTTGCCGGATGCGCGGCGGCAGGCACTGACCCTGGCGATGCTCGAAGACCTGATTGAATGCCTTACTCAAACGAAGGGCATCCAACGGATTGGCGTCACGACCCCCGACGAGACGGTCGCGGAGCATGCCCGCCGGGCCGGCGCGGAGATCCTGATGCGCCCCGAGCCTGGACTGAACGCAGCCCTAGAAGAAGGCATCGCGCGCATGCGTCCCCGCGTCGATGAAGGCATGATGGTCGTGCTCGGTGATGTTGCGGGCGCCATTGCTGAAGATTTCGAAACGCTCCTCGGCGACTCGGCCGCCGAGAGACAGCGCGGCATCTGGCTCGCGCCCTCTTCCGACGGCGGGACGTCGGCGCTGGTGCAGAGGCCGCCCGGCGTGATTCCCTGCTGCTTCGGGCGAGAGAGCGCAGCCCGACATCAGGAAGCTGCGCGCGCGGCCGGGATTGCCTATCACGCTGTTGAACTCAAATCCCTCGCCATCGACCTCGACCAGCCCGAAGACCTCGACGCCTTTCGCGCAACCCAGGGCGGCGGAGCGCGTACGCGCGCGCTCCTCGCAGAGATCCTCGGCGACTCCTAAACTTTGATCTAACCTTCACTTGATTAACCACTCGGTCACACCCTCGACGACGCACTCAGCTGCGCGCCCGACTGCCGCCCCGGGCAGAAACCCAAATAGAAACAAGGGAGTCCCATAATGAGCGACCGCCCCGCGCCGCTCCGCTTCATCCCCCTCTTTGGCCTTCCGGAAATCGAACCCGGCTGCGACCTCGCCGCGGCGATTCGCGGCGCGGCCGACGAAGCGGAGGTGGATCTTGCCGGCAAGATCGTCGTCGTTTGCCAGAAAATCATCTCGAAGGCGGAAGGCCGACTCGTCGCGCTCGAAGACGTCACGCCCGGGCCTGAAGCCCTCGAGATCGCCACTGCCCATGAACGCGACCCGCGCCAGGTCCAGGTCGTTCTTGACGAGAGCCGGCGCATCGTCCGCCGCGGCCACGGCGTCCTGATCACGGAAACCCACCACGGATTCGTTTGCGCAAACGCCGGCGTCGATCTCTCCAACGCTCCCGGCGAAGACATCGCCGTACTCCTGCCCAAAGACCCCGACGCATCGGCTCGAACGCTCTTCGAGACGCTTTCGGCCGAGGCCGGGCTCACAAGTTCGAATCGAACGCCGATCGTCATCAGCGACACTTTCGGTCGCCCGTGGCGACAGGGCCTTGTCGATGTCGCGCTCGGCTCGGCAGGCTTTTCACCCATCCGTGACGATCGTGGATCGCGAGACCGCGCCGGTCGTGAGCTCCTCGTGACCCAGCCCGCAACCGCAGATCAACTCGCCGCCGCCGCGGGTCTACTGATGTGGAAGAGCGCCGGCGTCCCCGCCGTCGTCGTCGAAGGCATTCCGATCGAGGGCGATGGCAGCGTGAAAGAAGCGCTCCTCCGGGATCCGGAGACCGATCTCTTCCGTTAGTCCCCAGCCGTGTCGGGCGGGTCCTGTGCGTCGGACGTGCCCGATGAGACGGGCGCGGGTTCGATGGGCGGTGCCTCCACTCCTGGCGGCTTCAGATCAAAGGCGTGCTCTAAACAGGTTTTCCAAACCAGATCGAGTCCGTCGCCCTTTTGCGAGGACGTCGCGATCGGGTTCCCGAAGCCATCTCCGATTTCCGCGCGGAGCTTCTTAATTCGCTCCTTGCGTCTCATCTGCTTAAGCTTGTCGATCTTCGTCACGACAATGCGGCCGGGCACATTTTTCTCGGCCAACCAGCGAAGTAA
Source organism: Myxococcota bacterium (assembly GCA_041690055.1). Taxonomy (GTDB): domain Bacteria; phylum Myxococcota_A; class UBA9160; order UBA9160; family UBA4427; genus UBA4427. Next base: position 16,311 of record JBDNFB010000149.1, on the reverse strand, counting down.
GAGAAACTCGTCCTCGGTCCAAGTCCGCCGGACGTCTTGAAGCAGAATCGCGAGTTTGAGTTGGCTGCGATTGACGAGGTAGTGCTCGATCATGCGCTGCCAGCTGTCACGCTCTTTGCGCGACACCTTGGCCCAGCCGTAGCCCGGCAGGTCAACAAGACCGATTTCTGCCTTGTCCGTGCGAATGCGAAAAAGCACGATATCGCGGGTCTTACCCGGTGTACCACTCGTTCTTGCGAGCTTCTTCCGGCGTGCGAGCGCGTTCAGCAGGCTCGACTTCCCCACATTCGAGCGGCCGAGAAAAGCGACCTCAGGGAGACCACTCGCCGGTAGCAATTCGGCGCGCGGGGCCGATGCGATCAATTCGGCTTCCAAAATTTTCATGCCCGGTTCCCCTGTGCGACTCCGCCGCGTTCGCTGCTGCCGTTCTTCGTACGCTCCGCTAGCACGGGCTCCATCCGCGCAAGCGCCTTCTCTAACGTCGCTTCGCTCAGCGCATAACAAAATCGCAGTCGTCCCTCGGCGGCTTCTCCGAAATCGATCCCAGGCGTCACTCCGACCCGCGCCTCCTCAAGCAATTCGAACGCCAGCGCGCGCGAGTCTTGCGAGAAGGCCCGAGCGTCCGCCAGAACATAAAATGCACCGTCCGGATCCTTTTCGATCCCGAATCCCAAACGACGTAGACCGTCGACGAAAAAACGCCGACGGGAAGCACAGGCCGCCCGCATATCGCCCGCCATCTCGCCGCCGGACTCAAGCGCCGCGATGCCCGCGTACTGCACAAACGAACTCGCCGAGATGAATAAATTCTGCTGCAGCGTCTGAAGCCGCCGCATCGCGCGCTGTGGCGCGACCAACCAACCCAGCCGAAACCCAGTCATCGCATAGCGCTTCGAAAAGCCATCGAGCACGAACGCGTCGTCGCTCACGGTATGCGCGGACGTCGTCTTCACATCGTCGTACACGAGCCCATCGTAGATCTCGTCCGAAATCAGAGTCGGCCCGAGACCGGCCAGCGCTTCCATGACTTCCCTCGACTGCACGGCCCCGGTCGGGTTGGCCGGCGAGGCGACCACGATCGAGCGGGTCCGGGGCGTGATCGCTGCGCGCACGCGATCGGGATCGACCTGCCAGCCAGAGGCAGCGTCGGTCGGCACAAAAACCGGCTCGGCGCCGCAGAAGCGAACGAAATTGGGGTAGCAGGGATAATGCGGCGTCGGGATCAGCACCTCATCGCCCGGCTCGGCGAGACAGGCGAAGGTCAAGGTCATCGCGCTCGATGTGCCGAGCGTCACCAGGATTTGATCGGGCGAGACCGACTTATTAAACCGACGTTTAATATTTTCAGCAATGGCCTCGCGGAGTGCCCAGAGTCCGCGGCTATCCGTGTAGCCCGTTTCACCTCGTGCGAGGGCATCCTGAGCAGCCTGGGTGGCGGCAGAGGGCGGCGCGAACTCGGGTTCGCCGACCTCAAGATGGGCGATATCGATGCCTTCCCGCTCCATTTCGGTCGCCCGTTCAAGAATTTCCATGGCGAGAAAAGGCTCGAGCGCGCCGGAGCGAGTTGTGAATTCGCCCCTGGGCGAGGAATCGAGGTCGGACATGCAAGTCGATTAGCCCGACGGGAGAGCTGAGTCAATGCAGCGAAACGTCCAAGTGGCTGAAATTACAGCCATTTTCGGCCAACTCGACTTTGACACGCCCGGAGCCGACGGCTAATCTTAAGGAACTTCGGACGGGGCCTGCGCCCCAGCGCGCAGACCACCGGCCAAAACCCCCAGCCTGATGGATGTGACCGATGTCGAAGGGCGTGCAGATTGCGATTGGAGCCGCGGCGATAGCTGCGCTGCTTAGTTGGTACGGGATGACTCAGCTCGAGCAGGGGATGTCTTTCCAGTACTTTCAAAATCTCGAAGACTTCCATGCGAATTCGACCGAGCTGGTCGGCCGCAGCGCACGCGTTCATGGCTACGTCGCCGATTCTTCAATCGAACGCGACCTCGAAAACCAGCTCGTCCGCTTCGCCGTCCAGAATGATCCGCCGCATGCAGGCGGTCCGGTTGGCGAAGTCCTTCACGTCGAATACCGCAGCCTTGAAACCCCCGACCTGTTCAAGGACGGGGCGGAAGTGGTTGTGGAAGGCCAGCTCGTGATGGCGGGAGGCGACCGCGTCTTTGCCGCCGACAACCTGATGGCGAAATGTCCTTCCAAGTTCGAAGCCAAGGCCGGGATGATGGCCGAGCAAAGCATCGAGCTCTAAGCCGCTGCTCGCTGATTTCCTCGTCCGGACTCTGGTTTTGGTCGCTGATTGCTTAGTCCGAACCTTGGTTGTACTCGCTGATCGCTGATCGCTCGCAGCTCCCCCCTTACAAAACCGGTCCTCGACAACGATCGCTCTGGACCTGGAGAAAAGCAGCTCATGGCTGACGTTGGACTCTACGCACTCCGCTTGGGGCTCTTCCTCTGCGTGCTCGGCATCGGCGCCGGCACCTACGCGGGGATCGCCAAGCAAGCCGAGTGGACGCGCGTTGCGGAGCGCACTGTGCTCCTCGTTTTCGCGGCGACGAGTGTCGCGATGCTCGCGCTGTTCTGGGCGCTGGCAACCAACGATTTTTCTCTCAGCTACGTAGCGGCGCACTCCGCGCGCACGATGCCACTGCATTACCGACTCGGGTCGCTTTGGGGTGGGCAGGCGGGATCGCTCCTACTCTGGGGGTGGATGCTGACGGCCTATGGCGCGGTCGCGGTCTTCGGCAATCGCAATCAAAACCGAGCACTCATGCCCTGGGTGTGTGTCGCGATGCTCGCGAATGTCGGATTCTTCCTCCTTCTCACAAATTTCGAAACGCCCCCCTTTGAGCGCGTGCCCTTTGGCGAGCGGCTCTCGGATGGCAACGGCCTGAACCCGCTCCTCCAGCACCCGATGATGGTGATCCATCCGGTCATGCTCTACACGGGCTTCACGGGCTTCGCCCTGCCCTTCTCTTTTGCATTCGCGGCGCTTGTGACAGGAGAGCTGGGGACAACCTGGTTCCGCACGACACGACGCTGGACCTTGTTTGCCTGGAGCGTGCTCTCGGTGGGTATCATGTTAGGTGGACGCTGGGCCTACGAAGTACTGGGCTGGGGCGGCTACTGGGCCTGGGATCCAGTCGAGAACGCTTCGCTCATGCCCTGGATTGCAGGAACGGCCTATATCCATTCCGTGATGATCCAGGAAAAGCGCGACATGCTGAAGACCTGGAACCTCGTGCTCATCGGCCTCACCTACGGACTCTGCCTCTTCGGCACCTTCCTCACGCGCAGTGGCATCGTTCAGTCTGTTCATGCTTTTACTAATTCGGATAGCTTCGGCCGCATCTTCGCTGGCTACGTCGTGATCATGCTCGCCGCCTACACGATCGCCCTCGTTTTCCGGCTGCCCAAGCTGCGCAGTACGAATAAACTCGAGAGCGTGCTGTCGCGCGAAGCGAGCTTCATCATCAATAACTGGATCTTCATGGCGATCCTTTTCGTCGTCTTCGTCGGCACAATGTTTCCCGTCTTCACGGAAGCCGCCGGCGGCGTGCGACGCATCCTCGGCCCGCCCTACTTCAACACCTTCGCGGGCATCCTGGCCCTGTTCCTCATGGTCCTCACCGGCATCGGCCCCTTGATCGCCTGGCGCAAAGCCAGCCTCTCCAGCCTGAAGCGCGCCTTCGTCTTGCCGGCCAGCGTCGGCGTCGTCGTCACGATTGGGATCATCGCGCTCTTCGGCTTCTCCCCCGGCTACTGGGCAATCGCATGTTGGGGCCTCGCGGGCTTCGTTCTCACCACCGTCGCGCAGGAATACACCCGTGCGGTCGGCGCGCGGATGCGACGGCTCAACGAAAGTGTATTCACCGCGCTGGGCACGCTCCTGCGCCGAAACCAGCGCCGCTACGGCGGGTACATCGTCCACGCCGGCGTGGTCGTCCTCTTCCTGGGCATCTCAGGCGCCGCCTTCAACGAAGAAAAACTCGAGAACATCAGCCCCGGCGACTCGGCCACGATCCAAGATTTCCGCATGCATTACCTCACGGCCGAGGCGATTCCCGAGCAGCATTACGGCGGCGCCCGTGCCCGCCTCGCGCTCTATCGCAATGAAAAGCCCCTCGCCGTCATGACGCCCGAAAAACGCTTTTACTGGCTCGAGCAGCAACCGAACTCGATCCCTGCGATCTACTCGAGCTGGCGCGAGGACCTGTATGTGATCCTCACTGCGGTGGAGCCCGACGGCTCTGCCACGATCAAGATCTATCATAATCCCCTCGTCAATTGGGGCTGGGCAGGAGGCGGCATCTTCGTATTGGGCTGCATCATCGTGCTCTGGCCTCATCCCGACAAGAATGAGAAGAAAAACGACGGAGTCGCAGCATGAGCCTGGCTCCCGCGCCCGCTCCACTTCTGCGCCAAGCGCTCGCGCTGCACCAATCAATGAGGGCGATTTCGCTCTCAGTGACGCACGCAATCACGGCCGCAATGGCGCTGATGCTCATGGTCGCCGGCGTCTTAGGCGTTGTCGTCGTCCCAAGCCGCGCGCTCGCGCAGCACGATGTCAGCGCCACCACCACTCCGCCGCCGCCCGCTGGCCCTGGATCCCTCACTGTCGAAGTGGTCCATCCAACGGATATGGGCGAGACCGTGGGCCTTTCGATCGCGCTCTATGCCCTCACGCCCGACGGTATGCCGGGTTTCAAGGGCGGCGAGACCGGCGCGGACGGACGTTTTACCTTCGAAGGCATCTCCAATGATCCGGGGATTATCTACCTGGTCGGTGCTCGGTACAAAGAGATCCCTTTCGGCGAACGCATCACCTTCGTAGAAGGCGATACCGAGGCGCGCATCGAGGTTCAAATCTCGGCCCCTACGGACCGCGTCGAGAAAGTTCGCGTCGGCGAACTGCGAGCGCGGATTGACTGGATGGGCGATCGCCTCGTCGTCCGGGAGATCCTCAAGGTCGAGAACGAGAGCGGCAGCGTCATTCAGCTCACGCCGGCCTCCAACGCCCGTGCGATCTTCGAACGTCCACTCCCGGAATCAGCGCGCGACTATTTGGGCGGCGGCGGAGCCGGCGAAGAGGGTTTCACGTTCGACGGAAATACGATGCGCTTTGCGGGACCTCTTTACCCGGGCGAGCAGTCGATCGAATACCAGTACAGCATCCCTCTGCCTAACATCAAAGACACCAAAGACGCTAAGACAGAAGGAGCTGAAGGGAGCAAAGCGGCCAAAGCATCACTCTCGCTGCCCATCGAGCTTCGTGAGCGCGCCGAGCGCGTCGTCATCGTCGCAGGTACCGAAGGCCTCACCGTCGCGGGCGAGGGGCTGGTCGTCTCGCGCGAGCTCCGCTCGGACTCGGGAAGCCGTCTGGCCTCCTGGGCGGGCGGCGCCCTTCTAAGCGGACGCACGCTTCTGCTTGAGCTGGGCCTGCCCGAAAGTCGCTTCGACCCTTCGCTCATCGCGATTTCGCGCGGCGACGTCTGGCTCGAGGTGGACGACACGCGGCTGACCGCCACCGTTGATCTGCAGATCAAAGTCGAGCCCGGTGCCCCGGTGTCGGGGACTCCGGACGCGCCGCTCATGCGGATCTACCTGCCCACGGGTGCCTCTCTGAACGGCGTCGCTCCCGAAGCGGAAGCGTTTGGGCTCGAACCGCGCGCCGACGGCGGCTTCGACGTGATCGGCCCGATTGGCCCGGGCGAAACGAATCTCGGTTACTCCTATCAAATGGCGGGGCGCCCCGAAGGCCTCGATCTCGACCTGCGCTTCCCCCTCGAAGTCGCCACGCTGAACGTGCTCATTGCCGATACCGGCATCGCTCTCCACAGCAGCCGGCTCCATCGCCTCCGCCCCTTCCGAAACGGCACGCGCAATTATCTGCATCGCGAGGCGTTCAACGTCACGCCGGATGAAATCGTTGATCTCTCTCTTGATCCGCTGAGCGCCACTGACCTTCCCCGAACGGCCACGCTCGCCCTTACCCTCGCTGGGGTCGCAGGCACCGCGCTCTTCTTGATGACGCCCCTCCGCTCTGCTTCACGGATCGAAGAGACGATCGAGCCCGTGCGCGCTCAACGAGAAGCCGACCAGGAAGCGATCTACGCCGCCATCGCTGACCTCGAGCACGATTTCGATACCGGCAAACTGGAAGAAGGCGACTACCAGCTGATGCGCGACGAGCTCCGCGCTGAAGCCATCGCCTTGCTGCGCACAGAACGCGCGAGCGGTCAGGTCGCGAGTGCTTCCGCGGCTTCGGCCACGCCTACGCCCCACGCACACGCGGCGAGCCCGTCCGCCGGCTACGGAGCAAGCGCCGCAAGCGCCAGCCTCGCAAGCACTGCAGTGGGCGCCGTGGGCGCATCGCAAAGCGGCGCCGAAGCGCCCGCGATCGGCAAGTTCTGCCCGCATTGCGGCGAACGGCTCTCCGAATCCTGGCGCTTCTGTTCCCATTGCGGGGAGGCGCTTCCCTCTTCCGCGAACGGATGAGCTCGGTCCGCCTGACGGGCGAAGGCGTCGCGAAGCGATTCGGTCGGGTCGCAGCACTGCGCCAAGTGGACTTCAAGATCGACGCAGGAGAAGCCGTCGCCATCCTCGGCGCGAACGGCGCGGGCAAGAGCACGATCCTGCGCATCTTGGCGGGACTGTCACGACCGAGCGCTGGGAAATTTGAGGCAATCGCGATCGGTGCCAGCGGCGACGGCGAGACCGGCGGCGGCGGCAACAAGAACGACCGGCCCCTTTCGCGCGAGCAGCTCCGCGGCGCGGTCGGTTATGTCGGCCACGCCACGCTCCTCTATGGAGAGCTCACGGCGCGCGAGAACCTCGCCTTCGCGGCACAGCTCCAGAATCATGAGACGGACCGCGACGGGCTCGACTCGCTACTCGACCGCTTCGCCCTGCTCGATGTCGCTGACCGGCGCGCCGGGGGCTTTTCGCGCGGTATGGCCCAGCGCCTCTCCATCGCGCGCGCGATCGTGCACGAGCCCGAAATCCTGCTCCTCGATGAACCCTTCACGGGCCTCGACGAAGCGTCCGCCGATCGCCTTTCGGAACAGCTCGCGCAATTGCGCGCGGGCGGGCGTACGCTCCTCGTCGTGACCCACGACCCACGCCGCGCCGTCGAACTGACCGACCGCGCCCTCCTTTTGCATCGCGGCGAGATTCACGGCCGACCCCAGCGAGGTGCAAACAACGATGCAAGCGACGGCGCGGGCGATGCCTTCGAAGTCGACGCCCTCCGTGAACAACTGCGCGCGCTCGCACAGCAGGACGCACAGCACCAAAGACACCAAGGACAGAGCGGACAAACGGGGAGCGCCGCATGAACGTCGCCCTCGCGCTCTTCTTGAAAGATCTGACAACGGAATTGCGTTCCCGCGACCGCATCATTGCGATGTTCGTTTTTTCATTTCTTGTGGTCGTCGTGTTTCAGTTTTCTTGGCCGGAGATGGAGAAGGGCGAGATGGTGCGCTTCGCGCCAGGCGTCCTCTGGGTGACATACCTCTTCGCCGCGGTGATCGGCCTCGGTCGCACCTTCGCGCTTGAACTCGAGAACGACGCCATGACCGCGCTCGCACTCGCGCCAGGCACGCGTGGCTGGATCTTCCTCGGTAAAGCCGCCGCCACCTGGATCCTGATCAGCGTGATCCAGGGCGTCACCGCCGTCGTCTTCGCGCTCTTCTTCCGCGTCGACCTTTTGCCCGCGGCCAGCGGGCTCGCGCTGATCGTCATCATCGCGAACGTCGGCATCTGCAGCGTCGGCACGCTGCTCTCCGCCATGAGCGTGCGAAGCCGGTTTCGCGACGTGCTCTTGCCCGTGCTCTTGATCCCGACTTTGATTCCGGTGCTGACGGCGGCGGTGCATGGCACGACCGGGGCGCTGGCTTCGGGGGCGGTACCCTTTACAGCGCTACAGCCGCTGATTGTGATTTCAGGGATCTACTTGATCCTTTGCTTTCTACTTTTCGACTTTGTCCTGGACGAATGAGGGACGAGACGAATGATGTCCTCGACGAATAGAGTCCGTCTCCGTTAGGGGGACGAATGATGGGCCCCGTATGGGGGAGGTGATGTGATGGACGCAACTATTGCGACGGAAACGACGCCTGCGGGCGGGACCGGCGGGATTGAGCGCACGCTGAAGGTACTCGGCTGGATCATGCTTGCGCTGATTCCAGTCTATGGGTGGATGGTTGCGACGGCGCCGATCGATTCGGTGCAGGGCGTTATGCAGAAGATTCTCTACGTGCACCCTCCGCTGGCATACGGCGCGTATCTCGGCTTTGTAGCGACGGCCGTGGCGGGGGGACTTTTCCTTTGGCGCGGCGAGGAGCATCATGATCAGCTGGCGATCGCGGGGGCGGAGGTCGGAACGGTTTTCTGCACGCTGATGCTGATTACGGGACCGATCTGGGCGCGCGGGGCCTGGGGGCCGGGGAACTGGTGGGTCTGGGACGCGCGGCTGACTCTGACCCTGCTGCTCTGGTTTGTGTATCTCGCGTATCTGCTCTTGCGCAGCTTTACGGAAGGCGATGAGCGGGCGGCACGCTTCGCTTCGGTCTACGGGATTCTTGGCGTAGTTCTGATCCCGCTCAACTACTGGATCATCGACCTCGTCGGCGGCGGCATGCATCCCAACAACATCGAATTTGAGGGCGAGGACAAGAGCCTTGGCGACGGTATGGGCCTGCCCTTCCTTCTGGGAAATTTGACGCTTTTCTTCGCCTTCGCGTATCTGCTCGTGCTGCGCTGGCGGGTGGGCGTGCTTCGCGCTGCGGGCGAGCGGCTGGCATACGACCAGGAGAATCTGTAGCTGGTGCTCCAGCGAGCGGTGTAAGCAATGGTGTCCGGGACAGCTTCAGGGCAGGCACAGCCAGGCGGATCACTACGACGGAATTTGCGTAGTGGGATGGCTGGGGAAGTCTTCTTCCCAATTGTCTCGCTCACCCCGCCCAATTCTCATGCCCAGATCCGCTAAGAACGGAATCGGGGACACCCGGTCCCGAGGGGTTCACACGCGCGACACAGTTATTTCGGATCCGATGACCGGATTTGAATGGCGAAAGGGGCAGCCCGGCGGCAGCCATCCGGCAAAGGATTCCGCTAACCTCCTCTCTTGAGCCGGTCAGACCGTGCGGGCAACCTACGAAGACACTTCGACGAAAAGAGATCGCACCGAGGGCATACGAATGGCCCGTCTATGGCACAGAGCTTGCTCTTATAGATCTGCGTGATTGAGGAAAACTGATTCAGGACCGGACATCCATCGTTTGCAGGCGGCGGATAAACCGGGGTCAAGACCGGGTCCGAAAACGAATCGTGAACAAATCAAACGCGAAGAGGGTCAGTCTAGGACCTTCGGCGATTTGATCAGAGTTAATCGCCCGAAGTTAGGCAGTCACCCCGACTGTCCACATCAGATGGGAGGCTTTCGAGTACGATGGCCAGTATGAAGCGCGGCGTTGGATATTGCGAAAACACGGACTGTGAGGATTACGCCAAAGGCGTCTTCCTCCTGAACCATGGCGACACTTTCTATTGCCCTCGTTGCCGACAGCTCGGCAAGGTGGAGAAAGAGCGCGGGTTCTACACAGGCAACTCGGACATCTTCAAGGAAGTTCGCGTTGAATACAATTTCGATCCGAGCAACGGCGTCTACCGCGAGATCGCGATCGTCCGCGACGAGAGTCTCTGGGGACGCAACAACGTCTACACGCTCCAATCGCCGCTGATCAAGACGGAGAAGCGCGCGCTCAAGGTCGCCGAGGCCATCCTCGCGAACCTGAACCGCTACCGCGGCCTCCTGAACGGCGATGACATCCCGCGCACGACGGAGATCATTCTCTCCTTTGACGATCCCTTTGACGAGTTCTCGCGCAAGCTGCAGCAGCTCTCGAAGGAATGGGAAGCCAGCGGCCTCCGGGAGCAGCGCCGCTAGTACCGGTCGGCTTTTCCAACAGAGCCCTGTTCACCGCATTTGCCGCTTCACTCATCACGATCTTCGCGCCCGTCTAGCTTGCTAGGAGGGCGCGTTGTGTTTTGGGGATGGATGGCGCCGCCTGGGGAACTCTTCACTTGGTATCACGAACCGGTCGGAGTCCACTCTTTAGGTCTGCGACGAGGCTCTCACGACCGCAGTCTCATCAAGGGCGCAGGGTACACCGTGCGTCAGTCAGGGCGTCGGCTGATCGGGATCGACGGGCAGCCCGCGCCAGCGGAATCCAAGATCGATCCGCATCGCGCGCCCAATGGACGCCCAGCCCTGTGACTCGACCTTCCGGACCGGCTCATCGGCATGCTCGCTCAACGGAGAGCGAAGAACGGCCTCCTCCAGGGGACCGAGATACCAAGGGAAGAGTTCCCGAGGCGGCACCACCGCATCAAACCAGCCTACACGAGGCGTCTCATGCGACGGCGTCAGCTCCCCGCCCACCGCTCGGCACAAGAACACCCGCGCCGTATGCGGCCGAAAGCCCGTCCGCACCCAATCTCCCACGTGCGCCTCGATTTCGACCTCAATTCCGGTCTCCTCGAAGACCTCACGCACGACGGTCGACTCGAGAGACTCGCCCGCCGCGGGCGTTCCGCCCGGCAATTCCCAGCCGAAGAGATCGCTGCGGATTGAAAGCAAAACCTCCTGCGTCACGGCCTCTGTGTCAGATGGCCGCAGCACAACGGCCTGCGCAATCTCAAGCGGCTTCTTCTCTGTCGCGCGCGGCGCAACGATCCCCCACCACGCCGTCCGCGCGTAATCGAGCAGCCCGCCCGCAAGCCGACCCACGCGGCCGCGCTTCCAAACCGGCGTCCCGGTCGCACGCCTCGCGGCAGACTTGGACGCTGTCATCGCATCCGGTGCGGCGTCCGACTCAGGAGAAGGCATCGCTAGTCGATGATCTTATTCAGCGGATTCTCGACAATGCCCCGCCCGCCCGCCTCATGCAGCATGGGCAGCAGATCACGTACGAAGGACTGCTCCACAATCACGAACACGTCGACCCAGGCCTCGTCCGCAAGCGGCGAGATAGTCGGCGTATTCGCATTCGGAAGCAGTTCGAGCAGTTTCTTCAAGCGATCCTTCGGCACGTTCATCGAAAGACCGACCCGCGTCGCCGCTGCAATCGCACCGAGCAACAGCATGCGCAGTCGCTCAAGCTTCCCGCGCTTCCATGGATCCGTAAGCGACTCATGGTTCGCGACCAAGCGCGGCGTGCTCTCATGCAAAACGTCGATTACGCGGAGATCATTCGCGCGCAGGCTCGAACCCGTCTCCGTCACATCGACGATCGCGTCGGCGAGGACCGGAGGCTTTACTTCCGTCGCGCCCCAGGAGAATTCGAGCGTAGCTTCGACGCCGAGATTCTTAAAATAGCGCTCCGTCATGCCCATCACTTCGGTCGCTATGCGGCCGCCGGCCAAATCCTTCGGCGTCTGGAAATCCGAATCGTCCTTCACGGCGAGGATCCACTTCACGGGGCCATAATTAGGCCACGGCGCACGCAGATCGGCGAGCTCAGCGACATCGGCACCGGATTCGATGACCCAGTCGAGGCCTGTGATGCCGCAGTCGAGCACGCCCTGCCCCACGTATCGCGCCATCTCCTGAGGTCGGATCAGGATGCACTCAATCTCGGGATCATCAATCGTTGGATAATAGGAGCGCCCCGAGAAGCGAATATTATATCCGGCCTTTTTGAAGAGCGAGGCGGTCGTGTCCTGGAGACTGCCCTTGGGTAGGCCGATTCGAATCTTCGGTCCTTCTTCGGTCATGTCGCTCATTTCTTATAGACCTCCGCCGGATCAAAGACCTGCGTGCCGACGTCTTCGATCTTGCCGCCGTCGATGCGGCGATAGAAACAATTGCGCTTGCCCGTATGACAGGCCGCGCCGCCAACCTGTTCAACGGAAAGCACGAGGGCATCCCCATCGCAGTCGACGTACATTCCGAGCAGCTTCTGCACGTTTCCGCTCTCTTCGCCCTTATGCCAATACTTCTTGCGGCTGCGACTCCAGTAGACGACTTGGCCGAGCTCGAGCGTTCGGCGCAGCGACTCCTCGTTCATGTAGGCGACCATCAAGATCTCGCCGGTCTCATGATCCTGCGCGATGGCCGTCACGAGGCCACCGGCTTTCTCGAAGTCGATAATAGAAGTGGGGTCGGTCTCAGTCGTCATCTAGATACTCAGCTCAATTTCGCCGTGCGCGCGATAAGCACGTTCACGGGATCAGGGGGGAAATAAGGAAGCGCTTCGCGAGGCGGCGAGCCTAACCGTCTCCGACTGCGGACGCCAGAATCGCGGCCACGCCCTCGATCTCGAGCCATTTCTCCCCTCGGGCGTAACGGGTATCTCGAATTCCTCGCTTCCCTGTCTGCACGGACTTCGCGGCCAGGATTTCGCGCGACACCAACCAAGAGAGCACGTTATTGAAAGAGGTTTCGCTCGCCCGCTCCGATTCGCGAACGCGTCCGAGAATCTGCGCGCTTTCGAATGCCAGAGTGGTTTCCATAATCAGCCCACTCTTGAGAACGCCCTCCTCCGCCGAAACCATCCAGTTCATAAGCACCCGGACAAGCGTGTCGTAGCATTCGACTACGCCCCGCGTCTGATCGGCGAAGATGCGCAAAGCGGGTCGACCTTCGGCCGTCGCTTGCCAAGAGGATCCCTCCGAATTCCGCTCCACCCAGCCTTCGCTCTCGAAATGCTCCAGCATCGCTTCGCCCCGAGAAAAGAAAATTTCTCGCGACGCGTAGTATTCGCGGTAGAAAATCTCGACCCAGGTTTTGAGCTCTTCGCCTAGCGCCGCAACCGGCATACCCACCAGCGTCGCTCGCGCTAGAATGCTCGGAATGACCAAGAAATGGGCAATCGAGTTTCGATAGATATCCAGCGCCCGGCGTCTATTTTCCTCGAAGTGCAGAATCTCGCCGCGATGATCTAGACGCGAATGCAGAAGATCGCTGCGTTCCAAGAAGGCGATCGACTCGCGAAGCTCGGGCAGGTCGTGCTCGAAAGCCGGCGTGAGCCGAACACCCTGCAGTTTGAGCACATCGATCACGTTATGCATCCCGGCGACGAGTTCTTCGCGAACAAGACCTGAGCGCGAACCCCCTAACAAAACTGAGGCCGCAACCGAAGTCGCATTCGCAATCATCGCCCAGCCAATTCGCTCCACGAGCGAATGCCCGAGACTGTTCACGAATTCGCGCTTTCGATCTTCGAGTTCCTCCCGTACCTCCGGCGAGTCGATCTGCCCGCGCACAAGCGCCTCGAAGGAATCGCGCTGACTCCCCAGCGCCGACGCGAGAGATATCGGCTCACCGAAACTCACATGCACAGAACCAAACCGCTTCTGCAGATATTTGCGCGCCCGAAATAGGCCGAGGACACTCTCTTCGGCCTTCTTGCCCCCGTCGAGTTCTTCGACCATCCCCGACTCTTCGACGAGGCGCTCGTAACTGATCGCGATCGGGACAAAAAAGAGATCGCGTCGCTGACTCTCGAGGAAAGCGTCGAGATCCCAGGAGAGCATGCCAAGCCGCGGCGCCAGCGTTTTGCCCGTGCGCGAGCGGCCGCCTTCGATAAAGAATTCCTGTGTGAAGCCCTCTCTTACGAGATAGGCGACGTAAGCGCGAAACACTTCTTTGTAGAGCGGGTCGTCGAAGGTCTTGCGCAGGAAGAACGCGCCCATATTGCGGAACAAATAGCCGAAAGGACCAAATGCCATATTGTCGCGCGCGGCGATATGCGGCGGGACCAGATAGTTTTGATAAAAGAGCCACGAGAGGATCAGGAAATCGAAATAGGAGCGATGGCTCGGGACGAGCACGATCGGATGGCGCTTGGCGTCCTCGGCGATCTCGGCCAGTCTATGCACTTCGATTGAGGCGAAAAGGCGCTTAAAAAGCGCGCCGACGGAAGCGGCGCCCAGCGCGAGCCAGGTCGAGTTCATATTGGCCGAAATCTCGCGGAAGATCTTCTCGACCTCGCGCTCCGCCTTCTCCGGAGAGCCTTCATCTCTGCTCGCGCGGATGGCCATGGCGCGGCGGACGCCTGGGTCGGACATCACCTCACGTAAGACCCGCCAACGAGGAAGCAGCGCAGGTCCTTCGACCACCTTCTCCTCGCGGTAGAGGTAGATCAGGATCGTGCGGCGAAGCTTGCGCGCAATACTCTTCCATTCGAGCTCAGGATTGATCTTGACGAACGCGCCGACGTTCACTTCTTTGCCGACTTTGACCGTGAGACTCCGATACGTAGAAAGGAAGCGCGCCACCTTCGCGAAATCCGAGGGGCGCGTGAGCGAACCGTAATCGACGTTCATGAAACGGTTCTCCGAGCGCGGGCCCTTGCGCCAGAAAATCGAGAGCGGAACGACGAAAACCTCGTGGCCCTCGACGGCGGCTTCTTGCTCCTTCGCAACCGTTCGTACAACTTCGCCGATCAGATCGAGTTCGTCGGAGCGAGCGCCCTTCTTTCGGCGCCGCAGGAACGTGCGAAGTCGCTGCGTGCGCAGAAAAAGAAAGATGCTCTTTTTCGCTCCGCCCGACGCGCCGCCGTCCACACCCTCCTGTTCGGACCCCACAAAAGTCCGGACCGCCTCCCGGTCCTCGATGTGCTCGACTTCGCGGGGCAAGCCGCGCCGGAGCTGCGCAAGGATGCGAAGCAACTGCGAGACTGGCCGGTAATAGTAGAAGCGAATCGCGTTCGCATAGCTCGAGAGGCGCAGATCATGTCGAAGAAAGAGCGCGTTGAACAAGAAATAGTCGAGGCGGCTCGAATAGCGCATCACGTAGACGACGCTGCCTCGCGCCTCGAGTGCCCGCAGGCGCGTCACGACTTCGTCATCGAGGGAGAAATGGCGGAAATAGCGATTGGAGAAGAAGCGAACGAACGGATTAAAACGCTCGGCCATCGCCGAGCGGAGCGCGTGCCTCGCAGTCGCGACCGCGAGTCCTTCGGCGTCAACCTCCGGCACGCCCGTGATCTCAGCCGCGCCGGCCGGCGAAGCCACAATATTAGGTGCCGCAACAGGCGTCCCCGTTGCGTTCGTCCCTGCATAAGGCTCGGCGTTGAGGGGCGCGGATTCGGCGGAAGGCTTTTCACCGCGCGGCGTGGACGATTCGGACATGATCTTTCGAGGATACCAGAGCCGTCGCTGACCCCAAAATGCGAAACCGGGAAGCGCGCAAAATGCGCAGCTCCCCGGCCCGGTTCGATCGAAGCGAGGTCTCGCAGAGGTCCCACAGAGGTGTCCTGCAAGAGTGCTCGAATCAGACGAGAAACGCCTATTCCACCCGCCTACATCCGCTCTACATTTCGGGCAGCATGATCTCGCCAGCGCCCATTTTGTCCGCGATTTCCTGCGCGCTCCAGAGCCCGCCGTCTTCCTTCTTCGTCAGGCCTTCGGCCGTGACGACGCGCATCTCGGCAATGCGACCGCCGCCCGCGAGGAAGGTCTTGCCCGTCACGTCCTTCGCGAGATCACTCGCAAGGAAAACGAGAAGCGGCGAGACCAGCTTCGGATCGTAGAGATTTTCCATCTTCTCGTTGTCGAAGCCGGGCAGATCCTCAGTCAGTCGAGTGTGCGCGACCGGCGCCAGAATATTGACGCGAATTTGATTGCGCGCTCCCTCGATGGCGAGGCAGCGCGAGAAGCCCGCGATACCGGCCTTCGCCGCACCGTAATTGCACTGACCAAAATTGCCGTTCAGGCCACTCGTCGACGAAGTGTTAATGATCGATCCGCCGGCGCCGCGCTCCTTCATATGTAGGAAGACCGGGCGCGTCACGCAGTAGGTGCCCTTTAAGTGCACCGCGATGACGGGATCCCAAAGATCTTCCGTGGTTTTTGCGAAACTCTTATCGCGCAAAATGCCCGCGTTGTTAATCAGGATATCGATCTGCCCAAAGGCATCGAGCGCCGTCTGACAGATCGCCTCGCCGCCTTCGACGGTCGCCACATTATCGTAGCTCGGGGCCGCTTCGCCGCCGGCTGCTTTGATCTCGTCCACGACCAGATCGGCCATCGCCGAACCTGAGCCCGAACCATCCCGCGCACCACCAAGATCGTTCACAACGACTGCGGCACCTTCCTTAGCAAGAGCGAGCGCATGCTCCCGACCCAAGCCGCCGCCGGCACCCGTCACGATCGCCACCTTACCGTCCAACAATCCCATCACATTTCTCCTTGTTCTTGCGCGAACCTGGTCGCGGCCCGCACGGTAGCGGAGCGACTCTCAGTGAAAAAGGATGGTGCGAAGCTCGCCGAAGGCTTCAAACCCAAGCGTGCGGT
>JBDNFB010000148.1:0-21798 GCA_041690055.1 Myxococcota bacterium | reverse complement strand
TCTACGTGAACGTCGGCTCAAGCTGCAATGTCTGCGAGGAAGAAGACTCCCGGCGCGGCACCCTGCTCCGTTATAACCTCGACGGATCGGGCGAAGAGATCTTCGCGGCGGGCCTGCGTAATTCGGTCGATTTCGATTGGCAGCCGAGCACGGGCGCGCTTTACGCCACGGATAACGGCCGCGATCTGCTCGGCGATGATTATCCCCCCTGCGAGCTGAACCTTGTTGAGCGCGGCGTGTTCTACGGCTGGCCCTATGCCAATGGCGACAATCGCCCCGATCCCGACTTCGGCGAGGGTAATGAGGACAAGATTCGAAACGCGCGCCCTCCGGCACATGATTTCCGCGCGCACAATGCGCCCCTCGGCATCACCTTCCTGCGCCATCCCGACACGCCGCCTTCCCTGCGCGGCGCAGCACTCGTGGCCCTCCACGGCTCATGGAACCGCACGGAGCTTGATGGCTACCAGGTCGTCTCGCTGCATTGGGATGCAGAAGGGAAAATTACGGAGCGCCCGTTCGTGAGCGGCTTCGAGAAAGGCGGCGACGTGATCGGCCGCCCCGTCGACGTCGCCGAAGGACCCGACGGCGACATCTATATCAGCGACGATTATGCCGGCGCGATCTACCGCGTCGTCCTGGCATCGAATGCCCGTGCCGGCGGACGCGCAGCATCAAGCGCGCTCACCAGCACGAAACGACCCGCTGAGCGGCCGGTGGCAGTCTCGAATCCGCTCGCCGAATTCGACGACGCAACCCGTACGGCCCTGGTGGCTCGCGGTGAGGCGCTCTTCGCCGAAAACGCCTGCGGCACCTGCCATGTCGCGTCACTCGCCGGCCCGGGTATTATCGTGAAGGAACTCGAAGGACTCGCCGCCAAGTTCACGGTGCCCTCGCTCACGGGATTCTTCCTCACGCCGCAGCCGCCTATGCCCGTCTTCGCCCTACCAGAAGACGATCGCCAAGCACTCGCGGTCTACCTGCTCTCGAAGTACCCCAACTAAACCGGCCGTGCCCCGATCAGGTGTGATGATGGACGAGCACGCCGTCCGGTCTCCGCTCTGTCACGAGCAATCCGTCGTCTTCGAGACAATCGAGTGCGCCGATCAGTAGGATAAGATGCGAGCGCATCTGATCGAAGGGCTCGCCTGCTGGGAAGAGCGCCTTCCAGAGTTCAAAGGCCGTGACCTCTTGTCCCATCGCGGCGAGATTCCGTAGCCCACGGTCGATGCGCTGCAGGCGCACCTCGTAGTAAAGCAGCGTGTCACTAATCGCGCGATCCGGGCGCCGAATCACGCCCCCGTACCCCGGCAAGATTGTCTTGAAGGGGCGCCCGCGGAGACGACGCAAACTTGCGCGGAGCTCTGATAGCCCGCGAAAGCGAGGCCGGCGACGAAGCGCGTCCTGCGGATCCGGCAATTCGCTCAGGAAGAAGTTCTCCGTGTCGGGCATCATCTGCGCCATCACCGTGTCGCCCGTAAACAGGACACCCGCCTCCTCATCTTCAAGCAAGATATGGCCCGGCGTATGCCCTGGACTATGACGCACGCGAAGGCTGAAATCCTTCCATTCGACGCGGTCATCGGCTCGCATCACGCGATCAACGCGCGTCGCCTCCCCCTCTCGCCGCTCGACCTCAAGTGCGGTCAAGCGCTCACCATGCACTTGAGACAGGAGCGGCTCGGGCACGCCGTACTCGCGAAATAGTGTCTTCATCTCGTTGGCGCGCTCGAAAATCACGTCCGCATAACATTCAACAAGACGGACATCGCCCTCATGCGCCCAGCATTCAAGCGAGGCCCCCGCATCGCGGATCCCCTGCACCCCGCCGGCGTGATCGCAATGACCATGCGTGAGCACAACGCGTTCGATATCGGAGAGTCCGTAGCCGAGTTGATCGAGCGCGCCCTCAAGGGCCGCGTGACTGGCAGCCGTCCGCACACCCGTATCAATCAGGGTCAGCGGATCGCCCTCGATCACGTAGCACTGGGTCGAATCGGGCGCCCAACTCAGCGGGAGCACGATCTGATGAATTTGCGGACGTTCCGGCACGGGGCTGCGGATAAGCGTCCGTCCCCCCGGCGGATCAGTTCCGGCTCCCTTGCGAGTCCAGACCTTGCTCATGAAAAAAAGCTTAGCGTGCGGCGACATCAAACGCTTTGCGAGTGTTGCGTTTCACGCCCCTTTCATGCTCTCCTCACGCTGTTCTCACGCTTCTGTCACGCGCCACTCACGTGCCACTCATTGCCCCACTCATGTGCCACTCACGAGCCCCACTGACGTGCCATTAACGCCCCAGCCACGCCCCAATCACACGCCAATCACGCCCTTTCGTAGCCCACGCGATCGACCTCGACTGACCGTCAGGAAAGATCCGTTGCTTCAAAGATGCAGATGGCCAGAAAGCGCGCTCTCGGACTGGGGTATGTTCCCGGGATGCGGCTCGCCCACTCTTCCCCGATTAAGCGGCTCAAACCTTGCGTCCATGTTCATCGACGCGCGCGCCTCGCTCTCGGAATCGTGTTAGGCGCAGTCTTCACAGCCAACGCGGCGACCACCGCGCAAGCGGAGTCGACCGTTCGGCTTGAGGCGCCGGCCGATCGGGCGGGCATTGCGGCTGTGACCTACGACGACTCAGGCGCTGCCGTCGGGCAGTCCTCTTTTGAGATCGAGGTTTTGGCGAACGGCAACCAGAAGATGACCGTTCGCATGGCCATCGAAGGCGGTGGCCATTCTTTTTCAGAGGCAATTTTCGCCCCGATCCCCGTCATCGTCCCCTCGATCGGCCCCGCCGAAAAGCGACTGGAGAGCGTCGATCCCAAGGGACCTTCCGGTGGCCGATCCAGCCTGCCCTCCGTCTCGAGCCCGCCATCGATTGAAGGCACCGAGGTTTCCGACGGCTCAGAAGAAGAAGGTGTAAAAGAAGAAGAAGGCGAACGCGCTTCCAAGAAGAGCGTCGAAACGCTCGACGCCGTCTTTCGCCGCGGGCCCATCGCCGGACTGCGCCTGATCGAACAACGCTCGCAGTCCACACGGGCCGATGGCACCGCCTTCGAGCTCCTCATCGTCGACCATGCCGCGGGCGATATGACCTGCATCCCAGACGACGGCGCAGATCCCAGTAAGGGTCAGCGCCTCGCGCTCCCCAAAGAAGACCGGGTCGTGAACGTCCCCATGCAGCTCTTCTTCCTCCCGCTCGTGCGCGGCGAGGTGAAAGAGATCCGCTTCCAGATCGCGATGTGCAAGGATGGCCCCGCACTCTACGAGATGATTGCGGTACGCGGTCCGCGCAAGAATCTAGGCGGCCGCGATGTCCTCGAGATTCGGTACGGGCCGAATTTCGGCAAGACCGTCGCGTTCTTCGCAAGCCGCCTTATGCCGACCTTCTCGTTTTGGTTCGACGCGAAGACAGGCGGATACCTCGGGCATCGCATGCCTCTCCATCGCGACGGCCCTGAGGTCACGCTCGTCCGCTCCGGCATCAGCCCGCCCGCGATCGGCCTTAAGTGGCCGCAACTGGCCGTAAAGCGCTGGCGCTAAAAGCCTGTGCTGCCCATCGGTGCGCGAGACTCTGCGCGATTCGCCTTCGAAGCGGGCATGGTTCCGATCGCCCAGGGCGTCGCATCGACAACGCGCAGACCACCCGGGTCGGCGGTCACGAGATGTCGGCCCATCACGGTCATGCGTTCGCGGTCTCCGACATCGATCGTCTCTTCGATCGCGGTCAGTGATCGGTTCAGCACCTGCAGGCCACGCTGACCGAGCAGGAACGTGCGACCGCGGATGCGCGTTGCATCGACGATCTCGCCGATCTCACGCGAAGCGAGCTTGGCCAAGGCCTTCGGCGTCGCGGGGTTCTTCACATCGATGACGACCACTCCGCCGGGTCCGGTTACGATGGCCGTATCGTCGATCACGCGAACGTGCTTCGGACCAAACGTGAGCCCGAGGCGCATCTGGGCGATCACGCGCTCCTGAGCCAGCAATTCGAGAGTGGAGACATAGATCGATTCACCGTCCACGAAGACAAGCGTCTCGCCCGTGCTGCCAATGCTCTTGATCACGCGGCGCATGGCTCGCCGAATCTCGCCCGTTTTCAAGTCGAGAATCTGCATGCCCTTCGCACCGACGATGACCAACTGTTCTTTCACCTGGGCGATCGAGAGAATGCGCCCGATCTCTCCACGCGCCCACGTCTTCTCTGCCAGCGGACCGGCGGGCGTGAAGCGAACGAATTCGAGCCCTTCTTCGCCGAAGATCACGACGCGGTCGCCGACCACGCGGATCCCGGACCATTTTTTCAGACGCTCGGACCGCTTGTAGGAAGCGAGTTCGACGGGTGCCGCCGGATCGGCGAGACCAATCACGTCGAAGTCTCCGTTGTCATAGAGCACGAACGCCCGGTGACCTACACCTTCGATATCCGCAATGGTTTGCTGCATCGCGATTTCCGGGCGAACCGACTGATCATTGCGCCAGGACACGACGGGGACGAAAAAATCGTCCCAATACTTTTTGGCCGCTTGCGAAAAGAGCACCGAGGATCCGGTTACGTGGGCTTTATCGTCGACGCGCACTTCAAAGCGTCGGTCGGCGATGATCTCGCCGCCTTCTTTGTCCATCAGAACCAGTCGAGTCACACCGAGCATCGCGGGGCGAGCCAGTTGGCCCGCACTCGCCTCATGTCCCACTTCCTTCTCGGCGTGGATCACTTCGAGGCGTGCCGCCGGAAGCCGCCTGGCCTGCTCCGCCGATAGCGGGGACGGAATTTCGACCACCTGAACGCCCATGCGTTTCGTCATCTCAAGAATGCGTTCCTGCAGCGCCGTGCGAACGCGCTTGCGCTCCGGCGTCCCTTCATCGACGCGCATCACGAGACCGACCTGCGTGATCGGCGCGCGACTCCGCGCCGCGACCGCGTCGGCGGTCCGCTGGGCTTCGGCTGCGAAATCGCTCTCAGCATAGTTCTTGGCGAATTCGGCAAGCTGCGAGGCGTCGCCGCTAAATCCTTGGGCCTCAACGTAGACTGCATTGCCTTCCGCACGCTGCGTAAAATCGCCGCGCTTGAATTTTTGCAGGAAGCCGCGATACGCCTCGCTGGTTCCCTGAGCAAGCGCCACCTGAAAGGCGGGCTTTTCGAGGGAGGGCTGAAGGGCTTCGAGCAGTTCGCTGTCCGGATATTTTTTGCGGAACGCGGCGAAGCCAGCGAGGGTCGGGTTGCGCTTCAGCTTATGGTATTGGAGTCGTTCGCGCGCTTCGTCCGCGTATTTCGAATCCGCGTGATCACGCATGAAGCGGTAATAACCGGCCGACGTGTCTTCGTTGAGCGCGCTCTTCCAGGCGCCGCCGACGCAGCCCGTTAGGCCGATCAGCAAGGCCAGAACAAGACTCCCGAGCACGCGATGACTCGGCCGAGCAGAGCCTCGGCGAGGTCCGGACGGGCGGTCTTGAGAAGCGGTCTCAGCTTGGGTCGACATGGCGCACCTTTCGCGATCGCCGTGGGAAGTGAACACGTCGTCGCCTTTCCCAGATCGGCCAAGCCGGGAATCCACTTGAGGCCTCGCCCGGGGGGATCAGGAGCGAGAACTCAGGGGAGGCAGCGGCCTCTCATGGGGGTAGGATTGAGGTCAGCCACGCCCCCGGAGGTTCAACGCCATGCCCCGAAACGAGACGCCCGTCATCCTCGAAGCCGCAATCAATGGGATGACTTCCAAGGAGAAGAATCCCCACGTCCCGCGCAGCGCGGAGGAGATCATTCCCGAGGCCCTTCGCTGCTACGCGCTTGGCGCCACGATCGTCCACGCCCATAACAGCGACATCTTCGTATCGGGTCGCAAAGCCGCCGACGATTATCTCGCCGCCTGGCGCCCGATCCTCGAAGAGAAGCCGGACGCTCTCTGGTACCCCACGCTCACAGGCGACCCGGGCATGGCGGAGAAGCTCGAACACATCGAACTGATCGCACAGGAAATACCGGTTCGGATGTGCGCTTTCGATCCGGGGTCAACGAATATCGGCGCGGCGGGCCCGGACGGCCTGCCCGTCGGCGGCGTCTATGCCGTGTCCTACGACGATGTGCGTGTGGCCTTTGCGTTTTGCGAGCGACTGGGGATGGGACCCGCACTCGGCATCTACGAACCCACTTCACTCCGCACCACGTTGGCCTGGCAACGTGCCGGTCGACTTCCGGCAGGTGCGATGGTGAAGCTTTATTTCGGCGGTGATTACGGACTCATGTCACAGACGCCCGGCGTGAGCTTTGGCCTCCCTCCGACGGAGCACGGCCTGCTCGCCTACCTCGATCTGCTTGAGGGATCGGAACTGCCCTGGTCGGTTTCCGTTTGGGGCGGTGATCTGATGGAAACCCCGATCGCGCGTCTCGCCCTCGAACGCGGCGGCCACCTTCACGTCGGCGTCGAAGAATTCTACTCGCCGGATCGCAGTCCGACTAACGAAGAGCTGCTGCGCGAAGCGATCGAGCTTTGCGATGCCGTCGGCCGGCCGCTCGCGACAACCGCACAGACGTCAGGGATACTCGGACTACCGAGCCTCAACTAGTCGGAGGCTTTCGGTGAGTCGGAGGCTTCCTTATTACGCTTCTTTAGCTGCTTCCTTGGCCGCTTATTCAGTTGCTTCCTTGGCCGCTCGCTTCGCCGCCCGTTCCTTCATCAGGCCGATAATCGGCGAGGGTTCAGCCGGATGCCAATGCGTTTCCTTGGGCTCCTGATGCCAGAGGAATGGCAGATGCGTGACTTCGCCGGGCGCAGAAGCCGTCGTCGCGAAGGCAAGCGCGGCGTCGATCACGGCGCGCTGGCGCTCGGCATCGCCGACATCACCGTAGGGCCGGCCAAAGGGATGCTCAATCGCCGCCACCCGCGGCATGCCGACAAGCCGTTGATAGGCCGGAATCATATTCAACGTCACGGTCGGAACGCCCGCCGCCTCAATCTGCCTCGCAACCAGTCCCACGGACCGGCAACAATCAGGTCAAACGGGTGCGAGGAGAATCAGGTCGACCTCCTCGCTGATCAATTGCTTCGCGATCGCCGGCGCGGACTCGTTCTCGAGCTGACTTGAGTCGGCCCCCTGAAAGCCCATGATCGAATAATGCGTGGGCGCGACGGAACCGATGACGCCTTCCTTGGCGAGCCCATGAAGAAGCGGCAGAGGCAAGGCGACATTGATATCGCGCTCGATGTATCCCGTATCGATATGCAGATGATTCGCTTCGATATCGGCCTCGGTCGCGTCTGCCCGCAGCATCCTAAACGTCGAGTCACCGCGGGTCGGATTCTGTCGCTCGAATTCCATATCGAAAGGCGTATCGCCCTTCATGGACAAACCTGCCGTCGTGAGCAGAGCGACGCGCGCCTCGGAGAGCGGCTTCGTGAAAGGCGCCCACGGAATCGGCGCATGCTTCGGCGTGTCCGGAATGGCGCTTCCCAGCACCTTCCCGATCATACTGCCCGTAAAGCGCCACGAGTCGACCTCGTGAGACGCGGATGCTTCCGACATGCCCACTCCTCCCTGTTTCCCATGATCTTGCCCAACCCATGGAACGTTCGAAGTTACCAAAAGTGTGCTGGCGCGGCGCGGCGCGGCCCAGCCCAGAAATGACCTCCGGGATCCATTCGGACGCTCAGCTCTTCACGTCACCCCTCCGAGGGTTAGGATTCGTGGATCGGCTGAACACTACAGATGTAGCTTCAGCACCAGAAGCAGAAGCACCCACAATAAGAGCGGCCGAGATCCTTACGCCGCACGCTGACCCGCCTTCGCCTTGGAGTTCCGTTCATGCCTTCGTCCCAAACACATCGTTCGCAATCGGGCGGCCTACGCTGGCTCGAGAATACGCTCGGCGGGCTTGATCCCCGGAAATGGTCCGCGGAGAACCCGACCGAGGCGCTCGCGATGGGCATTCACGCGCTTCGCAGCGGCCTTTTCGTCGCCGAAAGCATCCCCCTCTTTTGGTTTCAGCGTCCCCGGGCGGGCTCGAAAGCCAAGCCGCCCTCCCCTGAAGCCATCGAGCTCACGATCGGACGCCTCCGCGAGCTGCTCGAGCGAGATGCCCAACTGATCGGTCAGGGCCTCGCGCCCCTCTCGGTGCTGACCCCGCGCGATCCCTTTTCTCATGCCAGCCGACTACTTCGCATTTTGGCCGATGCACAGGCCGTGTCCTCGCGAAAACAAAAACGAAACTCGAAGGATTTCGGGGTCAGCGCCAAAAAATTCCTCGACGAGCTGCCCCCCTACTATCGACGCAATTTCCACTATCAGACCGATGGATACCTGAGTGAGAAGTCCGCGGAGCTCTACGAGCATCAAGTAGAACTGCTTTTTCGCGGAGGCGCCGATGCGATGCGACGCATGATCCTTCCGCCCCTCAAAGCGGCGTTCGATGACATGGAAAGCACGGCAAAGAAACGGGCTAAGAAGAGCAAGCGCGCTCAAAGCGGTAAAGGGCGCAGACTGCGGATCTTGGAAGTGGGTTCAGGCGCGGGAACTGCGACGCAGTCCGTCGCGCGCGCATTCCCTGAGGCCAAGATCACCTGCCTCGATCTCAGCTATCCCTACACGCGCCACGCACGTAAACAGCTACGCGATTTTGACCGTGTGGAATGCATCCAGGGCGACGCCGCCAATCTCGAGTTCGGAGACGAATGCTTCGACGCGGTCTTCTCTGTCTTTCTCTATCACGAGCTTCCGCTCCCAGTGCGGGAGCAGGTCCTCGAAGAGTCGATGCGCGTGCTCAAGCCGGGCGGATTCTTCGGCTTCGTCGACTCTCTGCAGAAAGGCGATGACGAGAAGCTCGACTGGGCACTCGACTTTTTCCCGCGCGAGTTTCATGAGCCCTACTACGCCCATTACGCGGCAAATCCGATGGAAGCGCTCATAGAAGAAGCCGGCTTCGAGTCGATTGAGAACGGTACGGGCTATCTGGCAAAATGGGCGGCCGCCCGAAAGCCCGAGCACGCTCCCGAAGACATCCGTTCCGTATAGGCCGCGGCGCGCCTGAACTGAAGAGATCAGTCCGCCTTGTAACCCGGGTTGAACTTGAGGCGCCGGCCGGCGGTCCAACCTGCATCCACGGGATAATCGGCCCCTGTGCAAGACAGGCTCTCATCGGAAGCGAGAAAGAGAATCATCCGCGCGATGTCGCGGATGATCTCGATTCCAGGCCGAGTCTGGTTATGCGGAATCACGTCATGCGTGAAGGCCAGCGTGTCCATCGGATCAATGGAATCCGGCATAAACTCGCGGCGCATGCCCGGGCCACCCGCCTCGGGACAGACCACGTTCACGCGAATTCCCATCTGCCCCAGTTCCAGAGCCGCCACGCGCGTTAGGCCGCGCAAGCCCCATTTAGTCGGGACATAAGCGCCGAGGCCATTTTTCGAGGAGAGTCCGTCCACCGACGAGACATTGACGATCGACCCGCCGCCGGCCCCTTGCATCACGCGAGCGATTGCCTTGCTGCCAAGAAAGGGCCCCAGCAGATTCACGCGCCATAGCTTTTCGTAGACCGCTGCATCCGTGTCCACGAATGCCTGCATATGCAAAAGCCCTGCGTTGTTCACGAGCACGTTGGGGGCACCGAAATGCCCGACCGTCTTCTCGATCACATTCGTCCAGCTCGCCTCGTCCGTGACGTCGAGCCGAACGAAGAGCGCCGCGTCGCCAATATCCTGGGCCGTCGCCTTGCCCTCTTCTTCAAGCACGTCGGCGATCACCACCTTCGCACCTTCATCCGCGAAGAGACGGGCGGCCTGCTCCCCAGTCCCCCGAGCCGCACCCGTGATGATTGCAATTTTCCCTGCGAGTCGACCTTCGGAACCAGACATGCGAACTCCATCCATGCGCCCATGAATGGCGCGGCTTTGACGTTTGAGGCGGCGGCCCACAATAGAAGCTCGCTGAGCTTCCCGCGAGACCAGAAACGTTCGGATTCGGGGAAGGCGAGCTACGCTCTTGCGCTTCGCGCCCCGCATCATGAGGAAAACCGAATGAGCTTCTCCCGCAGCGCCCAGTCTTCCCAGTCGACACGGCGCCCTCTGCCGACCGCGAGCGCCCTCGGCCCGCTTGTGCGCTTTTCCTTGCTCACACTTTCCGCACTGCTCGTCGTCGCCTCCTTGGCCGCCAGCCCCGGATCTGCACAGGCCGCCGATGCCGCCGCCGCGGCGGAATTGGAAAACGACACCGCCTGGGAACTCTCGGCGCAGCAGGACGGGATCGACGTCTATACCCGCCCAGTCGCTGGCTCTGGAATCAAGGAGTTCAAAGGCGTCGCCGACATCGATGCCAGCCTCATCACGATTGGCGCACTGCTTCGGGATTCAGACCAACTCAAGACGTGGTTTCCGAACACCCCCGAGTCGAAGCTCCTGAAGCGCGAGGGCGAGGTCGCGTATCAGTACTCGGTCATGGCGACGCCTTGGCCGATCTCGGATCGAGACAATGTGCTCCGATCGGTCACCCAAACCGACCGCGAGGCGGGCGTCATGCGGATCACGGTCACCGCTGCGCCGGATGAACACCCCGAACAAACGGACCGAGTCCGCGTCCGTAAAGCGAATGGTTCCTGGCTCCTCAAGGCGGTGAACGAAAGTAAGACCCGCGTTACATTCCAAATGCATCTTGAGCCCGGCGGCGGCATCCCGCAATGGATGATCAACGCCCGCGTCGTCGGAACGCCCCTCGAAGCGATCACCAATCTGCGCCAGGCCGTGAAGGCCAACTAGCACGCGGCGCATGAGCGATTTAGAGGACGACAGACTGTGCGAACTGCCCAAGGCAGGCGATGGAGTCGTCTTTTACGGCTCTCTCATGCGGGGGCTCGGCGCACTCGATGCGCTCCCCTCACGCTATGCGCTTCGTTACGTCGGGCCTTGCCAGGTTCAAGGAAAACTCTACGACCTTGGCCCCTACCCGGGCTTGCGCGAAATAGATGCGACCGCGACGAGCGGCCGCGAGACCCGATCGGCGCGCGTCGTTCAAGCGGAGCTGCATTCCATCCTCGACACCCGCGTCGTGGAGGAGCTGGATCATTTCGAGGGCTATGAACCCGGCCAGCCCGAGGCATCGCTCTATCTCCGGAAACGCGTTCCCCTGCTCTCCCCGACCGACCGCGCTCTGACGGGAAACCGGGCCTGGGTTTACATCTACAACGATACGCCCGACCCTTCACAGAGGGTTGACTCGGGGGATTGGCGTGCACATATCTTGACGCGTGCGCAGTCTGACTCGGGCGGCGCATCGCTCGCAGATTCGCAGGAAGAATCAAAGTGAGAGTCAAAGTGAGAGTCGGTCGACAATTCGCCAATTCCAAATAGAGGAGCAGCCATCATGACAGGCTTTCTAGTTCGAATGTCCATCACCGCGGTCGGGCTATGGGCCGCCGCAAATTTCGTGGACGGAATCGATATTCGCAGTACGGGGACGCTGCTTTGGGCCGCCCTTTGGCTTGGCGTCGTTAACGCCGTCGTCCGACCGATCGCTGTGATCCTGACATTCCCCTTCACCCTACTCACGCTCGGGATGTTCTTGTGGGTCATCAACGCCGGCATGATCGGACTCGTCGCCTGGCTGCTGGACGGCGTCTATGTGTCTGGGTTCGGCGCGGCTCTGCTGGGTGCGATCATCGTCAGTTTCACAGGCTGGCTCGGGAATGCGTTCATCGGTGCTCAGGGGCGCTACGAGATCGTCGCTAAACACCAGTGATCCACGTAGACAGACCCGCCACACCTCCCACGCCGGTCATACCCGCCACACACACGATAAGGCACGATAGGCACGGACGGGCACGACAGGCACGTCATACACGCAAGCGAGAGGAACCACCGGATGATCACGCTCTATACCGCACAAACTCCGAACGGTCGGAAGGCCTCCATCGCGCTCGAAGAGCTGGGCCTCGACTACAATGTCGAGTGGATCAAGCTCGACGGTCAGCAAAAAGAGTCGGAGTTCCTCGCGATCAATCCCAACCACAAGATCCCGGCTCTGATCGAAGGAGATCTCACGATCTGGGAATCCGGTGCCATCCTTTTTCACCTCGGTGAAGCCCATGACCCGGAAGGGGTCATTCTTCCCAAGGACCCGAAGACGCGAATCGCCGCGCTTCAATTCGCCTTCTTTCAAACCGGCGGAATCGGTCCGAATATGGGCCGCCTCGGGGCTGCGATCCGCAAGGAGGGGGAGAAGAACGCCGAGATGATCGAAATTTTCTCGGGCGAAGTCGATCGCTTACTGGGCGTCATCGACCGCGTGCTGAGCGACGGACGCGAATTCCTCGCCGGCCCGTATTCGATTGGCGACATCATGCATTATCCGTGGCTCAAGATCGGCCTCGACCTCGGCCTGCCTCCGATCAAAGATCGCGCACGCGTGGTCGCCTGGCTCGAGCAAATCGGAGAGCGCCCCGCTGTCGCCAAGGGCATGGCCATTCCGAGCGAATAAGCGCCGGCCTCAATCAGAAAACGGCGGCACATCCGTCAGCTCAACGACGTTGCCAGAGGGATCGCGGCAAAACGTCGCCTTCACCGGCACGCCGAAATCTTCGCGCTGCATAGCATCCCCGAGAAAAGTCACGCCGTCGCTTTTGAGCGCGTCGATCGTGGCGTCAAACCGCTCGGCGGGGATGTGAAAGGCCAAGTGAGGAAAGCCGCCCTTCAGCTCGGGCATTTCTTCCACAACGCTTAAATGAAGCTGAAGAGCACCGACGCGGTACCACGCCCCTTCAAAGCCCCCGAAGTCAGGCCGGGGAAGCACTTCGAAGCCCAGTTTGTTGATATAGAAATCGTGCGCTGCTTCCAGGTCCGTGACCAGAATATTCGTGTGCGTGTAGCCAGAGATCAGATTTTCGGCGGGCATGCCTTCGCTCCTTCGTGAATGCGCCTGATTGCCTCGCGCTATGCGCGCCGCTTAAGGCGTTCGGTCCTATTCAGTGGGCGTCTTTTGTGGGCATGTCTCAGGGAGATAAACGCCGCTCGCGACGCCAAGCCGCGCCACAGAGCGCGCCCAAACCCAACAAGATCATAGTCGGAAATGCGGGCTGCGGGACCGCCACGGCATAGAGGAATAGTCGCGCCGCGAACTCGTCATTCTGGAGGAAGGGGGCTGCCTCAGTAGGTTCGAAAATGCTTTCGGTTTCCATCAACAGCTCCACGCCTGGTGAATCCAGCCCCGGATCCATATTCATGTCCCCGAAAAGCTCGAAGAGGGGCGAATCGTCAGGATCGTATGGATCGATATCGAGCGCGAAAGAGTTCTTCAGAGTCTGCGAGGCCGTGAGCGATGTGGAGGGGTCGAAATTATCGTCAAAAAAGCCGGAGCCGCCCCCAATCCCAGACGGTCCTTCGAGGTCCGAAAGCCCAAGCGCATGCCCGATCTCATGGGTGAGCAGGACCTCGAATCCCGAGAGCGACCATACGAATGCCGGATTGATCCGAATATCGGCCCCGGAAATCGGGAGTCGATAGATCTTCGACGAAATGGAAGCCAGCCGGCAACCCAGTCGCAGGGTCGACGACCGTCCAGTGCTCGAAAGACCGTTCGGCTGCCGCCTCGAAGTCGGCAACGGATGGCAGCCCGGAACCCAAATGAATTGATCTCGCAGCCCCTGATAGGAACCCGTTTCGATGGAGTACCGGAGTCCTCCATCAAGGGAGCGCTCCACTCCCTGGACATAACGCGGAGAGGCGTCCCAGCGTGTCCAGGCTCCAGGAATTCCAGCCACGCGGAATGCCGAAGCAGGCCAGGCCGAAGAGATGAGCAAGAAGAGCGCAAAGAAGACGCAAGCCCGGCGCGCATCCGGCATATTAGGCCGCTTAGACGCGCTTCTGCACAGCCGAAGACGTGATCGCGCCCGGCGCGCTGCGCCTGTTTTCCTTTCATTGCCCGACGCACTGCCAACACCGGCTAAGGCCTCCGCCCCGCTTCCCGAGCGGTCGGATGAGCATCGACGAAAACGGGGTAAAGCTGACAATCTGTCGGTCTCCCCGGAAGAGCAAACGGTGCCTTTTGGGGGAAATCGAAAGGCAAGCCCGGGTAGCTCGTAAACGTCTACTCTTCAGCTTCGACACTAAGCGCCCCGAAAATGCTCCAATAGGATGGACCTCTAAATCGTGCCGGAAGCGATCTACCAAATCACAAGCGACATGCTGGCGGACCCGATAATTCGGAGTGTGATTGAGCTCGACGTGGAGCGCACGCTCTACTGGACGCCGGACTGGGACCCCACGTTCTATGTGGAGCTCGCACGTGCGGGCTTCATAGCCACCGCATATCCCCATCCCGAAATGGGCGCGATCCTGCTGCCCGAGATACAAGCCAAGTACGCGATTCTCGACTGGGAGAATCTGATCCTGTCGAAAAAGCTGCGCAAACTCCTGCGCAGCGGCCGGATCGAAGACGAAGGCATCGAACTCCGCATCGTCGATTCCTGTGACCGAGTCGCCGAGAGGATCGTCAATTACCACCAGCCCGAAACCTGGCTGCTCTCGCCCTACCGGAAGCTCTTGCAGGAACTTCCGACCGGCGCGTGCGCAGATTTCGCGATTCATGGCGTGGAACTCTGGTCAACGAAAGAGAACCAGCTCATAGCCGGCGAACTCGGTTACTCCATCGGCCGCAGCTACACCAGCCTCACGGGATTTTGCACGCGTCCAGATACGCGTTGGCGCAATTTCGGAACGCTTCAGATCGTCTTGCTCGCGCGTGAACTCGAACGCCGCGGCTACGCCTACTGGAATCTGGGCCACCCGCAGCTCACCTACAAACTCACACTGGGCGCTCAGCAGATGCCCCGTGAGCAAGTTCTGGCTCGGCTTAGCGCCGCGAAAGAAAGCGTCCCCATGCAGCCCTTGGGGGACGCGAGCGAGCCCTGAGCAGAATTGCGCTCGAGGTTAGTCCACGCGCTCGATTTTGAGCCGCCCACCGATCCCAAACCAATTGCAGCGACCGCAGCGCCATTCCTTCACGGGCCGCCCCGCCCAACGCTCAGCCTGACATTTCGGACATCGATGCCGCCACATCACACGCTTTGACTCGACGAGAGGCAGCATCCGGTCGAGTTCTGCGCGCGGAATACGCGCCCGCGGAATCCAGCCCGCCTGACGCATCAACTGGCGCCAGTCCGAACCGTGCGGTGCCGATCGCTGCGCGGGCTTCCCTGCGTAAGAAGCCGCCAACTCACGCGCGTGAATCGCCGCGTGGGCCAATTCATGACAGACAACTTCTTGCAAGAAGACGGCGGGCGCATCAAGCAAGAATGACGCAATGCGAATCTCGCGTTCCCGATAGGCATACACACCGAGCGTCACGCGCATGCGTCGACTCACGACGATCCGAATCGAGTCATGGAGCGCATCGGCTTCCCAGGCATGCGCCCATTTCCCAAGCAGTTCGCGCCAGCCCTCGTCGTCAAAGGGCGCGACCTGGATCCGAGGTTTTTCCTCGATGCGCATTTGCGTTTCTCGCTGCTTTCGCTGCATAGGGCGAGAGGTTACATCGGCACCCGGAGGATTCCCCCCGTAGGGTACGCGCTCAGTCCTCGCTGAGCGTTGCCGCCCCAAGCGGCCCGTCACACCCCGCCAGATGAATGTGAGTCACCCCCCGATTACGCCTCAATTGCAACCGATCCCGGCGTAGACTCGTCTTAGAAGAGTGACGTAGACAAGCCTCGTCGCGTTGTTTTAGTCCAAGGGCGTTCGCGCTGATAAGAGGCACGGCAGGAGGAAGTCAGACATGACGTTCTATTCCCCAATAGGTACCCCCAAGCCGCTGGCAGTCCGGCTCGCATTCAAGAAGCGAGTCGCGAGCCTGGCCCCCCTCCTCACGCTTGTCAGCCTGCTGGGTCTCTGCCTCGCCCCAGTCTCGGCCTTCGCGATCGAATCGCCGTATTTGGCCACCGATGCGCTCGCAGCGGAGCAAGCCACCGCCGAAGAATTCTCGACCTTCCCGGCCCCCGCACGCCGAGCCGGGCTCGTCGTCGCCGGCTATCCCGAATCCCTCCTGGAAATCCAGCGCCTCCAGCAGAATTCCGCCGACCGCTTTGCTGCGTTGGTGGAGAGCTACCCCCGCGAGACGCAGGCGCAGGTCTGGGATCTCGTGCGCTATCCGGGGCTCGCGGCGGACCTCGCACGCGGCGGAAAGAAGTCGTCCAATCAACTCGACGATCTGGCGAATCGCTATCCCGACGCCGATCATTTAGCGATCCTCGAAGAAGGCAAGGAACGCCACGACCTCTGGGTTCAGATCTATTCCCTCGACCTCGAATCACAGCAAAGCCTTTCCACGATCCTCGCCGCCGAACCCGTCGAAGTCCAAGCGGCCTTCGATGAAGTCACCGCCCGCCCCGACCTCATGAGCCTGCTCGCTGAGAATATTCGGTGGACCACCATCCAGGGCTCCGCCTATCGAGAGAATGCCGCCCAGGTCGATGCTCGGTTCGCCACACTTGCCGAGCAGGTCGCAGCGCGAGACCGCGAGGCCGAAACGAATTGGGCCAACGAAGTCACCGACCCCGAGTCGGCTGAAGAACTCGAAACTGCTGCCCGCGAGTTCGCGGACACCTACGGCTATGACTATGAGGAAGAGCTTGATGCCTCGCCCTCTCGCCAGGCTTCCTCAAATACCACGAATACCACGATTATCATTGAGCAGCGCGTCAATCCCTACCCCTACTGGTCCGGTTATCCGACCTGGTACGACTCGGCTTTCTGGTATCCCCTCTCGTTCTCGTCGCATATCGGATTTGGCTATCACAACGGATTCGGACGCGGCTTCGGACGACGCTATGCCAGCTTCGGCCTGCCCTCGCCTTTCTTTCTGGGCTGGTACCACGACATCTACCAACCGCGCTTCGCACGAAACCATAATGGAAATCGGGGACATCGCCGGTCAATCCGCTACTACGATAATCATCGCCCGCATCGTTCCGCGAGCCATCGCCGACATGCCAGCCGGCGTGACGGCCGCCGCGATCACGTTGACTCCCTGCGCGACCGCGCACGCGTAGAACGGCGCGACAATCGGAGAGGCAACCGGAGAGATAATAGACGCGACACGCGCTTCGAGGTCAAGCGCGATAGGCGCAGCCATACGGGTGCCCTCGCCGACCGGGCTCTGCGAGAACGCCGCCAGGAAACCCGTACGGAGCGTCGAAACGATCCTCGGCTCGAACGCCGTGACCGACGTGACCCAGACAAGCGAAACGACCGGACCCTTCGCGGTGATCGAAGTGATCGAAGCGAAAAGCGCGAGCGCCGCTCGGAACGCAACCTGCGTTCACAAGCGCGCGAGCAGGCACGGTTCACCCGAGACGATCGAGACGATCGCGGTATTCGCGGCGATCGAGAGAACCGGAATGACCCGCGCGAGAAACGCGATGTCCGCGCCGACAAGCGCCTACGCAATCCCGAGATCCGCCCAGGCGGCCGCCCTGCTCAGCGCATCTCTGAGCGGAAGAACGACGGCGTTCGCACGAACTCACCCAAGATTCGGCAGGCACGCGCCGACGTGCCGCGACTCTCCAAAAAAGAGCGCAAAGCGGAACGACGCGTCGAGCGCGCTGCGCGAAAGGCCGAACGGCGCGCTGTGCCGACGGATCGGAAAGCGGACCGACGCGTGGCTCGAACCGAGCGCAAGGCGGATCGACGCGTGGTTCGAGCCGAGCGCAAGGCGGAACGACGCGTGGTGCGAACACAGCAGAAATCTGCGAAGCGCATCGCTCGCGCGGAGCGAAGAACCGTGCGAAGCGAAGCACGCGCCTCATCCGGCGGTGGCGGCTCGCGCAAGGGCCAGCGGCAAGGCGGCGGCGGCAAGCGCAATAACGGGGGCAAGCGAGGCAACTGACCCTTGCGATAACACGGGCGCCCTGGCCTCCCGCTATCCGATTCCGCGGCAACGTGGAAAGACGGCCGAGAGATTGGCCTAATAGAGATCGAGCCACCCTCGCCCGCAGGACGATGGGAAGCGGCCTCGCCTTCATCGCCCTCTTTTGGCGCATGAACCCCATTTTAGAAGACTTCGAGTTCAAGGTTCGAGCGGATGTCCGCTCCGAAGCGGCTGCTACGTTGTGCCGGCAGGCGGAATCGGTTTCGAGGGAATCCTTCGAAAAGCCCCGCCCGCGCACAGGGCCTCTCGACGATAGCGGCGGCAAATACGCCCTGATCGAGGAGTCCGACTCGCCCATCTCACTTCACTGGATCTCGACCCGCGGTCGAACCGGAAGGAACGACTCCATGCAGCTCCTCAAGCGCATCGTCCTCGGCCTCCTCGTCATCATCGTCTTCGGCGTGACCGCCCTCTTCGTCACGGCGCGCTTCTCCGATGGCCCCATGGAAAACATCGCTGGCGGGCCGTTCTCAACCGGTGAACTCCAAACGGGCCCTGAGCCCGACTGGTCCTTCCTCGGCGACGTACAGGAAGTCCAGTTCCAGCTACTCGACCCCGAGCGCTCACGCACAACCTGGATCGCCGATCATGAGGGCAAGATCTATATCGCGAGCGGCTACATGACGACGTGGTGGGGCAAGATCTGGAAGCACTGGCCGCACGAGGCCCTCGACGACGGCCGCATCATTCTCCGCATAGGCGGCCCCGATGGCAAGATCTGGAAGCGGCAGCTCGTTCGGATTGAGGCAGGGCCGGTCATCGCACCGGTCATCAAAGAGATCAGTCGCAAGTACGCCGGCGGGGCCGAGATCCCAACCGATACCGTCTCCTCGGGAGACACCTGGCTCTTTGAACTCGCACCCAGGGAATAGGAATTCGGCATTAGGTATTAGGCGTCCGGCCCGGCACGGTCGGTCACTGCCCTCCTCACGACCCTGTTGGCCCCCCGAAGGACTGCAACAAGTGAGCGGACAGGTCACCCGTCTGTCCGACGAGCTCTCGGCGCTCGACGAAACGCCAGCTGCCCGCGACCTTCTCAAGACGGTCGTGATAGCCACCCGTGATAATCGGCTGGAGCGGAAGATCGTCCGTTCCTTGAAAAACCACGAAATAGCTACGTGTCCGAGCGTGCGTTTCATCATCGAATTCGATGATTAGATTCGTACAAAGATGCCGTGTTCGCGGGTTGCCCGTCTCGGGAAAGACGCGCGTCCACTTATGAAGGTGCTTCCCGAAATCGCCCGACCCTGCCGTCACGGACGGCCCGTCCTCTCCGGGGAAATAGACATCGGCATGTCTGAACATCTCGCCGACTTCATCAAACTCCCCGTTATCGACCGCCTCCGAATAGAGGTGAAGCATGTTCTGAATCGTAAAATAGTCATGGGCGTCCGGCATTTACTTTCCCTTCCCCTTCCTTTGTGGAACTCGCTTCGTCAAACCCTCTTCGTGGAACACGGCATCGCTAGGCGTGAATCGTACTCCCGCCATCGACCCAAAAGGTCTGGCCGGTCAGATAGTCCGACTCCCCACTCGCCAGAAACGCGACGACCTGCCCGATATCCTTTTCCGGATCGCCGAGCCGATTCACAGGGCGATTCCCGACCATCATCTTCTTGAATTTCGGATCGGGATGGTTGTCGATGAAGCCCTTCATTCCAGGCGTCATCGCCGCCGGACACACCACGTTCACAGTAATGCCGAACTCGCCCCACTCGCGGGCCGCCACGCCCGTGAGCGCGCGGACGCCCTCCTTCGCCGCTGCGTAGGCCGCAAAACCCGCCATCCGCTCCGTTCCAGCACCGGAAGAGAAGTTGATGATCTTTCCCCCTCCCTGTTGCTTGAAGTGCGGGAAGCAGGCCTGCATGAAATGGAAGCTGCCTTTCACGTCGACTCCCAGGATCAGATCGAGCTGGGCCTCGGTGTGATCCATGAAGGGCAGATTTGAGGTCTCGAGCGAAACGCCCGTCGCGTTGTTAATCAACACGTCCACCCGTCCGAATTCTTCGAGCGTCCGTTCGACCGCCGCGTCCACCTGCTCGCGTTTGCTGACGTCGCAAGGGATGGAAATCACGCGCCCGCCCTGCTTCGCGACTTCGCGGGCCACTTCCGCGCCGCGCTCCTGATGGAGTTCAACGATCGAGAGTGCAGCGCCCTCTTTCGCGAGCGCGACGGTCATCCCGTGCGCGACGCCGCCGCCGCCGCCCGTCACGATGATCACCTTGCCGTCTAGTTTTCCCATGCGCTTCTCCTCACTCCACATATTCACAGAGGGAGCAACCGAAAGCGTCGGGAATTGCGGAGGGCTTCGCAACGGGCACTGAACATCGAGGAGGAGACAGCCAATCCCGCCTACCCTCACGCCGCGCAGGAATCCTGCCGGACAAGGGACAGCACCGACAAACAGCCCTATTCGAGAAAGGCGAAGCCCGCGATCGTCTCCTGGTAGCGCGCATCGACGTCGTCCCGTTGGAAGGCGTGGGTCGGAATAATGAAAGCGCCCGCCGCGATACCGCGCAGCGCGATGCGAGCCGCGTCTTCCGCCTTGATATACTCGTCGCCGAGATTCTCCATCACCCCCGGATCGAGCTTCCCGAAATCCACCGGCTTCGGATCTCCGAATGCATCGGGCCGTACCTTCGTCGAATTTTGGCTCAGCCCGCTCTCCACCGGTCCCGGGCAAAGCACGCTCACGCCATGCCCCTCCGGACCGAGCTCCGCGCGGAGCGACTCGCCGATCGAGAGAACCGAATGCTTCGTCATATTGTAGATATGAAGCGGCAATGGCCGGAGATAGGCGGGGTTCGCAAGGCTGTGCTCAGACCCCGTCAGAAGGAAGTGCCCCGTCCGACCCTTCTCGCGGAGCTTTCGAACCTGGGGACGCACCACATGGATGATCCCCCAAACGTTCACGCCAAAGCCGAAGTCAAAGTCGCGACGATCAATCTCAAGGAGCGATCCCGGTATGAGCACTCCCGCGTTTGCGCAGAGAAGATCCACAGACCCAAGCGCCGCCCAGGCACTCTCGACCAGGTCCTCGACTGCGGCTTCGTCGGTCACGTCGCAGACCGCGCTCTCACAGCCCAAGCGACTCGCTGTGGCGGCCAGCCGATCGGCATCGATGTCCGCGATGAAGACTTGCGCCCCCGCCGCTTTCACCGCGCCCGCAAGCCCCGCCCCAATCCCGTCGGCTCCGCCCGTGATGAGCGCAGTCTTTCCTGCAAAGTTCTTAATGCCGGCCACGTGAAGCTCCTCCTCGGAAAGATAGGCCCAATGCAAGGAGAACGGCCACGGACGGCTCCGGAACAACGGTGAAATAGTCGATCCCCGCCTCTTGTGATGAGCGTTCCAAGACGCGCTCGGTGACGTAATACCGGTTTTCTGTTCTCTGTTCTCTGATCTGTCGAACTTCCTATTACTGGTGCACTCGGGACCCGATGTGAGCATGCTTTTCATCGGGGACCAGACGGATGACTCTGGAGTTCATCCAGCGCGTATTGGGTGAGGGAAAGGCTCAGGTCGTCGAGGACGCCGCCACAGCTACCTTGGCGGCATTAGCCCCGAGGCATTCGAACCGTTTCAAAACACGCCCTCTGAGATTCTACGAAGCCTATTCGCCACCGGTACAGGCAAGTCGCGAGCAACTAGCCCCCCTAAGTCCCATTGATTCATTGGCTGCCGCTAGAACCCCAAGGCTACATCCTATTTCGACGGAATTCGCGCCCGCAATCGAGCCAGGAGCCAACTTGAATTTCTTCGCGAATGAACCGCCCCGGCTTTCCCGGAGACTCGTTTAGTTGAGTCCAGCCTCCTTGGCCGAACCGTCCTGCCCTTCGTAGTACATCGCTTCGAACTCCGCCGGTGGGATATCACCGATTGGCTCGAGCAGCCGTCGGTTATTGA
>JBDNFB010000147.1:0-3024 GCA_041690055.1 Myxococcota bacterium | reverse complement strand
TCCCGGTTTAACCCGGTGCTCGAGGCGATGTACGACCGGCTTGTGGCGGCGGGGAAGCCTAAGAAGCTTGCTCTGATCGCCGTTGCGAGAAGGCTACTTACGATCCTGAATGCGATCGTTCGAGACCAGACGGAGTGGAAGGCAGTGAGTGCCTAGAAGGGGGTTGCAATACGGTTGCTTGTTATGCGACGGAACGGCGTCTCGGGTGGTGGGGACTCATTCTGCGCGCATGAGAATGCGCCAGAAGATAAAGACGCCCATCGCTAAATGGCAGGTGTATGCCGCGACAAGAGACCAGGCGACGCCACCTCCGAGAATGGAAAGTGCATAAAGAGAGGTGGTCACCAGCATCTGAATCCAAACGACTACGACCGCCCACGTTTCGGTCGAGGTACTTGCGTCGCGCCCAGAGCGCGTCACTGCAGGCATGGTGATTGCGAAGAACGAAAGAGAGATGAAAATTGATAAACCTGCAGCGCCTGAAATGATTCCAGCTGAGCCGAATCCAGCGGCGGACAAGACGTAGATCGCAAGAGATCCAAACAGGGGATTTACTGATTGCGCGACAATTCCAAAGAAACGCACCTTTTCAACATAGTTGAACGCGCGCTCCCGCCCGCCGAATGCAGCTGCAACTCCCGAAAACCCCAACAGGCCGAGAGACAGCTCTGCGATCAGCGAGAACACTTCGAAGTCCATAGTCAATAGTTCTGCCGCATAACGGACACTCCGATAACCTGCGAGTTCCGCTCAAAGAGTTTCGTCGAGATTAACACGCTTCGTCGCCAGGGCAGCACGAGCCGCGAGCGTCAGCTGTTCAAGGTTTCCCAAGCTGCTCGCGGCGAACTTCGATCCCAGCTCTGCAAAAACGCGTCTGGTTCAGGGGACTATTATACGGCGGGCCAATGGCAACATTAGGAGGCTGGAGTCTGCGCCAATGTCGAACGCTTCGATTGACTTACATCCTGTCCGCAGCACCGCTTCGACGCGATCCGTTGTGCAGTTACCGACTTGTAGCCGAATGACTTTCGGGGGAGCACCATTTAGGAGAGCCAGTTGGACGAAGTCACTATCTTTCGACACGATCGTAAACTGATTGGACGCCGCGAAGTCCCAGACGACCTGATCTTCGGACTCCGACAGGCTCACCTCGCGCACATGTTTCGATTCGGGGAAAAGGTCAGACAATCGATCGACCAGCTTTGGCGATAGATTTTGGTCGAAAATGAGCTTCACTCGCTTCCTGTCGCGGCTAGCTTGCGATCCCAGTCGGCAGCGAATGCCAAGCAGGCTCGGATGTCTTCGCTCGTAAGGTCCGGAAAGTCGTCGAGGATCTGCTCCTCGGACATTCCGCCGGCGAGGTACTCAAGGACGTCATAGACCGTCATCCGGAGGTTTCGGATGCACGGCTTTCCGCCTCGCTTCGCGGGATTGATAGTGATTCGGTCTCGGTATTCCATGCGGGCGATTCTAGCAGGATCCGTCTTAGCCCGCGTCTGAGCTAAGGAGGGGGTGGCCTGCCGTATAACGGACACTCCCATAACCTGCGAGTTCCGCCTAAAGGGTTTCGTCTAGGATATCAGAGATCGACGCCAGGCCACGCGAGCCGCGAGCGTCAATACTTTCAAGGTTTCCCAGGGCGCTCGCGGCGGAACCCCCTTTCAGCACAACAAAAACTCGTCTGGTTCAGGGAATTGTTATGCGGCGGAACGGTTGCTCAGCTACTCCACACGCGTCAGCAGGCGTGCAAATAGCGCGACGGCTGAGCCTAGTTGGATCGAGAATCCAGCGAGCAACGCCCACGCATTTTTGTCGAGAACCAGCGCCGCGCCGAAGCACAATAGCGGCAAGGTGAAGGATGCCGTCATGAGATAGGCAACGCCCATGGGGGTCGAGGACTCGGAATTCCCGGCGGCTCTATAGATCCCCGGGAGATTGGAGATCATACGAAACACGGTCAGGATGAGTAGGCAGATGGCCGTCGCCCTCACGGAATTCCGAAGTGAGAGTTCTGCCATCAAGAGGATCTGAAAAAGCAGAGAACCTCCAAGAGCAGTTCCGGCCTGGGCTAGGACCCCGCCAATTCGAATTCTCTCTACATGTTTGTAGGCTCGCTCGCTTCCGCCAAAGGCGGCGGCCACGCCTGCAAAGCCAATAGTGGCGAGCGAGAGTTCAGCGATCAGCTCGAATGCACTGGGCGAATCCATAGGTAGTTCTGCCGCATAACGGACCCGCCCATAACCTGCAGGTTCCGCTCAAAAAGGTTTAGTCGAGGATAGTCTATCGTCGCCAGATGGCACTAGCCGCCCACGCCCTCGGGCCGGAGGCCAGGAAAATGGTGGGCGGCGAAGCCCGCTCCAAGCACGTCAGAAAACTGTCTGGTTCAGGGGCTTGTTATGCGGCGGGAGCGACTGGCGGAAATGGCGGCGTTTGCGCGTGGATAGAGATACTGACAGAGGAGTCTGCAGAGTCGATCGATTCCATGAAGCCGGCCGTATATTGGTGCTGCTTCTTTTCGATCTCCCAGACGCGGGCAGGCACTGGGTGCGAGATAAATGCCTTTCCCCATCTGCGACGGTTCTGCCACATTTCGTCCGATAGCGTGCCCTCTCTCCACAAATACCACTGCGCTTCGTACTTGAAGAAAAGGCTTCGGCAGAAAATGAAGTACTGCGAGAATTCCTCGGGTGTCAGGTCCTCGGGTCGAGAGTCTTCATCAACGGCGCGGATTACGAGTTCAGAGAGCTGAGGATTATGAGAGATCCCCTCGCAGAGTTCGCCCAACGCCACCGCCGAGTTCCACGCCGACTCGCTTCTCGCAGTATTTGTGTTTCTCCGAACCTCGAAGATCAGGTAGACGAGAGAAACTAGGACGGCGACCCCGCCGAGGGCTTCCTCCGCATCCAAGCGTAGAACCCGCTCCTCGACACGCGAAGTACGCGGCATAGCAGTCGCACCGGATAAGACGCCTTCTCCACATCGATGAATGCGAACCTCATCGACTTTCCTTGGCGAAGAAGGCCG
>JBDNFB010000146.1:0-31623 GCA_041690055.1 Myxococcota bacterium | reverse complement strand
GGGGAAAATCCCCCCCCCCCCCCCATTTTTCAGCGAAATGGATACTCGCCATCCCTATGATGAGCCGCGGATCGCAGTCATGAGCACCGTCTTGCGCACTTGGTTGCTCGATCTTCTGACAGCGAAGTCCCTGTCGGGAAGTGTTGGCCCCTCCCGGAGGGCGATTTCAAGCGTGGTGGGCGCGTGGACGGCTCGCGACGCGCAATCGCCAGGTCGCTGCAGCGGTTTTTTCTCGACTAGAGTGCGCCTGAGACCAGCAGGAGGCTGATCGCGGGAATGTAGGTGATCAGAAGGACGGCGATCAGCAAGATGATGAAGAAGGGAATCGTCGCGCGATAAACCTCGATGACGGGGCGCTCGAAGCGGTGGCTCGAGATGAAGAGGTTCATGCCGACCGGCGGCGTGATGTAGCCGATCTGCATGTTCGCCAGGAAGATGATCCCGAGGTGAACCGGGTGTACGCCGTAGCCGATCGCAATCGGCAGGATGATTGGAACCATGATCACGATGGCCGAGAAGATGTCGAGGATCATGCCTAACATGAGCAGGAAGATGTTGAGCGCGATCAAAAAGGCGAATCGGCTATCGAGATGTCCGCGCACCCAATCGAAGAGACGCGACGGCACGTCGGTATCGATCAGGTAGTTGGTCGATGCGAGCGAGACGCCGAGTATGATCATGATGGCACCGACGAGCACCATCGACTCGCGCATCACGGCAGGCAGCTGCGCCAGGGGGATCTCCCGCCGAACGCCGACTTCGACGATGAGGACATAGAAGGCCGTCACGGCGGCGGCTTCCGAGAGGGCGAATGCGCCGCTGTAGATACCGCCGAGGACCACGATCGGAAGAGGTATCTCCCAGCCCGCTTCCCGAATCGCGCCGCGGGCCTCGCGCCAGGTGAAGGGGACGCGTGACTTCGTTCTTCCCCTCATGCTCCAGATCGCGTACGCCGAGAGCATCACGATCATCATCAGGCCCGGGATCAGGCCCGCCGCGAAGAGATCCTCGATACGCACCGCGGGATCGAGGTTCATCTGTTGCGCCACGACGCCATAGAGAATCAGCGGCAGGGCCGGTGCAAAGAGCAGTCCGAGACTACCCGCCGTCGTGACCAGACCCAGGCTGAAACGATCGGGGTAGTTGGCTTCGCGCAGCGCGGGGTAGAGCAGCGCACCGAGTGCGACGATCGTGACGCCCGAGGCACCTGTGAAGGCAGTGAAGAGCGCGCACGCTCCGAGCGCGACGATCGCGAGCCCGCCGTCGAGCCAGCCGAGCAATGCGTTCGTGAGTCGGACCAAACGATGGGGCGCCTTGCTTTCGCCGAGCAGGTAGCCCGCGAACGTGAAGAGCGGAATCGCCAGCAGAATAGGCATCTCGGCCAGGCGATAGATTTCGATCGCAACGACTTGAAGATCGATCTCTTCGGAACGGAACCCCAGCAGGGCGGCCGACAGGATGATCGCGAAGAGTGGCGCCCCTAAGAGCGCCAGAACGAAGAGGACGAGCGCGACGATCACGTCTCGGCCCCTTCAGCCCCTTCAGCCCCTTCGGTCTCTTCGGTCTCTTCGGGGGGCGGCGAAAGGCCGAGCGCAACGCGCAGGTGGGTCGAAGCATGACCGACATGCCGTACTGCGAGCATGGCGAAGGCAAAGGGAATGACGATTTGGCAGAGCCAGGCCGGCACCTCACCGAATGCCTTGGAGCCGAACTCGCGCTCCGCCACTACGAAGAGCCCGGAATGATAGGCGAGCACGGCGCACATGAAGGCGGTGAAGAGTCCCGTCTGAATTCCCACGATGGCCTTGGCTCGAGGGGAGAGGAATTTCGACACGACGTCGATCGAGATCTGCTTGTTTTGCCTGCTGGCGGCCAGGGCCCCGAGCAGTGCGACCCAGAGCACCAGTACGCGCAGAAAAGGATCAGCCCAGATCCAGCCCGCATCGAAGAAGTTGCGCAAGAAGATCTGCAGGGGGGCGAGGACGACGAGGATGCCGAGGACGAGCGCGAGCAGGATGTCTTCGGCGCGATGGATGGCGGCGAGCACCCTGGGCGTGCTGCCGCCCTGCGCGCCGAGACTCACGGCGCCTCGGGCCCCGGGGCGCCGCGTTTTTTCTGGGCATCGACTTGGACATCGAATGAAGGCGAGTCGGCTTGCTGTTCCGCCCGATAGGCCTCGACGTATCCCCGCAATTCGTCGAGCAGGCCTTCCGAATAGCGATTCATTTGGCCTAGCTTCTCGGACGCCTTGGCACTGATATCGTGCCAGCGCTCGACTTCGTCATCGGAGGCCGCCATCACGAACTCGATGCCCTGGTTCTTCAGCGCCTTCGCGGCGTCGGCGTCCCCTTGGCGGGTCGCTTCGTCGAGTCGCGCGGTGGCGCTTTCGATCTCTTCGCGGGTGATGGCCTGGTCCTCGGGCCGGAGCTTCTCGAAGGTCTTGGTATCGAGCGCGAAGACGCCGAGCAGATACATCAGCGGGACGTCCGTCATGTAGCGGACCTTGCTATGCCACTGAAATGCGATGGCACCCATGGGTGGCGCGGCGACGGTGTCGATCAGTCCGGTCTGCAGAGCGGTGTAGACGTCTGCAGTCGGAAGCGGGATGGGCGCCGCGCCCGCAATATCGAGTGCAGTCTGGCTCATGATATCGTCTTCGGGGATCCAGATCTTCGCCTGCGGCAGGTCTTCGACTTTGCGGATCGGAGACCGAGACAGGAGATAGGCGAATCCGCCATCGTTGATCGAGAGCGCGGTGAAGCCCGCTTTTGCCAGTCCCGCCTTCAGCCGATCGTCGAGGCGTTCGCGTACGTAGTCGACCTCTGCGTAGCCGCGGAACAGGAGTGGTAGGCTGTAGATTTCGATATCGGGACAGATGCTCGCCAGGGGGCCGCTCGTCAGCGCCGCGCCGTGAAGCTGCCCAACGCGCATTTTTCGCATCACGGTCTTGCCATTACCCATGACCCCGCCCGGGTAGAACTTGAGCTTGACGCGTCCTTCCGTGCGCTCCTCGATGTTCTTTCCGGCCTGGCGCATCTCGGCCACGAATCCGCTGCCCTCGGGCAGGAGGGTCGCAATTTTCAGCGTCTTCGCATCGACGCTCGCCGGGAGTATAAGGCCGAGAACCACGGCTAGTCCCGCAATCAGTCCGCGCATAGAGTCGACTCTGAAACTTCTAGAAATATTCATCGGCATCCGCGAGAAGTTCGTGTGCCTCTTCCTGGGCCAGGACATTGCTAAGCGTGAATCCAGTGGCCTTCGGATCGGCGTTTATGACTTCATTCAAGAGTCGATCGTGCAGTTCACGATCGAATACGAGTCGGGCGTATTGCCGCGCAAAGAGTACTTTGGCCGAAAGGTTTCGCCCATGCGAGAGTTCGATCGCGGACTCGAAGTGTCGGCGACCGAGTTCGGGTTTTCCGCCCATACTCTCGGGACGAAGCGTATATAACACCGCCAAGTAGAGGTGGGCACCGCCGGACTCGTGGTGGGGCCGAAGTGCGACGACGCGTTCCATCAATGCCTGCACTTTCGGTAGGTCCGCGATGGCGTTCCAGTCGCTCGAACTCGCCTGGACCCAGCTCGCCCAGGCGCTGCCGAGTCCGTACAGGGCTTCGACGTCCTGTGGCCGGGTCTCAGCGAGATGTCGCTCGAAGTCCTCGAAGGAAAGATTGGTCGGTTCGCAAAGCGAAGCGCGTCGAAGACACACGGCCCGCTCACCGTAGTGTTTGGCTCGCCCCGT
The DNA here is from genome assembly GCA_041690055.1 of Myxococcota bacterium. Classification (GTDB taxonomy): domain Bacteria; phylum Myxococcota_A; class UBA9160; order UBA9160; family UBA4427; genus UBA4427. The sequence continues at coordinate 27,881 of JBDNFB010000146.1, read as the reverse complement.
GAGTCGCTTTGCGCGGGCTGGTTCGGCGACGAAGGCCGCGGCATAGGCGGCATAGAGGCGCGCGCCGGCGAGCAGGAGCGTCTGGTTCTCCGGGTCACCCTCGAGCAGGCCGTCGATGGCAATCAGATAGGCCGGGCCGCCGTCGCGGACGATCAGGACATCATCCTGATTGAGCACTGCGGCCGAAACGTTCTCGGCCAGATTGGTCGTCGCTCGCGTAGCCATGAGCTGGCACCCGGCGAGGGGCAGCGACGAAAAAAGAATCCCGATCGTGATCATCCGAAAGAGCATCACGATCGAAGCCTAGCTGGAATTCGTATTCGCGCTCGACTGCACGCAAGCGAGGGTCGATCTCCAGAAACGAACTAGACACGCACAAACGTGGTCGATCTGATGGTTGGAGCGGCGCGAAACCCGTGAGCCTCAGCCACAAGAATCTGAGAATCACCTAACAAAATCGCTAAGTACTTGATTTATAGGGTACGCCGAGGGAGGGGGAAGCTCTACTGCTCTCGTGGAGGGTCTCGCCAAGAATCCGCACACGACACGAAAGAGCCCCCGCCACTTTAGAGTGACGGGGGCTCCTTTTTTTGCTGACCCACTTAACTAAACTTGCATCGGCAAGTGGGGGGCGGCTCGGCAGTTGTCTCGGACCCGGCGCTTTGCCGGCGTCGAGTCCGAGCCGCCGCGGTCTACATCATTCCGCCCATGCCACCCATTCCGCCCATGTCTGGCATGCCGCCGCCACCGGAGCCCTTGGGCTGCGGCTTGTCAGCGATCATGGCTTCCGTGGTGAGCAGGAGGCCCGAGACCGAGGCTGCGTGCTGCAGCGCCGTTCGGACGACCTTGGCCGGGTCGATGACGCCGGCCTTGATGAGGTCCTCGTAGACTTCGGTCGCCGCATTGAAGCCGTGGGCTCCCTTGAGGCTCTTGACCTTGTCGACCACGATCGAGCCTTCGATACCCGCATTGTTGGCGATGTATCGAAGGGGCGCCTCGATGGCGCGGCGGAGGATGTTGATTCCCGCGATCTGCTCGTCGTTTTCGCCGGCAAGCTTGTCGAGAACGTGAGCGCAGCGGAGGAGTGCGACGCCACCGCCAGGCACGATGCCCTCTTCGACGGCTGCTCGGGTTGCGTGGAGTGCATCTTCCACGCGCGCCTTCTTCTCCTTCATCTCGGACTCGGTAGCCGCACCGACCTTAATGACCGCAACGCCGCCGACCAATTTCGCGAGTCGCTCTTGGAGCTTCTCCCGATCGTAGTCGGAGGTGGTGTTTTCGACCTGGTTGCGAATTTCTGCGCAGCGTCCCTGGATGTCCTTCTTTGTGCCTGCTCCGTCGATGATCGTGGTGTTGTCCTTGTCGATGGAGATGCGCTTTGCCGAACCGAGGTCCTTGATCGTGACGTTCTCGAGTTTGAGGCCGAGCTCCTCGGCGATGACTTGGCCGCCCGTGAGGACCGCCATGTCCTGCAGCATCGCCTTGCGGCGATCTCCAAAGCCAGGTGCCTTCACCGCACACACATCGAGAGTGCCGCGGATCTTGTTCACGACGAGCGTGGCGAGTGCCTCACCATCGATGTCTTCAGCAACGATCAGGAGCGGCTTGCCCGCTTTGGCAACCTGCTCGAGCAAAGGAAGGAGGTCCTTCATGTTGCTGATCTTCTTCTCATGAAGAAGGACCACCGGCTCCTCGAGCACGGTCTCCATGTTCTCGGGGTTCGTCACGAAGTAGGGTGAGAGGTAACCACGGTCGAACTGCATGCCCTCGACGACTTCCAGCTCCGTCTCAAGACTCTTGCCTTCTTCGACTGTGATCACGCCTTCGTTGCCGACCTTGCCCATTGCCTCTGCGAGGATCTTTCCGATCGTCTCGTCCGAGTTCGCCGAGATCGTGCCGACCTGTGCGATCTCGTTCGAGTCGCGGGTGGGCTTGGCGATCTTTTTGAGCTCTTCGACGATGGCTGTGACGCCTTTGTCGATGCCGCGTTTGAGGTCCATGGGGTTCATGCCGGCGGCGACAAGCTTGCCGCCTTCACAGAAGATCGCCTGGGCGAGTACTGTGGCCGTCGTGGTTCCGTCGCCCGCGATGTCCGAGGTCTTCGAAGCCACCTCTTTCACCATTTGGGCGCCCATATTCTCGAACTTGTCCTCGAACTCGATCTCCTTGGCGACGGTCACGCCGTCCTTCGTGATCGTGGGTGAGCCGTAGCTCTTGTCGATGATGACGTTGCGACCCTTCGGGCCAAGCGTCACACGAACCGCGTTCGCGAGTCCGTTTACACCGGCCAGAATCTTCGCTCGCGCGTCCTGGCCATAGATGACTTGTTTTGACATTATTTTATGTTCCCTTATTCCCAGATCGCGAGGACGTCGTCTTCGCGAATGATGATGTGTTCGTCGTGATTGACGTTCACATCCGTGCCGGCGTATTTGCTGAAGAGGATTCGGTCGCCCTTCTTGACGCCGGGCTTGGCGATTTCGCCGCTTTCGAGGGTCTTACCGGGGCCTACGGCCACGACGAGGCCGTCTTGCGGCTTCTCCTTGGCGGAGTCGGGGATGATGATGCCCCCCTTGGTGGTGCTCTCCTCATCCATTCGTTTGACGAGAATGCGGTCCTGTAGTGGACGGATTTTCATGCTTTGTCTTCCTTTGGGCTGAGCCGGTGGGCTTAGACCCCTCATGAGCGGCGCCCTCGATCCATCGAGGGAGTCAGTGCTTACGCCCGGCCGAGAATCGCCCTGGGGCGTTCGCGAACGGTTGGATTCGTTTTGACTCGATGTGTTGGAAGCGGAGGGCCGGCTCTCGGGCGGCCTCTATGAGTCGACGACGTCGACTTCCAAGCAGGAATGGCTTTAAGCACCCCATTGGGCGTGTCAACTCGAGCAGTAAATAATTCTGTCTTCCTTCGAACAGAGGGGTGTCGCCAGCGAAGAGGGGGCGGGACCTGGCGGGACGACTTGACAGCTTTCGCGGACGCGAGGTGCTACGCATCCGGCAGCAAACGAAGCGTGGAGCGGTATCCGTCCTCATGGAAGCCTTGCTGCTATCGAATTCGACAAATCATGGCCAACTATGTACGCCCACGCGGCTGAGGCCTTTGTGGAGTTAGCGGCGGATCGGCCCGTCACGTTCATTCCTTTTGCCCTGGCCGACTGGGACGACCGCGCGTCCTCGCCCGACCGCGCAGCCCTTGACGCCGAAGTAGTGATGCTGGGAGGGGGGGAACACGTTCGGGCCCCTAGATTCGCTCTACTCGCTGGAGGCCATTGATGGCCCAAGCCAAGCAGTGCGTGCGGGCAAGACCCGCTATAACGGAGCTTCGGCGGGCACGAACGTCGCTTGCCCGACAATCCGGACCCTCTGTCTACTTTTATGGGAGAGACGCGCGACACGCGCATCGAAGACTTCCTGGAAGAGAGCGATTGCCCCGTGCTCGCGATGTTCCAAGCAACCTGGCTACAGGTTCGAGACGAGCGAGCGACCCTTTCGGGCCCGGGAAGGTTGTTTCGGCGGGAAGGGCGAGACGCGCTCGAGGACGGAGTCGATGTCTCCCGCCCAATGCGCTTAACACCTGGCGTCAAAGATGGGCGGCGACCGAGGCCAGGCAGCGTGGGCGGATGATTTTGTAGCTCCGTATTGCCGATACTAACGGTGTCCGACTCTCTCCCTGGAAAGGATCTTCGATGCCACAACGACCTCGAGTCTTGATGTGCGAGCCGACCTACTTCGGCGTTGAGTATGTGATTAATCCCTGGATGCAGGGAAACGTGGGTGAGGCGAGCCCGGCCCGAGCCCTCGCACAATGGTCGGAACTGAAGACCCTGATCGAACAGGTGGCCGATGTTGCTCTGATCCCACCGAGGCCTGGGCTACCCGACATGTGCTTTACCGCAAATGGCGGCATACTTTTCGGTTCCCGCTTCGTGCCAGCCCGCTTCAGTGTCGCGCAGCGCAAGCCCGAGTCCGCTCGCCACAGCGAATGGTTTGCGCAAGCGGGCTACGAAGTCGCCGAGCTCGCGACGAACAGCGACTTTGAGGGAGAGGGGGATGCGTTGTGGTGGCCGGGTCCGGACAGCCCGCCCCTGATTTGGGCCGGGTACGGCGTTCGCAGCGATCTCGAAGCGCACCGCGATCTAGCGGAGGCCGCTTCTTCCGAGGTGGTGTCCCTGCGCCTCGTCGACGAACGCTTCTACCATTTGGATACCTGCTTTCTTCCCCTGCCTGGCGGCCGATTGATGTATTTCCGTGAGGCCTTCGATTCGTACTCGTTGGATGAGATCGAGCGCCGAACTTCTCCCGAGGATCGGATCGAGGTCGCCGCAGAGGACGCCCTGCAATTCGCCTGCAATACCGTTCGAATTGGCGACACCCTGATCATGAACCACGCCAGCGAATCGCTTTCCGGCCGCCTGCGCGGCTGGGGCTACCAGGTGCATACGACCCCGCTCGACGAGTTTCTCAAAGCGGGTGGCGCTGCGAAATGCCTCACTCTGCTCTTGCAGCAGGACGGCTATCAACCGGAAGCTACACCAGCGCCGTCGCCCATCCGCACGGCGACCGTTTCAATGATGGGGCATCTCCTAGACGGGCACCTGCTGAATACTGCGCTTGAAGTCATCACAGGATTCGGCGGGAGCTTTGAGGTCGAGTACTTCCGCGCGGCCGAGCGCCACGACCAGACTTCCCGCGCGCGAATTCGAATCGCCGGAACGTGTGACGAACGCCTTCAAAGTATCCTCGCGCAGCTCGATCGATTCTCGATCCAAGAAGTCGATCCAGCCACGAACGCTCGCGTTCGGTCAGTCGAACAGCCGGGCGTCGCGCCCGAAGGCTTCTACTGCACGACGATCTATCCAACGGAAGTCTTTCATGAAGGCCGCTGGTTGCCCACGCGACATCAGCGAATGGACGCGGCGCTCGTCATCGACGGAGATGCTGGGCAATCGCGTTGTGTGCTGATTCGGGATCTCGTGGTCGGCGATCTCGTTGTCTGCTCGAGCGAGGGCGTGCGGGTTCGAACGCCCGATCTTCGCAAGGCCACGCGCGAGTTCGGCTTCATGACCTCCGGCGTCTCGAGTGAACGCCGCGTCGAAGGTTTGATCAACGAAGTGGCGCTTGAGATCAAACGAGTTCGCGCACGAGGGGGAAGGACCGTGGTCGTCGCGGGCCCCGTGGTCATTCATACGGGCGGCGGCCCTCATCTGGCTGAGCTCATCCGCCACGGCTATGTGCATGCGCTCTTGACCGGGAACGCGCTCCCGGTGCACGATATCGAGACGGACCTTTTTGGCACCTCGCTCGGTGTGGATCTCGCGCGGGGCGTAGGTGTCCAAGGGGGGCATCAGCATCATCTTCGCGCGATCAATTCCGTTCGAAAAGCCGGATCCATCCGCGCCGCGGTCGAGTGCGGATTGGTCAACTCGGGTGTGATGTATGAATGCGTGAAGGCGGACGTTGCCTATGTGCTCGCGGGTTCGATTCGGGACGACGGCCCCTTGCCCGACACCTTGATGGACTTGGAGGAAGCCCAAGCGGCCTACTCCGAGATCGTTCAGGGCGCCGATTTGATTCTGATGCTGTCGTCAATGCTCCACGCGATCGGGACCGGAAACATGACGCCTGCCGGAACGCGCATGATCTGTGTCGACATTAGTCCGGCCGTCGTGACCAAGCTGGCCGATCGCGGAAGCGTCGAATCTATGGGCATCGTGACCGACGTGGGACTCTTCCTGAACCTGTTGGCTCAGCAGCTGCGACCATGATCGACGACGCGCTGATTAATCAGGCGATTCGTGTCGCTCGTCGGCTGCAGGAACGGGCCGTCGAATTACAGACGCCCCAGGAGAAGCGTCAGCAATCCGAGTTCGATCGCATGATCACTCATTCCGAGGACAAAGCGACGCTCGTCCAGATGACCGATCAGGCGTTTCGCTCGCGTGCATCGCGCCGCGCTGCCGACCAACTGACGCATGTGCTGGACGTGCAGGGCATTCCGCGATTCTTCTCACCTCTCGATCGGGCTCTGCTCCTTGGGTTTCAGACCTTCGGGGGTTATCTCCCCGGTGTCGCGGTTCCCCTCGTGAAAGAGAAAATGCAGCAGGAGACTGCGAACGTTGTCCTGCCGGCCGAGCCCGACCTGCTCAGCGAGCATCTTGATGCTCGACGCCTCGAGGGCGTCCGGATGAACGTGAATTTTCTCGGCGAGGCATTGCTCGGCGAGGACGAAGCGGAGCGCCGTCTGCAGGGCTACCTGGCGGCGCTCGCCAACCCGGCGATCGAGGTCCTTTCTGTGAAGATCTCAACGATCGATTCACAAGTTTCGGCGATCGCTCGCGAAGCGACGGTTGCGAGGCTCTCCGATCGGCTTGAATTGCTTTTTCGCGCAGCGGCCAAAGCGCGCTACGTACGAGCGGACGGTGTCGAAGTTTCGAAACTCCTCTACCTCGACATGGAGGAATACCGGGATCTATGGATCACCCTGGGGGCATTTCTGGGGACGGTTGACCGCCCGGGTCTCGAAGGAATTCGGGCGGGGATTGCGCTCCAGGCTTATATCCCCGACTCCTTCGCCGCGCAAAAAAAGTTGTCTGAATGGTCTCTTCGGCGGGTTGCGGCGGGCGGTTCGCCCGTCCTGCTGAGAATCGTCAAGGGCGCGAACATGGAGATGGAGCGCGTCGACGCGTCTCTTCACGGCTGGCCGGCGGCGACGTTTCAAACGAAACGCGACACGGATGCGAACTACAAGCGGATGCTGCGCTATGCGCTTGAACCGAGCCGCGCACGAGCGGTGAACGTCGGAGTCGCCTCTCATAATCTCTTCGAACTCGCCTATGCCCTCGTTCTCTCGAACGCGCGAGGTGTTCGGGAATCCGTTCACTTCGAAATGCTTGAGGGAATGGCCAATCATCAGCGTCGCGCTCTCTTCGAAGAGACCAAAGATCTTCTCCTCTACGCCCCCGCTTGTCGGCGAGAGGATTTCATCAACGCCATCGGCTACCTGGTTCGCCGTCTCGATGAGAACACAGGATCCGATAACTTTTTGCGCCACGCCTTTCGATTGACGGTCGACTCCGATGCGTGGCGAGAACTCGAGCGAGATTTCGTCCAATCCTTCGATGCCATCGCCGAACTCCCCGAGACGCCGCGCCATCAACAGGATCGTCGGTCCCCCGAACTGTCCGAAGCGATTGAGTCTCGGGAATCCCCAAAATCGAAAATCCAGGCATCGCAGGATTGGGCCGATTTCACGAATGAGCCCGACACGAATTTCTCGCTGAGACACCACTCAGATTGGGCCAACGGGATCGCCGCACGCTGGTCAGAACGTCACGGGGATCTCGCGCTTGAGGTCCCCGTCGTGCTCGCTGGGCGCGAGGAACGCGGCGAGCGCGAGATTCGAGAAACGCGGGATCCCTCCCGCCCGGATCACGTCGTTGCTCGCTGTCGCATAGCTACTGAACGGGATGTCGACGAGGCGGTTGCTTGTGCGCGCCAAGATTCGGATGGCTGGCGCGGGAGGTCGTTCGCTGAGCGAGCAGAGCTTCTCCGAGGCGCCGCGCAGAGGTTGCGGGCACGTCGTGCAGATCTCATGGGTATCGCGTTGGCGGAGGGTGGCAAGATCTTGCCCGAGTCGGATTCGGAGATTTCTGAAGCGATCGATTTCTGCGAGTTCTATCCGCGAAGTGCGAGCGCGATTGCTTCGCTTCCCGGCGTGAACGCCGAAGGTCGTGGGGTCGTCGCGGTGATCTCGCCCTGGAACTTTCCGATCGCGATTCCGTGCGGCGGAATTGCAGCGGCGCTTTCCGCGGGAAACACCGTGATCTTGAAACCCGCGCCCGAGACGATCGGGACAGCTTGGATGCTCTGCGAATGTTTTTGGGAGGCCGGCATCTCGCGCAGCGTCCTCCAATTCGTGTTCGCCGAGAACGATGGTGCTGCATCACATTTGGCGACTCACCCCGGAGTTGATCGCGTGATTTTCACGGGCGGGACCGCGACAGCCTTTCGCCTGCTCGAGCAGGACCCCGGACTCGGGCTGCTGGCGGAGACCGGAGGCAAGAATGCCATGATCGTCACGGCGATGTCCGATCGCGATCAGGCAATCAAGCATGTATTGCAGTCAGCATTCGGGCACGCGGGCCAAAAGTGCTCGGCGACTTCGCTGCTCGTGCTTGAGCGTGAAGTGTACGAAGACGAGGCGTTCCGCGATACGTTATGCGACGCCGCGCGGAGTCTCCGGGCTGGGTCGGCCTGGGAGTCGACGACGATTGTGGGGCCCTTGATCAGGCCGGTTGGGGGTGCGCTGGAGCGTGGACTAAAGGAACTGGAGGAGGGCGAGACCTGGGCACTGCGCCCTCGGCCCGTCGCGGGTCATCCACAGGTCTGGTCACCGGGAATCAAGTGGGGTGTTCAGGCGGGAAGCTTCACGCATCGAACGGAACTTTTCGGGCCTGTTCTCGGAGTGATGTGTGCTGCGGACCTAGATGAAGCGATCGATTTCGTGCAGGCCACGGGATACGGGCTGACGTGTGGATTGCAGAGTCTCGACGATCGAGAACAGCGTCGCTTCCTCGACCGGGTGCGCGCGGGGAACCTTTACCTGAATCGAGGAACGACGGGGGCGATCGTACTTCGGCAGCCATTCGGGGGAATGGCGCAGAGCGCGATTGGACCTGGGCTCAAAGCAGGAGGTCCGAACTACGTCACCGCGCTGATGACGATCCGTGAAAACTCAGAAGAGGCTCCTGGGCCGTCGGTGGACGCAGGGATTCAGCGCGGACCTGGTTCGGGATTTGACTCTTCGCCTTTCGACGACGAACGGGTGGCGCGATTGATCGAGGAATTGTCCGCCGGAGCGACGCTTCCCGATCCCCTGCTCGACCGGTTGCGAAGCGCGGCGCGTTCTTACGCGCGTGCCGCCTACGAAGAGTTCGGTCGCGATCATGATTCGTTTCGGCTAATCGGCCAAGATAATCTGCGTCGCTACCTGCCGATCGGCCCGTTGCGAATCCGCGTCGAATCGCAAGATTCCCCATTCGATCTCTTGGCTCGTGTCTTAGCTGCCCGTGTCGTAGGCTGTTCGATCACGGTGAGCGCGAATCCTGGCTACTCGTCCCCCGAACTCACGCGAGTGCATGAGCTGACGGAGTCGTGGGCTGCCGCGATCGAATTCATTGAAGAGGACGAGGCGGCCCTCGCCGAAGCAATTCGTGACGGTCAGACTGAGCGAATTCGGTACGCCGGAAGCGATCGGGTTGGTCGGCTCGTACTCGCCGCCGCCGCTGAAGCAGGATTCTATCTCGCGACGGATTCCGTACTGCCTTTCGGTCGAATCGAACTTCTTCACTACCTACGCGAGCAGAGTCTTTGCATCGACTATCACCGCTATGGCAATCTCGGGGCACGTGGAGGTGAAGTGCGCGCGTCGGTTGCGTAACCGAAGCGCTACTTCTTCTCGGGTTTCGTTTCGCTCGTGCTGGCTGCCTTGGGTACCACGCTCTTGGGCGGCGCGATCGGACCGGGGTCGAGGACGATGCGCTTCTCGAGATCGAACACGACACCTTCCGTTAGGACCGAATAACGGACGTTCGTGAGCGCGAAGGGTTCTCGATTTTTCGCGTAGCCAATATGGTTGATCTCGATATCGCTGCCATCGACGATGATGACTGTGCCCGTTCCCAAGACGCGCGCGCGCGTTTCATCTTCGATGATCAGTCCTGTATTTTCGTCGAGTCCAACGCCGAGCATTGCCGGATTCGTCGCAATGGCTTGGACGAGCCGGGAGATCCGCGACCTCTGGACGAAATGCGTGTCGAAGATGACGTCACCGATCAGTCCGAGGCCCTTTGTCATCTCGATTCCACCCTTCCGAAAAAGACGAAAGCCGTTGTTCTGGAAAATCATGGCTTCGGGGAGGACGGCGGCCCCGGCCGAGGTTCCCGCCACGACGCAGCCCCCTGATCGGTAACGCGCTACCAGCGCCTTGTGGAGCGGGGTGCCACCGATCAACGAGGACAAGCGAAGTTGGTCCCCTCCTCCAAACATAAAGAGAGTTGTTTCCTCGATGACTCTGATAAGCTCAGGCGAAGCAGCATCCGGCCGCTCCCCTATATGGACGGTTTGAATGCTTTTCGGACGGAAGGCCGAAAAGAGCTCCTGATAGTCCCGGGCCCGCTCTCCGGGCGTCTCGCTCGCCGTTGGAATCACCACGATGCGTGCTTCTGGACCGCCTGCCACGGCGACCATTTGTCGAAACATTTCTGAGTCCGGCGTTTTCTTCTCGTTGCCACCGATCGGGATCAGGTAGCGCGTCATGCGTTCGCACGTCGGCTTGGAACTCCGCTTGGCAGGGGTAGGGCTAGGGGCAGGGTCATGGTCTAGATGCCTCCATCGTAGGGCCGCGATGCTCGCACACTCTCATCGATTCCGAAGGAGGAGTCTCACTCATATGCCAATCGTCGCCGCGCATGGCGGTTCATCGTCGCGTCCAGATCACAAAGATGGCCCGGAACTCGCCTGCGAAGCCGGGCGAGCGGAGATCAGCCATGGGCAAGACTCGCTCGCCGCAGTGATTGCGGCGACTTCTTCGCTCGAAGACGACGAACGATTCAACGCAGGAACGGGTTCGAACCTTCGCCTCGATGGGAAGACTATTCAAATGGATGCGTCATCTATGACGAGTCTTGGCGCGTTCGGCGCGGTTGCGGCAATCGAGCGCGTAAAGAACCCCGTTCAGGTTGCACGACATGTCATGAACACGCCCCATGTCTTGCTAGTCGGATCGGGCGCGACTGAGTTTGCTCGTGCGCATTCCCTTCCAGACTACGATCCCACGACGGAGCAGGCGCAGGAGCGATTCCGCATGGGGCTGACGGTTGCGGGTCCGATCGGCGAATGGTCGCGCGACGATCTCGCAGAAGCTTGGAACTTCGAGACACCGCTTCGTGAGGTGCTGGGTTCTGACACGGTTGGCGCGGTGGCTTGGGATGGGAAGACCTTCGCGGCCGCGCTGAGTTCGGGAGGGACCTCCGCAGCGCTTCGAGGTCGCGTCGGCGACGTACCGCTACCCGGTTGTGGCCTCTATGCGGGGGTGCACGGCGCGATCGCCCTGACAGGAGACGGCGAGCATTTCGCCCGGTCGCTCCTCGCGTTCCGAGCCTATCAGGAACTCGAGCGTGGCAAGGATCCCGAGCAGGTTGCTGTTTGGGTATTAGGCCAACTCCCCGATGAGGTCGATGTTGGAATCATCGCAATCAATCGAACGCGCTTTGCAGGACGCGCGCGCCATGGCATGGCCTGGCATGGGACTACAGCATGAAAATTCTTGAGCAGCGCGCACTCAGAGGTCCAAATCGATATAGCCGATTCCCGGCGATCTACATGCTCCTTGACATAGGACCGCTCGAGGAGACGCCCTCGGATGTCCTGCCTGGCTTCTCAGATCGACTGATCGATCTGGTTCCGACGATTTCGGAGCACCGTTGTTCCGTTGGGCGCCCGGGAGGTTTTATTGAACGTCTCCGGCGAGGCACATGGGCGGGCCACATCGTCGAGCACATTTCGCTAGAGCTCCAGTGTCTGGCTGGAATGGAGGTTGGATTCGGCAAGACCTACGGCACGGCGGAGCACGGAATCTACAAGGTCGCCTATCGCTATCGCGTCGAATCTGCGGGGCTTCTTGCCGGGCAGGCCGCCGTCGCGTTGGTCGACACACTCATATCGGGAGATCCATTCGACATCGATGCCATAGTCGAGCAGCTCAAGGTCTTGCGGGAGAACGATATGCTCGGGCCTTCGACTCTGAGCATTGTTGAGGAAGCGAGAGCGCGAGGAATTCCTGCTCAGCGGCTCAATCGCGAAAGCCTGGTTCAACTCGGCTACGGCGTGAAACAGCGACGCATCCAGGCCACGATGACGGATCGCACGACTGCGCTCGGTGTTGAAATCGCGGACGAGAAATACACAACTAAACGATTGCTCGAAGAGAACGGGATTCCGACGCCCATGGGGAGCCTCGTTGATTCTCTTGAAGAGGCCATCCTCGCAGCTCGAGGCATCGGCTTTCCGGTCGCGGTCAAGCCCGAGGTCGGCAATCACGGCCGGGGGATCACGGCATGTGTCGGCTCGGAAAGCGACCTCGCGCTTGCCTTCTCCGCGGCGAACGCGATCTGTTCGAAAGTGATTGTTGAGAGGTCTCTTTCTGGCTTCGATACGCGCGTCCTGGTGATCAATGGGGTCTTCGTTGCGGCTGCCGTTCGGGAGCCCGCTCATGTGGTCGGCGATGGCACAACAACCATTGAACAATTGATCGATCGGACGAACGCAGATCCCCGACGCGGTATTGGCCATGAGCGTGTCCTGACGCGAATTACGGTCGATTCGATGACGCATCGCCTGCTTGCCCTCGGTGGGCATTCAATGGGAGACATTGCGCCCGCCGGCGAAAAAATCTACCTGAAGTCGACGGCGAATCTAAGTACGGGTGGGACTGCACGTGACATAACGGATGACGTCCACGAGGATGTCCGTCTGATGTGTGAGCGCGTGTCTCGATTGGTCGGACTGGACTGTATGGGGATCGACATCGTTGCGAAGTCGCTGGATCAACCCTTGGACCCCAAGACTTCCGGAATCGTCGAAGTCAACGCGGCCCCCGGTTTTCGAATGCACTTGGCGCCAACCGAGGGCACGCCGCGGAACGTGGCGAAACCATTGGTTGAGATGCTGTTCCCCCCTGAAGGGAATCACGAAGTACCCATCATTGCTGTGACGGGAACGAACGGAAAGACGACGACGGCCCGGTTGATTGCTCATGCGCTCAAGTATCAGGGGCATACCGTCGGATTTGCGGGCACGACTGGCGTCGAGATCGACGGCGTGGCGATACTCACCGGCGATTACAGTGGTCCCACCGGCGCCGCAGTCGTGCTTAGGGAACCGACGATTGATCATGCAGTCCTCGAAGTCGCACGCGGGGGAATTATTCGCCGAGGACTGGGTTTCGATGAATGCAATATCGGCATCTTATTGAACGTCGATGAAGACCATATTGGCACCGACGGCGTCGAAGACCTTGAAGAGTTGGGTCTTGTTAAGTCGACCGTTATTGAAGCTGTTCGAGGTGGCGGTTTTTCAATTCTCAACGCGGACGATCCAATCGTGGCGGGACTCGTTGGACGAGCGGGTGGCGAGGTGATTTTTTTCTCGCTGAATCCTTCGAATGAATTGGTTCACGCACACCTCGCAGAGGGAGGTACCGCGGTGATTTTGGAAGCCGGCAATATCGTGATCCGATCTTCCCTGCCGACGGTTGACGTCTTACCCGTTGTGGAAGCGCCGATCACGCTTCGCGGAATCGCCAAATTCAATGTGGCGAATGCGCTCGCTGCTGTTGCTGCGTTACACGGCCTAGGAACGCCCGTGGACACAATACGGAACGGCATCCGGACTTTTCATTCGAGCGCGACGCAGAATCCAGGGCGAATGAATCTGATCGATTTCGTCGCGTTCAAGGTTCTCGTCGACTACGGACATAACGTGCCTGCCGTCAACGCGATGGGGAGTATGCTCCCGCAATTGACGACCGGGCGGAAGATCATTGTCGCGCACGGAACGGGAAGCCGACAAGACCGTTATATCAAAGCGTTCGGTGCCGCTATCGGACGAGTCTACGACCACGTCATCGTTGCGGAACTCGATCCCCGCGACCGCATAGTGGGTGAGACCGCGGCGCTCGTCCGAGCGGGAGCGCTCGAAGCGGGTCTCTCCGAGTCCGATGTTGAGGTCGTCATTGATGGACAAAAGGCAATCGATCGAGCATTCGAACTGGTGCGTGCGGGCGATCTGATCGTCGTGCAGGTTGACGAAATCGCACCGATGCTCGGGCGAGTCATGGAACATTTCGAACGGATTCTGGGTGCGGCAGCCGAAGCGGCTAGCTAATTATCTTCCGATGAGTCACGGGGGTTGACTCTTGGTGCGGCTACCCCTCGTGCATCACTGGATTCCAAATGCGTTTCAGCGCTTTGGGCGACCACCAGTTGAAGTTGCCGAGTAGCTGCATAGTCGACGGCACCAGTACACAGCGGACAATCGTCGCGTCGATTGCGATGGCGATGACCATCCCTACTCCGATCTCCTTCACGAAGATCAACTCACCGAACGCAAATGCGGCAACAACTGCGATGAGGAGGATCGCAGCGCGCGAGATGATACTGCTCGTGTGCTCCAAGCCCGTCGCTACGCTGCTCGCGTTATCCCCGGTCCGATCGAATTCTTCTTTGATACGACTGAGCAGAAAAATCTCATAGTCCATCGAGAGTCCGAAGGTCACTGCAAGGAGTACGACAGGGACGGTGACGTCGATTCCTCCGGGAGGCTCGAATTGAAGGAGGCGCTGGAGGTGCCCATCCTGAAAAATCCAAACCAGCGCGCCGAAGCTTGCGGAGAGCGATGCGATATTCATGGCGACTGCCTTGAAGGGAAGGACGACTGAACCGAAGGCCAGGAAGAGAATCGCGAGATTCGCGACGAGCAAGAGCCCGACGGCGAGTGGCAGTCGATCGAGCAGCGCCGCTCGTCCATCGAAATTTTCTGCGCTGGGCCCGCCGACGCGAACTTCGAGCCCCGCGGAGGGCAGGGCGCGAATTCCCTCCACGAGATCGGCCGCTTCATTCGAGCGCCAAGGGGCCTTGCCGTAGACGTAGATCACGGCCAGCTCGTCGTGAACTGATTGTTCGAGAAATTTCCGTTCCTGAGAGTCGAGTGATTCGGGATGCTCGAGTGCGGCGCGCGCGTTTTTCGGATCGGCGAGAGGGCCTTGCGCAAAAGGACTGGCGACTCGATTGACTCCGGCGAGCGAGTTGAGCGACTGGGTGTACTGGATCAGGTTCTCTATCTCACCCGACGCCTTGAACGGGGCGGGGGCACGGACCGCAACTAAGATGGGCGTGAGAGGCGTCTTGCCAAAACCATCTCGCGCTTCCAGCATTTCATCGACACGCCGCACCTCGGATTCGGGCGGGAAGACGTGGACATCGGGCATCGCGCTCTTCATTCGAAGAATCGGCGCGCCGAGAAAAATGAGAAGGGAGACGGTGAGCAGCGTCAGAACGATCGGGCGCCGCATAACGGCTTCGGCGAAGGCGTGTATCCGCCGACCGAATGGATCAGCCGATCCGGGCTTCTTGATTCCGACTCGCGAGCCGAGCAGACGGAGGAGATTGGGAAGCAGCACGAGTGCGCCCCACATTGCGAGCAAGACGACGAGAATACCGGCGATGCCGATTGAGCGAAGAATCACCAATGGAAAAACGAGCAGTGCGGCAAGGCTCGCGGCAACCGTCACGCCGGAGACCAGGATTGAGCGCCCCGCCGTTTGCATTGTGCGCTCGAGGGCGGTCTCGGTCGACTTGCCGTGCCCGATCTCTTCTCGAAACCGGGTAACGATGAGCAGCGCATAGTCGATCGAGAGGCCGATGCCGATAAAGCTCGCGACATTGAGTGCGAAGACGGAAACATCCATCACATGGGTGAGCAAGCGCAACAAAGCGAGTGCGGTCGGGATGGCGAAAAGCGCGACGGCGATGGGAAGCAGCGCCGCAACCGCGCCGCGGAAGAAAAGAAGGAGCAAGCCGACCACGAGCGGAAGTGCGATCAGCTCGGCATGCTCGAGATCTCGAAATGCCGTTTCCTGGGCGTAGGCCTCTGCTGGAAGCGTTCCGCCGAGGTTGACTTCGAGTTCTGAAGCCTGGAGGAGTGGGCGAAGCCGTCCGAAGGCGGCGTTCTTGGCCGTGTCATCCCCTCGGAGTGAAATGAAGACCGCGGCCCGCGACTCGTCGAGCGAGATCATGGCGAGTTCGCCGGTACTGAAGTAGGAGATCGCACTCTCGACATCTGGATCGGCCGAGAGTGCGTCCAGTACGGGCTCTATCTCGTCGGCGAACTCTGAATCCGTCGCGTTGAGGCTCCGGCTCGAGAAAACGGCGACGATATCGGGTTGCGACACGCCGAGTGCTTCGTGAAGCCAGTGACGCGCAAGGGTCGAGTCGCTGCCCGAGTCGACGAGGCCTCCGGCCTTGAGCGCTGACTTCACGCCGAGTCCGTAGGCGGCATAGGCGGCTCCCAAAAGGCCGATTCCGATGAATAGGCCGACCATGAGCCGTGCGTGAAGGTTGGATCGTGCGGGCCGATCATGGGCCGGTGAAACTGGGCGCATCCGGATTTCCGTCCTCGGGACTGGGCGTGATGTTCGGCCAAGCGTGGCAGCCGTGACGGTTTAGCCCAGGCTTGGCATTGCTTTGCGTTGGACTCACAGGCCGCAGCTCGCTATTCCGCAGGGACTATGCTTCAGATCTGTGGCCGTCCCAACCGAAGTCTATGGTACGGGGGTCGATCGCCATGCTCTTGTCGAACCAATCCCCAGGAGATACCGATTGGACCTTCCCACGGCAGTTCGCGACTTCGATCCCGACGACGAACTTGTCTTGCTCCCGGACCCGGTTGAGCAGTGGCTCGACTGGGAGGAGCAGGCGAACCTCATCGGCTTTCGAACGGATACGCGTCCGGTCGAAGTCGAGCTCAGTCTGATCGATCGCGAGGAACTCGAAATCTTCGTTCTCCCCGGCGCGCCCGACGAGATCGTTTCGCGGTTCCTTCGTGGGGACCGGGTTCTCTGTGGGCGGCATCCTCTCAATCAGGACGCGCAGGTTGCTTGGTCCGCGACCCCAGTAGACGCGCGCTGGTCGGCTCGATTCACATCTTCGAGAACGCTCGCCATGCACGGGGAAGAGAGCGGGTCGGCGCTTTTTTCGCTCAAGCTGGCAACGGACCATCCGCATCCCAATTTCCACCAACCCGAAAAGACGAAGCTGCGTGAGGAGGCGATTGATGCGGTCAACTGGGTGAAGAAGCTCGCGGAGATCGATCAGAAGGTCGGACCGCTCGTCGGAGTACAGCTGATCAACGATGTGCTCGTCGTGCTCGTCCGTGGCGGGGAAAGCGGCTTCATGGTGCGAGACCTGCGACTGTTTCAAGACGGCCACTACTCACTACCGGCATTGTCTCTGCCGTTCGTGGGTCGCCAGATCGCCCGGCAATGCAGCGAATCCTTTGGCTCATTCTGGGCAGAGCACTATGCAAGGCCGGTCGGAATGGCGAAGGCGAGATTGTTCGCTCGCTATGGGATGTGGTTCGAGACGCCGAATCCGCAGAACCTCTTGATCCGACTCCGCCCGTCGCTGCGCCCGCTTCCCGATATCGTGTTTCGCGACGTAGGTGATGGGGAGTGCGCCACCGATGCGTTTACCTCTGATCCCTACCCCTGGACGAAACTCGAAAGTGACCTCCGGCCAGAGACGACGAACTCATTCTGGGCTTTTGGAGAGGCCGGCGTGCACTCGATCGACGCAGAAACGCTCGCCCATTGGTATGCCGTACACGATGACGCCTACTACGGAGAGCTGGCTCGCTGCTTTCCGGAAATTGCGCCAACGACTGACAACGATCCTTCTGCTCGTCTTGATCACTGGAATCGAGCGTTCCGAAGCGTCGCGGGTGAGGCCTCCGTCTCAGGATATTTCGACGGGCTGCTCGCGGCGACCCGTCCGTCTATTCAAGCATGAATCGTCAAGCATGAATCGGCGGCAGGTGGGGTAAGGCATCGATTTTCGGCAGAAGAAGTGCTGCGAGGGAGAGCAGAAGATCCTCCCGCCCCGGGCCCGCTATGAACTGGACGCCGACGGGGAGTGCTTCCTCTTCGCTCCAGCCGAGTGGAAGCGAAATTGCCGGCTGGCGCGTCGCATTCCAGATCTCGGTGAAGGCCATGTGAGGGACCATCTTTTCGAGCAGCTCGATCGCTGTGTGGGTCGTTGGATTGAGCGATTCGAGAAGAGGGGCGGGTTCGCAGACGGTTGGCGTCACGAGCAGATCGAAATCGTCGAACCAGGCGAGCGTCCGATGTTCCCACCGAGAAAGCCATGACGTCGCCTGCTCGATCTCGCCGGGTGTCATGTCATGGCCGCCAAGCCGAGAAAGTTCCCATAGGAAGGGCTCGACGTCCTCGGGACCGACGGAGCGATCGAGGCGTATTTCGAGATCTTCCAAGCAGCTCAGATACTCATGAAAGCCGAAGACGGCACCGTAGAGCGCTCTTTCTTCGTATTCCAAGAACGTCGCGGGTGCCGACTGCTCCACGCGGTGACCGGCATCGCGTAGGGTTTGGCCCGCCTGCTCTACAGAGCGGATGCAGGCTGGATGGACGGGCCCACCATCCGGCGAGTCGGTGCACAACCCGATGCGGAGTGGTCGCGGAGCTTCCTCGAGCGAAGCGACATACCGACCGGGGTACTTCTGGCGGATCTCCGCTGGCCGAAGCAAATCGAGAAAGCGAGCCGTATCGCGAAGAGAACGCGCGACAACGAACTCGACGTCGGGTCGATCGTGTCCTGCATAGCGCCAATCGATTCGGTCGCGTGAAGGCTTGAGTCCTATGAGCCCGCACCAGGCCGCGGGAATTCGGATTGATCCGGCCCCGTCGCTCGCATGCGCGACCGCGACCAAGCCGGCCGCGACGGCAGCGCACGCACCGCCAGAGGACCCACCGGCTGAACGCGACAGATCCCAGGGATTGCGGGTCGGCCCATGGGCGATGGGCCAGGTGTTGGATTGCAGCCCAAATTCCGGAGAATTCGAATTCCCGACCGTGACGAGGCCGAGTTCTCGAAAGCGGGCGCCGAGAATTGTGTCCTTGTCAGCCCGATGGTCGGCATCGCGAAGCGCCTGATTGCCTGCGTAGTAGGGCTGGCCGGCTTGTCGGGCACCGACATCCTTCATCAAGAAGGGCACACCGAGGTAGGGACCCGAGCGGGCGACCGAGATGGCATCGTTGATTGCGTCGGAGCCGAACCGCACAGCGACAGCCCCCAAATCTCGATCAATACGATCGATGTGGCGACAAGTCGCCTGAACGAGATCGGCTGGAGAGGCGTCTCCGACCGCAACTAGGTTGGCCTGGTCGGTCGCATCCATCGCGGCGAGAGCATCGTCGCTCATCTTGGGTGCCTTTCAGGCACGGTCAGCAGATGCCGAAAGAGTCTTGAGGGACTGTTGGCATCTGGCAGTTCGACCGTGTCCCCGTGGATCGTACCGATTCAGTGCCGACCTTGATATAGTGCGCGATGTCAGGCGACGATTGGTGCGGAGTGACTCCCTTCCGAGCGCTGCGATTGCGGTCAGTTCGGAATCAGGCGACGTCAAACTCTCGGGCCGCGCGTCCAATCGTGGTCACAGCACGTGGAAGCCGGGCTTCGCGCATCACAAGTGCTGGGCGTTCGATCGGTCGACAATCAGCTCGAAGCCGCCATCGAGTCGAATCGACCCAATGGCGAGATCGAGGAGGACGTGAAGGCGGCTTTCGCGCCGCACACCCGGGGTGCGGAGGGTTCGAAATCAGCTTTCAGTTGACCCCTATCCGTTTCCCTGGGACTCGTTGCCGGACGGCGCGCTGCCGGAGTTCGATCCGGATTATTACGATTTCCCATTATGGGCGAATGCGTCCGAAGATGGATCTCCATTTGGATGCTTTGGCTAACCTGAAAATCGCTAGCGCTGAGTCCCCGTGCTGGCGCCTCACATCACTGGCTCTGAAGTCTCGCCTTTCGGGAGCATTGGAATGTACTCGGGGTACCACATAGAGTCCCGAATGAATTCTTCTACGGACGCGTCGGGTACAGGATGTCCGAGCCCCGCATTGTTCGCGAATCGAATCACGGCCGCCGCCACTTGGACAGTGGACTCGCGCAACGCGGCGACATCCGGATAGATAGCTCCCTGCTGCAAACGATCATCCGAAACGCATCGCGCGAGGGCCGTTGCCGCGACGAAGAAC
Source organism: Myxococcota bacterium (assembly GCA_041690055.1). Classification (GTDB taxonomy): domain Bacteria; phylum Myxococcota_A; class UBA9160; order UBA9160; family UBA4427; genus UBA4427. The sequence continues at coordinate 7,994 of JBDNFB010000146.1, read as the reverse complement.
GCTTCATCAGGCACCTCCAGAAGGCCCGAGAGGATCGACCCTAGTCCCAGTCCTGGAAAGATGAAGACGTTGTTGGCCTGTCCGATAATGTGCCGGTTGCCATTATGGACGACGTCCGGGAATGGACTTCCCGTGGCGACGAGCGCCCGTCCGTCCGTCCAGGCGATGGCTTCGGTGGGTGCGCACTCGGCTCTGCTCGTCGGATTGGAAAGCGGCAGTACCAGGGGTCGCTCGACGTGGCTCGCCATCTCGCGGAGCATCGCTTCCCGGAAGAGGCCCGGTGTGGCCGTGGCGCCGATCAAGACCGTCGGCTTCATGCACCGAATCGCGTCTTCCGGCGTGCCGGGATCGTCGAGCCCGTCGAGGTGATAGTGTGACAACACTGCGCGGCTCGCGGCGAGGGGGCCAGGCTGGCTGTCTGTGCTGGGACTCCCTTCTCGCACCAGGCCGTGGATGTCAAAGGCGAGATGCGCTCGGGCGATGGTGTCTTCGTCTGCACCTTCGGAACGCATCGCAGCGCAAAGCAGCGCATGGATCCCAGTGCAGGCGGCCCCCGCGCCCATGTACAGGAATCGCTGGTCGACGAGTCTTTGCTTCGTGATTCGAAGTGAGGCCAGGACTCCGGCCAAAACCACAGCCGCGGTGCCCTGGATATCGTCGTTGAACGAGGGGATTCGAGTGCGATAGCGATCGAGAAGCCGAAACGCATTGCCGCCCTGGAAATCCTCCCATTGCACGAGGGCATCTGGAAAAACCTCCTTTACGCCTTCAACGAAAGCGTCGATGAAGGCGTCGTACTCTCGCCCGCGAAGACGCCGATTGCGAAAGCCTACGTAGTAGGGGTCGTCGAGCAGCGCGGGATTATCAGTTCCAACGTCCAGGCTGATCGGGAGAACTTTTGACGGGTGAATCCCGGCCCCCGCGACATAGAGCGCGAGTTTGCCGACGGGGATTCCCATTCCGCCGGCCCCCTGATCGCCAAGGCCGAGGATTCGCTCGTTGTCCGTGACGACGATCAGGCGAATGTCGCGAAATGGGAAGAGGCGCAGCATCTCCGGAATCCGGTCGCGATCGTCGGGAGTGAGCCAGATCCCGCGAACGTTGCGATGAATATGACTGAAGCGCTGGCAGGCAAGCCCCACGGTGGGCGTGTAAACGATCGGCATGAGTTCCGGAAGATTTTCGACCAGCACGCGGTAAAAGAGGACTTCGTTTCGGTCCTGTAGGGCCGCCAGGCCGATGTACTTATCGAGGGGCTCACGCGTCTCCCGAAGATGCTCGAGTTCGAGTGCAACCTGGTCTTCGATCGTGAGCACGCGAGCGGGCAAGAGAGAGGTCAGCCCGAATTGCTCGCGCTCTTCCCGAGTGAATGCCAGGCCCTTATTCGTCGATGGATTCTTGAGGAGCCAGACGCCACGTTTGCTGGTCCGGATCCGCTTGGGCCCGCGAAGCGCAGAGATGGTTCGATCTAATGTCATGATTATTTAGGCACTTCGGCCGGGCGATAGCCCTGCTTCCGCCGACCCTTCTTTTGAAAGTTGCGATGTTTCGGAGACACCGGTGGTGCAGTTGACGCGATCACGAAAAAAGACCTCGCATTCGAACCGTGTACAGGTTCCTCCAACTCCGAAAGCACTAGAGAGCTAGAGCACGACACGAACGCCGCCCAGATCTTCGATGCGATGCGGAAAACGGTCGCCGGGCGTGCCGATGAACATGCAGTTCTTCGGGATGTCGAAGCGGCTTGAAAGGGCTTCGACCATTTCGGGTCCGAAGGTGCCCCTCACGGCGACGAAGTCGACGCGCGGATGGCGGCCCCAGCCCGCGAAGTCCCAGGGCTCATCCGTTGCGGCCTCAGGTGAGCCGGAATCGTTGCTCATCGCGACACGATTCCGGTCACACCGCTCGAGATTAGTGATGCGACTCTTGTCAGCACGAGTGGTGTCGCGAGTCCCCCGGGCGACGCCAGGTAACGGGGCTCCCATTCGGGATGAAACTTGTCTTTGAACTTTCGCAGGCCCTGGAAGTTGTAGAAGTGCTCGCCGTTTCGGAAGAGCATCGCGCCGAACTGATTCCAAAGGGGCGCGAGGCGATGGCGTTCGAATCCCGAAAGAGGCGCCATGCCGAGGCTGAAGTATTGATAGCCTTCTTCCCGTCCCCAAAGCATGAGCTGAGCGAACAGGTACTCCATGACGCCGTTGGGAGCGCTGTCGTTGTATCGCATCAGGTCGATGCTGAGATCAACTTTGGCCTCGCTCGTCCAAATATTGGCAAAGGCAACGATTTCGTCGTCTCTTCGGACCAAGGCCACTGGGGAGCGCAGAAGATAGCTCCGTTCGAAGAATCCCAACGAGAAACGTTTCTCTCGCGTGCTCTTCTCGGCGAGCCACGCGTTCGAGATGGCTTCAAGTTCATCGAGGATCGCCGGGACACCGACTGCAGGCACAATCTCGAAGCTGCAGCCCTCCCTATGCATGCGGCTTCCCGCTTGTCGCAAGTCTTTCCGAGCGCTGCCTTCCAGCGAGAAGTCCGACAGGGGGACGCGTCCCTCTTCGCCGAGCTTCAAAAGCCGCAGTCCGAGTTCGAGATAGATCGGAAGCGATTCATCGGAGACTTCATAGAAGACCGCCCGCGCACCGTGGCGGTCCGCGAGTTCGCGGAAACTCCAGGCGAGCTCCTCTTGGTCTGCCTCGGGACCGACGGGATCCCCCATTGCGACCCAGGTCCGGCTGCTGATTCCGTACATGAGAAACGCATTTCCGTTCGGATGAAAGAGCAATTCCTTGTCGCCCAGAAGCGCGAGGTGCCCTGTCGTTCGCGGACTTTTCGACGCGATTACTTGTGCCCGATCGAGCTCCGCCGCATCGGGAAGATCCGGAACCGGAGGAGCCGGCCTAAGAAGCCGGAGCGCACCGATGATCATGATCACGACGCTTGCGGCAAGCATTGCGCGAAGGGATCGCGGGGCCTGGGCAGCGGGCGCGAAATGCCACCAGAGTTCGGTCGAATACTCGACATGTCGGTAGCCGAGTTCGAGCGCTGCGATGCTACCGACTGCAACCACCGTGACGCCTAGCCACCAACCCCGGGACAGCGGTTGACCCAACAAGGAACTCTTTCGATAGAAATACGCGCGGCATGGATAAAGCAAGGCCGCCATCGTCGCGAGGAGGCTGGCTTCTTCCCAGTCGAGACCCTTCAGGAGCGAGACCGCCGCGCCAGCGATGAGCAGAGCCATGGTTCCGAGATAGCCGGCGTCCAGGCGTTCACGAAGCGCGTTGGCCAACAGAAGGAGAACCACGCCGATCATGCTGCCCAGAAGTTTCGAGATCTCGATGAAGGGAAGCGGAAGGGTGCGGCGCAACCACTCGAGTCGGTCAGGTAGCTCCGGCGTGGCGCCCGAGAACAACAGCACGGCGCCCGCCAGAAAGATCGTAATCGCGAAGAATCGCGGCACGAGTTCCGTCATCCATCCCTGGAGATGCGAGCTTGCTTTGCGAAGTACGGCGCCCCGCTCGCGAAGTTCGAACGCACTGAAGAGTGCAACGGCGGCGACAAGCGGGAGCAGGTAGTAGACGATGCGATAGGCCAGCACGGATGCGAGGACTTCGTCGCCTGCGAGCCAGGGTTTCAGTAGCAGGACCATCGCGGTCTCAAAGACGCCGAGTCCGCCCGGAACGTGGCTCGCGATCCCAACGACTTGCGCGAGGAGGTATGCGCTGACGAGTATTGAATACGTTAGGCCGGGTGCCGTCGGTAGAACTGCATAGAGCACCGCGGCGGCAACGAGCCAATCCACGGCCGACAGCGCAAATTGGCTCGCCGTGATGGAAAGGCGCGGCCTTTCGAGTCGGAACCCGCGTATGCTGAGCGGCGTTGACCAGAAGTAGCTGAGTGCACAGTAGGAGACGGCGGCCGTGAGCAGCAAACAGCCAATCGCGCGACTGCTCTCGATCGGGAGGTCCTTGATAGCAAGAGGCAGAGGCCAAAACGTGTGGAGAACACCGCCCAACAGCAAGAATCCCAGCCAGAAAGTCACCATCACGAACGCGATAACGCGAGCGATATCGTCTGCCTTGATGCCCCAAATAGAGAGCATCCTGAAACGTACGGCACTTCCCCCGAAGACCGAAAGTCCGATGTTATGGCTGAATACGAAGGCGACGAAGGAAGAGAGTGCGATGCGACGATAGGGGAGGGGATTGCCGACATAGCGGAATGCCAGGGCGTCGTAGCCGGTCAAAACGAAGTAGCCAAGCACGGCGAAGGCTGATGCGGTCAGCATCGCTCCGGTCGGAATTTCTTGCAGGTGGCGGACGACATCGACGAGGTGGTAGGTCTGAAATTCGCGCCGGAGAACCCAGGCCGCAACGAGGAGAAGCGCAACGCCAAGAGCGGGGGCCGAGGCGGCGAGGAGTCTCTGACCCAGTTCTGAGGATTGGGTGGGAATGTCTTCATCAGCCGATTCGGAATCGTTCATGGCGATGGCAGACTACCGTATCCCGTCGGTTCCCGACTTGCGACGACTTCTCCGCACGTTTTTCGACGAGCTGCGGCCAAGGCCGAAAATGGGAGACTGAATGTCCGCCCATTCCGACTCGCGCGTCGCGGAGCCTCATCTCGAACCTTTGATTTAGTGGTGCAATCTACCTGGATCCAGGGATGTGAATTTCGCAATCGAACCAAGACGCTCAGCTCAGGGCGGTCCACGAGAATCCGCCGATGCCGGGGGGGGGCCACGAAACGTGCGGTGTCGGGCGTCGAAATGTCGAATTCTGCCGGAATCTCATCAACAAGCTCGAGGGAGATAAAAGAGACATCGCGAGATTCATCGCGTCCACCGTGTCGGTTGGTTGCGCGCTGCGGTCCTTGGTGCGAACGATGGCATTGTTTCAACGGCGAGCCTCGTATTGGGTGTCGCGGCAGCGAATCTCACCCGTCACGGGGTGCTGACAGCTGGGATCGCGGGTCTGGGTGGCCGGGGCGATGTCGATGGCCGCGGGCGAATATGTCTCGGTTGGTTCCCAGAAGGATACGGAGGAGGCAGACCTCGGCCGCGAGCGTGCCGAGCTAGAAGCCAGCCCGGAAACCGAGCACGCAGAGTTGACCGCGATCTATTTCGACCGCGGTGTCGAAGCCGAGACGGCGAGTCGGGTGGCCGAGCCACTGATGGCACACGACGCGCTCGCCGCGCATGCCCGGGACGGGCTTGGGATCTCCGACATGTCGAAAGCACGACCGCTTCAAGCCGCCGTCGCCTCCGCGGGCACCTTTGCATGCGGGGCCGCGATACCGCTGGGCGTCGCGATATTCGTGCCGATCACGAACGTGATTCCGGTCGAGGCGGGAACGTCGCTTGCCTCCCTGATCGTTCTGGGTGCGTTGGCAGCGGGTGCGGGCGGCGCGAATGTGATCGTCGGTGCGTTGCGTGTTGGCGTTTGGGGTGCGCTCGCAATGGGCCTGACGACGGCCGTGGGTCGACTTTTCGGAGCCGTCGTTTAGGCTCGCATAACGTACGGACTCTGGCGGTCGTTCCGAATGGGAAAGAGGGTGGAGGGGAGCGAGCTATTCTTGCCAGTCGCCCTTGGAATGGGTGCCGTCGCAAAAGGGCTTTTTTGAGGACTGGCCGCACCGGCAGAGGAACAGAGTGGCCTTCACCTCGCCGGCAGAGTCGTCCGAGAGAGTGAGCTTCGGAAGGTTCTCGACCTTGTAGGGGCCATTCTTGATGACCGTAACGGACGTGGATGGGACGGACGACATGGAGTTCTCCTTGAGTGTCTGGGTGAGCGGTTCGAAGAATTTCTTATGTTTGTTAGTCGCTTTATGCGAGATGGATCCAGGTACGGTTTTTTAATTCTCTAGGACGCACGGGCTTTTGCGGGACCACGATCGATTAGATTCTAGTAGAGCTTGGAGACGTCAACGGCGACCGTCAAGGTCCGATGTGATCGGGCCACTGGGCCACGCGCTAGAACCGACAGCGAGGCTCCGTCAGAAAGAAGTCGACTGAGCGTTGAGAGTCACACGTAAACGAAAATGGCCGGAATGTTCAAGCGCGCAAAAACGATCATGGAGCCCGGCATGTTTTTGTCGCAGCCGCCGATAACAAGCACGCCGTCGATACTTTGACCACGGCAGACCGTCTCGATCGAGTCGCCGATCACTTCGCGGCTCACCAGTGAGCACTTCATCCCCTCGGTACCCATGGAAATGCCGTCGGAAATCGTGATCGTGCCAAATCTCTGCGGCATCTCGCCGGCCGCTCTGGCCGCGTGCTCAGCCCGAGTCGCTAGAATGTCCAGTCCCGCATTGCGGGGCGTCATCGTGTCGTAGGCATTGGCGATGCCACGACGGGTTTGTCGAAATCCCCATCGCCAAAACCTACGGCACGTAACATGGCCCGGTTAGGCGAACGCTGCACCCCGTGAATTGCGACTTTGCTATTGAAGTTTGTGGACATAACGTTTGCTTTCAATTCGCCGGTTCAAGCTTGAAATACAACAGCTGCCGAAGGCGTCCACGGCGTATCCATGATGGTTCTCCTTGGTCATTCTGAATAGGAAGTTCAGCGTCTGAAATTCTAGCGGCGGGCGCCCGTGTCCTTATGGAAATCGGCGCCGTTGACGGTCGCGGCGATAAAGTCCGCGCGGATGACGTAATCACCAAAGCGTTCGCCGTTCCGGCGCTCGCTCTTGTAAGCGGCGAAGATCGGATCGAGGTTCGCGATGATCGCGCCGTGGTCAAGATTCTCGGCGTAGAGCTTGGAAAGCCGCGAGCCGTCGAAGGCGGCCCCCAGATAGAGGTTATAAAGGCCGGGGCCTTTCCCGACCAGGCCGATCTCGGCGACATAAGGCCGGGAGCAGCCGTTGGGACAGCCGGTCATGCGGATGACGATGTCGTCCTCGGCCAGCCCGTGCGCGGCCAGACGCTGCTCCAGCGCGGAGACGAGCTCGTGCAGATGGCGGTCGCTTTCGGCGAGCGCGAGCCCGCAGGTCGGCAGCGCGACGCAGGCCATCGCATTGCGCCGCAGGGCCGAGGCGCCGGCCGTGAGGCCATGCTCGGCCACCAGTGTCTCGATGGTCTTGCGCTTCTCCTTTGGCACGTTGGCGATGATCAAATTCTGGTTGGCGGTTAGGCGAAAATCGCCGTCATGTACCTCGGCGATCCGGCGCAGGCCGGTGAGCCATTGCGCGCCGCCCGGCACATCCTTGACCCGGCCGTTCTCGATGAAAAGCGTCAGATGCGCGCGCCCATTGTCGCCTTGGTCGCCTTGGTCGCTTTCGGTCCAGCCGTAGCGGTCGCCGGTCGAGGTGAAGGTGAACGCCTTGGCTGCCGCCAGCTTGACGCCACTGCGCTGCTCGACCTCGGCACGGAAGGCATCGAGACCGCGATCCTCGATCGTGTATTTCACGCGCGCATGCTTGCGGTTGACGCGGTCGCCCCAGTCGCGCTGTACGGTGACCACGGCTTCGGCCACGGCAATCGCCTGGTCCGGTCGGCAATAGCCCATGACGTCGGCCGTGCGGGGATAAGTCTGCGGCTCGCCATGCGTCATGGCCATACCACCGCCGACCGTGACGTTGTAGCCATCGATCTCATGCTTGTTGTCGAGGATGGCGATGAAGCCGAGGTCATGCGCATAGACATCGACGTCGTTCGACGGAGGCACGGCTATGGCGATCTTGAACTTGCGCGGCAGGTAGGTTTTGCCGTAGATCGGCTCGACGACCTCCTGCTCACCACCGGCGATGCGCTCGCCATCGAGCCAGATCTCGCGATAGGCCGGCGTGCGCGGCAATAGATGGTCGGATAGAACACGAGCGAGTGCGATCGAAGCGGCGTGGGCGTGTGACTGATAGGGGTTCGGATTGCACATCACGTTGCGATTCACGTCACCGCATGCGGCAACGGTCGTCAGCAGCGCGGCGTCAATTTCGCGCATCGTCGCTTTCAGGTTCGACTTGATGATGCCGTGCAACTGGAAGGTCTGCCGC
>JBDNFB010000145.1:0-4694 GCA_041690055.1 Myxococcota bacterium | reverse complement strand
GAGCTTCGCCAGCAGCGCCCCGAACTGTTCGTCCAGGTACGCGATCTCGCCGCGGTAAAGCGACTGCAAGCGTTCTGCCATTTCGGGCTCGGGCTCCTGCATGGAGACGCGGGAGATGCCCACGCCGTTATAGGGATGCTCGAAATAGGGATCGTGGGGATCCATGTAATGCAAGAATAGAAAGAAGCGTCCCGCTTTGCGCTCGTCGAGCCAGTCGAAGGCGACGCCGTTCACAACTTTCGAGTCCTGGTAAAAATCGCTGAAGAAAGTCTGATCACCGCCGAGGAGGCCGAGCGCCACCTGACGACCGAGCTGATAGACGATGAGTTTCGAACTCGATTCTGCGGCGCTCGCGAGATAGTCCGGGCCAAGGTAATAATAGTCGTCGTAGCCCTGATCAAAACCAAAGCTCTCGGCGAGGTTGACGTTCGAGACGATGCCGCCCGTCGTGTAGCCCTCGTCTTGCATGGCTTCGGAGATCAGCGTGAGATCTTCCGAAAGCCCCGCCGGCTTCGACATCGCGACATGCGTGGAAGGCAGTGTCGACGTCAGCAGTGAAGCGGTCGCCGGCTTCGTCCATGAAGCGTGGGAGAAGCCCTGGTAGATCGTGCCGCCCTGCGCGAGACGGCAGAGGTTCGGCGTAGGCACTTCGCCGCCATAACACGAAAGATGATCCGCGCGGAGCGTATCGACCATGACGAGGAGGACGTTCGGCTTGTCTTCGAGGCCGGGCGCAATGCCCGTCGTCGCGACGCGTTCCTTGGCCGGCGGTGCAAGCGCGAGGGAGAGGCCGCCACCGATTCCGACGATGCCCACGAGAGCGAGCGCGATGGGAGCGAGCGGAGTCGTCAGCTTTTCTGCGATGGGCTCTAGGAGCTTCTGGAGCGGTCCGAGAATCAAGAGGAGAAGCACAGTGGCTGCGAGGAGCACGCCCAGGATGACAAGGGCGGGCGGCATTTGTTCGAGGTAGACATCGCGGCGCAAGCGGAAGAGCACAACGAAGAGGCCGAAGGGAATCAAGCACGCGCCGAAGCCCAGGCGCGGGACCCAGCTGCCGATCTCTTTCTTGTCCATCGGGAGGATCGCGAGGAAGAGGCCGCCGAGAATCGCCAGACCGCCGAGTACGGTGGCCCAGGCGAGGGGGCCGTACCAAAAGACTTGGCTTTCGGTGCCGAGGCCGCCGCGGTAGATCACGAAGGCTTCGCCGAGGCCGAGCACGATGCCCGCAGCGATGCCGGCAAAGGCGCCCGCCGAGGGAGCGCGCCAGAGGCGTTCGCCGATCGGCGTCGCGGCTTCGCCGCCCGCGTCGACGTCGACGTCTTCTTCGAGGGAGGCCGCAGCGCGGGCCGCTTCTTCGTAGTCGACCTGTTGGCCATCGACGAGCGCGAACTCGGGCGTGTAATTGTCATCGCGCGCCCACCAGAAGAAGAAGCCGATCATGGTCGGTGCTTCAGCGGCCCAGAAGCCGAGGGCGGCAGAGACGATTGCGGCGGCGGGGCCGATCAGCTCGCCGAGCAGCACGTATTGTGCGGCCTCGCGGATGCCTTCGCCGGCGATGGTGAACGGGCTGATCACGGTGGCGAAGATCTGGATCGATGAACCGAAGGTGATCTTCCAGAAGTCTGCGCCTTCCGCGCCGATCGCGAGGGCCGTGTAGTAGTACATGACGGCCGTCGTGAAATGTACGAGGAAGGAGAGGAAGAGGATCTGCAGGGTGAGGCCGGGATGGCCGCGGTAGGCGGCGGCGGCACTGGAGATACGCGTGACCAGGCCGGAGATGCGCGCCTTCGCGGGGAGCGGGACGGTTTCGAGGATCCACTGTACGACGCCCGGGAAGAGCAGGACCATGACGAGGCCGCCGATGATGCCTGCGGCGATCGGCACGGCGATCGAGGCGAAGAGCACGGCGTTATCGCCGAAGATGCCGATGCCGAACGGCAGCGCGACAAGGAAGGTCATGAACACGCCGGAGAAGCCGCAGACCTTTTCGACGAACTTGGCGGCGGCGACTTCGACGGTCTTGCCCGTGAAGCGAGCCGCATCAAACAGGGTGTAGCCGTCAAGGCCGGCAGTGCTGGGGAGGAAGGTGCCGATCGCGCGTCCGATCAGGAACGAACCGAAGATATGTTTGAAGGGGAGCTCGATGCCCTGGCCCTTCAGCATGAGCTTCCAGCGGATCATCGACGAGACCATGCCGATCATCTTTATGCCCGTGGCCATCGCGAGGAAGAACCAGAACGTGCCCGCGTCGATCTTGTCCAGCTGATCGCCGATCAGCTGGAGCGCCATCACCTTCTTGCCGGGCTCGATTTCGATCGGATGCGTGAACAGGGCCCAAAAAACGAGAACCGTGAACCATGCTTTGAGCACGGTCATCAGGCGGCTTCGGGTCTGGCCCTTCGGCATACGCAGGCCAATACTGGCCAGGATCGCAATGACGATGGCTTGAGCAAAAAGGATCATCGGGCGGGGTCTCCTCTGATGCGTTGGCGAGGGTACGCGCACAACACTCAGGGGTGGGTGGTAGAAAGGCGGCCGAAGGTAGCGGCCAAATGTGCGTGTCGGCGCACTCGGGGTCCGTATTGAGCGGGCAATGCGCAGAGAGTCCTCGGGAGAGGCGAATGCGACCGGCAGAAGACGTGTAGCGAGGGCGAAACGCGTCAGCGTTGCTTTTACGCTTCCGCAAGAGCGCCTCCACTGAGATCGCGGGTAGCCGCCCTTTCTTCATTCTGACGGGGCGGCGGAGCCCGTCTCCTCGCGCCCGTTCTTGAGACCGCATGATCGTGACGCGGCAGCGTCTGGCCATCGGGAATACTGCCCCCCCCACGTTCTCAATAAGGGAGGGCTTGCGGTGTGCGGGTCCGGCGGACTCCGTGCCCACAAACGCAGCGAACAGCCCGGATGGATAGGCTGCAGAATGCGCTGCATAGCAATCTGCTTTTCCCTCGAAGGTGGATCCTCAACGACTGGATTTTGAAGGGACTTTTCGACATCTTCCGCCCCAGCGATGCTGCGACTATGCAGCAGAAGCTGCTGCCTTCGAGGTCGGAGGACTGCAGCCTATAAGCTAGTTATACGGCACGCTCCACTTCCGCTCGCTAGTGATCACGAAGCGACTTTTGTAGGTAAACTACCGACGTGCCCACTGTCGCTCGTTCTGGCCCATACCGGTTTTTCTTCTTTAGTAACGAAGGCTTAGAGCCTCCGCACATCCATATCCAAAAGGGCGACGCACTCGCGAAGTTCTGGCTCGGCTCAGTCGAGCTATCCTCTTCAACTGGTTTTGCAGCTCACGAGCTGCGCCGGCTTCAAGCGCTCGTCGAAGAGCGAAGAGCCGAATTCGAGGATGCATGGCATGACTTCTTCCGCCCCTGATGTAGATCCCCGAGCGATCGAGGTCGCCGTATCGGAAGACGAACTCGTTGTTGTACTTGCAGACGGACGGCGAATCGCCGTTCCTCTTGCCTGGTTTCCGAAGCTTCTGAATGCAACGGCCGACGAGCGATCGAAGTTTGAGATTCTCGGTGGCGGCGTTGGGATCCACTGGCCGAAGATCGACGAAGACTTAAGCGTTGAAGGTTTGCTTCGAGGAATCCGAGCGCCCGGCAATTCCCCGCGCGCCGTATAACAAGCAACCGTATTGCAACCCCCTTCTAGGCACTCACTGTCTTCCACTCCGTCTGGTCTCGAACGATCGCATTCAGGATCGTAAGTAGCCGTCTCGCTACGGCTATCAACGCGAGCTTCTTGGGCTTTCCCGCCGCCACTAGCCGGTCGTACATCGCCTTGAGCACCGGATTGAGCCGGGAGCCCACCAACGCAGCGAGGTACAACGCTGTCCGCGGCGCTGCTCGCCCGCCATGGATGCGACGGCTGCCGTAGCGCTGACCGCTGTCTTTCGAGTACGGCGCCAAGCCCGCAAGCGAACTGATCCGACGACGGTCGAGCTTCCCGAGCTCCGGAAGGTCAATAATCAGAGTCCGAGCCACCTTAGGCCCAATACCAGGAACCGACTGAAGCCGCTTGAAGTCTGCGTGCTGCTTCTCGTCTTGCGCAACCACCGCGTCGATCTTCACGTCCAGCTTTTCCACTCGGGTCTCCAGGATCCGGATTAGGCCTCGCATCTCGACCGCCACACACTTCGAGGCATGCTCGAGTCGGTTCTTCTCAGCAGTGATATTCAGAATGAGCTGTCGTCGCCTGGCTGTCAGATCCCCAAGCTCACGCCCTCTCGCGGTCTTCACAGGCCTTTCCCCGGGCTCAGCCTTCTCCCCGAACAAGGCCAACATACGAGCATCGATCGCATCGTTCTTCGCAAGAACGCCCATCCCTTCGCCGAACCGCCTAACCCGAAGCGGATTCATTCGCACAACCGGGATCCCTTCATCTCCCAGAGCTTCAAACAGAAGCCGTTCGTATTGCCCGGTGGATTCCAGCACCACTCGATCGAATTCGAGTCCATGCAGCTCCCGAATCAGCTCCTGAACCGCAGCCTTCGTGTTCGAGATGCGTTTCACTTTGCCCTTAGGCCCCACGGTCCAGTCAAGATGTGCCTTAGCCACATCCACCCCAATGCAGATTCCCATGGTAAACTCTCCTTGTGCAGCGACACTCTGGCTCTCGGATACGGGATCCTCTTTCTTGAAAGAGCTCCCAGGCAACCGTTCGAGTTGGATGCTGCTCATTGGAGCGGT
>JBDNFB010000144.1:0-26113 GCA_041690055.1 Myxococcota bacterium | reverse complement strand
TCGGGCCTTAGGCCTGGATCTACGCCGACACGATTGAGTGTCTCCCCAAGCGCGGCCCGCCGATCCGGCTTCTCAAGCTCCGGCCATTTCCGCTCAGCGATGCGGCCGAGACCATTTGTGACCCGCTTGCGACGCATCGAGAAAGCCGCCCGGACAACACGTTCGACCCGCTCGAGCTCAAAGGGCCCGACCGGGCTCGACGCACGAGGCCAGACCCGCACAAAGGACGAATGGACTTTGGGCTTGGGGAAGAAGCGATCCGGCGGCAGCTTCGCAATCACATCGACGTCCGTCGTCAATCGATGGAGCACGCTCAGCGAACCGTAGTCCCGCGTACCGGTGTCCGCAGCGAGTCGCGCCGCGACCTCGGACTGAATCATCACAGACCAATCCTGAAGGATGTCGCGAAGATCGAGCATCGTACGGAGCAGCGGCGTCGCAACCGAATACGGCAAGTTCGCAATCAATCGAACAGGCGCGCCGTCCGCACTTTCGACCCACTCACGCCAGGGCACGTCGCGCGCGTCGGCATGCACGAGCTCGACGTTGTCTGGAAGAAGGTGCTCCGCCTCGAGCACGCGCACGAGACCCGAGTCGATTTCAACGCTGCGCACTCGGGCGACGCGCGCGGCGAGTGCGCGAGTGAGCACCCCAAGTCCCGTCCCGACCTCAATGACGAAGTCACCCTCGGCCGCACCAGCGCGGCGAGCAAGGTCATCCGCCGTGTCAGCATCGATGAGGAAGTTCTGTCCAAGATCGCGCGAAAGCCGCAGGCCGTGTTGATCCAGCAGCCCTCGGAGCCTGCTCAGATTCATACGGGCGAATCGCGCCAGGGCGAATCCCCAAGCGGCACTTTCGAAAACGCTTCCAGCGAAAGATCGTCGCGCACCCCGCGCTGGAGCAGCCTGGTCCCCGCCGCTGCGATCATCACCGCGTTGTCCGTACACAGATGCATGGGCGGAAAGATGGCCTGAAAACCTTCTTTCTCCCCTGCCGCCTTCATCGTTCGGCGCAGCCGCCCATTCGCGGCGACACCGCCGACCACTGCAATCCGGTCAGCAGATTCGTTTCGCATCGCCTTCACGGCTTTGCCGACCAGGCTATCCGCAACCGCCGCCTCGAAAGAGGCCGCTAAATCCGCCCGAGCGGCCCGATCCAAAGCTGCGAGACCACCGCGTCGTTCAAGCTCGACCGCAACCGCCGTCTTCAGTCCCGAGTAGGAGAAATCCAGCCCAGGACGTCGGCTCATAGGCCGCGGCAGGTCTACGGCTTCCGGATCGCCCTCTTCCGCCAGCTTCGAAACCGCCGGCCCCCCCGGAAAACCGAGATCGAGCAGCTTGGCGACCTTATCAAAGGCTTCGCCCGCGGCGTCGTCTCGCGTTTCGCCTAACATAGTGGGATGACCTTCTGCGCTCACACGATAAAGCGCAGTATGGCCGCCCGAGACCACGAGGCCCACATAAGGCGGCTCGAGCGGATCAACGCCGGCATCAGCACCTCCGCCGGCCGACACTTCCGCCGCAACTAAATGCCCCGCCAGATGATGCACCCCGACAAACGGAATCTGACGAGAATAGGCAAGCGCCTTCGCGAAAGAGAGACCGACTAACAAACACCCCATCAAGCCCGGGCCCGCCGTGACGGCGATGCCATCGATCGACGAGAGATCCATTCCCGCTTCGGCAAGCGCCGCCTGAGCGACCTCCGAAACCACACGCACGTGATCACGACTCGCGAGCTCCGGCACGACGCCCCCATAGGGCGCGTGGACCGATGCCTGTCCATGCACGGCGCTCGACAAGATCTCCGAGCCCCCTCGCATGACAGAGGCAGCCATCTCGTCGCAGGAGCTCTCGATCCCGAGGACGATAGGAGACGCGGGGAAGGCCACTAAGACGAGCTGCCTACGCGTTGCGGCGTTCGAGGGCTTCCTGCTCGGCTTTACAGTCGATACAGAGCTCCGCGACCGGCCGCGCTTCGATGCGCTTGATCGAGATCTGCTCACCGCAGCTCTCACACTCTCCGTACACTCCGTCTTCGATCTTCTTAAGCGCCTGCTCGATTTTGCCGATCAAACCGCGCTCGCGCTCACGAAGGCGTCCCTGAAAGGCGAGATTCATCTCCGACGACGCGGCATCGATTTCGTCCGGGAAATCATCGGGGTCCAGATGGATTTCCCCCGAAAGCGTCTTCTTGGCATTGCCCATCAGCTCATCCCGCTGCCCTTCGAGGACTTTTTTCAGCCGATCCATATCACGCTTCTTCAACGCTCTGCTCCGTCCGCTCGGGCACTGTTCTACCCGAATCTGTCATTTCTGCACCGAACTCTATGTTCAGCGGGTTAGTTCCGTCGGTTCAACCGAGCGATTCGTCCCTCGCTTCGGGACAATCTTCGGTCAGTTGCTCGTTCCGAGTCGAGTCAACTGTCGATCTGCTTCCGCCGCACGCTTGGAATCCGGATAATCCTTCTGAACGCGCTTGAAAACTGTGCGCGCCGCTTCATGGAATTTCGGTCCAAGCTTGAGCAACGATTCACCCTGCCGGTACAGCGCATCCGGCGCCTTCGGGCTCTCGGGATAGACGCTCACGACTGCGTTGAAACGGACCACCGCCCGCTTGAACTCAGCATTTTTATAAGTGCAGTCCGCAAGCCAATACGCCGCGTCGTCGGCATAGCCAGACGTCGGATAGGCCTGGAGATAGGCAGTAAATTCCTCAATACATGCGTCGTAATCGTTGGCCCGCCAGGACTCGAGCGCCGACTGGTAGCCCGCGATCTGCTGATCCGGAGATGGAGCCGAAGCCCCACGCTCAGACAGCGAGCCCACGGCCCCCGTAGCCGCCGATCCGCCCGTGGCTCCAGTGGCCGCGTCGCGCTGCCCCGTGCTGGCCAGGCCCTGCGTCACGGCCACTCGCGTACGCCGCACCTCTTCCAGGGCGTCGGCTGCTTCTTTGCGGGCCAATTCCAGCTCGCCCTGCACATCGCGCACTTCCTGGCGCAGCGTATCCACATCTGAGGAGAGCTGGGCGATCCGTGCGAAAGGGTCAGGCGATTCGCGGCGCTGAGAATGAACGTCGGCAACGCGCTCCTGAAGGCGCAGGAAGTCGCCCTGGGTCGCACAACCGCCAATCCCGCCGAGTAGGGTCAGTGCCAGAAGCGCCGCCCAAGCGACGGAAGTGACAGAAGCCCCTCGAATCCGGCTCTTTTGAGAATCGGTCTGGATCAATTTCAGCACGCCTTCCCCTCCCCCTCGAATCACAGCGCGTCCGATTGAGGGCGCGCAGTTTAGCAGGCTCTCACCGGGACTGCGGACCCCAAGCGGGTTGAATATTTTTGCCAGAGCGGCCTGTGAGCCGCATCAGATTTTCTCCGTTCCAATCCATCACGTAAATGTCGTCCCGACCGCGGCGAGCAGAGCTGAATGCGATCTTGCGGGAGTCCGGCGACCAGCTGGGCGCCTCATCGGTCCGCGGATGCTCAACGATCGGAAATGTGACCTCGCCGGTGGGATCGATGAGCCAGATATCGAATTGACCTCGCACCCGCGTTTCGTAGGCGATCCAGCGTCCATCCGGCGACCAGGCCGGCGACGTATTATAGGAGCCCGTATAGGTCAGCCTACGCAGATTTCCGCCGTCGCGGTCCATGATGTAGATCTGCGGCGAACCGGTCCGGTCGGAAACGAAGGTAATTTCCTTGCCATCGGGGGACCAGGACGGCGAAACATCGATCCCCGCATCATTCGTGAGGCGTTTCGGTTGGCCGCCCCGCCGATTCATGGAAAAGATCTCCGCGGCGCCGTCGACGCTAGAAACCACCGCGACCTTTTCACCCGTCGGATCAAAACGACCGCGGTACTTGGGCCGGCCCGAAAGCATATTGCGCAGAATCGGACCGGGCTTCACTGAATCGCTTCGTGAAGTCAGATGAAAATCCGGCTGCCCCGACGCGTAGGACACGTAAAGAATCGCCCGCCCGTCGGGCACCCATTCCGGGAACATTTTGATCGTATTGCTGCGCGTCGCGGGGCGCGCGTCGCGGCCGTCGGCAGACATCACGTAGAGCTCGCGCTGGCCGGTGCGATCAGAAATAAAGGCGATTTCCGTCGACGAGACACCGCGCGTCCCCGTCAGGGATTCAACAGTTTCATCGGCCACGATTCGGCCCAGCTGATCCAAGCGGTCGCGGTCGCCCGCCACACTTCCGACCTTCAATTCTTTGCAGCGCGCCACATCCCAAACCCGCAGGTCCGCCCGTAGCCGTGATCCATCGCGTCGCACTTCGCCCTGCAAGAGCGCATCCGCACCGCTCTGCTTCCACGTATCGCAGTCGAAGCCACCGGCTTCCTCAAGCCCCGCGCTGTCTTCCGGCCCGAGGTAGGCCTCCCGCCTGAGCGGCAAAACGACGCTCGAAAAGGCAAGCCCCTTCTCGATCTCTTCACGGAGTTTTGCAATCCGCTCCGCGCCCACCGGCGCGCCGACCTCCTTGAACCGGAGGACCGCGGTCCGAAATGCCCTCGCCGCACCGGGTGTGATCTCAAGCGTCGGCAGCGGCCCCTGCTCGTTTTCGAGGCTCTGCCCAAACGCCGCCCCGGAAACGCCCACGCTCAAGCCCATTGCCAAACTCACACCTCTCAGTCCAGTGAACCAAGAATTTCCCCGTAAGTTCCGCGCACGATTCTGCATCTCACCTACGACGTTCGTTTGTCGCATAACAACTCTCCCAGCTTTCTTATTCCGCTACTCCGCTTCAGAGCGAAAGATAAAGGTCACCGAACCACCTCGCGGCGGCGGCGGCAAAGGTGCCGCTTTCAAGACCCCGCGCACGGCGTTATCGTCAAAATTGGGATCTCCCGAAGATCCCACGACTTTCGGCTCTCCTACGACGGCACCGCTTGCGGATAGCCGTAGTTCGAGGCTCGTCGCGAGACCCCGTCCGCGCAAATGGGGCGGCGTCACCCATTTGTCCTGAATTCGCCGGTGGGTCGCGACCATCCATCGCGCCATATCAGAGTCCATCTTGGCCCCTTCGCGGCGGTCTCCCTCTCCCGGTGTCCCACCCGAAGTCGCCGGTTCCGCCGGCTCTTCTTTGGAAGGTGCCTTCTGGAGCGAATCTGATACTTCGTCTCCGCCCAGCTCGTCCATCAGAGCGGCCAGTGCGTCCTCATGGCTCAGTGCCTTCTCGGGCGTACGGCGCGGCGGAGGCTTGGGCTCCGGCTTCGGGCGCGGTTTCGGCTTGGGTTCCACCTTGGCGATCTTGCTCGGTGCTTCTTCCGGGAGCACCTGAACGGGCGCTTTGGGCGTCGGCGGAGGCGGAGCGGGAGCCTCCGGTTCGGGCGGAGGAGGCGGTGCCGGTGCCGCAGGCTTCGGCGCCGCCGCGCGGGGCGATTTGGGCGCCGCACTCGACTTGGGCGCAGACGACGCAGCCAGAGGCGGACCGATCAACTCGACTGAAATCACCTCGGGCATCTTCGCCACATGAGGCGCAGACGAAAACGCGAAGGCCCCCATAAGCACCCCGTGGATCGCCAGGGAAACAAGCATCGCGTTGCGCAGCCGACGGCGATGATCGAGCTCGTGCTCGTCATGCCAGTCAACGAAATCAGCGCTCAACGCTCTTCCTCTGTGACGATGCCCAAGCGTGTGGCGCCCGCGCGACGAGCGGCGGCCATGGCCTGCACAACGACGCCATAGGGCGCGGCTTCATCTGCGCGCAAGAAGACCTCTTTCGATCCACGCGCTTCGAAGACCGCTTCGAGCTTCGCCTGCAATTCGTCCGCCGCGACTTCCTTCCGCGCCAGCGAATACTTTCCGTCTTTCGTCACCGTCAGCACAAGCGGTGCGGTCGGTATCCGAATCGGCTGCGTCGTCGTCTCGGGCAGATTGACATCCATGCCTTGCAGCATGAGCGGTGCAGTCACCATAAAGATGATCAACAGAACCAACACGACATCCACAAAAGGTGTCACGTTGATCTCGGCGGTACCGCGCCGGGAGCGACCTCTGGAAAGCTGTACGGCCATGAGCGAACTCGCCTAACCGCGCTTCGCGCCGGGCGGGCCTGAGCCAGCCGCAAAATCACCTGCACCTCGTTCGCCAGCCGCCCCAACAACCGTCTTCACGGCCTGGGTTTGGACGAGTCGGTCCAGGTCTTCGGCGTATTGCTCAGAGAAGCGTTCGAGCATCCCCAACACGGCATCAATGCGGCCACCGAAGGCGTTGTACGCAATCGTCGCGGGAATCGCTGCCAGCAGACCGACCGCCGTGGCGACCAAGGCCTCGGCGATGCCCGGTCCGACCACCGCGAGGGAGGCCTGGCCCGATTCACCGATGCTCTGGAAAGCGGCAATGATCCCCACCACCGTGCCAAACAGCCCAATAAAGGGCGCCGTGCTGCCCGTTGTGGCCAAGAAAGGCATCCCCCGCTCAAGCCGGCGCATCTGAGCGGCTGCGGTCCAGGAGATCGACCGTTCGAGCTCTTGTAGGAGCTGGTCACGAGTTCGATCGGCCGCATTACGGGTGCGTGCACTCTGCATCTCATCCCCGGTCGTCAAAAAGACAACGGCCAGCGGACTCCGGTCCAAATGCCGGGCCGCATCGTATGACTCACTAAATCCCTCACGTCGATAGACCTCGAGAAAGGCCTCGCTATCCTGATCGGCAGCTCGTAGTTCCCACCACTTCGTGACGATGATCGTCAAAGAAGTCATGGAAAATAAAACGAGCACCAAAAGGACGAGCTTGACGATAAGACCTGCCTCTAGAATCAGGCTGATCAGGTCAAAGCTCACGGCGTATCCCCCCTTCGCCATGCTCCTCGTATCATTTGCCGTACGGCACAAACGGGCCCGATATGGGCCCGAAACGAAATGAGAAGCGTTTTTCGCTCACGACCCATTCGCCAGAATGAAGCCGCAAAGAAATCCCGACACCGTACACACAATGCCGGTGCCGCGGAATCTAGGGAAGAAGGAGATTCATGACCATTCGAGTCCAGATTGACGCAGGGAATGTCGGAGAAGCACAGGCCGATACAGTAGTGATCCCGATCACGAGGCGCGGTGAAACACCCAGCGCCCTGCCTCAAGGCCTCGCCGGACTCGACCGCCGAATGGGCGGCCGACTGGGCGACGCGATCCGCTCCGGCGATTTCAAAGCCAGCGCAGGCGACCGCCTCACGATTTACGGGCCGAAATCGGCCAAAATCGTGCGCTGCATCTTTCTCGGACTCGGCGAAGCCGAATCGGTCGATGACGATGCACTTCGCAATTTCGGGGGCCGCGTTGGACGTGAAACGAGCCACCCCGGTTTTGGGCGCATCGTCCTGGCCGTTCCGCCCGGAGCCGGTCTGGCCGCCGACCGAGCGACCACTCCCCTGACCGAAGGCATCCTGCTCGGCTCCTATCAATTCGATCGCTACAAAACAGGCGGCAAGAAAGCCGCCGGCAAGGCCGAAGCGAAGAGCAAGGGCGCGAAATCGAGCTCCATTGTCCGCATCTCTTTCGTGCGAAAGCTGAAGAACCTCACGGCCATTCGCGCCGCGGCAAAACGCGCTTCGCTGATCGTCGAGAGCCAATGGCTCGCACGCGACCTTTCAAATGAGCCGCCGAACACGATCTATCCGGAAACCCTGGCCAGCGAAGCGCGCAAGATGGCCCGCGCAGTCGGACTGAAATGCCAGGTGATGGCCGTGCCTGAACTCAAGCGACGCGGCATGGGCGCCCTACTCGCCGTCGGCCAGGGCAGCATGCGGCCGCCACGGATGATCGTGCTCGAGCACGGCGCAACGCCCAAGCGCAAGAAGGCGGGCACGATTGCCCTGATCGGCAAGGGTATCACCTTCGACTCCGGCGGCCTCTCGATCAAGCCCGCAGCCGCCATGCTGGAAATGAAGCATGACATGGCGGGTGCAGCGAGCGTGATTGGCGCGATGCGTGCCATCGCCCTCCTCGATCTCCCGATTCATGTTGTTGCCGTGATTGCCGCAGCGGAAAACATGCCGAGTTCGAAGGCCTATCGCCCAAGCGACATCATTGAATCCGCTTCGGGGCAGACGATTGAGATCGTGAATACCGACGCCGAAGGCCGCGTCGTCATGGCCGATGCGCTGGACTATGCGGTGAAGACCTACAAGCCGGATGCGATGATCGATATCGCGACGCTCACGGGCGCAGCGATGATGGCCTTTGGTCCCTGGGCGACGGCGGGACTCGGTAACAACGATGCCGTACTCGAAGAGCTTTGCGCGGCAGGCCGCGAAACGGGTGAAACGGTTTGGCCCATGCCTCTGCTTGATGTGCATGAGAAAGCGATGCGGAGCAAGGTCGCCGATTGGAAGAATTCGGGCGGGCGCGATGGCGGCATCTCGACGGCGGGTGCGTTCTTGCGCGGCTTCGTCGGCGACACGCCCTGGGTCCATCTCGACATCGCGGGCTCCGGTATGACCGGCGATCAAACACCCCTGCATATTGGCGGCGGAACGGGAGTCGGCGTGCGCTTGCTGACCGAGTGGGTGCGCGCGCGCAGTGCCTAAACGCACCTCATCGTTGCGTGCCGCCCTTCTCAGGTGAGGGGCAGCTAGGCTGGCGCACGTCGTGGCAGAGCCCAGTAGGGGCAGCCGAAATTCTGAGAGACCCGAGCCCCCCAAAGTCAGGGGAATTCCGGATCTGTCAGGAAACGCGATGTGTCGATTGGACCCACCAAGCGCATTGACGGTTTCGTCAGGGTAAGTGAGACCCGCGAACTCTGATCTACCATAAGCCAGCACGCGCAACGTACTGTTGCACCCCTCGACGACTCGGTCTCCGGGAACCATTCTCTGCGCCGAAAACCAAATGCGTTAGCAGCCAACGAACTGTCGCACGGGAAGTACCGAGCGACTTGTACCAGCACGACCCAGACTTTATTTCGACAGGAGAAAATTCATGACTCGCTTTTCGAACCTTCCGAAGATGATCATCGCCACCGTGGCCCTCTCAGGCTTCATCCTGCCGGGCGCCGCGCTCGCGGGTGATGCCGCCGCAGGAAACGCCAAGTTCCAGGAACTCTGCGTCTCTTGTCACGGCGCGGGTGGCAAGGGCGACGGACCGACAGGCATGGCACTCGCTGCGGCGGGCCAGCCGGCGCCGCGCGACTTCACGGTCGGCGATTTCAAGCTTGACACAGATAAGGACGGCACAGCGGGCACCGACGCTGATCTCAAGAATGTGATCACCAAGGGTGCGCTCGTCTACGGCGGCTCGATGTTGATGGCTCCCATCCTCGGCCTGAGCGACGCTGACCTCGACAATCTGGTCGCGTTCATCCGCTCGCTGAAGGAGTAGCAAGAGCGCGCTTTCTCAAAGCGCTGACCCAAGGGGATCAGGGAAATCGAGTACGAGGGCCAAACTTCAGCTCTCGAACTCGATTTCCGCTGTATTTAGACAAACGCGTGGTCCGACTCTCAACGAGCCCGGCCGCGCGTTTTGCTAGTGTTCAGGCACGTAATGATGGACGAAACCAACTCCAACTCATACGGGACCGACTCCCCGAACCGCTCCTCGAACGACGCCGCAACGGCGTCGAACGAAGAAGCGAACTCCCCCGACGAGGCGCTTGCCTTCGAGGAAGACGAACTCGAACAAGCCGAGCTCGACGAGGACACTTTCGTCGATGAGCGCATCGATGAGAGCGTAGACACGGACGACGCGGGCGACGCCGTCTCGTTCTCGAACCGGGATGGAGTCTCTCGTGGTTCACGTCTGGCGCGAAGCGCTTCCGGAAGCGGGAGCAGCCTGCCCATCCCGGCGGATCCGAACAGCCCGGGACTTGCACAAGCCACGGCGCTCTCGGCCTACATGTCGCAGCTGCGACATCACGCTCCGATCTCCCGCGAAGAGGAACACGAGCTCGCGGTTAAATGGGTAGAAGAAGGCGACATCGAAGCCGCCAAGCTCCTCGTAGTGTCCAACCTTCGGCTCGTCGTCAAAATTGCGATGGAGTACCGACGCGCCTGGACGAATACCCTCGACCTCATCCAAGAGGGCAATGTCGGCCTAATGGAAGCAGTCCAGCGCTACGACCCCTACCAAGGCGTAAAGCTCTCGTCGTACGGCGTCTACTGGGTCCGTGCATACATCCTCAAATACATCCTCGACAATATGCGCAGCGTGCGGCTCGGCACGACCCGCGCCTCGCGCAAACTCTTCTTCCGGTTGAACAAAGAAAAGCGCGAGCTCGAACGACTCGGCTACGAAATCGAGCCCAAGCTCTTGGCGGAACGACTCGACGTGTCCGAAGACGATGTCATCGACATGGAGGCTCGCCTCTCACGGCCCGACCTTTCTTTCGATGCACCGATTCGCAGCGACGAAGGCGACGGCATGACCTTCGGCGACCGCATGGCCGCGCCAGGCATTTCTGCAGAGGCTTCGGTTGGCGCAAGCGAGCTGCGCCGCGTGTTCCTGGGCAAGATCGAGGAATTCGCCGAATCGCTCGCCGAACGCGACCTGATAATCTTGCGCGAACGCATCCTCGCTGAAGAACCGCGCACGCTCGCCGAACTGGGCAAGCAGTTCGAAGTTTCGCGCGAACGCGTCCGCCAGCTCGAGGCAAAACTCGTCAAACGCCTCCGCGTGTACATGGAAGATAACCTCGTTGATTTCGAGTATTACGCGCCTGGAGCACAATCCGAATGAGTCGCTCCTTCGCCGCCTCATGCTCCTCCTCTTGCTCCGCCGCCCGCGCCGCCTTTTGCTCCTCCTCCCGCGCCGCCTTTTGCTCCTCCTCCCGCGCCGCCGCCCTCCCCCTAACACTCGCACTCGCTTTCCTTCTGACGGCCTGCCAGGGCAGCGACTTGGGCTTGGGCGAGCCCGAGGGCTGGGCTGAAATCAAGGGCAAGCGCGTCGCGGTCGAGATCGCTGAATCACCCGCTAAACAAGCCCTGGGGCTTGGGCAAAGGGATAGCCTCGACTGGGGTAAGGGCATGTATTTCGTGTACAAGCGCCCGGCGTTCTACACCTTCTGGATGAAGGGCATGCGCTTCTCGATCGATATCATCTGGATCAATAAGGGCCGCATCGTGGATCTCGACACGAACGTGCCCTTCGAAAAGGGCGGCAACGGGCCGACTCTGCGTCCCAACTCACTCGTCGACTCGGTCCTTGAAGTGCCGGCAGGCTATTCGGCGACAAGCGGATGGACCATCGGGGATCGCGTCTCTTTCGAGCGGACGAAGCAGCTCATCCCAGCGAACTAATTCGCGCGCGCTCCGTTGTTTTCGGGGCCGCTGGCGCTTTCGGGGCCGCTGGCGCTTTCGGGGCCGCTGGTGCTTTCGGAGCCTTCGGCGCCCTCTACCTCAATCGTCAAACCACTCTCGCTCGGCGCGGCCGGCAAAGACCATTCCGGGAACTCGCGCCGAATCTCCGCCTGCACCGCCGTGTCGAGCGAATCCGTATCAAGGCCGAGCACTTCATGGAGCGCCTGATCAACGAAGAGCCCCTCGCCGATTCGTTCGAGTAGCTTTCGACGTCCCGCAACGTCCGTTCGGCTCGCGATGAAGTTCACCGTCACGACCGATTGTAGATAGGCGTCTCGGGCCCCGTCATCCGTCAGGCCCGAGAAGCTCTGCGCAATTGAGCTCAGCGGAATCCAGGATCCCGTTTCGATATTGGCCCGCAAGGCTGCGCGTTCGCTCCGCGTTGAAGAAGCAAGCCCGCGTGACACGCGCTCGATCTGCTCAGCGAACCCTTCGTTCAACCAATAGGGCCGATCCCCGCCGGTTTGCTCCCGAAACACGGCATGCGTGTATTCATGAAATAGGATGCCGCGCAGAGACTCGGACGGATGCGCCGGGGACGCCACGTGAATTTGCCCGTCGAAGAAGCCGATCGTCTGGAACGAGAAACGATGCGCGTGAGCGCGCACATACGCTGCACGGCCGTAGAGCACGACGCCCAGAGGTTCGAGCGGAGCGACGCCGATCGCTACCGAGACCTGCGACCGCGCGTCCTCGAGAAAACCAAGCACGCGCATCGCGTAGTCGCTCGACACTTCGCCGAGCCGCGCGTCGACCTGGACGCGGAAGTTTTCACCACTGACCGTTTGAAGCTCAAGTGGTCCGGCAAGCGCATTCGGATCCGCAAGCGCGCGTTCGTCTTTGATCGCTGCCAGTCGCTGCCGCGCCTTCTGTCGCCATGGGGCGAGCCGCGGCCCCGCTTCATCGAGAAAGACGCGCAGGTGACGCTCCGCAGTGTTGAACCGTCCCCGCGCCCGGGCAAGCGACGATAGGTACCAATGCGCTTCGGCGTTGCGCCCGTCGAGGCGGAGCACGCCGCGCAAAGTTGAATCCGCACGGGCTTCCTCTCCGCGCTTGAGGTCGGCGATGGCGCCGCGCAGCAAACGCGTCACGCGGTGGTCCCCAGAACTCGAGTCGCCGGCAGTGCCACCGATCGTCGGACCAGTAATGCCGTCTTCCCAAGCACTCTGCAGCGTGCCCAAATCTTCCGAAGAATGCGTAGAGGAAACGCCTTCAGAGGCGGACTCCGGACTGTCTGTAAAATGGGTCACGCCATCGGCATCGACCCAGAATCGAATCTCCGCCTGTGCGGACGACGCTGCCGCAAAACTCACGCATGTAAAGAGCAAGAGCGAGCAGGAAACGGCGTGGCCTGAGAGCAAAGGGGATCGCATGCAGGGCTCATCGGCCCTGCGTCAGCGCGTCTTAACCGCTTCGCCCGCCAAGTGCCCGAGTTCGGGCAGGATCAGCTTCTCCATCGCAAGGCGAACCGCGCCGCGCGAACCGGGAATCACGAAGACCACCTTGCCGTCCACCAGGCCTGCCATCGCACGGGAGAGCAGCGCCGCTGAGCCGATGTCCTCATAAGAGAGCACCCGAAAAATTTCACCAAAGCCCGGGATCACGCGGTCGAGTTCAGGCTCGATCGTGTCGGGTGTGACATCGCGGGGGGCGATGCCCGTTCCGCCTGTGAAGATGATCGCGGAGGCGCGCCCCTCCGCTCTGCACTCGGCGAGGGCGGCGCGAATCGCGGCGGGCTCGTCGGGTACGATGCGACGGATGACGACCTGCTGACCGCCTGCCTTCAGCATTTCCTCCACAAGCGCGCCGCCCGTGTCCGTCTCGAGTGTGCGCGTATCGCTCACAGTCACGATCGCAGTCGGCACCGACTGGGGTGCCGCCGTGCGATGATGATGTTCCTTATGCGACGGGGAGTGCGCAGAAGAAGCAGAAGAGGAATGCGAAGCATGCTCGTCGTTAGGCATGATCGTCGACCCAGTATGCGCCGTCCGTCGAGGTCTCGTGTTTCCAGATCGGGACGGTCACTTTCAGCGTATCAATCGCATAACGACACGCCTCAAATGCCTCGCCGCGATGGGCAGAAGCGGCAACGACGACAACGGCCGCATCACCAACCTCGAGATGTCCTACGCGATGAGCAATCGCGACCCGCGTGCCCGGCCAGCGCTCCGCCGCCTGATCGCAGATCTTCTCCATCTCACGTTCCGCCATTTCGGGATAGGCCTCATATTCTAGATGCTTGATCTCGTGCCCTCGCGCGTGATTACGCACGTTGCCGACGAAGGTCACGATACCGCCGGCATCCGGTCCGTCTACGCGGGCAACGACTTCGGCCTCGTCCAGATCTTGGTCGGAGATCGTGCAGCGCTTAACCACACCGTCTCCCCCCGCGACGGGCGGTAGGAAGGCCACCTCATCACCGTCGGTGAGCGCCGCGGTCGCGTCCGCAATTTCCAGATTAACCGAGGCGGCGAGCCGATCGCCTAGCTCCTCGACGAGCGGATTGCGCTCGGCGAGCCAGGTGCGGACATCGGCGACGGTGGCCCCGTCTTCGAGTTCGACGGTCAGCGTGGATTCGCCGGCGGCCGCGCGAAGAGAGCCAAAAAGCTTCAGAGTAATTTTCAGGAGAGGCATAGGAGCGCCAAGGGTACTCCCGCCGCCCATGAAGCTCAATTGTGCCCGGATACTTAGAGAGGTGTCGTAATTCTGACACTTTCTCATCAAAAAAATGTGACCCCGTGACCACGGTCACATTCACAGGGTCATCCTTTCCCGACTCTACATATCAGGATGGGGAAAGAGGGACACAGGCTTTGGCCAATGTCCCCCGGATACCATCCCGCTGAATGAATCCGACCTGCGGGGCGCGGAAGGGCGCTCTCAGCCGGTTTAGAGAAAGAAAAGTTCAGACAATCTAAAAATTTATCGCTTCGAATTTTCGAGCTGGGCCAATGAGGGGGGCTCGTGTCCAACGAATCTATACGCGTTCATTTCGCGCAGGGCAGCCAGGAATTGCCCGTGCGATCAAATCGACTCACCGCAGGCCGCAAGGCTACGGCGAGCGTTTTGCTGTGCGCGCTGATGCTTCTAGGTTCCGCCTGCGACGATTCTGGATCGGATGGCAGCAACAAGAGCGCCGCGTCCAAGATCGAAACTCAACCGGTCGACCTTCCGCCGGGCCAGACCCAAGCGGCCATGGCCTGGGAGCCGTCGGCCGGCCCCGTAACCAACTACTTGGTTTTCGCCTCACGCAACGGTGCAATCTTCGAGTTCGAACAAAGCTCGACCGGACCGAGCGCAACCATTTCGGGTGAAGCCGGCGACGAAATCCGCATCGTCGTGGTTGCGCTCAGCGAGAACGGCTCCATGAGCGATGCATCCCCGCCCTCCGCGCCCATTCGCTTCCACCCCGACACGACTGAGCCCGCGCTCCTCGCCGCCGCCACGAGTGTGTTCGACCGCGCAGCGGCCGTGCCCGCCTTTGTTTCTATTGGGGTTTCTGATGCTTCGGCCTCCTCACCCTCCCAGGCGCAAACGGAAACACAGATCGCGGAGCAAGACCTGCCGGCTGTAAGTGCAGACGCTTTACAGGTCGCGGAAGCTGAGACTCCCGAAGCGGTAGTGGAAGCCGACAGCGAAATCGAAGACGCCGAGGGCACCCGAAAGACTGCGCTGCTCGAACGACTTATGAGTGCCGACGCGCGGCTTTCTCCGCACGGGCGATCGAATGCAGCGGATGCCTGGGTTCAATCCTTCGTGGACGAAGAACTTGCCGCTGGTGTTGCCTTCGTCGGGACGGGAAACGCGAACGACGACGGGATGCGTGAGCTTGTTTGGCAAGACTCCTCCGGACAGCTCTTCGTGTCTGACGGTCAGGTCTTCCTGAACAGCGAGAATCCCGCCGACACGTTCGAGGAAGCACTTCGGCTGCAGACGAACGAACGCTTCGTTGCATTTGAAAATCTGGGCACCGAAGCGGAGAGCCAATGGTTGATCGAAGACACGCTCACAGGCCAAGTCTTCGTCGTACCCTCCGACGCATCAAGTACGCGGGACGGGACGCCGCTCAATCGCATCAGTGATGATCTTCGGCTCATCGGCCTCGGTGATTTTGACGGCGACGGCCGAGGCGACCTCCTCTGGCGGAGCGGCAAAGATGCTGCGGCGCTTGCCCTGGGAAGCGCCGAGAACGGCTGGATTCCGACACGCGGCTCTGAGATTGCCGTGCCTGAAGATCGCCGCACCGACCTTCCGCTTGCGATTGCCGACCTGAATGGGGACGGACGAGACGACCTTCTCTCCAGGGACTGGAATGGCCGCCTGCGCATGACGTTCTTTATGACAGGTGAGAATCTTGCGAGGGACTCTGTGGAATCTTTCTGGGCCGGCGGCGCGGATGCTTCGGCGGCAGGACTCGAACTGGTCGGCACCCTTGATCTCGATCGGGATGGCGATGCAGAAATCGCCTGGATCGACGACGAGGGGCTCCAGATCTGGGACGCCAGCAAGGGGCCCGAAAGCCTGCCCGAGTTCTAAGAGCCGACTCTTCGCCTCGGCTT
This sequence comes from Myxococcota bacterium, assembly GCA_041690055.1. Classification (GTDB taxonomy): domain Bacteria; phylum Myxococcota_A; class UBA9160; order UBA9160; family UBA4427; genus UBA4427. The sequence goes on along the minus strand of JBDNFB010000144.1, from coordinate 10,258 downwards.
GGCTCCCTCCCTCGCCTCTGTCTCAAGCGTTCAACCTGAAGTCCCGTGCAGCCGATGACTCATGGCATGGCAGAAGCGCACTCCGGACAAGGCTGGGACAACCCGCCGCCCAAACGAGAGATCGTGGAAGCGTGGCTCGACCGCGTGCGCCCCGCCCTCGTCGCCGACGGCGGGAACGTCGAACTGATCTCGGTCGACTACGACGGAACGATCCGCATCGCGCTCCAAGGCACCTGCGTCGACTGCCCCGCCCAGATCTCCACGGTTCGGATCGGGATCGAAGAGCCGCTCAAAAAAGCCGTCCCGGGCGTCCAGTCCGTCCTCGTCGTAGATTCCTGACCCGAATCGAACTGGTCTAATACCTGTCTAGCGGCTACCCAAATTCCGGCCCCGGCCCCGGCCCCGGCCCCGGCCCCGGCCCCGGCCAACGACCACCTAGCCACCGCTAAGTCGAAGCACCTGTGCCCTCTGATGCAGATCCTCGCAAAACGCGAGTGGCCCCGCCCCTCGCGTTAGTTACGCGAAAGACGGGGCCGGCCCCCCTGGCACATTGCGCGGAACCGAATCGGAATCGGCTTCGACTGAAACTGTGTGATGCGAACCTATGCGTTCTTCTCGGAGGACTTGTTGTCCCCACCCGAAGCGTTCGCGTTCTTTTCATTGTCCCCCGAAGACTTGGCGGAGGAGCCTGCGTTCTTGCCCATGCGGACAGACCCGTTCAGCTGGGCGCCCTCTTCCATCATGATCTTCGGCGCTTGGAGATCGCCATTCACGACGGCGGTCTTGTGCAGCACGATCTGCTCGTTCGCGATCACATCGCCCTCGACGAGGCCGCTGATCACGACGCAGACCGATTTAATATGTGCGTGGATCTGGCCGGACTCGCCGACGATCAGCGTGTTATCGCTGGAGATCTCGCCACTGAATGTGCCGTCAATGCGCACCGTGTCTTTAAACGAGAGTTTGCCCTCGAATTCAGAACCCTGATCGATAAACGCCGTCAGGTTGCCTAAGCCACCGCCTGCGGGAGCGTTGGCCCCCGTGCCCGAAGGCGTCGCGCCCGTCTGCGTCTCACCCTTACCTCGACCGAAACCGCTGATAGCCATGCTGATCGTCTGCCTCCAGATAGTAAAATTACGTGTCCTTTTCGATATCGGGACGAGCGACCGGCATCTTGAGTGCAATTCAGTGAAAAAGCGAAGAAGGGGCAAAGGCTTGCGAAAAGCACTGCACAGCCGTGACGCGGCCCACGGCAGCTCGCTAGAATCGGTGGAATGGAAGACCAACCCCTTGGGGGAGATGACCCCGCCCGCATCCTTCGCCGCTCGGTGGAGAACGGCCGGGTCCACTCCGCCTATCTGCTAACGGGCGCGGGCGACTGGCCTTCAACCGAGGCCTATCGCTTCGCGCGAGCGCTGGTTTGCGAGATGAGCTCGGGGCTGCCCTGCGAAAGCTGCGCCGCCTGCCAACGTTCGAGCGAACTCGACGATGCGGGCGAACCGGTCGATCCGATCGCCCTCGACGGCAAGGGCAAACGCGGGCCGACCTATCGACATATCGGCGATCACCCGGACCTTCTTTGGGTCGAACGAGGCGCCGATGACACCCGCATCACGATCGGCCAAGTGCGCGACGTGCAGGCGGCACTTCGCCTCGGCGCAAACGAAGGCGGACGCCGCGTAGCGGTCATCGACGGCGCCGAATGGCTGAACCCTCAGGCACAGAACGCTCTGCTCCGGCTCCTCGAAGAGCCACCGCCGCTCACCACCTTAATGCTCGTCTCTTCACGCGCATCGGCAATCATCGCGACAATTCGTTCCCGCAGCGTACGCGTGCGCTTCCCTGTCGAGCGTCCCACCGGCCTCCGCGACGCAGACACGCCCGAAGAAGTCGCAGAGATTGTCCGCACCCTCGACTCACTCGGCAGCCGCTCCATCGGTGAGCTCCTCGACTTCGCCGAGCAGTACCGCGGCGCACGAGCGCGCGCTGCAGAGGGCGTCACGGAATTGATCGACCTCAGCTCCACCTGGCTGAATGAAGCCGTGAAAGATCGGGTGGCTGCGGGCGAAACGCCGCCACCGCGACAACTCGACGCGTATCGCAGTCTCCAGCAGCTTCGACGCGACCTCATTCAGCGCAACGCCAACCCGCAGATGGTCGCCGAACGGCTCCTGCTGGGCCTGCGCGACACGATGGCCTAACGCATGTGGATCGATAGTCATTGTCATGTCACGGCGGACCGCTTCGACGAGGACCGTCAGGAAGTGATCGACCGCGCCTTCGCCGGCGGCGTTGATACGCTGATTTCGATCGGCTCGGGCTATGGCATCAACGGCAATGCCGATGCGCTGGCGCTTGCACAAACGGATCCACGCATTTGGGCAGCGATCGGCGTGCATCCTCACGAGGCGGCGGAGCTCGACGACGAGAACCGACGCGCGATGCGCGAATGGCTTGCCAATGACCGCGTCGTCGCCGTCGGCGAATGCGGCCTCGACTACCACTACATGAACGCCCCACGCGAAACCCAGCGTGCGGTCTTTGCCGAGCAAGTCGCCCTGGCCCGCGAGCTCGATATGCCCGTCACGATCCACGTGCGAGGCGACGAACCCAACGCCTACGACGAGCTGCTCGAAATCTGGATCGCCGAGGGACAGCGAAGCCTCGAGGGCGTGCTCCATTGCTATACGGGCACTCTCGAATTCGCCCGACGCGCGGTGGACGAAGGCTTTTACGTCTCGTTCTCCGGCATAATCACCTTTAAGAAAAGCGATGATCTCCGCGAGGTCGCCCGTGGCCTGCCGCTCGATCGCCTCATGGTCGAAACCGACGCGCCCTTCCTCGCACCCCAGGGCCATAGAGGCAAGCGGAACGAACCCCTTTGGGTCGCCCGCGTCGGCGAGACCCTCGCTGAGCTCCATGGCGAGTCGGTCGAAACGATCGCCGAGCGGACAAGCGCCAACGCTCGGGCCCTATTTCGCCTCCCCGCCTAATACTAGATCTAACTCCACCTTCCGATTCACCCTCAGATTCACTTCGAGTCCACCTCGAACCCACCTCGACCTCACCCCCAACTCCACTCCCACGCGGCGCCGCGCTCGAAGCGCTCGCACTAAGAAGAAGGCCTGCCATGACGTCCGCCCCCTCGAAGCCCCTCTGCACGCTGGGCGATGACGCCGAGTCCCTGCTTGGCGCGGAAGTCGCACGGCGCCACCGCCTCGCCCGGGAACTCGCGCTCGCCGCGGGTCAGATCCAGCGCGAACGCTATGAGACGGGTCTCCAAATCAACACGAAGAGCGCCACGATCGACCTGGTGACCGAAGTCGACAAGGCCTGCGAAGCCTTGATCATCGAGGGAATTCAGAGCGTCTTCCCGGACGATGCCATCCTCGCCGAAGAAGGAGGTGGCCAGGACGCGGCCAATGCCGAATGGCGCTGGATCATCGACCCGCTCGACGGCACGACGAACTTCGCCCACGGCTTCCCTCGCTTTTGCGTCTCGATCGGCGTAGAACGATTCGACCAGCGCACCATCGGGATCGTCTACGACCCGCTGCTCGACGAATGTTTCGAGGCCGTGGCCGAAGCCGGAGCTTGGCTGCGTGAGCGTCGCCTCCGCGTCTCGGACGAAGCGGATTTCGGCCAGGCTCTCGTCGCGACAGGATTCGCCTACGACGTCCATACCAGCGACGACGATAACCTCGAGAGCTTCCGCAAAGTCGTCAAGACTGCACGGGGCATTCGCCGTGACGGCAGCGCCGCACTCGACCTCTGTTATGTTGCGGCTGCCCGGCTCGATGCCTACTGGGAATTGAAGCTTCATCCCTGGGACGTAGCCGCGGGTTACCTGATCCTCGAAGAGGCAGGCGGCCGCGTCACCGACTACGCCGGCAAGGAAGCCGACCGCACGGGCCGAGAAGTCGTGGCCACAAACGGCCCTCTGCATGACGCGCTTCTCTCGCAGATCGAGCGCCCGGCCTCGGACTAAGTGAAAGAGCTAAGGACTATCTAGCCCCTCAAGCGCCTCGAACTCCTGGAGCTCATTCTCCGAAGAAGCGCCCCCGGCCTCATTTCCGACTTCGGCTTCAGCGTCGGCCCCGTCTTCGTCCGGCGGGGCGGCCACTTCGAGAGCGGACTCAAAAGCCTCGAGACTCGTCGGCAGATCTTTGGCCCTTTCGTCAGAAAGCAGATAGATCGTCGGATCATCGGCGCGCTGAACGAAGAGGCCACGGTCCGCGTATTGGCGCCCGAACGCGAGCTCGGCCAGAGGAGAAGCGTCGCCTTTGCCGAACACTCGGATGATGCTTGCTGCCGGGGCCAACCCGAGGCTCGCGAGCTCAGCGGGGCCCATTTCGTCCGCGAAGATCTCCGAGGCGCGCAACGTCGAGAGATCTCGGATCAGATCGGAAAGCCGGTCCGGGTCGAGCGATCGGTCCGCGCTCGTCCAGCCCGCTTCCGCAAGTTCCGCCCCGACGCGGATCGGTTCGGTATCGCTCACCGCACCCATTTTGCTCCCAGACAACTCAAACTCAATCCGTCGCGCCGCGGCAAGCTCAAACGAAGCCAGCTGCTTGAACCGATAGGCATTGATCGTGCGCGGGAAATCTTCCAAACGCTCCGCTGCGATCCGGTATGCGGCCCCGCTCGCCGCCCCCGCGTCGACGAATAATGAATCGTCTGAATCCCCTGCCGCGATGCGCGCCGCGAGACCCCCCGAACCCGAATCTAGCTGCCATTCGATTTTGATGAGCGGACGGGCCAGTGCCTCATCTAATGCCTCTGTCCGCGCGTCCACGAAGCTCTGCGCGCGCAGAAACGAAAGGTTGGAAAGCACCTCCCGGACGGTTTCCTCGTCCGCATTGGCATCCACCGGGCTCGTCATCGCCCAAAGCCCGTCCGACCCGCGCGCGAGTTCCACCCGTTCGGGACCCGCGCTCGACGACCAGTTCACGGCAAGGCGTGTGACCGAGCCCACCTCGAAGCCAAAGATTCGCCGTTCGCGGAGATCCGCAAGCTTCCGGTTGAACGCGTTCACGCGGTAGGACTCGACAAATGCGACCTCCTCATCGCCGTCCCGCGCGACATATAGATGACCGCCGACCGGCGTCGCGCGGCCGATGCGCAGGCCCTTCTTCTCCGTCCCGCCCGCCTCCGTCACTTCGAAACGAATCTCACGCGCGGTTTCGGCGAGTCCGTATTCGGCGAGCGCGCGCGGCACCTTCACATCCCCTTCACGGGGTAAATGGGTGAGTGCGTGGGTAATCGCGTCGAGCGCCGTCGCATCCGCTGGCGCTTCAACGGGCCGGGTCACACGCCATGCCTCGTCGCGCTTCTCGAAGCGCGCAGCCACTCCTTCCTGTGTCGTTAGTTCGACCGCCGTCACGTCGGCCGAGTCGAGGCCGGTGAAGATTCGATTCGCGTCGTCCTTCGCCGCCTTGCGCTCGGGATCGCCGCCAATCTCATAGAGATAGACAAACGCCCCAAGCGCCAGCGCAACCAGCGCCAGCACCCCGGTCGTTTTCGGGTTCATCGCCCCGTCGCTCCCGATCGCCCGGGCGCCTTACGCCGTAGCCACCAGACAATCACACCGACGACGGCAATCGCTTCGGGTAAGACGAAGAGCGAGAGGTATTGAATGATCCGGAATTGGTCCTGCGTCATCTGAAAACTCGATGCGCGCGACACGTTCGGTCGGACCGTGATCTGCTCAACGTCGCCCGCCAACCAGTTGATCGAGTTGACGAATAGGTCGCGGTTTCGGAGTGCCCCGAGATATTCGTTGGTCGCGAAATCGGAGTCGCCGAAGACGACGATCCGCCCAGCCGCTTCAGCGGGCTCACCCGCGTCGCCGTCTCCACCGTCACCGTTACCGTTACCGTTAGCGTCAGACGAAGCCGATCCAAGGCGTGGTTCACCTGCCACCGCGACCGTGACAGGCCCGAGCAGGTCTTCCTCTCCGTACTCCGCGCGCCCCGTCTTCCGCCAGGCTTCGAGGTCACGCTCGGCCCAGCTCTCGGTCCCCGTCTTCACGATGAGTCGGTAATCATCGATAAACGCCTCATCGACCTCGATGCTGCGCACCATCGGAAACAGGGTCGGCTCGCGCATCAGGGATGTGATCGGATGGCGGCCATCGTATTCACCTGCGATCGGCGTCGTTGCCTGATCAAAGAGTGCCAGCGACTGGTCGACCACGACATCATCGCCGAGATAGACGCCCCAGCCTTCCAGCAGCTCGTACACGTTCGTTCGCGAGCGGGGATCCAGTGCCAAAAAAATGGATCCGCCCGCGCGCACATACCGATCCAGCGCCGCCAGCTCGCCCGGCAAAAGCAGCCGCGTCGGCCCCGCGACCACGACAGCAGAAGCGTCCGCCGGAACTTCGCCGAGACTCGCAAGTAAAAGCGACTCCACGCGGTACCGCTCATTAACCAGCGAGCTGGCCGCCTGGCCGTAACTATCGGGCCCTGTCGCAAACCGCCCTTCCTCTTCGGAGGCACCGTTCACAACCCGTTCGTTATGTCCTTCGAGGAAATACACGGTCTTGTCGGCGCTCTTCACAAGCTTGAGAAGCGCCCCCGTGACATCCGGCTCGGAGAACGCCGAAAGCGAAGTCGCCGCGCCCGACGGAAGCGAGAACCGTACAAGGCCCCGCGCCAGCTCGTCCGTCGTCAGGCCAAGTTCATCCACAAGACCCGGTGCCGAATTCGGATCAACGAATTCAAGGTCCACCCGCTCGCTCGCATACTCATAGCGCTGGAGGATGTCCCGAATCGGCGGAGATTCTTCTTCGCCGAAGAAGGCCGTGATCGTCACGGTCTCTTCGAGCCCGGCAAGCAGGTCCATCGTTTGCTGCGAAAGCGTATGAACCTTCGATTCACTCAGATCGAAGCGATGGTTGTAGCGAATACTGAGAGAACCAAGGAAGCCGAGGATGATCACTCCGAGCACGGCACTCAGGATTGCACTCGAGCCGTATTTCCCCGCGCGCCGACCGCCACTCGACTGAAACCGCTCGCGCAGCGAATCGAGGCTCATGAACACCGCGGCCCCAAGGAGCACGACGCCGACCACGAGATTGCCCAAGATCCAAATGGGATCGGTATAAGGTTGGATCAAAGCGATCAGCGCCGAAAGCAGTCCGAAGCCAATCGCAACAATGCCGAGGCCGGCAAGAAGAGCTGCTGTACCTGTCATTATCGCCACCTCGCCGATTCAATCACGGTTTTCGAGAGCAGTAGAAACACTGCGCTCGCAATCGCGAAATACGCGAGATCCGAGGTATCCACGAGCCCTTGAAGCATGTGATCCACATGGCTGCCCGTCGACATCCAGGTCACCGCCGATGCCAGTCCCGAATCCTGGCCCATGCCTGAGCCCGACATGGTGATCTGCACCATAAACGGCAGCATCATGCCTAACAAAAGGAGCAGGACGAAGGTCAGAATGAAGGCGATCAGCTGGTTTCGCGTTACCGAAGAAGCGAAAACACCGACGGCCACATACGTGACACTCACGAGCAGTAGACAGGCCAGCCCAGTCAGCGTCTTCCCCAGCTCAGGTTCGCCGTACACGAAGAGAATACCGAGAAAGAAACCGACGATGGCCGTCATCACCGTGACGAAGCCGACGCCCGCAAAGAACTTGCCAAGCACGATTTCCCAAATCGAAATCGGACTCGTGAGCAGAAGCTCGTCCGTGCCATTCGCCTTCTCCGTCGAGATGAGGCCCATCGTGATCGCGGGTAACAGGAAGAGCAGGATCACCCACATCGAACCAATGAAGGGCTCGATCAAGTGATCGTTCAGGTTCATCTCCTCGATGCGCTGCAGCATCTGATACTGCTGGTACTGAATCATCTCTTCCTGGAAGCCGATCAGCGAAGCTAGAAAGAAAGTGCCCGCGATGACCGACCAAATCGTCAGCACCACATAGGCCACCGGCGAAACAAAGAGCGAGCGCAGCTCACGCGACGCGATCGTTGTGATATGCCTCATTCCGCCGCTCCGTTTCCAGCGCCCGGGGCTGTGTCAGCGCCCGGGGCTCCAGCAGTACCCGTGGTGCCATCAGCGCCTGCGGCCTGAAAAGAAACCGCGGCCTCATCCACTGCGATCGCGCGGGCAAACACTTCTTCCAGCGAAGCTCCGCCCGCCTTGAGTTCGGCAAGCGATTGGTCGAGCACCTTACGGCCGCGGTCGATGAGGACCACGCGCTGACAGATCGCATCAACCTCGGCGAGGATATGCGTGGAGAGGATCACGGTTTGGCCGCCCGTAGCCGCAAGGTCGCGGATCAGCGCGCGGATTTCGCGGATCTGGATTGGGTCGAGGCCGACCGTCGGTTCATCAAGGACCAGGACTGCGGGTTCGTGCACGATCGCCTGGGCCAGGCCCACGCGCTGGCGATAGCCCTTTGAGAGTTGCCGGATCTCGCGGTGGCGCACGTCGGTCAGGCCGCAGAGTTCGAGTGCCCGATCGACCGCTGCGGAGCGACGCCCTCGCGGCACATCCTTCAGCTTGGCCACGAAATCGACATAGCTTCTCGGCGTCATTTCAGGATAGAGCGGCGGCGTCTCTGGCAGATATCCGATCGCGCGGCGCGCGGCGATCGAATCCGAAAAGGTGTCGTGCCCCGCGATCCGTGCCACACCGTCGGAGGGCGGAATAAAGCCCGTCAGCATGCGCATCGTCGTCGTCTTCCCGGCCCCGTTCGGCCCAAGAAAACCCACGACTTCCCCCGCACGCACTTGAAAGGAGATGCCGCGCACGGCTTCGAAATCGCCGTAACGTTTTGCGAGCCCCTCTACCTCAATGGCAATCGGCGCGGACGTATCCGCCGCCTCAGCGCCTTGCTGGCTGTTCTGTGTCACTGGACACTCCCCCTTTGACAAAAATCAAGCAGACATTCCGTTTAGGAAGACATCTACGATGGTCCGGGCCACGCGCACATAGTAGGCACCGTCGTCCTCTTCCGTCGAAATCATTTCAAGGACGCGCCCGGTTACGATGATATCGATCGATCCCACGAAGACGTAGCACGAGATCGTCGGGTCCAGGTCTTGGCGCAGCTCGCCTCGCTCCTGCCCGTCGCTCAGGATCTGCGCGATGAGTCGGAAGAGCCGGCCGACGAGCTGAGTGCGGTCGGGCTCGGTGAAGCGCTGACTCCGCTGGATCTCGAAGACCAGAATCTGGACCCACTCGGGACGATTCCGATACGCGGACAAGATCACAGCCGCGATCGACAGCAATTTTTGCTCAACCCCCCGGCCATCGTCTGTGATCGCCTGCACCGCTTCGATGAAGAGGTTCCAGCGATCCAGAAAAATCGTATCGAGGATTTCTTCCTTGTTTCGGAAGTAGTGGTAGACGAGCCCGTACGCGATCTCGGCCTCACGCGCGATGTCGGAGATGCGCGTGGCGTGGAAGCCCTTATCCGCGAAGACCTTGATCGCCGCGTCAAGAATCAGCTGACGCTTATCGGCCCCCGGTTTCCCAGCGGCCTTGGGATCGGATTTCGAGTCGGATCGAGTAGCGGGTTGTTTATCGGATTGTTTATCGGGCATGCGGACTTCGAGCGACCTGAGACTCCAGGAATCCACCTCGTTCGGCGATCCATTCCGTGCAGCTACGCTCTCGCAGCGTCCACAGCGCAAGAGCAAGAGTCTACGAGGGACAGCGGCCTATGCCAATAGTTCAGCCTGACGAAACGCCTCAGAGCCGATACCCTGTCGGCTCAGCCTGAGGACGCCCCCACTGCGCATTGCACTCGTGATCGAACGCTTTGTCCCGGGCGCTGGCGGAGTTGAAAACGTGGCGTGGCAGGTCGCCCACGCGCTCTCTCTTGCGGGGGAAGACGTCACGGTGCTCGCGCGCGAGGTTTCGCCCGATGCGGGCGTGGCGACAAGGCTCCTTCCGGTGTCGCGGCTCTGGCAGCCGCTTCGGGTTCTGAACTTCTCCCGCGCGGCCGCCCGTGCGACCGGAATGGCTCCCGACAGCGGCCCGCGCGCCTTCGACGTCGTCCACAGTTTCAGCCGCACCCGCTTCCAAGACCTGTACCGCGCAGGCGGCGGCAGCCACGACGATTTCCTCAGGCGCACGCATCCGGGCCCCGGCCAGATGGCCCGACGCCTCTCACCGCGCCACCGCATCCTGCTCGGCCTCGAAGCCCGCGTCTTCGCCGATCCGTCCCAGCGCATCCAATGTGCTTCGCGCTTCGTCGCGGATGCCCTGACCGAGCGACAGGGCGTCGCAAAGGAGCG
>JBDNFB010000143.1:0-11396 GCA_041690055.1 Myxococcota bacterium | reverse complement strand
AGTCCAAGATGCAGGCAAACGTCGCCGTCATGAGAAAGCTGCTCCACGCAATCTACGGAATGCTGAAGCACGATCGAGACTTCGATGGGGAGAAATTCTATGTGTTAGGGGCTTGACTCTGAATAGAGTATCTAACGGATACTCCCATAACCTGCAGCATGCAGATCAGGCTGACTAAAGTTTGCGGAAGGCTCCGCAGCAGAGCAAGGCGTCGGTTTGTCCGCTCGACCCTCAGTTTCCAGTAGCCTGATACCCGCTGCCGGCGGATGTTCTCGGTCCGGGAAGCTTACGCTGTAGCTTACTGGCTGCTCGATCGCGGGGAGATTCGGCTAAGCGTGTTGCTGCAACTGGCTGAATACTATGCGAGTTTAATGGTGCGCCGGGAGGGATTCGAACCCCCGACCCTCAGGTTCGAAGCCTGATGCTCTATCCAGCTGAGCTACCGGCGCACGAAGCGTTCAAAGACAACCGTGTTGACCACGGGAACCTGAAGGAAGGCGCAATCTAGCAAATCAATTCGCTTGGAGCCCGCCAGGAGCCCCCTCAGAGCGAACATTCCTGAGGGTCGGGGCGCATTCTCCCGTACACGCAGGAGTCCGACCCGGTGCCGGGCTATCTACTTGGATTCAAGGGGCTTTGCAGCCCGTCTCTCAGCTGTGGGAGACCACGCAGCCGCCGCAGGATTCCTTGGCTGCATACATCGCGGCATCGGCCCGCCGCAGGAGGGTTGCTGCGGTCTCCGCGCCATCCGGATAGATCGCTGCGCCGAGGCTAATGGACGGGGTCATCATCTCCCCCGCGATTTCCACCGGGCAGCATACGGCCTGGACGAGGCTCTCGGCAAAGGCCTCCACGCCGGCTTCGTCTCGCACTTCCGAAAGAACGACAACGAATTCATCTCCGCCGATCCGGGCTGCCTTGTCCGTAAGCCGAGTGCTCGCGCCGATCCGGTCGGCGACGGCGAGGAGCAGCGCGTCGCCGGCTTCGTGTCCCCATCGATCGTTGATCTGCTTGAGTCCGTCGACGTCGGCGAAGACCACGGCACACCTGCGTTCGAAGCGATCAGCTTGTGCGATGGCCGCTGAGAGGAGCTGCTCCATTTGGCGTCGGTTGGCGAGGCCTGTGAGAGGATCGGTGAGCGCTTGCTGGGAGAGCTCGCTGGCCTGGCGATCCTGGCGGAGGCGGAAGGAGACGCTGAAGGCGAGGACGCCGAGGATGGTTGAGACTCGGGTGATGAGGGTTCCTACGGTACCGACGGGACGCACGAAATCCGGGGGATAGACCACCGAGATCGCGATGACGGCGAGGCAGGGCAGGGCCCAGCCAAGCGCGGCCTTTGCGCCGAGTGTCGAGGCGGCCATGAGAATGATCAGCGCAGTGAAATACACCGCGATGACGTTGGCGATTCCGAACGCATAACAAGATATCCCGACAAAGCCGAGTGCCATCATGAGCGCCAAGTGGATCCCGATGCGCATCATAGAGACGGGCGCGCGTTCAAGTCGGCTGATCAGGAAGAGCGACATCGCGAAAACGGCACCGAGGGCGCCGAGAGTGATTTCGCCGAGTCCGATGGGTAAGGCGACGGCGGAGATCGACACCAGACCTGCCGAGATTTGCAGCGCCTGCGGCTCAGGTTTTTGAGCGTCCGGACTAGCAGGTTCCATGCAGGCTCGTATCGGCTACTGGGGGGCCCCGGACTGATCTCATTTTGGAACGCGTGTGCCGGTCCTAGGGGACTCGCGAAAACATGCGGATGAGATGCGCATCGCTCTGATGGCGCCACGCCGCGCGGGGGCGCTCCTGGGGCGCGGATACACCACGCCGAGCCGGACGAGCTGTGGTCCTCGTGTCTCCTATCTCCCCGGATTCAAAGGGCTTTGTAGGCGCTGGGGTGGCGCGCGAATCAGCGCGAAACCGCGCTGGACATCCCGCCGCCGCCGAGAGACCATCCGGAAGACGCCGGCGGTCGCCGGACTCTGCTTGACGGCCCGCGAAGGAGCCCCGATTGCCCCACGATCTCCTCATCCAGAACGCCACCATCGTCGACGGAAGCGGTGCCCCGCGCCGCGAAGGCGATGTCGCCGTGTCGAACGGTCGCATCACCGAAATCTCTGACCGGCCCGGCAAGCTCGCCGGCCAAGCCGCCACCGAGACGATCGACGCGGAAGGCCAAGTCGTGAGTCCTGGCTTCATCGACGGCCACACGCATATGGACGCGCAGGTCTACTGGGATCCGCTCGGCACATGCTCCTCGTATCACGGCATCACATCCGTTGTGATGGGGAACTGCGGCTTCACGCTTGCGCCGAGTCGCGAAGGCGCACGGGAGTTAGTCGTTCGTAATCTCGAGCGTGCCGAAGATATCTCGCCGGCGGCGATGTCCGAGGGGATCGAGTGGGGGTTCGAGACCTATCCCGAATACATGGACGCGGTGGATAAGCTGCCGAAGGGCATCAACTACTCGGGTTATGTCGGGCACTCGGCTCTCCGCACATATGTGATGGGCGAGCGCGCGTTCGAAGAGCCGGCAAAGCCGGCGGACTTGGCGGCGATGGTGCAGGAACTCCAGGCAGGGATGGATGCGGGGGCGATGGGGTTTACGACGTCGCGAACACTGAATCATCTCACGTCGGATGATCGGCCAGTGGCGAGTCGGCTTGCGGAATGGGAAGAGGTCGCGGCACTCGTAAAAGTGGCGGGCGCTTCGGGCGGGATCTTTGAGATCACGAATGAGGATGCGGCGATTACGGAGCCTGTGGCGCAGAAGGAATACTTCGAACGGATGTCGTCGTTGGCGCTTTCATCGGGGGCGACCTTCATGTTCGGCGTGGGCAGCACGCGGCATGCGCCGGAGGCGTGGATGCCTTGGATGGATCTCTGCGATCGCGTTTCGGATGCGGGCGGGCGCATGTTTGCGCAGGTGCATTCGCGACGTTTCGACATCATGCTGAATTTTGAGGGGCAGCTTCCCTTTGATGGCTTGCCGGCTTGGCGCGCGCTTCGGGAGCTTCCGCTGGCGGAGCAGAAGGAGGCGCTTCGGGATGCTTCTCTGCGTTCGCGGCTGGTGCATGAGGCGCATCATGGCGATTACGGCTCGTCGGTCGGCGCGGAAGCGCGCAAGCCGGATTATGACTGGGTCTTCATCATGGAAGACGCGCTGGGACCGCATGCGTGTCTCGGACAAGTGGCGCGGGATCGGGGGATGGATCCGGTCGAGCTGATGATTGAGCTCGCGCTTGCGAGCGATTTCAAGCAGAACTTCATGCAGCCGATTGCGAACGAGATCCCGGAGCAGGTCTTCGCATTGATGCAGCATCCTCGGTCGGTCGTGACTTTCTCGGATGCGGGTGCGCATGTGTCGCAGATTTCGGACTGCTCGATCTCGACGCATCTGTTAGGTCATTGGGTGCGTCGAGAACAAGCGCTTTCGCTCGAATCCGCGATCCAAATGATCACGTCTCAGCCGGCGGAGGCCTTCGGGTTCCACGATCGCGGGCTTCTGCGTGAGGGGAACGTGGCCGACCTTGTTCTCTTTGATCCGGAGACGATCGCACCAGAGATTCCAGAGATTCATCACGATCTGCCAGGCGGGGCGCGGCGCCTTGTTCAGAAGGCGAGCGGGATCTCGGCGACAATTGTGGCGGGGGAGGTTCTTCTTCGCGACGGCGTTCATACGGGCGCGCTTCCGGGCAAGCTGCTTCGGCGGGGCGCATGAGGGGGAATCGATGACTATCGACGCGAAACCGCTGTCGGGCGGCGTGGGCGCAGAAATCACAGGCCTGGACCTATCGCGACCGATCGACGACGCGACGGCGGACGCCCTGAACGAGGCGTGGCTCGAGTCAGCGATCCTCGTCTTCCGCGGCATGGGCACGTCCATGGAGGCGCATCTGCGACTCAGTCGCGCGTTTGGCGAGCTCGAAGTCCATCCCATTCCCAGCATTCGCCTTAAAGATCACGATGAGATCATCGAACTCGCGAACAAGGGCGGGACCGAGCAGATGGTCTACCGCTTCGACGGCGAGCAGATCGCCGGCCGGATCCCCTGGCATACGGACATGATCTATACGCCGACGCCGAATCGGGGGGCGCTGCTACGGATGGTGGAGGCGCCGGCATCGGGTGGACAGACGGGCTGGATCGATACAGCGCTCGCCTATGACGCGCTTCCCGACGAGATGAAGGCGCGGATCGAGGGGCTCGAAGGGCGATTCAATTTCGTGAAGGATTTGCGAGAGATGCGCTTCGGCAAAATTTGGGACATCGAGCTCGAGACGTTTGGCAATATCGAGTTCCCGGAGTTTCCGGACGTGGCGCACCCGCTCGTCTGGACGCATCCGCTCTCCGGTCGGAAATCGCTCTCCGTTTCGACGGTGCAGTTGCTGGATATGGTTGGGATGAGTCATGCCGAGGGGGATCCGATCCTCGAAGAACTCGTGAACCATACGATCGACGGACGCTTTACCTACGTGCATGATTGGACTGTGGGCGACATGGTGCTCTGGGATAATTGGCGAACTATGCATACGGCGCTTGGGATTTCGCCGAGCGATACTCGCGTTGTCCACCGGACGACGATGCCCGGCGGGCATCAGATGGGTCGACTGCTCTAACTTTGAACGTGAATACGAGGCCCGGCAAGCGTACGCAGGCCGGCAGGAAAGAGGCGAAGGTCAATGGGTCAGCTGGAAGAAGAGAACAAGGAACTCGCGCGTCAGATGCTGCAGGCACTCACGAACGCGGACGTCGATTGGGTGCGGGAGCATTACGCGGAGGATTTTCAGATCTGGGTCACGGGTTCCCTTCCGTTTAGTGGCACGAATGATAGGGCGGGAGCGCTCGCGGGTATGCCGGCCGTTCTCGACATTTTCCCGGAAGGACTTGTCTTCACGGTCAAGGACATGACTGCCGAAGGCGAGAAGGTCGCGATCGAAGCGATCAGTCGCGGCAAGACCTTTCGCGGTGATCAGTATGAGCAGGAGTATCACTTCCTGATGCGCGCTCGCGGCGGCAAGATCGTCGAGTGGAAGGAATACATGGACACGGAGCACGCTCGGAAAGTCCTGGTCGGCGAATAATGCGTGTGATCCGCGTCGGCGATGAGCCTGAGTACGGAGTCGCTCTAGGCAGTATCCTTGTGAGCTTGCTTGAGCCGGCCGAGGGGAAGGCCAAGGAATTCAATCGCTGGTACGAACGCGATCATTTCTACGCGGGCTGCATGACAGGCGAAACGTTCTTCTCTGGACGACGCTTTGTTGCGACGCGTGCGATGAAAGATCTGCGCTATCCGGCAAGCTCAAAGATCGTTGAAGACGCTTCGGAGGGTTCGTTCCTTGCGCTCTACTGGATGGAGCGCGGGCATCACGTGGAAGCAGAAGCGTGGGCGGTCGAGCGAGTTCTTTCGCTCGGCGAGAACGGGCGGATGATGCCGGGCCGTCGCGCCGTGCATGCGAGTTTCTATGCGCATCGTTATGCGGCGTGTCGCGACGCCGATGGGATTCCGCCGGAGGTCGCGCTCGATCATCTCTTTGCGGGCGTCGTCATGGTCTTGAGCGAACGGCCCGAGGGCGTGTCCGCCGAGGAGCGCGAGGCGTGGATGCTCGAAACGCATCTGCCGCAGGTCTTGCCCGGTTCCGATATCGCGCTTTGTCTTTCGCTTGACCCCTTGCAGCTGCCGGAGGCGTCGCCTGTATATTCGGCGCCGCCGTCGGGCTTCGATCGTCGGCACCTGGACCTCTATTTCGTTGAAGGGGATCCACGCGAGAACTGGGGTACGACCTTCGCCGGTATCGGTGCCGCTCAGAGCGCCGCGGGAATGGGAGAGGTCGGCTTCGCTTCGGGCTTCATCCCAACGATTCCGGGCACGGATCGCTACGTCGACGAGATCTGAAGTCCCGCTCTAGAATCTCGACCGCGCCATCGCCTCGTTGGCTGCAAGTCTTCGTATTTATTGCACTTCCTAAGTGCTGACCTTATACGCTAGAAGCGTTAGCGTCCGGCTCCCGATTTGATTGTTTGTAGTTAGAGGAGTTCGAAGTTGCGGCCCCGCTCGTTCCATCCATGTCGCCCGAGTCCGGCGGACGCAATGCATTCCGAACCCTCTGAAACCTCCGAGGAAGCCGCTTTTCCCGCCGCCGCCGCCGCTCGCGGCACGGCGCGCGTTCGGACTTTCTTCCTCGCGCTTTTCTGTTTGGCGGCTTCGCTGCCTCTGGCAGGACCTCTGGCGGGAGTCGCTATCGCCTCGGGCGAGGCCGACGCAAAGGAAACGACAAAGGAAAAAGAAAACGAAAAGGGAGAGCCCCAAGCCTTTGCCGTGTATGTGGACGAAGTCCCGCTGATCGACGGCGACCTGAGCGATCCCGTCTGGGAAAAGGCGCGGGTCATCGATAACTTTACCCAGGTCGAACCCAAGACGGGGGCTGCGCCTTCCTACCGCACAGAGGCGCGGGTGCTGACAGATGGGGAGACGCTCTTTGTCTCTTTCCGCGCCTATGATCCGGAGCCCGAGAAGATCGTGGCGAACCGCATGGCGCGCACGGAGACCTTCTTCTACGACGATGGCTTCAATGTCCTACTCGACACCTTCCATGATCGGCGCAGCGGATACTTCTTTCAGGTCAATCCGAATAGCGGCCGCCGCGACGCCACCTTCGATGGCGACAATTACGAAGAGAACTGGGACGGGATCTGGTACGCACAAGCCCGGATCGACGCCGAAGGTTGGACCGCAGAAGTTGCGATTCCGTTCAAGACGTTAGGCTTCCGTGAAGGCGACGATGTTTGGGGATTCAATCTCTCGCGCCGCATCCGCCGCTTCAACGAAGATATCCGCTGGGCCGATCCGACGATTGAGCGCACGATCATCAATGTAAGCCGGGCGGGAACGCTGCACGGGATGAGTGTGGCCAGGCAAGGTATCGGCCTCGATGTCGTGCCCTCGATCACGGCGGGTTCGACGCATTCCCAATTACGACGGACGACCCGCGGCCCGGGCGATGATTCGATTCAAGAGAGGGACCGTCTCCAGGTCGAACCGAGCTTCGATGCGTTCTATCGCGTGCTCCCTTCGCTGACCGCTTCAGTGACCGCGAATACCGACTTCTCGCAGACGGAAGTCGATGATGCGCAGGTGAATTTGTCGAGGTTTGCGCTTTTCTTCCCGGAGAAACGCGAGTTCTTCCTGCGCGATACGGGCCTTTTTCAGTTCGGCGGCCTGCAAAGCGAAAATGGGTTGCCCTTCTTTTCGCGGCGCGTAGGTCTGGATGAAAACCTTGAAGGGACGCGCCTGCTCGGCGGCGGAAAGCTCACAGGGCGCGTCGGTCCTTTCCGGGTCGGTCTGCTCGATATCCAGCAGGACGCGAAGGGCAGCGTCGACTCGACGAATCTTGCGGTCGCGCGCATCTCGGCGAACGTCCTCGAAGAGTCCACGGTCGGCATGATCATGACCCACGGCGACCCCACTTCGAATAGCGAGAACCTCTTGGGCGGCGTGGATTTCAACTACCGCAGTAGTCAGATCGTCCCTAATAAATTCGTTTCAAGCAGCATCTGGTATCAGCAATCCTTCTTCACAGAGAACGACAGCAGCAATTACGGACGGAGCGCGAATGCCTGGGGCGCTTCGCTCGCGTATCCGAACGACAAGATCAATTGGAGCGCAAAGGTCAAGGCGATCGATCGTGGATTCGACCCCGCGCTCGGCTTCGTAAATCGCGACGGGATTCGGCGCTACGACGGCAGCTATCGCTACCGGATCCGATCGCAGGAAAGCAAAATCCGAACCTGGGACATGACGCTTTCGGGCAACCTCACAACCGATCGCGAGAACTCCGTTGAGAGTGGCTTTATCTCCGCCGTTCCGTTCAAGTTCACGTCCCAGGTCGATGACACGATCGAATTCCAGTTTGTTCATGTCTTCGACGATGTGCCGCAGCCATTCTTCATCGCGCCCCACGTCGGCATCCCGACAGGCGACTATCACTACTCCAGCGGGATCATGACGCTCGAAACCAGTCAGCATCGCAAGATTCGCTTCCGGTACACCACCGGGGTCGGTGAGTTCTACGACGGTTGGGGCTATCGCATCAACCCCTTTGTCGAATGGCGACCCTCAAAGCATTGGCGCCTCTCCGTCGAACTCGACGAGCGCCATTTCTACGATATCGATGCATGTCAGGGCTCAACCCGCACGCTTGACACCTGCCGACAGGAACTGAACGAGCCGGGTAAGCGCTCAACAGATTTCAAGACGCGGCTGATTCGGTTCCGGGTGCTCATCGCGTTCACCCAGGACATCTTTTGGAGCACGGTTCTGCAATACGACAATCTATCGAACGATATGTCGGTTCAGACGCGCTTCCGCTGGATCTTCGAGCCGGGACGAGAGTTGTTTCTGGTCGTCGGTCAGGATTTTGATGCGACGCCCGGCGAATTCCGCTCAGAAAGCACGCAGCCCATCGCGAAGTTGCGCTGGACGTTCCGCTTCTAGGCTCGGCTAGCCCAGCAGGCTGCGGAAAAGCCCACTCCCGTCGCCGGGCACGTGACCTTTCGCTCCACTCTACGTTGCGAGACCTGGCGAGACCTGGCGGGGGCTAAAAGTTGAAGCGCAGTCCCAGGCGCAGATCATGTGAATCGTATTCCGAGTCGATCCAGCGGACGCCTGAGCCTGGGACTCTGCCTTTATAGCGGACGTCCTCGGTAGCGAGATAGCGGTAGCCGAGGCTGATATGCGTCGTTTCCGAGATGGGGTAGGTCACGCCGACCATCACGTTCCACGCGAAGACCGCATTATCGTCATCAACTTGAAGTCCGCCGCCTCGGGTCTCCGCGTCGAGCCGAGCCTGGCCGAAGCCGATGCCCACGCCAACAAAGGGAATGAGTGGCACACCGTGCTCTGCCAGGTCGTAATCGTAATAGCCGTTCACCATGGCGGTGAAGAGGCTGAGATTGCCTTCCGCGCGGGTCTCGCCCGACCGCACGGCCTGGTTCTCGACCTCGTTGGTTTGGTAACCGAGGGCGACTTCGGCTCGAAACTGCCTAAATATCCGAACTCCGAGCGCGCCGCCGAAGCTTACGCCTTCCGCGGCTTCGATCCGTCCCGAGAAATCGGGGTTAGGCGGATCGCCGCCGGAGAGGTTTTGATTTCGGACAATCGATAGGCCAAGGGAATACTCGAGATAGGGCTGAAGGTCGAGTCCGAGCCCCGCGCTCTGGTCCGAGGAGGGGCTCTCCATCTCTGCGCCCCATGCGGCGGGAACAGAGCCGAGAGATACGCTGAAGGCAGCGAGTAGGCCGATACACAGAAGGGTGCGAAGTTGGGGCATGAGGTCTCCGATTCAACGCGCGATCGCCGGCGGTGGCGGTGGCGGTGTGGTGTGGTGTGGTGGCATTGCCGTGGCGTTAGGGAAAAGAGTAGTGCGATGAGGGGGTCTCGCGCGACTACCGGTTTTCCGGAAAAAAAGGCGAGCCGGCTGTAAGGCCGCCGTCGACGACGAATTCGGCGCCGGTGCAGAAGCTGCTCGCGTCAGAGGCGAGGAAGAGCACCATCTCTGCGATCTCCGAAGGGTCCGCAATGCGCTTGATCGGCTGCGGCGGCTCGTAGTTCTCCTCAGCGGGGGCGTCGCTCCCGACGCCGGTCACCAGGGCAGTCGCGGTCCCACCCGGATGAACCGAGTTCACGCGGATGCCATCGGCGCCGAGTTCGAGTGCAGCGACTTTGGTGAGGCCGCGGACTGCGAATTTTGTGGAAGAATAGCTCCCGATTCCGGCGAGCCCTTCGAGTCCCGCCGTCGAGGAGATGTTGACGATCGAACCGCCGCCTGATTTGCGAAGAGAAGGCAGGGCCGCCTTCATGCCGAGGAAGCAGCCGACCTGGTTCACCTTGACGACGGCTTCGTACTCTTCGAGGCTCGTGTCCTCGATCGTATTAAAGCGAAGAATGCCCGCGTTGTTGACGAGCACGTCGAGCGGTCCGAATTCAGATTCTGCGCGTCTAACCGCGGCAGCCCAGGAGTCGGGTTGCGTGACATCGAGATGGACATAACAAGCGGCATCCCCGAGTTCCTGTGCGACGGCTTCCCCCTCTTTGTCGAGCACGTCGCCGAGCACGACCCGCGCGCCTTCTGCGACGAAGAGCCGTGCGTCGGCGGCGCCAATGCCGCGTGCGGCGCCGGAGATGAGAGCGGTCTTGCCTGCGAGTCTTTCACCCATTTCGTGTCTTTCTCCTGATTTTGTTGAGGCTGTGTTTGAGGCGAAGCCAAGGGGCTACGCGTCTCCAAATGCATTCGACGCGCTACATGCGCTGTGAAGAAATATTGCCCCCGTCGACGATGAACTCGGCGGCCGTGACATAGCTCGCTTCCTCGGAAAGCAGGAAGCGAACGACGCGTCCGACTTCGGCGGGCTCGCCGAGACGTTCGAGCAGGACGCGCTTCGTAAAGGCTTCGTCCGTGAGTGCGTCGAGCGCCGGCTGCATCATGGGCGTGCGGATCACGCCCGGCGAAATCGAATTTATCCGGATGCCGTCCTGGGCGAGGCGGTCCGCGAGTGAGCGAACCAGCGAAAGGACGCCGCCCTTGGCCGCGGTGTAGATTGGGTTGAGGCCGTTTCCGAGCGTGGCGTTCATCGACGCGAAGGCGACGATGGCGGAGCCTTCTTGCGCGGCGAGATCGGGCAGCAGGATCTTGGTCAAGAGCGCGACGGGTCGCAGATGAACCGCCAGGCCGTCATCCCAGTTCTCCGGTGTGACACTGTCGATCGAGCCGGTGTCGACGATCCCCGCTGCATGCACGAATGCACCAATATTCGGGAGCGCCTCCCGTGCCGCATCAGCGCCGCGGGCGAGCGCATCCGGATCACGGACATCGACTGCGAGGCCCTGCGCGATCACGCCGTATTGGTCCGCGATTTCCTGGGCGACGGCCGCACTCTTCTCGGCGCTGAGATCCCAAATTGAGACAGGTCGACCCACTGCGGCAAGGGCTTCTGCGGAAGCGCGACCCAGGCCCGACGCACCGCCAGTGAGGATGACGCCAGTCGAAGGAGAGCCGAGCCGCGGTGTGAAGGACATGGAACCTCGTTTTGTAGAAGGGCCGAAAGATTTAGCGTTCGCGTACAAGATAGACCTGCGCAGGCAGGCCAAACAACCACCCGCGCGGCGATCGGGGCCCACACAGGGGTGAGACGTGGACAGTAAATTGAGCCTACTCAATTCGGAAGCTTGCCGAAGTCCCCGTCTCTGATTCAATTCCGCGCTTAAACGGCGTACTTCGCTTGGTGCGAGACACACCTCTTGATCGCCCGCGTCGGGATCCGCCCGAAAAAACAATCTCGCAGCCATTCAGACAGAGCAAACCGACTCTGAAAAAGCCTCTCACTGAAGATTTGCTCGACCT
>JBDNFB010000142.1:0-42723 GCA_041690055.1 Myxococcota bacterium | reverse complement strand
GAGCTGGACGGAATGGGGGGGCACTTTGGGTGATGTTGGATTCCTGAGTCTCGGGCTTGGAACGGAGGGGCTCGCTTGAACGCCGAGATCATCACGATTGGAGACGAACTCCTGCGCGGCGAAATCGTCGACTCGAACAAAGCGAGAATCGCGGAACGTTTGCTCCTGCTTGACCTCGATTGTCGATATCAGGTTTCGGTCTTGGACGATCCCGAAGATATGCGGGATGCCTTCCTTCGGGCGGCGGGGCGGAGCGATTTCGTGCTCGTCTCGGGCGGACTTGGCCCGACGCGCGATGATCTGACTACAGAAGTGCTTGCGCAGACCTGGAACCTCGAACTCGAGCTTGATGCGACGTCCCTGGAGGCGATCGAAGCTTTTTTTGCCCGCGTCGGTCGAGAGATGGCGGACGTCAATCGGAAGCAGGCTTATTTTCCGAGCGGTGCGGACGTTCTGGCGAATCCGATAGGAACGGCGCCGGGATTCTCTCTTCGCGTGGGCAAGGCGGCTTTCTTCGCGATGCCGGGGGTTCCGCGAGAACTCGACCTGATGATGGATGAACAGGTCCTGCCGAGGATCGAGCGTATCCTCACAGGGGTGCCTCCGGGAGCGGGTGGAAAGGCTTCGCACGAAGCGTCTTCCGAAGAAATATTTGCGCCGCGCCGCGTCGTGCGGGCTGCCTTACTTAAAACCTTTGGGATGGGCGAGTCGACGCTTGAATCGGAGCTGCTGAATTTCGCCCGGGATGGATCCGTCGAACTCGGATACCGCACGAGCTTCCCGGATAATTTTCTCCGGCCAGTCGCGCGTGCTGCGACCGCCGAAGAGGCGGATGCGCGAATCGAGAAAGCGAAGCGCACCATTGTCGATCTGCTCGGTCCCATTGTCTACGGCGAAGGGGCTGACACGATGGAGAGCGTGGTGGGGCGGATGCTCCATGAACGCAAGATGACGATCGCGACGGCTGAATCCTGTACGGGAGGGCTGATCGCGGAACGCATTACGGATGTGCCCGGATCCTCAGAGTATTTCCTGGGTGGCGTCGTTTCTTATTCGAACGCGGCGAAATCGTCCATGCTCGGCGTTCCCGAAGACGTGATCGAGCGCGAGGGGGCTGTGTCGGAGCCTGTGGTTCGCGCGATGGCCGAGGCGGCTCGGCTGCGCTTTGGAAGTGATTTTGCGGTATCAACATCCGGAATTTCAGGGCCGGGTGGGGGCACGGAAACGAAGCCCGTGGGCCTTGTCTGGATTGCGCTTGCCACGGCTGAGCAAACGCATGCGGATTCTTTCGTATTTCAAGTCGATCGCACGCGGCATCGCTCTTTAACCGCTCAGGTGGCGCTCGACTGGGTGCGCCGGAGCATGTTGGGGGTGGAGTTGATTGGCCCGAGCCTAATGAGGAGATCGGGTGGTGGCTCGACACCGGGGAAGACCTAAATCATCCGGAAATCATCCGGAAGGCGGTCAGAAGGCCGCCTAACCTGAAGGGCTAGCGCGCATACGCCTCTCAAATTTTCAACCCGGCCTAAGAGGGCCGGCAGATTTTTAATGAATCAAGATCAACCGGGAGAGAATTAATGGCACGTGGTAAAGCAGGGGTCACACCGAAGGCGAAGGTAGAACGAGGCGGCGTTGCTGCAGGCGATGCAAAGTCGAGGGCGATCGAACTCGCCGTATCGAGTATCGAGAAGCAGTTCGGTAAGGGCTCTATTACTAAAATGACGGACGACGCCGTCAATCACGAGATTGCTTTTTTTTCGAGTGGTGGGCCGAGCTTGGATATCGCCTTGGGGATTGGTGGGTACCCGCGTGGCCGCATCGTCGAGATCTACGGCCCGGAATCCAGTGGTAAGACGACCCTGACGCTGCATGCGATCGCTGAGATGCAGAAGACTGGTGGTGTGGCCGCCTTTATTGATGCGGAGCATGCGCTCGACATCAACTACGCGCGGCGCTTGGGCGTGAACGTGGACGAACTCCTGGTGAGCCAGCCGGATACGGGCGAAGAGGCTCTTGAAATCGCGGACGTACTGCTTCGCTCGGGTGCGATCGATCTGGTGGTCGTCGACTCGGTTGCGGCGCTTGTTCCGCGAGCGGAGATCGAAGGCGAGATGGGCGATACGCATGTTGGCCTTCAAGCTCGGTTGATGAGCCAGGCTCTGCGCAAGCTCACGGGTACGGTCTCGAAGTCGGGAGCGACGATTATCTTCATTAACCAGATTCGAATGAAGATCGGCGTCATGTTCGGTAGCCCGGAAACGACGTCGGGCGGCAACGCTCTCAAGTTCTATGCCTCGGTCCGGATCGACATCCGACGCATCGCCGCGATCAAGGAAGGGGACGAGGTCACGGGCAACCGTACTCGCGTCAAGGTGGTGAAGAACAAGGTCGCGCCGCCTTTCAGGCAGGCCGAGTTCGACATCATTTACAACGAGGGCATTTCGAAAGAGGGCGACCTGCTCGACCTCGGTGTGGATGAGGGCATCGTGGAGAAGAGCGGGTCCTGGTATTCCTATGGCGGCGAGCGGATCGGGCAAGGCCGAGAGAAAGCACGGACCTTCATGAAGGAGAACCCGGACGCCTGCGCACGGTTGACCGAGGAGGTCTATCTCGCGAAGGGTTTGAAGGTGGCGACGCCGGCACGCGTCGCGGATGCGAGTGAGCCGGCGGCGAGCCCGGATGAACCCGAAGAGGATGCAGCCGAGTAGGGGGCCAGCGGGCTGATGCGGTCGCCAGGGGCGGGTCTGATCCCGATGCCTTGGACGCCGGCGGTCGGCTTGGAGGCCGCGTGTGCCAGACCGGCGCGGCGAGGTTCTTGGGGGGGCGCAGATTCTTTGGAGTCTGTGCCCCCTTTTTTTGATTTGAATCCAGATAGCTATAGAGGAAGTTGCGTATCCCAGGATATCCCGGGTCACCGGGCCCGATTGGACAGTCCTCGCGGGTCGCCCTCAAGGAAGGACGTGCATCGGTCGAAACACTAGGACGTACGAGGTCGTTTTGGATCAGAAATCCTCAACAGAGTCGGGGACTTTCGGGGCGCTAAATGGAATTGAATGAGATTTTGAAGGTCGCCATCAAGGGCGGTGCCTCCGATATTCACCTGAAGTCGGGGCTGCCTCCGATGTTTCGCGTGGATGGCGCATTGGTTCCGCTGAAGAACGGCGAGCGGATTCTGCCGGATGAGCTGCAGAAGATCGCCTTCTCCATCATGAACCCGATCCAGAAGGCGCGCTTCGAAGAGAACCGCGAAGCCGACCTCGCGTACGGTATCCCGGGACTAGGCCGTTTCCGCGTGAACTGTTTTCAGCAGCGCGGCACGGTGGGCATTGTCTTTCGTGTGATCCCCTTCGGTGTCAAGACGATCGATCAGCTCTTCCTCCCCAAGATCATCGAAAAGATCAGCCAGGAACAGCGTGGTCTGGTTCTCGTCACAGGGACCACCGGTTCCGGTAAGTCGACCACGCTCGCTGCTATGATCGAGCACATCAATTCTGAGCGAACCAGCCACATCATGACGATCGAGGATCCGATCGAGTTTCTGGTTCGAGATCGCCGCTCGATCGTGAATCAGCGCGAGATTGGCGTCGATACGCATTCCTTCTCTGCGGCCCTCCGCGCCGCGCTACGGCAGGATCCCGATGTGATTCTGGTGGGCGAAATGCGCGATTTCGAGACAATCGAAACGGCGCTGACCGCGGCGGAAACGGGCCATCTCGTGATGAGCACGTTGCATACGCTGGACGCCACAGAGACGATCAACAGAATCATATCGGTGTTCCCGCCTTATCAGCAGAAGCAGGTTCGCCTCCAGCTCTCGACTATTCTCAGGGCGGTGATCAGTCAGCGCCTGGTTCCGCGTGCAGATGGGAAGGGCCGGGTTCCGGCGCTTGAGATCCTGATTTCCACCGCGTTTACGCGTGAGCTGATCGCGGATAAGGACCGAACGAAAGAGCTTCCGGACGCCATTGCGCGTGGGCATTCGACCTACGGCATGCAGACCTTCGATCAGTCGCTGATGGGGCACGTCAAGAGCGGCCTCGTCTCCTACGAGGAGGCTCTCAAGCACGTCTCCAATCCGGACGACTTCGCGCTTCGCTTCCGCGGTATCGCCTCGACCTCCGACTCCGAGTGGAATGAGTTTGCGGGGGACGACGAGGCGGAGAAGGACGAAAAGCCTCCCAACGACGGGGTGGACGGCCTGAGCGACGACGACGATTTCAACATCGATCGTTTCTAGGCGATCTGTTCGCTCTAGTTCGGGGGAGTTTGTCGGCGTCTGACCGAGTCAGCCGGGGTCTGACCAAGAATCCTCGCGGGGGCCCGCTATATTCCGGCTCGCAACCCGGCGCGCCAGCGCCCCCCATTTCCGAGGTACCCCATGTCGCTCTCGTCCCGCGAGATCCGCGAGACCTTCCTTCGCTTCTTTGAGGAGCGAGGCCACCGGCGTGTGTCGAGCGGATCGCTTGTGCCCGAGTCCGATCCCACCTTGATGTTCGTGAATGCGGGCATGGTCCCCTTCAAGCGCACCTTCCTCGGCGAAGAAACCCGCGACTACGTCCGGGCCACGACGTCGCAGAAATGTATGCGTGTTTCGGGCAAGCATAACGACCTCGAAAACGTCGGTCGCACCCCGCGTCACCATACCTTCTTCGAGATGCTCGGCAATTTTTCCTTTGGCGATTACTTCAAGGAAGACGCCATCGAATTCGCTTGGAGCCTTCTGACGGAAGGGGTTGGGTTTAACCCGGATAATTTGGCGGTATCCGTCTTCGAGGAAGACGATGAGGCCTATGATATTTGGAAAGACCGGATCGGGATTCCTGAATCGAAGCTTTATCGCCTAGACGAAAAAGAAAACTTCTGGTCGATGGGTGACACAGGGCCGTGTGGACCTTGCTCGGAAATCCATTTCGACTGGGGCGCGATGACGGAACATCCGAACGATGATCCGTCATCTGAGACCGGACGCTTCATGGAGATCTGGAATCTGGTCTTCATGCAATTCAATAAAGACGCTTCGGGCAAGATGACGCCGCTGCCTAAGCCTTCCATCGATACCGGTGGCGGCCTTGAACGATGGGCTGCTGTGTTGCAGGGCGTGCATTCGAGCTGGGAGTCGGATTGCTTTACGCCTCTGATTGCGAGGGCGGGTGAGCTCACGAATGTGTCGCCCGGTTCGAGCGATGAAGAAGATGTCTCCCTGCGCGTGGTGGCAGATCACGCGCGTGCGCTTGCGTTCCTGATCGGGGACGGTGTACTGCCGAGCAACGCGGGGCGGGGCTACGTGCTGCGCCGCATTCTGCGCCGCGCATCGCGGCACGGAAAGCTGCTCGGGCAGGATGCGCCTTTCATTCATTCTGTCGCCGACGCCGTGATCGATCAGATGGGCGAGGCGTATCCGGAGCTGAAGGATCGCCGCTCGTATATCACGGACCGGATTAAGCGCGAGGAAGAGCGCTTCCTGGAAACGCTGACCAAGGGGCTTTCGCTGCTTGAGGGCGAGATCGGTGAGCTGCAGGCGAAGGGCACGAAGGAGCTTCCGGGCGAAACCGTGTTCAAGCTCTACGACACCTTCGGGTTCCCGGTGGATCTGACGGCGGATATTTTGGTTGATCATGAAATGACCCTCGACCAATCGGGGTTTGATCACGCGATGACCGAGCAGAAGACGCGAGCTCGTGCGGCCTGGAAAGGCAGCGGCGACACGGCCGTGCAGGAAATCTACGGACGCATAGCGACCGATCTGCAGACGACGTTCCGAGGCTATGAAGCGTTGGAGTTCGAGGCCCCGATCGCCGCGATTCTTTCCGGCGGCGAAACAAAATCAGGGGCGAAGGCTGGGGACACGGTCGAGCTGATCTTCGAAGAGACGCCTTTCTACGGCGAGAGCGGTGGCCAGGTCGGCGACTCGGGGCGTGTGAAGACGGCTTCGGGCGAGGTCGAGATCAGCGATGTGCAGAAGCCTGTTGCGGACTTGTTTGTTCATCACGGTGTCGTCGTGAGCGGTGAGATTCAGGTGGATCAGGAAGCGCAGCTGTCGGTGAATGCCGAAGCGCGCCAGGCCACGGTTCGGAATCATACGGGCACGCATCTGATGCATGCAGCTCTGCGTGAAGTGCTCGGCGACCAGGCTATGCAGAAAGGCTCGCTCGTGGGGCCGGAGCGACTGCGCTTCGACTTTACCCATGATTCGCCGCTGACTGAAGATGAACTCGAGCGAATCGAAGATCGGGTCAACGAGTGGATCGAGTCGAACCAGTCGGGTGCGACGCGGGAGATGGATTACAAGTCTGCGATCAAAGCGGGCGCGATTGCGATCTTCGATGAGAAATACGGGGACAGTGTCCGCGTCGTTTCGTTCGGGGATTGCAGCACGGAACTTTGCGGCGGCACGCACGCGCGGGCGACCGGCGATATTGGCCTGCTTAAGATCGTGTCGGAGTCGGGCATTGCGGCGGGGATTCGGCGCATAGAGGCGCTGACCGGAATGGGTGCCCTGCGGCATATCCGTGCGCAGGAGCGTCTGGCGACCGAGGCGGCGGATCGGTTGAAGGTGCCGCTGGCGGAGTTGCCGGGCCGCGTTGGGAAGTTGCTCGACGAGCGCAAGGAAACGCAGAAGCAGATCGACGAGCTTCGCGCGAAGAAGCAGAGCGGCGGCGTGACGGATCTCTTCGGTTCAGCGCGCGAGCTCTCGGGCTATGCGGGCGCGAAGGCGATTTCCGGGCGGGTCGAGGATGTCGACGCGAAGGCCATGCGTACGATGGTGGATGATTTCCGGAACCGGTTGGGCACGGGCGTAGTCTGTCTGGCGGCAGCAGACGGCGAGAAGGCGCTGCTGGCGATTGGTGTGACTAAAGATCTGACGGATCAGCTGAAAGCGGGTGATCTGATTCGCGAGGTGGCCGCGATTGTCGGTGGCGGAGGCGGCGGTCGGCCTGATTTTGCTCAGGCAGGCGGCAAGGATCCGAGCAAGATCGATGAAGCGATCGCGAAGTTCAACGAATTGGTGGGCGACTAATGGCGGACGCTCGGAAGCCGGGAGTGGATCCTGAGCTCTTTTTGGCGCCGGTCGATCTGTACCGACCCGGCCGCCGGCGCACGCGCATTGTGCGCGTAGGCGATGTGGGGATTGGCGGCGATGAGCCGATCCGCATTCAGTCCATGACGAATACCGATACGATGGACACCGAGGGGACCGTCGATCAGATCACTCGGCTTGCCGAGGCGGGATGCGAGATTGTGCGCGTGACCGCGCCGTCGATTCGCGATGCGGAAAATCTGCGCGAGATTCGGAATCGGCTTCAGGCGCGCGGTGTCGACGTGCCGCTTGTGGCCGATATTCACTTCACGCCGAACGCGGCCATGATCGCGGCTGAGGTGGTGGAGAAGGTTCGGATCAATCCAGGGAATTACGCGGACAAGAAGAAGTTCGAAGTCCGCGAGTACAATGATTCTGAGTACGAGGCTGAGATTGAGCGTGTTGCGAACCGCTTTGGGCCGCTTGTGCTTCGCTGCAAAGAAAACGGCGTGGCTATGCGAATAGGGACGAATCACGGTTCGCTCTCCGATCGCATCTTGAATCGGTACGGCGACACCCCTGAAGGCATGGTCGAGAGCGCGATCGAGTTCCTTGACGTCTGTGAAGGGGAGCACTTCTACGATGTCGTGTTCTCCATGAAGTCATCGAATACGCAGGTTGGGATCCAGGCGTATCGCTTGCTCGCGGCGCGGCTTGAAGCGCGAGCGCCCGGCGAGCCATCCTATCCGTTTCATGTGGGCGTGACGGAGGCGGGGGACTCGGAAGACGGTCGCATCAAGAGTGCGATCGGGATTGGTTCGCTTCTCGAGGACGGGTTAGGCGATACGATTCGCGTTTCGCTCACGGAGGATCCGGTGCGTGAGGTGCCGGTGGCACGCGGGATCGTGCTGCGCGCAGAGGCAGTGGCGGAGGCTCGCACGCGCCAGACTGCGGCGATCGACGTGGAAGCTGCCCCCTTCGCAGATTTTTTCTCGAACGCGCGGCGTAAGACCCAGGGCCTTGATTGGGCCGGGCTCAGTCTCGGCGGGGATGCGCTGATTCGCGTGGAACTTGAGATGGTGGATGCACTCTTGCAGCCGGCGGATTCGGCGGCGCGCCTGGCTATGGATCTCTCAGCTTTGCGGGACGTGGAGTGTGAGTCTCTATTGGTCTCGGCGAAGACGGAGGCGGCGGGCGCGCAGCTTGAGCAGCTTGCTCGCGAGCTCGGTTCGGTTGGGCTCGAGATTCCGATTTCGGTTCGTCTTGCAGAGGGGTGCGAAGGATTGCTGACCGAGTCGGCATTGGCATCCGAGTTAGCGGGACGAGTGGGACGTTGCGTCTTGCGGGTGGACTCCAATTCGGAGGACGCGCTCTTGTCCCAGATACGCGAGTCCGCTTCGAAGGCGGGCTTGGCGCTGGAGTGGGAACTGCATGGTGAGGACCATGAGATCCCAGCTTTGGTCCGTCGTGCGCTGGGAACGGCCGACGGAACGGCCAGCATCCGGCCGGTCGGTGAAGCCGAGCGGCTCGCGCAGGGTCGCCTGGCGATCAGCTTGGCTCCGGACGCTTCGGTGCATGCGCATCGCGTACTTGTCTCCGCCTTGGCTGATGCGCATGCGGAACACGTTCCGATCATTCTGCGGGCATGGGTCGCGAGTCAGCCCTTGGCAGAGCCACCGGCTTCGGGAAGCGCTCGCACTATGACTGTCGACGCTTCGGGCGGATTGCCCGTGGTTGGGGCAGGGGCCTCGCCCGTTCCCGAAGCGGTGCTGATTGACGCGTCGGTTCGCATGGGGGCTTTGCTCTGTGACGGGATCGGAGATGCGATTTCGATCGTGTCCGAAGTCGGCGCAGCGCCCGCGATTGATTTGGCATACCGCGTGCTCCAAGGCGCGCGGCAACGAACCACCCGGACGGAATATATTTCCTGCCCCTCGTGCGGCCGCACGCTTTTCGATTTGGAAGAAATTACGGCGCGCATCAAGGCACGGACGGATCATCTGAAGGGCGTCAAGATCGCCATCATGGGATGCATCGTGAATGGCCCCGGCGAGATGGCTGATGCCGATTTCGGCTACGTGGGCTCGGGCGTGGGGCAGGTAACGCTCTACGTGGGGCAGGAAGTCGTGGCCCGTGCGGTTCCTGAGAAGGAAGCGACGGATCGGCTGATCGATTTGATCCGCGACCATGGTCAGTGGATCGAGCCGGCCTGTTAGTTGAACTGGGCGGAGCTAGGCGGAATTTGGCCGAGCTGCGTGGAACTGAGCCGCACTGCTCTGATCGAACTCGCGGAACTCGCTCAGAGTCGGGCTTGACCTAGAACCAATCGCCCGGCGCAGCAACCGCAGGAAGCTCTCCTCCCTCGCGGAGGTCCGAAAGTTCCTGCACGATTCTGACGCTGCGCGCCCCGTCGGTCATGATATGGTCCGGGCCGACGAGCCAGAGTGTGATGAGAACCAGGACGACGGCGATGATCCCGCCTTCTGCTGCGCCTAACGCGCCTCCTCCGAGTCGGTCGGCCCAGCCGAGTCCGGCGTAGCTCACGCTCTTGCGGATCAGGCGGGCGGCGAAGCCGGAAGCGAGAATCGTGGCTACGACGAGGAGGACACCGGCAATCCAGAAAGAGGCCTTGCCCGTGATTTCACCGCCGGTGATCTCGGTCAGCTGAAGGGCAAGTGGATCCACGAAAAGCCGCGTCACGATCGTCGCCGCGCCGATTGCAGCTAGAGAAAGTCCCTCCCTGATCAGTCCAATGAACACGCCTCGCAGCACGGCGATGAAAACGACCGTGCCGGCGATCAGGTCAATGACCGGGATTTCCGCATCGCCGATCAAGCGCTGGTTCCGTCGGGGCTCGCGGTTGCGAGAAGCGCCGATGCGAGCTCAGTCTCCGCCGCGGCGTCTTCTCGAGTGCGCATAGGCGCCGTGGTCCAGCCGCCGACATCGACTTCTTCAACTTCCGCCTCGGCGTGCTCAGGTGCTTGCGCGGGTTCGGCGTGGAGCGTGCTCTGCGGGCCGAGCTCTGATCGGCGGTCGGCGCCTCGGACGAGGCGCAGATACATGCGCGCTTCGTCACGGCCCGGGTCCATCTCCAGCACGTCTTCCCATTCGGCGATGGCCTCGGGTGTACGGCCCATCGAGTAGTAGGTCAGGCCGAGCTGGATCTGGCTGCGGAGCAGGCGCGGGTGGAGCTGAAGGATGCGCTGAAACTCTCCTGCGGCTTGCGATTGCAGGCCCGCCTCACGCAGGGTGACGCCCAGGCGGTGGCGGATATCATGAAAGTTGGGGCAGCGGTTGAGTGCCCCGCGATAGGCTTCGATCGCTTCGCGCAGCTGGCCAGCCTGCGCGAGTGAGTCCGCAAGCTCGGCTTGTTGGTTTGCGAGCTTGCCCCGCGTGGTCGGGTCGAGCCCCCCCGCGCTCGGGCGAGAAAGCTCGGCGGCGCGCTCGGCGTATCCCTGTGACTGATCAAATTCCCCGCGTTGCTCATGCAAGCTGGCCAAGGCAAGCAATGCCTCCACATACGAGGGATTGACTCGGATCGCTTTGCGAAGGTTCGCCAACGCGCTGCCGATCTCGCCCGTGCGTTCTTCAAGCATGCCGATCATGTAGTAGACGTCGGCGTAGGTAACGCCGTGCTCCGCCAACCGCTTCAGATTCTCGAGGGCGACCTCGTCCTCACCGCGTTGGAAAGCGCGCCGTCCTCGGGCCAAAAGTTCGGGATCGCGGGCGACGGATCCCAAATCAATGCCTATCGCATGAGAACCCGCATCGCTTAGCGGCGTCGCGAGGCTCTCGGTCGTAGTATCGGTCGTAGTATCGGTCGTAGTATCGGCGTACGTCTCCGAGCCGTCGGAACGTTGTTCCGAGCCATGCTCGCGTGGTTGCAATGTTGGATGAACGTCCATCTCGAAGCCCTTCCCCCCGGAGCGGATCGATGTAGATGCGATTTGTCCTTCAGGATCGCACTTCGCTGGCGGGGCGTCGAGGGCAGGGCAACGGAGGACACATTCTCACGTCGTTCGCCCGGGGGCCGCCCGTGGTCCGCCCGGGGTCCGCCCGTGGTCCGCCCGTGGTCCGCCCGTGGTCCGCCCGTGGTCCGCCCGTGGTCCGCCCGTGGTCCGCCCGTGGTCTAAGTCGGAGCGCTGAGAACGGCTATTTGGCCTCAGCGATGCGGGCGCGCGCACGCCGCGCTGGACCGGAGTCCGCATAGTTTTCCACAACGACATGGAAGAGGCGGAGGGCTTCGTCCTCGCGCCGCATGTTCTCAAGGCAAACGCCGAGCCGATACAAAGCCTGGGCGTCCAGGCCAAGACCCGGATACTCGTCGAGTACGCGGCGATACCGCGCTGCAGCGGATTGCCAATGCGTGCGCTCGAGATAGAAATCAGCGATCAGCAGCATGTTTCGCGCCAGGCGTGAGCGAAGTTCGATCATCATCTCCTCGCCGGTCCGCGTTTCTTCGGCGTAGGGATGCTCCCGGATCAGTTTCTCGAGGGCCTCAGTCGCATTCCGTGTCGACCCTTGATCTCGTTCAAGAGACTCGATCTGGTTGTAATGACACTGCGCGGCGCGGAGCAGCGTATAGGGCACGCGCGGATGCGTAGAGTGGTTATCCGCGAAGTCCTGGTAGTACGCGAGCGCCTCTTCGTACCGTTGGTCGTCGAAATAGGCGTCCGCGATTTTCAGCTGGGCCTGTTTTTCCAGCTCGCTGTAGGGGTAGTTATCGATGATCGCCTGGAAGGATTCGATGGCGGCGTCGTAGTTGATGAAAGTGAAGAGGCCGAGGATGCTGCGGCCCTCCAGCGTCGTCAGGCCATCGGCGTAGAGTTGGTCCGCCGGCTTGATCTCTTCGAACGAGGGTGAGGTGGTTTGGCATCCCGCCATAGACAGGCTCAGAGCGAGGGCACAGGCGAGCACGCGCGCGGAGCGAGAGGAAGAAGAGGAAGACGCGCGGAGCTGCGCACGAGCGGCCGCGGAGCGAGGCTCGGCCGGATCAGCTTCTGTCTGGATTGTCGGAGTGAGATGGTGCAAGTCTTGAAATTCCCCGCCGCACGCTATCGGGCGCATCCGGTACCGTCAATTTATGGCTTCTGGATGCCCTATCAATGGGGCTGTCCGGGTAGACGCTATCGGGTGGCGGCGAGTTCAGCGTGGGCCTGCTAATGTGAGCCGCCCCGACCTGCCGACGGTCGGTCCAAACCGGAGTATTCAAGACATGGACAAAGAATCTGTCGAACGATTGCGCTTTGATCGTCGCCTCATGCGACGCCGCGGATGGCTCGAAGAGGGCCAGTACGAGAGCCATGTGACTGCGCTCGATGACGTCACGGACAAGATGACGACGATCGCTGAAGAAGAAGAAGCGGCCGCGGCGGCCGCTGAAGCGGCTGAGGCCGCAGCGGTATCTGCGGCTCCTGAGCCGACAGCACCTCCGGTTCCCTCGAATCCGTCGCCGGCCCCCGTGGCAGGCGACTTCTCGACTCCAGGTACGTTCGCGGCCTCCACGGGCCCAGGAACGACTCCCCCTGCACCGGCTACGCCTTCTCCTGCGCCTGCGCCTGCGCCTGCGCCCGCGCCCTCGAACCCGCCTCCGGCTGCGATTGCGGGCACGTTTGGTGGCTCGGCTGGCAGATCCCAAGACGGCTCCGATAGCTCTGATAGCTCTGATAGCTCTGATGGCTCCGGCTCCAGCTACTGAACTGCGGACCGGAAGCGGGCCAGATTCGGGGCGGAGACAAGTACTCGGACGGTCGGGCTGGATCGGCCGGCCCTAGAGGTCTGCTGCGGTGATCAAGGAAAAGCTCGGCCACCGGATCGATGGTTGGATCCATATGATCTTTCCATTTCTTTTTTGGCGCCCCATTTCGCCGAATTGGATGACGGTGGCGGGGACCGCTATCGCGGGCGCTTCAGGCGTTGCCTTTGCCCAGGGCGAGATGGTCGCCGGCGGCCTTCTGCTGCTCGGGGGCGGATTCTTCGATCTCGTCGACGGCGTCGTGGCGCGCCATTTTGGAATCACGACCCGCTTCGGCGCGTTTCTGGATTCGTCTCTCGATCGCGTCGTGGATATCCTCGCGATGCTCGGCCTTTTCGCATATTTCGTGCGAGACGGCGAAGCGCTCGGGGCAGCGCTCTGCGCCTCGATCCTAGTGGCCACCGTGCTCACCTCATACGCGAAGGCCCGGGCCGAGCTGATTCTCGATCGCATGCCGGGCGGGCTGCTTGAGCGCGGTGAACGCGTGGGGCTGATCGCAGGGGGGGCGCTTCTCGGCATTCTTTGGCCCATTCTCTGGCTACTGGCGATCGGTACGCTTGTGACAGTGGCCCAGCGCTTCCTCTACGCTTACACAGAGATGGAGCGTCTCGACGAGGTGGATGCGCGCGCGACCGTAGAGCGCGCGGGGGCGGAAGCAGACGCGGCTGCACACATCCCGCACGATGAAAACAGCGTCGATGTGGCCGTACAGGAGGCAGGTTGAAATGACTTCGAGCGAATCAAACGATCCGGCGGGCAAGCAGGCGGGGAAGGGCGAACAGACTCGCGCATCGCTGCCGAAGGTCGATTTCTCCACATTTGCGCTCTCGCTCGGGACGACGGGGCTCTATCAGCTCGGGATCCTGCCCGATTCGGAAACGGGCGAACCTACGCAGCCAGATCCGCTCTTGGCGCAGCAGACCATCGACACGCTGGACATGCTGCGGGACAAGACGCGGGGCAATCTCGACGAAGAGGAGCGCAAGCTCATCGATTCTCTCCTCTATGAGCTTCGGATGCGATTCGTCGAGAAGACGCGGTGAGCCCTGCTGCGGGGGGCGAGGCGAAGCGACTCGATCTAGAAGCGCCCGCAAAGATCAATCTGGGGCTTCGTTTGGTGGGGCGTCGCGCGGATGGCTACCACCTCCTGGAGAGCCTCTTTGCCCCGATTGAGATCTACGACTCGCTCTCGCTTGAGACCCTGCCTGGGCCTCAGTGCGTCGAACTCACGGTGGAGATTGCGCCGGACGCGGGGCTTCCTGAGAAGCTCTGCGATGTGACTGCGGGACCGGGAAATCTCGTGAGCCGAGCTGCCCGAGCCTTCTGCGAGGCGGCGGGCCTGGAGGCGACGATCCGGATCCATCTCGTGAAGCGCATTCCAGCCGGCGCTGGGCTTGGCGGAGGGTCGAGCGATGCGGCCGCGATCCTTCGGGGACTTCAGGCTCTGGCGCCCGAGCCGCTGGGCCGAGAGGCGCTCCACGCGCTCGCTTTGGAGTTGGGTGCGGATGTCCCTTTTTTTCTCAACCCGGCCCCTGCGCTGGTCACGGGAATCGGCCAGAAAATTGAGCGGATCGACCCGCTGCCGCCGCTGCATCTCGTTGTGGCGAATTCTGGCAATTCCCTCGCTACGGCGGAGGTCTACCGAGCCGCGGATGCGCTTCGGAGCGCGTTGACGGAGCCCAGTAACGGTTCTACGATGCGGGCGATTTTAAGGCTGGCCGGCGAAAGAGCAGATCTGGAGCCCGCCCTCGGGGAATTGCTCATCAACGATCTAGAACCGGCTGCGCGCCGGCTCTGTCCGCCAGTCGCGATGTTGTCGAATCGACTTCGTGAAGCGGGCGCGATCGGGGTGAGCATGTCCGGGAGCGGCGCGACTGTATTTGGAGTCTTTGATTCTCGGGCACATGCGGAAGACGGGGCGAAGCGACTCGCTGACCGTCTACGTGAAGATCTGGACCCGACTGATCGCGAAGCAAGCCGAAATGAATGCTGGATCCGAGTGACCAAAGTCATTGCGACCGTCATCACGACCGGCGATTAATTATGTAGGAAGACGATTTTTCTTGGGGCGTAGCCAAATGGTAAGGCAGCGGCCTTTGGAGCCGCCATTTGTAGGTTCGAATCCTACCGCCCCAACCAAATCATCAGAATCCGACGGGGTTCCGGATTCAAACGAAACACTTGGAGTGGACGTGATGGTCAGACCACTTCAACGCCGCGACAACGGACGAGTAGAAGAGCGTGAGGAAATGGAATCGATGCAGGATCTAAAGCTCTTCAGCGGGAACGCCAATGTTGCGCTCGCCCGTTCGGTCGCCTCCTATCTGGACATCGAGCTCGGCAAAGCCGAGGTCGGCCGATTCAGTGATGGCGAGTGCGCGATCGAGATCGGCGAGAACGTG
This sequence comes from Myxococcota bacterium, assembly GCA_041690055.1. Classification (GTDB taxonomy): domain Bacteria; phylum Myxococcota_A; class UBA9160; order UBA9160; family UBA4427; genus UBA4427. Next base: position 27,548 of record JBDNFB010000142.1, on the reverse strand, counting down.
CGCGGCCTCGATTGTTTCGCGCTGCAATCGACCTGCGCCCCGCAGAACAGTCACCTGATGGAAATGCTGATCATGATCGATGCGCTCAAGCGCTCATCGGCCCGACGCATCACCGCAGTAATCCCCTACTACGGCTATGCCCGCCAAGATCGCAAAGTCCGGCCGCGCGTCCCGATTACGGCGAAACTCGTCGCGGACTTGATCCAGACCGCGGGCGCCGATCGCCTGCTCTGCATGGACCTGCATTCCGGCCAAATCCAAGGCTTCTTCAATATTCCCGTCGATAACCTTTATTCGACGCGCCTCCTGCTGGATTCAGTCGAGCGGCGCATCGGCACGGAGAACATCACGGTCGTCTCGCCCGACGCGGGCGGTACCGAACGCGCTCGCGCCTACGCCAAGAAGCTCAACGCGCGCCTCGCCATCGTCGATAAGCGCCGCGAAGTCGCCAACGTTTCCGAAGTCATGCATATCATCGGCGATGTGGCCGGGCAGACCTGCGTGATCGTGGATGACATGGTCGATACCGCAGGGACGCTATGCGAAGCGGCGAGATGCCTCATGGAAGAGGGCGCGACAGCGGTGCATGCGGCGATTACGCATCCCGTGCTTTCGGGCCCGGCAATCAAGCGTATTTCAGAATCGGCTCTTGGCCAGGTCATCGTGACGGACACTATTCCGCTTCGGCCTGACGCGGTGGATAGCGGCAAATTTGAAGTGGTCTCGGTGGCAGGCCCGATCGGCGAAGCCATCCGACGCATCAATAACGAGGAGAGCATCAGCTCTCTCTTCTAGAACTTTCAAGAACTTCGGGCTCGTCCCTCCGCGGAGGAGCCCTGCAAGCACATACTCCGAATCGAGCACGACTCGAATCGGACAGGAGAAAAAAATGGGTGATGTGACATTCGCAGTGGAAGCCAGAACTGAGCGCGGCAAGGGTGCCGCCCGCAAGTTGCGTGCGCGCGGACTCGCGCCGGGTGTGGTGTACGGCGGCGGACGTGAAGCGACCGCGATCGCGTTCGATGTGAAGGGGCTTGACCGCCTGATCACGACGAGTCACGGCGGGCTGAACACGCTGATCGACCTCTCGGGCGATTCTGAAGCGAGCGGTCGAACCGTGATCGCAAAGGAACTTCAGCGCGAGCCGGTCCGCGGCGGCATCACACACGCCGATTTCTACGAAATCAACCTCAAGGAGAAGATTGAGGTTGAGGTTCCGATCCACCTGACGGGAGAGCCGGCGGGCGTTCTGCTCGGTGGTGTACTCGATCAGCAGCAGCGCGAGGTGACGCTCCTCTGCCTACCGAACGCGATTCCGGACGAGATCGAAGTCGATGTGTCAGGGATGGAGTTGGGTGACTCGCTGCATGTCGAGCAGATTGCGATCCCGGATGGGGCCGAGCTGATCACCGAAGGTGCGCTGACCGTCGCGACCGTCCTCGTGCCGCGCGGACTCAAGGAAGGTGAAGGCGAGGCAACAGCTGAAGAAGGCGCAGCAGTCGAGGGCGAAGCAGCAGCCGGAGGCGAAGAGGACAAGGCTGAGGGCGACGACAAATAGTCGCTGGATCGATCCTTTCCTTCATGTCTATCCTGCGCAGGCTTTTAGACCGGGTTCTCGGACGGCGTTCTGAGAACCCGGCTGAGCCTACGCACGCGCGTTCGGCCGGGGATTCGGCCGAGAGGGTCCCCGGGGGTTTAGGCGTCCCGGAGGCATTCGAGCCGACTCGTCTGATTGTCGGGCTCGGCAATCCGGGCATCGAGTACGCGTCTACGCGGCATAATATTGGTTTCCGCGTCCTCGACGAGCTGGCCGAGCGGGGAGGCGTTTCCTGGTCGGCCCATGACGAGGGACTCGATGCGCGAGTTGCCAAGGTGCAGCTCGCGGGTGAGTGCTGTCTTCTGATCCAGCCCCAGACCTTCATGAACCGGTCGGGCGCTTCCGTGATGGCTGCGTTGGCACGTTGGCCGCTTCCGCCGGAGACGGCGCTGCTCGTAGTCTTTGATGATCTCGATCTCCCGCCCGGTCGCATCCGCCTGCGCCCGAAAGGCGGAGGTGGTGGCCATAACGGGATCGGCGATATTCTCGCTCAGCTAAATGCTAAGGCCGTGCCGCGCCTGCGCTTCGGCGTGGGGCACCCTGGCGATTCGGGTTCGGTGATCGATTGGGTCTTGGCGCCTTTTCCTGAAGAGGAAGAGGTTCATGTGCTGCCGGCCGCGATTAGAAGGGCCGCTGATGCGGTTGAGATGTTCGTCGCGAAGGGAATTGAGTCGACAATGGGGAAATTTAACGGAATTTCTTGATTGTCCGGTCACAAAAGGGGCATTTGACCGGACAATTCTGCTTGAATGCACATTGTCCGCCTGATATTTTCCCGGAATGGTCGCATCTCCCCTGACATTGAGCCTGACGCTGGATGAGCGTTCGGGAGAGGCCGTCTATCAGCAGATTGCCTCACAGCTGCGGGCAGCGATCGAGTCGGGGGGGCAGGCATCGGGCTCTCGCCTCCCTGCCATCCGTACTTTGGCCAACGAGCTTGGGCTGCATCGGGACACGGTCGCACTCGCCTATGACCAGCTGGCGCAGTGGGGGTTGGTCGAGGCCCGTGTCGGTGCAGGGACCTTCGTTCGTGCGGAGGCTGAATCCGTGGCCTCCGGGAGGTCGGCGCCATCTTCGCCGTCTTCCCCATCGCCCCGATCGGCAGATTGGCCGGCAAGTGCGGACAGGGCCGAGCGGGCGTCGATGGATGCGCCGCAAACCAGCAACGGCGAGATTGACTTTGAGCTGGCGCCCCAGGTCGAGCGTCTCATTGCGCTCGAAAACACGCGACCGCGTTATGCGACCGGAGAAGATGTCGTCGCTCTGCACCGCTTGGTGCCCGACCCGCGCTTCTACCCAGTCGATGACTTCAAAAGATGCATGGACCTCGCGATCAAAGAGGAGGGGCCCGAACTCTTCTCGTACGCCTCGCCCGAGGGCGATCCGCGTCTTCGTCGTGCAATGGCCGAGCGGTTTCAGCGCTATGGCGTCTCGCATGCTGCCGAAGAGCTTGTGCTTTGTCACGGCGCGAGTCAGGGCATTTCGCTGGCGATGCGGCTCTTTGCGCAGCCGGGTGATCAGGTCGCGGTCGAAACGCCGACCTACGCCAACGTATTGTCGGCGATGGCGGGGCACGGCCTAACGCCGGCCCCGGTGTCGATGGACGAAGAGGGTGTGAGTCCCGAGGCACTGGACCGAGTGCTGGCTAAGCCCGAGGTCAAGGTTTTTTACACGATTCCGAGTTTTCATAATCCGCTCGGGACGACGACGAGCCTCGCGCGCCGCAAGGAAATCTTGGAGATCGCGACGCGGCACGGCGTGCCTGTGATCGAAGACGCTTTCGAGATCGATCTCCGGTTTCGCGGAGAAGACGTGCCGCCCCTGGCGGCGCTCGATCGTGCGGGAATCGTGGTGCTCCTCTTCTCGTTTTCGAAATCGCTTTTCCCCGGTGTGCGCGTCGGCTCGCTTTCGGCACGGGGGCGTGCGCTCGAAGGGCTTGTTGCTCTCAAGCACGCAACGGATCTCTCGGACGCCTTGCCGCTCCAAGCGGGACTCGCGCGCTTCGTCGAGACAGGGGCCTACGATCATCATCTTGCGCGGATGAAGAATGTCTTGCGCGAACGCTATGCGGCGCTTGATCAAGCGCTCGAAGCGGAAATGCCCGCCCGCACGACTTGGACGAAGCCGGACGGCGGATACCAGATGTGGGTCGAGCTGCCTTTTGAAGTCGATACCCGTGACCTTCTCGCCGATGCGGCGCGGGCGGGCGTCGTGTTCTCGCCCGGTGCGCTCTTCATGCCTGATGGGCGGCCTTCGCGCGGGATGCGCCTGACTGTGGCGTGTGCCGATGTGGACGAGATTCAGCGCGGCGTTGCTGCGCTTGGAAAGGTCGTGCGTGCCCGACATAACCGCGAGGCGGGTTCGGGGCGTGCGGCCGGATTGAATTTGTAGTCGAAACTTTTTGAATGAAGTGCCCGGAAAATGCTGAGCCCAGATGCTCGGCGATGACAGGAGAGAAAAATGGCAGGTCAGAACGGCAGCAATGGCAATGGCAATGGCGGGGGTAAAGGCGAGCTTCGTCGCGGGGCAGAGTCCTTCGACTTGAAAATCGGCCTGGCCGAAATGTTGAAGAATGGCGTAATCATGGATGTGACCGACGCCGGCGAAGCGAAGTTGGCTGAAGATTCGGGCGCCTGCGCAGTGATGGCGCTCGAACGCGTGCCGTCCGATATCCGTCGTGATGGCGGCGTGGCGCGCATGAGTAATGTCGAGATGATCGAGCAGATCCAGAAGACCGTTTCGATTCCCGTGATGGCCAAGGTACGCATTGGGCATCTTCAGGAAGCGCGGATTCTTGAGGTAATGGGCGTCGACTTCATCGACGAGAGCGAAGTGCTGACGCCGGCGGACGATGAGCATCACATCGCGAAGCACGATTACCGCGTGCCTTTTGTGTGTGGAGCGCGGAACCTCGGCGAGGCATTGCGGCGCGTCGGTGAGGGTGCGGCGCTGATCCGCACTAAGGGCGAAGCGGGCAGCGGCAATATCGTCGAAGCCGTGCGACATCTGCGCACGATCGTCGGCGAGATTCGCGCGATCCATTCGATGCAGGAAGAGGAACTGATGTCGACGGCGCGCGACATGGGCGCGCCTTTTGAGCTGGTGAAGTACGTGCATGAGCATGGCAAGCTGCCCGTCCCGAACTTTGCTGCAGGCGGCATCGCCACGCCGGCTGACGCGGCGCTGTGCCGCTCGCTCGGCGCGGAAACGGTGTTTGTCGGCTCGGGTATCTTCAAGAGTTCGGACCCGGCTGCGCGCGCGCGGGCGATTGTGCACGCGAATACGCATTGGGAAGATCCTGAAGAGGTGCTGAACGCGCATCGCGGTCTCGGCGACGCGATGGAAGGCATCGAGATGAGCACCCTCGACGAGAGCGAACGCCTCGCCAATCGCGGTTGGTAGGAAGTCCTCGTGACTGATTCGCAAAAGGTCGCCGGGGTCCTCGGGATCCAGGGTGATATCGAGAAGCACCTGATCGCCCTCGAACGTCTCGGCGTTCGAGGGCGCCGCGTGCTCTCAGCGAAACATCTGGAGGGTCTCTCTGCTCTGATCTTGCCCGGTGGCGAGAGCACGACGATGTCCAAAGGGCTTAGTCGGCACGAGCTGGAGAAGCCGATCCAGGAATTTGCCGAAGCCGGTGGGGCGATCCTCGGGACCTGTGCGGGAGCGATCTTGCTCTCTCGCGAGGCGCGGAATCATCCGGTGCCGACGCTGGGGCTCATGGACGTCGAGTGCGAGCGGAACGCGTATGGCACGCAGTTGGATTCCTTTGTGGCTCCGGCCGATGTGGATTCTGCGGCGGGCTTCGCGGGGATGGAATGCGTTTTTATCCGGGCGCCGCGGTTCTGGGAGCTGGGCCCCGAGGTCGAGGTCCTGGCCCGCGTGGACGGGGAGCCTGTCTTGATCCGCCAGGGGCGGCGATTCGCTTGTTCGTTCCACCCTGAGCTGACGGACGATCTCCGGCTCCACGAGGCGCTTCTAGGGTGCTGAGCGAGGGCGGGTTTAGAAGGCTCGCGAAGCCGATTTTTCGCAGTATTTTCGGGATCTTGGAAGGGGCTTTGAGGCATTCCGAGGCAGGGGGATGCGGCCTTGGTCGCCGGCCCTGTTCTGTGGTATCCATTGTGCCTTCGAAAATCCGGCTCCCCAAGTCAGGGAGCCGATTCAATTCAACTTCAGCCTCGGTGCTTGCAAGGACTTCACGGACTTAACCCGTCCATGGAATCCGCTGAATGCGGAGCGCCCAGATGCACTCGATAGAGGCATCTGACCGGGAGGAAAACATTGCGGGAATATGAAACGACGTTCATTGTCCAGCCCGAAATTTCGGACGAGGGCAGCCAGGCCATCCTGACCAAATTGGATGCGTCTTTGGGATCAGGCGGAGCCGATCGCCTGATGTGTGAGGATCACGGGAAGCGCAAGCTGGCCTATGAGATCCGCAAGTTCCACAAAGGTCATTACTACACGCTGCAGTTTCTGAACGACGGGTCTGTCGTTCCGGATCTTGAGCGCGTGCTGCGACTCGACGAGTCGGTGCTGCGCTTCCTGACGATCCTGGCCGACGACGATGTCGCGGACGTGGATGCGCGCAAGGCTGTCGCTGCGGAAGCGGAAGCCGAGCAGGCGAAGCGCGCCGAGGAGCGTGTTGCACGCGAAGTTGAGGAAGCCGAAGCACGCCGCGTTGCCGAAGAGGCAGAACGAGTCGCTGCAGCGGAAGCGGCTGCGACCGCCGAGGCCGCTGCCCAAGCGAGCGCTGCTGCGGAAGCGGCTAATGCCACGGATGCCACGGCGGAAGCCACGGAAGCTCCCAAAGCTACGGAAGCTACGGAAGCTACGGAAGCTGCGGCAAGCACGGAGGCAGCTCCGGCTCAGGAAGCTGCGGCCGCGGGTGAGGAGAAAACGTCATGAGCGAAGAAACCACCAAGGCAGCACCGCCGACTGGCCCCAAAGCAGATCGAGATCGACCCTCTGGACCTGCTGGAGGACCTTCTGGAGCACCGCCGGCCGGAGGCCCGAGTGGGGGCCCGGCCGCCAACCGCGATCGTCCGCCGCGACCGGAACGCAGCGAGCGTCCCGATCGAGGGGACCGACCGGACCGAGGCGACCGACCGCCGCGAGCGCCCTTGACCGTCAAGGGTCGACTCCGCGCTGCTGCGCGAAAGAAGACGCGCAAGGCAGCCAAGAAGAGCGGCATGTTCCAGCGCCGCAAGGTCTGCCGCTTCTGTGCCGATAAGAACCTGACGATCTCGTACAAGGATGTGAAGACGCTGCGACTCTTCATCACGGAGACCGGCAAGATGACGCCTCGGCGCATCTCCGGAACCTGTGCGAAGCACCAGCGACCGCTCGCTCTTGAGATCAAGCGCGCCCGACAGCTCGCCATGCTGCCCTACGCGCCGAGTCATTTCTAAACCGGTCTAGTGCCTAATAAGCCTTAAAGCCTAAAGGCTAAGGAGAATCACGATGGGACTCATTCAAGTCATCCTGAGTGAAGATGTACATGCCCTGGGCGACGCCGGCGATATTGTGAGCGTCAAGCCGGGCTTCGCGCGGAACTTTTTGCTCCCGCAAGGGAAGGGCTTGCTAGCGACCGCCGCCCGCGTGAACGAAGTGGAACACACGAAGCGCGTAATTTCAGAGAAGCGAGCCAAGCAGCTCAAGGATCTGGAATCGGTCAAGGCCAAGCTCGACGGCATCAAGCTGGAGATCACGGCGCAGGCCGGCGAAGAGGGCAAGCTCTTCGGTTCGGTGACGAGCCAGAACCTGGTCGATCTTCTCGCTGAGAAGGGCCTCGACGTGGATCGCCGCAAGCTCGTGCTCGATGAAGCCATTAAGACCGTCGGTGAGCACACCGTCGCGATTCGGCTGCGCAGCGACGTGGTCGCGGAGTTCAAGGTCACGGTGATCGCCGCGGAATAATGCGGCAGGCCGAATAGAACGCTGTCTGGACTTTTTGTTGGCCCCGCATGCGGGGCCAGGGTAGAAAGCCAAGGCGGAAGAAAATCGCCCATCTCTCTCGCCTCGCACTGAGGCACCTGAGAGATGGGCGTTTCTTATTTATGGCTTGGTATCGGTGGTATCATGCGGAACCCCCGCGGAGCCCTGCGCCGGGACTGATTGAGGGATCAGCGTGAACGAAGAACAGGAAATCGCCGGACGCGTTCCGCCGCACGATATCGAGGCGGAAAAGGCTGTCCTTTCCGCGATCCTGCTCGACAACGAAGCGATTCACGCCGTTGTGACCGAGGTGAAGGAAGAAGATTTCTATCACCCCGCGCATCAGATGCTCTATCGCTCGATGGTCATGCTGCGCGACAAGAACGAACCCGTTGACCTAACGACTCTCTCTTCTTATCTCAGAGAGGAGAAGCTTCTCGACAGTGTCGGCGGCATTATGGGTCTCGCGGAAATCGCGGATTACGAGGCGACGCCGGCTAATATCATCCACTACGCCAAGATCATTCGCGATCGCGCCATCAAACGAAGCCTGATCTCGACGGCGAGTGAGATCGTGGCGCTCGGCTACGAACACGGCGAGTCGGCCGACTCTCTTCTCGACGAAGCGGAGAGTCGCATCTTCGGCTTGTCGATGGAGAAGGCGAGCACTTCGCTTTCAAAGCTCAACGTCGAAATGCACGAAGCGGTCAATCACATCGACATGTTGATGAACCGCAGTGGCGAGCTGACGGGGATCTCAAGCGGATACACGAAACTCGATGAGATGACGGGTGGACTGCAGGGCGGCGACCTCTTCATTCTCGCTGCGCGGCCCTCTATGGGTAAGACGGCCCTTGCGTTGAATATCGGCCGGAATGCGGCGGTGGATTACGGTAAGAAGGTCGCGGTCTTCTCGCTCGAAATGACAACGCGATCGCTTGTTATGCGTATGCTGTCTTCCGAGGCGCAGGTGGATTTCGGGCTGTTCCGGAGTGGTCTCATCTCGACGGATGCGCATAAGCGCCTGATGGATTCTGCGGCGCTTCTGGCCGAGGCAGATTTTTGGATCGACGATACGGGCGCGGCCTCCGTGCTTGAGATGCGAGCGAAGTGTCGGCGGCTGCATTCGATGCATGGTCTTGATCTTGTGATCGTGGACTACCTGCAGCTGGCGCGCGGCGATCGCAATACGCAGAGCCGCGAACAGGAGATTTCCGAGATTAGTCGGGGGCTCAAAGGGCTGGCGAAGGAACTCGATATTCCGGTGATCGCGCTCTCGCAGCTGAACCGTGGCCCGGAAACGAGGAAGGACGATAAGCGCCCTATGCTGGCGGATCTTCGCGAATCAGGCGCGATCGAGCAGGACGCGGACGTGATCGCATTCATCTACCGCGACGTGGTGTACAACAAAGAAACCGAATTCGAGAATCAGGCGGAGCTGATCATCGCTAAACAGCGAAATGGGCCGACCGGAACCGTGAAGCTTGAGTTCGAGGGGCGCTTCGCGATGTTCCGCGACTGGCCGCTTTCCGATAATCCCTACGATGGTGCGCCGGGAGGCGGTGATTTTGCGCCGCCGCCTGGGGATGATTTCTCGGGCGGGATGGGCGATGGAATGGGCGGAGGCAGCTTCGGTCCCGATACCGATCCGGGGGGCTTCTAGTTGCCGAGCCTGCGTCGTCCCCGCGCCATTCGGCCGGGCGCGAAGATCGGTCTCGCCGCGCCGGCAGGCCCGATAGATCCCCAAGTCTTCGCCGCCAATCGCAAGGCGATCGAACGCCTCGGTTTTGAGACCTATGCGCGGGAGGACATCTTTGAGCGCGACGGCTATCTAGCCGGTTCGGATGAGCGGCGCGCGGCAGAACTGATGGAGCTCGTTACGGACGATTCCGTGGCGGCGATCGTTTGCGCGCGGGGAGGCTACGGCTGCCACCGCATCGTCGACAGGCTCGATGCGAAGGCGTTCCGCGATGCTGCGAAACCTCTGGTCGGCTACAGCGATATCACCACGCTCTTTCTTTGGCAGCGCAAACTGGCCGGGCTCCTCGGGATCCATGGCCCGATGCTTGAGAAAAAGGATTCTCTGGACGGCGAGGCGGGGTCGGCTCTGGTCCGTGCGCTTCAAGGGACAGGACCTCTGCCGCGCTATAAGGGGCAGACGCTCGTGGGTGGCTGGGCGGAGGGCCGGCTGGTGGGCGGGTCGCTGACCGTGTGTGTGGCGAGTCTTGGCACGCCGTGGGAACTGGATACGCGCGACGCGATTCTCATGCTTGAGGATGTGACGGAGCTGCCGTATCGGCTGGACCGCATGTTTCAGCAGCTGCGGGCGGCGAAGAAGTTGGACCGTGTCGTGGGCGTGGCGTTGGGATCGTTTACGGACTGTGGCGACGAGCGGTATCCGGAATGCACGGTCGAGCGCCTAGTGGATGAGGTGTTTGGACCGCTGGGCGTACCGGTCGTGACGGGCCTGCCTTTTGGGCATGGTGCGGAGAACCGACCTTGGCCCTTCGCGGGGAGAGCGGCGCTCGATGGAGCGCGCGGAGAACTCGAGATATTGGAATCGGCAGTATCGACGCGGTAGCGTCGGCTGCGCACCTCCGGTTTTACGCCGGACTTGCGGAAAAACAGCAGGAAAACAGCGGAACGACGGCGGAAAAAATGCGGGATAACGGGGAACGGAGAGGCAAGCCGGAATGAAGCGGAGTCTGATCGAGCGAAAGCTCGGCAAAGTCGAACGGGCCTTGGACAAGGCGATCGAGAAACAAGAAATTCCCGGCGCCGTCGTGCTCGCACGGATGCCGCGCGAGGATGAAGTGCTCGAATACAGCTGGGTTCGGGGGCTCGCGTCTGCGCGGCCTGAGCGTCTGCCCATGCGTCGCGACACCATTTTTGATCTTGCGTCGCTGACGAAGCCGATCGCGACGACGACGGCGATCATGATGCTGATTGAAGAGGGGTCGATTTGTCTGGATGATCCGGTCGCCAAGACCCTTCCGACTTTCGGTGATCGCGGCAAGGAAGAAGTCACGATCCGACATCTTCTTACGCATTCCGCGGGACTCAAGCCGACTCGCGAATTTCATGAGCTCCTGATTCAGAAAGAACGCAAGAGCGGCGAGCGATTTCTCGGAACTCCCGAAGGCCGCGAGTGGATCCTCGACCGCGTCTTGCGCTCGGGGCTCGTCCATGAAACGGGCGCGGCCGCGGTGTATGGCGATCTCGACTTCATCGTTCTAGGCGCGCTGGTCGAAGAGATTTCGAAGCAGCCGCTGGACGAGTTTTGCGAATCACGGATCTTCACGCGTCTCGGCCTGATCGACACGCGCTTCTTGCCGATTCCGGTGGATGGTTCGCAGGCTGCGCCGGATGCGCTGCGGCGCCGCATTGCCGCGACCGAGAACTGCCCGTGGCGCGAGCGGATCATTTGGGGCGAGGTGCACGATCATAATGCGTCGGCGATGGGTGGCGTGGCCGGTCACGCGGGGCTCTTCTCGACCGCGGATGACGTGATGCGTTTCGCGCAGTTCTACGTCGACGCCTGGCATGGCCGAAACGAAGCTCTTCCGCCGGAGCGCGTGCGCGAGTTCTCGAAGCCACAGAATCTGCCCGAGGATTCAGACTGGGCGCTCGGTTGGGATACCCCGACTGCGGGCAACTCGTCTTCGGGGCAGTACTTTTCACCTAATTCGGTGGGGCATCTCGGATTTACGGGGACCTCTCTTTGGATCGACCTCGACCGCGAGCTGATCGTTGTCATGCTGACGAACCGGATTCATCAATACGCGAAGCGCAGCCGCTTTGATCTGCGACCGAAGGTTCATGACGCGATCTTTGAAGGTCTGACCGCCGAGTAGATGCTCAGGGCCCCCGCCTTTTTAATTTCGGTCTCACCTCTCTCACTTCGCATCCGATCCTCGGGAAACTCGTGGGCCGGTCGGGCAGGACGGAATCATGAGCCAATCGGATCATCAGAAGCCTTTCGACGCGAGTTCGCTCTCGCATGTCCACTTCGTCGCCATCGGTGGCACGGGAATGGGATCGCTCGCCGGCCTGGTGAAGGCGCGCGGCATCCGCGTGACGGGCTCTGACAAGAAACTCTATCCGCCCATGAGCACGGCACTCGCCGATTGGGGCATCGACGTCGTCTCCGGTTTCGATCCTGCGAACGTGCTGGGCGATCCTCCGGACCTCGTCGTGATCGGCAATGCGGTCCGGCCCGATAATGCGGAAGCCGTCGCTGCGATCGAAGCGGGCTATCCATACCGCTCGTTTTCGGACGCGCTCTATGAACTCGCGATTTCGCAGAAACATTGCATCACGGTGAGTGGCACCCACGGCAAGACCACGACGACGAACCTTGCGGCACATCTTCTTCTGGCAACAGGGCGCGATCCGTCCTTGTTGGTCGGCGGGATCTCACTCGACTTCGACGGTTCTTTTCGCGAGGGTGCCGGCGAGCATTTTGTGGTGGAGGGCGATGAATACGACACGGCCTTCTTTGATAAGACGCCGAAGTTCTTGCACTACCACCCGGATACGCTGCTGCTGACTTCTGTGGAATTTGATCACGCGGATATCTATCGCGATTTGGATCACGTGAAGGAAGCCTTTCGGGCATTGGTTGCGTCGATGGCGCCTGAAGCGCAGATCGTCGCCGCGCTTTCGCATGACGGTGTGCGGGATGTCTTGTCTGGGGCAAACTGCGAAGTGATTGGGTACGGGGTCGAGCGCGCGGGGCAGGGCACGCCGCCGGAGGGCGTTGTGTGGTGGGCGCGAGGGATGACGCCCGAGGCGGGCGGCCTACGTTTCCAATTGGATGATCTCGCGGCGGTCCAGACATACGAAATCGTCAGCCCGCTGTTTGGGACGCATAACGTCGAAAATATTGTGGGCGTTTTCGCGTCACTGAATCGCCTCGGCGTGCCGGTCGATGAGTTGACGGAGGCGCTGCTTGGGCATCAGGGTGTAAAGCGGCGACAAGAAGTTCGCGGCACCGAAGCAGGCGTCACGATCATCGACGATTTCGCGCATCATCCTACCGCCGTGAAGGGCACGATCGAGGCGATCGCGCAGCGGCACCAAGGCAGTCGCGTGATTGCGCTGCTCGAGCCCCGTACGAATACGAGCCGCCGCGCGATCTTTCAGAATGATTATATCGACGCGCTTCGTGCAGCGGACCGTGCCGTGATCGCGGAGGTCAGCGACGAACCGATCTATAGTGCGACCGGCGAAGTCACCGAGTGTCTCTCTGCTTCGGCGATTGCGGAAGCGCTTCGGGCGGAGGGGCGAGACGCCGCGTCCTTCTCGGAAGTCGACGATATGGTTCGCTGGGTCGTCGAGGGCCGCCAAGAAGGCGATGTTGTGCTCGTCATGAGCAATGGTGCCTTTGGCGGCATTTGGGAAAAACTGCTGGAGGCGCTGCGCCAGGCCTAGCGGTTCCTGTTCCTATTAGCAGTCCCGATCAGAAGGCCCTGTCAGGAATTTCCAGTCAGGAAGTCGTCGCGGCTTGCTTCCAGAATTCGGCCACGTTCTCTGCGTCGATGGGGATGGTGACGACTTCCTGGATCTTGCGGCTGACGATCTGAGCCATCACCAGATAACTCGCGTTAAGTACATCGTCACCCACTTCGGCATGGCCCTTGACCACGACGGCTGCGCTTGTGTTGCTCACCATCACATCTTCAACGTCCAGATTGAAACCCGTGCCGCCCACCTCGCCCAGCGAGGCGAGGTACTCGCAGATTTCATCCAGGCCTTTGATCTCGCCCTTCCAAGGGCTCTCGCCTTTGACGGTCCACGTGATGTCTTCCGCCCAGAGGGCGCGCAAGGTCTGACGGTCCCCCTCGCTCACAGCATGAAGGCATTGATGAACGAGGAGAGCGTTGGGATGTTGGCTCATGATGATCTCCAAACGGTCCGGGCGTGCGCTCATCATACAGAGAATTGCGACGCGCGTGGGAATATTCGAGGGATTCAATAGACTGCGCCGATGCCTTCTGACCGATTCGCAAAGACTGGACTCGAACATCTGCTTGAAGCGCTGGAACAGCGTTTCGTATCGGATGAGAAAGGGCGACTCAGCGCATCGGCGGGCGACGGGGTCTTGCCCCGTTTCGTGCTAGGCCGTGCAGCAGAAGGTTGCGTTTGGCGCTTCTCTGCCGAGCTTCCGCTTGAACTGGTGCGATCGGTGGCCAAGCTTGCGGGGCGAGAGAAGGGCTGCGCGATCGATGGGGAATCAACCGCGCCGCCCGAACGCCTCGTGATGATCGGCCGATTGTTACGAACCGGTCAGGATTTGCCGATTCCCCGTCGCGATCTCATCTCCCACGAAGGGTCAACTGTCGGAGAGTTCTGGACACTCGACTAGCGCTGGCTGGAGATTCGGGTGGAGCTCCGGGTGGAGATAGGGACACCATTTTGTGTCCACCCAAAGGCCTCGACGAGCGCGTGATAGATATAGTTCTGCTCGCGGACGCCATGGAAGAGCGCTGCACGCGTTCCCTGTGCGTAAATCGGCACATCCTCTCCCGCATGAGTCTCCTGGGCCATGGGGACGGTCGCTTCCTGTAGGTAGCTCGAGTCTTCGGTGTCGACCTCGCTGAGGTCAGGGCGCCCCTCCGCGATGCCTTCGAACTCGCATTCGAAGGGCGGCCGCTGCTCGCAGGGCTGATGCCCCCAGTTATGGGCTCCTTCGGGCTGGCTCTTGGAGGCCCCGGTATAGCCGGGACCGTTCGCGTAGGAGAGCGTCGTGTAGGGCTTCTTGAGCGCATCGAGGCCGATCTGGTCCTCGCCTTTGCCGAACCAGTTCACGCCGACCACTTTACCCAGAATCGGATTGCCACGTTTTGGGTAGCCCGAGATGGAGAGCGTATGGCTGTGATCCGCGGTCACTACGATCAGGGTTTCTTCCCCTTTGGTGTTCTCGAGTGCAACACGAACAGCATCCGAAAGCGCGATGGTGTCCGTCAGCGCCCGGTAGGCATTTCCGGCGTGATGGCCATGGTCGATGCGGCCGCCTTCGACCATGAGGAAGAAGCCGTTCGGGTTATTGTCTAGGACGTCGATGGCGACCTTCGTCATTTCAGCAAGCGAGGGTTCGCCCGCCGCGTCGCCCTTTCGGTCGGCTTCCCATTTCATGTTGCCCGGTTCGAAAAGACCGAGCAGATGCTGGGTCTTCTCGAGGTCGACCGCGTTCATCTGGTCGAGGCTCCAGACGTATTCCGCGTTGTCATATCGGTCGACCCAAAGCTGGGTGAGGTCCTGACCGTCGACGCGACTACCGGGGCGACGTGGATTCTCCGGGTCGACTTCGCCCTTGGGTTTGAAATGTGTTCGCCCGCCGCCCAGGGCGACCTCAAGCCCATCGCCGTAAGGAAACTCCACAAGCTGTCGGGCGATGTCGGGGAAGCCATCCTCCCTTGCGTCAACGGACATGCGCGAATCGTCCTCCCAAAATCGGAAGGGCACATGCGCATAACATCCCGCGGGCGTTGCATGGGTGATAGTGGCGGTCGAGACGACGCCAGTCGCGAGTCCGCGCATCTCCGCCTCTTCGAGGATCGTCAGAACTTGAGATTCTTTGACAGAGGTATGGTCGCCGCGGCGAACGCTTTCATCGACGCCAAGCACGCCGGTCTTCGTTTTGATTCCCGAGACCATCGCGGTCATCGTTGAAGCCGAATCGGAAACCTGCGCATCCGTGTTGTACGTCTTCGAAAGAGCGACGAAGGGGAAGGTTTCGAAGGCGAGCTGATTGTCTTCACCGGCTTCGCCGTGCTGTTGGCCTTCCAAAATGCGCGCGGCGGTCACGGTCGAGACGCCCATGCCGTCGCCGATGAAAAGGATCACGTTCTTTGCACGCGGTTCGCCCGCAACGAAGCGCGCGGAGGTGTTGATTGCGGATTGTTCTGCGGTGAACCAGGGGTTGGTGAGTCTCAAATCAGTCGCCTGGGCTTCTTCGACCGCTCGGGCGGCCTCGTCGCTGAGGGCAAGCGCATCCGGCAGAAGTGCGCCCGGCGACAGCAGGGCGCATCCAGACGTGAAGAGGCTGAAGGCGAGGCCGAGAGCGAGTGGAAGGCAGAATGGAAGACTGAGTGTGGGGACCGCGTGCGTCGCCGCGCTGTCGTTCGAGTGGCGAGCGGCTTCTCGAGCGGCGCCGCGGCGGTGATCAAGCGTGGAGGTGGTTGGCACGAATTATCCTCTTGTTGTGAGACGTGGACCGTTAATTGCGCCTGCCATGAGCATCTGCTCGCCGGTCGATTCTTGGAGGAAAAGTCTATGGAATTGGGTACACCCGGCCACGCAGTGAAGCAAACCACGTGAACGCAAGGTCTCATTTAGCTGTGATTGAGCGAACGGTCACCCCAGGCGCAATTAACGGTCCACGTCTCTTGTTGTGGGGACGGCGCGGGGCGCAAGGGCCGCGCGCTCCGCGGCTAGACGTCGAGTCCAACGGATCGCATCAGCTCAAGGGCGTTGCTCTTCTCTACAACGCCTTCGCGGAGAGCGTAGTCAAACTCCATGACGCCATTCTCGAGATGGTCTTCGAAATGCACGTTGGCCATTCGGCCCTTGCTCGCGGGGACGATCTGGGTGAGCGCGAGATCGTGCGTGGTCACGATGCCGAGGGCACCGTGTTCGACGAGACCCTCGAGGACGGCTTGGGCACCGATGCGTCGATCGTGAGAGTTGGTGCCGTGCAAAATTTCATCGAGTAGGAAGAGGGCGGGCGGAGACTCGCGCGAGACCTCGACGACTTGGCGCAGCCGCATGATCTCGGCCATGAAATGCGATTGCCCTTCTTGCAGCGAGTCGACGATGCGGATGGAGGCGGCGAGGTTCAGGAACGAGATACGCAGTTGCGTCGCCCTTACAGGGGCGCCGGCAAGCGCGAGGATCGCGTTGCAACCCACGGTGCGGAGCATCGTACTCTTGCCCGACATATTCGAACCGCTCATCACCAGGGCCTGTGGGCGTTCGCCGAGGCGCAGGGTGTTGGCGATGGAGCGATCTCGCGGAAGCAGGGGATGCGCGAGACCTTCGCCATCGAAAGTCGGGTGGTCCCTGATGATTTCGGGGAAGGGGTAGGTCGGGTTCTCAAAAGCGAAGCTCGAGAGCGCGCAGAGCGCTTCGATTTCGCCGGCGGCTTCGATCCAGACGGAGAGCCTCGGTCCACAGCGTGCACGCCAGGCTTCGAGCGCGAGCGCCACATGCGTGCCCCACATCAAGATGCCGGCAATCGGTGCGAAAAATTGATTTGAGCGGGCGTCGCGTCGATCGACGAGACGCCGAAGCGCCTCAAGTTCACCGGACGGAGGCTGGCCCGTGGTTTCGAGTTCGGCCCGAAGTGTTGCGAGCAGCGGTGCATCAAAGGCTTCGTTCTCGACGCAGCCGAGCAACGAGGCCGTGCGGGCAAGCGAGCCGACTGGGGTTTCGGCGGCAGCGAGAACGGGAACGACGCGGGGACGCAGGAAGAGAGCGAACGCGCCTTGTAAGAGCAGCGCGCCGACGAAGGGAACCGGGCCGGAGCCGCTGAAGATCCAGAGCCCGAGTCCGCCGAGCGCGAGAGCGGTCGCCGCTACGGCGGCAAATCCGATCCAACGGGGGAGGGCGGCGGCAGGAGCCGAGGCCCAGGCTTCGAGTGCTTCTTGTTGGAGCGCCGAGCCGGACTCGTCGCCGGCGATCGCCATCTCGAGCCTGAGGTCAATGCGACCACGCAACTCTTCGACGGCTGCTTGTCGAGCCAGGATCGTCTCGGGTTCGGCAGGCGTGAGTATCCAGCTTGCTAGGCGGTCCGCACCTGTGGCCGTCCGTGGGGTGGCGAGCAACTCGTAGAGCGAACCCGTTCCAAACAGGTCGAGGTCCTGTGCGTAGGGATGCTCGGGTGTGAGGTAGCGCTCGCCTGCGTCGCCGCGCCCGGCCCAGCGATCTTCAAGACGCGCTATGCCGTCTTCATAAAAAAGGCAGACGCGCTGGGCGCGTTTTTCGTGGCGAAGAATGCGATCGTGCAGGATCACGAGGGCGATGAACGCGAGGATGGGAAGGGCGAAGAGAGGCCGCGCGATTTGATGCGTGCCGAAGGCGAGCCAGCCGACGATCAGGATGGCGAGGAAGCAGAGGACGCGTGCATTCGAGGCGAGCCGTGCTCGGCCGCTCCAGAACGATTCCCCCACCTGGGCCTCGGCGAGTCCGGCCGCGTAGAGCGTCGCGGGATCTTGATCCCGGTTGGAGCCCGCTTCTTTATACATGCTTGGCGTCCGCTTCTTCACGAAAAGCCCAGCAGGCGCGCGCCATTCGGAAGAGTGTGAGCGCGTTCGATCGCGCCTCGCACGAAGCTGCGTCCGGCGAGGATGGCGTCGCGTAAAGGCAGGCCCTTCGCGAGCCCCGCAGCGATGGCCGCGGAAAGCGCGCAGCCCGTCCCGTGCACGGGGTTTCCGGGGATCCGCGAACCTTCGAACCACTCGATCAGGACTTCGCCGCTCGATGCGTCTTTTGTTACGAAGAGGTCGTCCGCGCCCCCTTCGAGATGTCCGCCCTTGAGCAGCACTCCGCCGACCCCGAGTTCTTCGAGCAGTTGACACGCGGCCTTCTCGCCGTCCCGCCGTCGATCGAGCGACATGTCCATCAGAATTTCGGCCTCATTCCAATTGGGCGTAATCAGCATTCGCCCCGTCATCAAATCGCGCAGCGAACGGTAGGCACGGGGTTGAAGCAGGAGCGTCCCGTCGGTCGCAGCGAGAACGGGGTCGATCACCACCGGAATTTCTTGAAAGGGGGCAAGCGCCAGAATCACGTTGCGCACGACATCGTCGCTGGCGAGCATGCCAATCTTGATCGCGGCGGGTGCGACCGCGGCCAACGTGACCCGCAGCTGATCGAGCAGCGCGGAGGGAAAGACGGGAAGGATCTGCTTTACGCGAAGTCCGTCCTGGATGGTCAGCGCCGTGGGGACGGCAGCCCCGTGGACGCCCAGAGCCTGAAAGACCTGGCAATCTGCCAAAATACCTGCGCCGCCAGTCGGGTCGGATCCTGCAATCGAGAGTACGCTCTGCATGCGCGCGGATGGTAAGTTCCCGCCCCGGAGAACGCATCCTTTGAACCGCTTCAATCTTCGTATGAACCCTCTGAAATCGACCGTGCGACGAGCTGGGCTGGGCCTCTTCGTGTTGGGTTTGCTGTCTGCGTTCGGAAATGCTTGCAGCACGGAAGTGCTGAGCAAGGAGGTTGCTGCGCCCGCGCCCGCGCCCGCGACGATCCCTCAGGCCGCGCCGTCTAGTGTGGCCGCGCCGGGGGCCAGCGCGGCGCCGCCGACGGTGATCCTGATTTCGATGGATGGGACGCGGCCCGCGGATGTGACGAAGGAGGCGATGCCGAGCCTTGTGATGCTTGGGGCCGGCGGGGCGGTGGCGGGAGGGCTGATTCCGGTGAATCCGTCGAATACGTTTCCGAGTCATGTAAGTATGGCGACGGGCGTGCATCCCGAAACGCATCGACTCGTGAACAATCGCTTCATTGATCCTGAGCGAGGTCCCTTCAAGCGCAGCGCGCCCAATGAATGGATCGAGTCGGAGCCAATCTGGTCGATCGCGGAGCGGCATGGCCTGCCCACAGCTTCCTATTTTTGGGTGGGCTCTGAGGGGCCCTGGAGCGGTGGCCCGGGGCCACAGCACACGCGCAAATTTTCATCGAGTACGCTCGAGAAGACGAAGGTTAACCGGATTCTGAACTGGCTCGCGCTTCCCGACCCGAAGCAGCGGCCGGTTCTGATTACCGCGTGGTTCCATGGCGCGGACCATGCTGGACATATCGCAGGACCAGGGGCTCCTTCCATCGAAAAGGAGCTTCTGCCGCAGGACGTTCAGATTGCCCGGCTGGTGGCAGAACTTGAGGCGCGGGGCTTGTTCGAATCGACGACACTGATCTTTGTTTCGGATCATGGAATGACGAGAGCCGAGCGCGAAGTGAACCTGGGTCTCAAGCTCGGCCGTGCGGGACTCGACCTGACCACGATCGGGATCGGTGGCTTCTCCAGCATCGTTTTTGACAAGGGCAAGCGCACTGAAGCGGGGATGCGCCGCGTCGTCGAAATCGCTCAAGAGGCCGGGCTCGAAGCGCATCTTCGCAGGTCGGCCCCGCGCGATTGGCATGTGGATGATCCGCGCTTCGGTGACGTCGTCGTACGTGCACCGATCGGCGTCGCGATCGTGACGTCCTCTACGCATATTAACGGCTTTCACGGATATGATCCCGAAGCGAAGGAAATGGCGGGTATCCTGATCGCGCACGGTCGCGGAGTGAAGGCCGGCAGCAAGCTGGGGCGGGTGTCGAGTCTTGCCTTGGCGCCGACGATTTTGCGGCTTCTTGGCCTGCCGGTTCCTGAACAAATGAAGGTGGCGCCGATTCCGGAGCTGCTCGAAGGGGTTCCTGGAACATGAGTGTCCGCGCGAACCTCAAAAACATGACCACAGGAGCACGCGTGCACGTAGAACCCGATCGCCCGAGGGCGAACGACACAGCGGGCATCCCAAATGCGAGTGATGCAAATGATGCGCGTGACGCGAAGAGGAGAAGGCGAGTGAGTGGATTGCGATGCGTTTTGAACCGGCCTCGACGGGGCGGGAAGGCGGCGCTCTTTGCGGGCCTCTGCGCGATGCTCTTTGCGTCATCGATCCTTGTCCTGGGAGCAGCATTCCTGCCGGCTTCCGCCGAAGCCAAGGATGGCGGGGGAAAGGGTGCGCCGAAACGTCTTTACGCTTCTGCTTTCGTCTCCGGACGGTCGGGCTACCGGATTATTCACTATTGGTCCGATGGGCCGAAGATGCGCGCCGAAACGCTGATCGGGGGGCATCCGATTACGACCATCGTGCGAGGGGATCAGTATCTCGTCTTTGACCGCCTAACGAATAAGGGTCTTGCGATTACGCGTGCCAAGCAGGCACAGTCCTCGAAGAGCAAAGGCGCTCGTCTCTTCGACAACGATTGGGTCGCTATTCGTGATGCAGGTGGCGAACTCGTTGAAGAGACGAAGCTGTCTGGAACGGATGTGGAGGTTTGGCAGCTTACGGACACCGTCGGGAGTCGCAAGGTCTGGGTCACGAGGGACGGAGCCCGTCTGCCGCTCCGGGTTGAAACCTTTGACCGAAAGTCCTCGGATACGGTGACGCTGGACTATTCCAACTGGACGCTTGATCTCGATATGCCCAAGGCCTTTTTTGAGGCCGCGCCTGAGGTTGATTTCGAGCGTTTCGGTTACGAGGAATTTGTGAAGAAAGCACAGGCCGAGCGGGTCGGGACCGTGCCGGTGCTCTACCCGGACCTGCTGCACGGCGCTCGCCCTCGCTGATCCCGAGTCAGCTTTTTTGGCGCACGGGCGGTACCGAGACTCTCGCTGATTCGACGTAAACTTTTGGGTCGGGGCGTTCGATCGGACTCCGAGGACCTGCGAGTCGGGCCGTTTCGGCCCGCTTGGGTCGACGCTGGGCGCGGGCTGCCGCAGCCTCTGCGCGAGTCGAGTGAGAGAGAGTTGCGGGACGCTATGCAGAATCCAGTCGAGGGCCCATTCGAGGCCATAGATCCGCTTCGCTTGGGGTTTCGGCGAGCCAGGGCATGGGCTCTGCCGTGGAGCCTCGTGCTTGCGTTCGTGACATCCGGGATGTCGGCCCCAGCGGCTGCGGCGCCTGAATTCCGCCTCGGTGCGAATGCCACGTTGGCGGAGATCAAGGCCTGCGCGACGCAGAGTCTTCCCGAGAGCGCCGGTCGCATCGACTTTCGCGTCGAGGCCATCGACCGCAGCGGAGACGTGACCGCTTCGCGCGCCGAAATTCTCTGGCGCGACGATGATGAAGGGCACGCGCGGATCATACTCCGCGTGTCGGAGCCCTCGAAGACGGCCGGGACGGCGCTGCTGATTATTGATCGGGATAAAGATCAGCCCGAGTTCTTTCTGCGCTTGCCGGAGCTCACAAAAGCGAAGCGGATTCGAAGTCGGCGTTTACGCGGGCCCGTCCTCGGGACCGATTTCAGTTTCGAAGATCTGCAGCGCCTGCGTGAGCCCCTCGATAAGACCGCGCTCGAACTGATAGGCGAGTCGCCCGTGGAAGGCCGCCCGGCTTGGTTACTCGAAGCGATCCCAGGCCAGGAAATGGGCGAATCGGAATACACGCGCGTCTTGACCTACGTCGATCAGGCGAGCTGCTTGCCGATTCAGATCGACCTTTTTGAAGGCGACGACCGTCTGCGCAAACGACTTCGCGCGCCGATCGAGGAGATCAAGACGGTGAGCCTCGGCGAAGAGCAGGGAGGTGAATTGCCTCATGTCTTTGTGATGGAAGACCTGCGCCGCGGAACCCAGACCGTTGTGCGCATCGAGACGGTCGAGACGACGAATGATTGGCCGGCTGAGCGGTTCACGAGGGCCGGGCTTGAAGCCCCTACGGAGGCTCCTGCGCCCACTCCAGACGCGGCGCCTCGCTCGAGCACGCCCGCGGTTTGGGAGACGGTAGGCCCAGCTGCCGCCTCGCGCTGAGGCGACCTTGAGCGACGCTTCAGCCACTGGTGAGCGTGCGGGTGCTTTCGCCGAATGGGTGCTTTCCCACCGCGGGCTCGTGGCAAGTGGCTTGCTTCTGCTTACGCTGATCGCGGCGGCGGGTATTTTCGATCCGATCCGGGGTGTTCCGCGCATCCGCATCGATCCTTCTCTGAATGAAATGCTGCCGGCAGACGATCCGGCGCGCCGCTTCTACGAAGAACTTCTTGAGCGCTTTGGGAGCGACGATATTGTCTTGATCTCGCTCTCCTCGGATGCTTTGTTCACGCCCGAAGGCCTCCGCACCCTTGTTCGCGTGACGGAGGCGCTCGAGAAAGCGGAGGGCGTGCATCATGTCGAAGGGCTCGCGAATGCCCTACGCATGCGCCCCTACGGTGACGACGTCGAGATCTCGGGATTCCTGGAGCAGATGCCCACGGATCTTGCGGGCGCCGAACGGATTCGCGCAGATGTGCTCGACGATCCACTGCGTGCGGGGACTTTTGTTTCGCGCGACGGTCGTGCGACCGCGATTCTCGTGACTTTCGAACGCATGCCCGAGGATATCTTCCTCGCGAAATCCCTCGACTTGGCTTTGCTTGAGGCCGCGCGGGCCGAAGCGGGTGAGATGGACGTCGTGCTGGCCGGGACTCCGCATATCAAGGCGGAGGTGGGTCGGATCCTAACGAGCGAGCTGGCGCTCATGGTTCCCTTCGTTTTGGTTTTGATGAGCGTGATTTCGAGCGTTTTCTTTCGCAGCCTCCGCCTCGGACTCATCCCCATTGCAGCGGTGGCGCTTGGCATGATCTGGACGGTCGGCTTGATGGGCTGGGTCGGGCATGATCTGAATATCGTGACGACGCTGATCCCGCCGCTCATCCTTGCGCTGGGGTTTGCGTATGCGACCCATGTTGTGGCGATTTTTCAGGGCTTTGCGGTACTTGAGGGGGCGGATGTGCCGGACGAGGGCCGGGTGGCGCGCGCGCGCGATGCACTTGCCCGTGTTGCGTTCCCCGTGACGTTCACGGCGCTCACGACAGCGGCGGGCTTCGCTGCTCTGTTGAGTAATGGGCTGGAGGTGATTCGCGGCTTCGGAATTTTTTCGGCCGCGAGCACCGGGGCAACGCTGATTGCGGCGCTCTTTCTCGTACCTCTCCTTCTCTCGCTGGGACGGGACTCGGGAGTGCCCATCGAAAACGGCGAACAAGATACGAGCGATGCGAGCGCGGCGCCTGCCGCCGCCGTGCTCTGGCTCGATCAGCGCTTCGCCGACCTGGCCGCATTCGATGTGCGCCGCGCCAACCTGATTCTCGGGCTCGCGGCGCTGGCCTGTGTCTGGGCAGCGTATTCCGCGACGAAGATCGAAGTGAACCTACCTGTCATTGAAAACTTCGCGGACGACGCGCCGATTCGTCGCGCGTACGAGGAGGTCGACCGACTCTATGGGGGCGCGAATCAGTTCTACGTGATGTTGCGTGCGGAGGAAGCGGGAGCGTTCGATCGGCCCGAGGCGCTTCGGGAAGTGGACCGTCTGCAGGACTGGCTGGTGTCGCAGTCCGAGATCGGCGGGACCACATCCGTTGTCGACTATCTGGAAGTCTTGAACGAAGCGTTAGGTGAGGACGAACCGCGCACACGCCAGATCCCCGCGAGCGAGAATCTGGTCGCGCAATTTCTGCTCTTTGGTGCGAATGAGGAACTCGATGTGCTGATCGATCGCGCGCATCAGGTCATCACGATCCTGGTCCGTTCTACCGCGACCGAGACCCGTGAGTTCAACGGCCTCGCTGCGCGAATCGACGCACGGTTGGCAGAGCTACCGGCCGGCATCACAGGCTACGCGACGGGGAACGCGATCTTGCTGACGCGTGCGGCGGACCGGATTGCGCTGGGGCAGGCGATTAGCCTTCTGCTTGCGGGGGCTATGATCGGGCTTTTGTTGGTTGGGTATTTCAGGTCGCTGCGCTTGGGGCTGTACGCGCTGATGCCGAATCTGTTGCCTGTGTTGCTGTATTTTGGGCTCTTGGGTGCGACGGGGACCACGCTGAATAACTCGACGGCGCTCATGGGGTCCATCGTGCTGGGGGTCGCGGTGGACGATACGCTGCATCTGCTTGTGGAGTATCGCCGGGCGCTGCGCGAGACGGGGAGCCCGGAGATTGCGATTGGACGAGCGCTCGCGCATGTCGGCCGCGCGATTACCTGTACGACGATCGCGGTATGCGTGGGCTTATTGGTCGTTGGAGCCAGCGAACTCCGCAATCAGGCGGAGTTCGGAATGCTGGGTGCCGCGACGCTCGCGATCGCCTGGCTCGTGGATGTCACAGTCACGCCGGCGCTTTGTCTTAAACTGATCCGGCGGGCGTGACTGCTCGGGGCCACGTCCCCGTTCATGCGAACTCACGAAGGCTGACCTAGGCGGACGAAGGCGGGTTTAGGCGGGTTTAGGCGGGCGGTGACAAGCGCGGTGCTAGTTCACCCAGGTGATATTGCCGTCTGCCACCGGCGGGCTGTTCACTGCGAGCATCGCCACCTTCCGAACCACTTGCCCTGTGATGCGCTTGAACGCCTGGGATGAAGGCGAGTCCGGCTGGCTCACGACGATCGGCTTGCCCAGGTCGCCATCCGAAGCGATCCGAGGATCGATCGGGACTTCGCCGAGGAAATCGACGCCGAGTTCCTTCGCGACGCGTTCGCCGCCGCCTTGGCCGAAGATGTAGTACTTCTTGTCCGGCGCATCTTCGGGCGTAAAGAAGGACATATTCTCGACGATCCCGAGGATCGGCACGCCGACCTTCTCGAACATCTGAAGTCCTTTGCGCGCGTCGATCAAGGAGAGGTCGTTCGCGGTCGTCACGATGACTGCGCCCGAGAGCGGGGCCATCTGGGTGAGTGTGAGCGCGGCGTCGCCGGTGCCGGGGGGCATATCGACGATGAGATAGTCGAGTTCGCCCCACTGCACGTCGGTCAGGAACTGCTTGATGAGGCCGTGGACCATTGGGCCTCGCCAGATGACCGGCGAGTCGTCGTTCATAAAGAACGCCATCGACATCAACTTCATGCCCTGGCCGTGGAGCGGCATGATCTTGCGATCCGGCGTGGTATCGGGGCGACCCGTCGCGCCCGAGAGGAGCGAGAGGGAGGGGCCGTAGACGTCGGCGTCGAGGATGCCGACTTCGGCTCCCGAGTCGCGCAGGGTGAGGGCGAGGTTGATCGCCGTGGTGCTCTTGCCGACGCCGCCCTTGCCCGAGGCGACAGCGATGATGTTCTTCACGCCCGGGAGCGCAACGGTCTGGTCGCCTTCGCCACCGCCCGTGCGTCCGGCTTGGCGCGTGTTCGCGGTCATCTCGACGTTGACTTCGTTCACGCCATCGAGGGCGGAGACGCGCTCTTTGGCTGCGCGTTCGAATTCGGCCTTGACCGGGCAGGCCGGGGTCGTCAGTTCGATGGCGAACGAAATGGTGCTTCCATCGATCTTCAGATCTTTAATGAAGCCGAGCTCGACGATGCTCTTCTTGAAATCGGGATCAATGATGGGGCGAAGGGCGTCGAGCACCTGGGCGGCGCTCACGGGATCGGCCATGACGGTTTTCCTTGCTTGGGCATTATTTTCAGATAGATAGTTTCAGGCGCAAATTGAGGCAGCTTGAGACGCGTTTGAACGGCAGCAGGTCGGATGACCGGGCGCTTTGCTCACATCGTATTCTAGCAGCTTGAACGAGGGGCCGCGTGCGGGTGGCAAGGCGCTCGGCCGGGCTATGGTTCCGCGCGCAGGAGGACAGAGTGAGCAATTTCGACGAAGCCATTGAGCGCTTCCATCTGAACGACATGGAATATTCTGGCGGATTGGCGAGCCACGGCCCGATGGGCGCTGAGGCGCTTGAGGCGTTGGGCCATCAGGCCTTGATTCCCGCCTTTCTTGATATTTACGTGCCTAGGTTGCCTCCGGCGAGCCAGGGCGAGCCGCTGACCGCGTCGGAAGAGGCGGCCGCGCTGGGCGATTTTGAACGCCGCGCCGGCTGGGTCGCGCGTTTCGAGGCTGAACTCGAGGAGGGCGACTGGCGGGACGTGGTTGCCGCTCGGGTGCCCGGGCTGTTGCCGGGACTTTTCGCTGCGGCTGGACATGGGTTTCTGCGTGTGGCGCATGCGGTACGCAGTTTGGAACGAGAGGACAGTCCCTTGCGGCGTCGGGAACTCGCCCGCGGACTGGCACATTGGGCCGCTCGCTACCAGAGCCTGCCCGGCAAGCCCGCGGAGGCGGCCGGCGTGGCTGCGGCCGGGACGACGGGGAAGGCTGTGGCCGAGGCGCTGGCGGCGTGGCCGCTTCTCCATGAGGCCGAGGCTCGCACGGGCTATTTCTTCGAGATCGTCGGCCGCTTGGACGATTTTCCGGATTTCGCGCGCGCCGTCGAAACTCTGCCCGCGCCTGCGGCCGGGGAGCTCGAGGCCTATCTGGACGCGCTCTGTGCAGCATCCGCCTCACTCTATTTGGCGCATCCCGAAGCGCGGATCCCATATGTGCACGCTGTGACGCTGCCGAGCGCGCTTCGACTTGTGGCGCCGCTGCTGAGCGAAGCAGACCAGGCTCGCGCGGCGGGGTATGTGCTGCAGGCGGTTGGGGCGCTGCACTCGATGTTTGGCGAGCGTCGGGCACCCGTGGAGATCGATCCCGAGGTGGAAGCGGGAGCAGTGGACTGGGATGAGATTCGCTACCGCGCGGCCTGCTCGATTCAGGAGCATGCGATCAAGATGACCGAGGCCTGTTGGCGCGAAGAAAAGCGCTCCGGAGACAAGGTCTTCCGCCTCGCCGCATCGGATGCCGCGCTTCGGCTCGAAGGGACGCGCAGCGCCGGCGGGTGTTAGCGCGATTCGCAGCAGGCGTTCTGCCTAACCCCCGACGGCATTCCTCAGGATGACGCGGTAGCCACCCTCCGTGACGATCGCCTTGTCAAGGAGTCCGCGTTCGCGCATCAGCGTGTGCATCTTGGGCAGGTTGTAATGCGGCACCGTCATCAGCAGATGGTGCTCCAAGTGATAGTTCACGAAATTGGGCGCAAAGACGAGTCGTTCCCACCAGGAGACGAGGGTCGTACGCGTATTACGCAGCGGGTCATTCGCTGGGCCGGTCATGGCGTGTTCGGCGATGGACCGGATGCGGAGCACGAGGCGATAGGTCGTGAGCAGGGCGACGACCCAGAGGAGGTAGAGCTCGGGGCGACCGCAGAGTGCGAGGATGCCGAAAATCGCGCCGTTCGAGATCGCGACGGGAAGCAGCTTATGCCAGCCGACATCGGGCTTTTCGCCGGACTCCAGGCCTTGGTTGCGCTGGGTCCTTCCCTGGCCAAGGCCGACATCGCGCTTGAAGGTCCCGACGAGTTGGGTCCATCCTGTCTGGCCCGAGAGGTCGCGCCAGACTTTTCGCGTGAAGCTTTCCTTGGAGATAGGAAAAGGGAGCGTGAGCGAAACGTCGGGGTCGGCCTTCGTGCCTGT
>JBDNFB010000141.1:0-105170 GCA_041690055.1 Myxococcota bacterium | reverse complement strand
GAGCCGACTTTCAGATCATTCTCGGTCGGCTCGAAGAGGCAGAATCGAGTCTGAACGAGATTAAGCTCGACGTTCATCGCGCGGTCATCGAAGGTCGCTTGCTGCTTGCGAAAGGCGACCTTCCCGCGGCCGCAACGAAGCTCGAAGAGGCGGTTCGGATGTGGCCCGACAATCCCGACGTGCGTTACCTCGCAGGCAACGCCTACGAACGCCTCGGAAATTGGGCGAAGGCCACGAGTCACTTCCGAGAGGCAGCGCGGATGACACCGCCCCACGTCGCCAGCTCGCGAGCCCTCGCCGAGATCCAGGAGGCCGTGGGCGATCGTGAGGGGCGAGCCTTCGTGCTCCACCGCCTCCTCGAGGTCGATCCCAACGATGCAGATGCAATCGAGGGGCTCCTTGAGCAGTGGCAGGCCACTGGATCGCGCGATCTCGCGCAGCAGATGTTCGTACGGCTCTCCGCGATTCCCGGCATGCAGGGTCGAGCCCTGGCCAACGCCGCCCGCGCACGAGTGCGAGCGAGCGGGCCAGAGGCAGGACTGTCCGTAATCGCGAAGTCGGGAGCCGACCTTTCGCTGCCGGCCTTCGAGGCTGCGCTCGATGTTAAGCTTGAGTACCTCGTCGCATTAGGCCGACGGGATGAGGCAATCGATTCACTTTCCGAGTTGATCGTGAAACAGCCCCGTCGACGCGTTCTTCTCACGACGCGCGGAGAGCAAAGACTTGCGGCGGGAGACAACCAGGGCGCTCGTGCGGACTTGGAACACGCGCTCGAAGTCGAACCGTATTCGGTCGAGACCTTGTTGAGCCTCGCGTCTCTAGAGCAGGGTCTCGGTCACTCCGAGGTCGCCCGAGCGACGTTACGACAAGCGGCCGCCTTTGAAGAGGGCCAACCGAATCACGACTCCGCCGCGGCGCTCGCGCTGGCGCGCTTCGAACTCAGCGCCGACGAAACCGAAGCGGGTCGCGCGCGGTTGCGCCGCGTTCTTGACGAGAGCCCTCGGAACGGAGCAGCGGCCCTCGCGCTGATGGACTCCTTGCTCACCGAAGCGGATACGACTAACCCGCCGCGCGAACTCGTCGACGTGGCGCGCCGGGCAATGTTCTTCGCCCGGAGCCCTCGAGCACGCGAACTCTCCTCCCGGTTTTCCACACTCAAGCGCGACTAGCATCGCGTCGCCCGGGCCCTCCCCCGGTTCCTACTCGGCCATTGCCGGCTCATTGGCGGTTCCTTGGCGGTTCCTACTCGGTTCATTGGCGAGCAATCCAGGGCCGGCTCGGAGAAGGCTATCCCTGAGCAGCGGCCTCCGCGCGTCGAGCGCGGGACAGCGCTTTAGAACGTTCGATGAGCTCGTTTCGTCGTTTTTCCGGCAACGCGTTCCAGCGATGCTCGACGCTTCGACGGGTGTTCCCAAAGGTCTCGGGCGCGATGATGCGCGTCATCATCGCGAGCGTGATGGACGGCTTCTCTAAGGCGTAATGCACGGCGAGGCGGCCGGTGCCTCGGTCTAACTCTTCGTTCGGCGCCTGCCCGAGGATCCATTCGCGTGCCTTCTCCGCATCCCGAACGGACCAGATTCGGATCGCCTCCGCCACAACGTCATCTCGGCCGCGCTCGGCCGGAAGGGATCTTGCCCATTCGATTCCGCCGAGTGGATCCGCTCGCATCCAGTGCACTGCGATGCTTCGCCATGCGCCCTTCGCCCAAGGTGCCCCATCGGACCGCTCGAGCCAGTCGATGAATTCGTCGCGATGCCCATTGTCGAGGTGGGCCGACTGCGCGGCGCGGAATCCCACTCGCTGGAGATCGTTCGAGCTACCACGGCCGACCGGCAGGCCTTCGATCCAGGTCTGCACGACGGCGGGTCCGTGGGCCCGAATCATCTGGTGCATCGCGATGCTCGCCACCATCTCGCGTTCGTCAGGGCTCTCGAAGCTCGTAATGAAGCCGGCAAGGTCTTCGAGCTGCCCGTAATCGATCATGCCAATCACGAGGTTAGGCAGCCCTGCATCGCGCATATGAGTGGGCATCTCGTCATAGATCGCACGTGCCGCGTCGTAGCCTTCGCGCTCCGCCACTTGGGCGATTGCCTGCGCGGCGGCAAGGCGCTGGACCCGTACGTCGCTCCACCCCGCGACCTCCTCAAGCATCCCCCGGGGCTGTTCTTTCGCCCAGTAGGCCAACAGGATGCGGAGGTCGACGGAATCGAGAGGATAGAGGTCGTCGTGGTACGCACGGATCGCGCCCGGCAGCGTCTCCGGCGTGAGCTGCTTGGTCAGCTTGACGAGGGTCTCCGTTCGCTGGAGGGCATCAGGCGTGCGGAGCGCGTTCCCGAAGCGCACATAAGCATCGCCGTCTCCCTCCAGCGGAGCGCCCGCCTGGACGTACATCGCCGCTGCCCAGCCGAGGGCGGCGGCACCTAGCAAGCTCGCGATCCAAAGCACCGTTCGACTCACATCCCACTCCTTCTTTCTTGATCCGCATTCTTGCAAATACTCGATCGACCTCTTGAGGTGAAATCGAGATTGACGCTGGCGAAAGCTAGCATTTGTCTCTGGGACGTGGCTTTCGCCTCCGCCTCGCCCCTCGCCTTGCCCTTCACTCGATCGCGTAGCCGATCGCGCGAAGCTGGCCCTTCTGCATATCCGAGAGATCTACTCGTCCGACGTCATCGCGCCAAGGCGGCGGGGGGCGGGCGAGGATTTCATCGACCATCTCATCAAATTTCGCCGCGGACTCGTTATCCCCTCCCCGCTCGAGCAGGTCGTTCTGCTCCAGGGGATCGTTGCGTAGATCGTAGAGCAGCGATGTGCTCTTACCGCGACCGCGTTGGCCGGGCGGCGGCCGGATCGATTTTGGGTCAAGCACACGCAGGTAGCGTCTTTCCGGGAGAGTGAGAGCGACGATCGGATCGGATGGCTTTTCCGCTTTACCCCAGGCGCGATCGAGTTCAGCGAATAGCGGTCGCGAGTCGGGCTTTTTTTCGACCAAGTCCGGGCGGCCGCCGCTCATCAGAATTTCGGGAAGCCTAGACCGGCCATCCGCATATTCGAGTTCCGGGGCCCCCATGAGATCAAAGAGCGTGGGCCAGATATCGACATTCTCGCTCAGGCGATCAACGACGATGCCCTCAGCGAGGCTGAACGGAAGACTGAGGATCCAGGGGACACGGATCACCTCGGCATGGAGATCTTTTGCGTGGCCCTCCGCGCCGTGCTCGCCGAAGGCCTCGCCGTGATCGGAGGTAATCACCACGATCGTTTTGTCGCGAAGGCCTTCTTCCTCGAGCGTCTTGATGAGCGAGGCGATGTTTCGATCGGTCCAGTGGATCGAGTTGTCGTAGAGGTCGGAGTATGAGCTGCCAAAGAGCGCAGACGTCTCGTCTGACATGTATTGGTGCGCGTCCATATAATGGAGATAGAGCATGAATCGGTTTTCGCCGGCAAGGCGAAGGAACTCCACGGCGTTCTCTGTCACGTCGACATCGGAGCCCGCCAGCTTGGCATAGGGATTCTTCGATTCCCGCCGCTGGAAACCGATCTGCATCCCGGTCGACGGGCGATGATAGGTCTCGAATCCCTGGTCGAAGCCGAAGGTCGGGGCCACCCACCCGTTCCGCCAGATTGCGGCGGTGGAAAAACCTTCCTCGCGGAGAATTTCGGCGGGTAGCAATGCGGCCCCCGGCAGAGCATGATCGAATCGCAGGATACCGTTTCGATGCGGATACATCGCGGTCCAGATCGACGCCATCGAAGTCTTGGTCCAGGAAGATTGCGAGTAGTGCGAGGAAAAGCGGATGCCCGTGCTCGCAAGACGATCCAAGGTCGGGCTGGTCGGGCGCTCGTAGCCGTAGCTTGCGAGTCGGTCCGCGCGCAAAGTGTCGATCAGGACAAAAACGATGTTGAGGTCGTCTCGTCGGGCAAGCTCAAGGATGCTCTCGACCTCGCCGAGCGGCCGTTCGTCGGGTTGTAACTGGAACTGTGTGAAAAAGAAGAGCACGGCGAGGAGAATTCCGAGAGCTGCATACAAGACCTTCCGACCTGACATCTCTCGTGCTCCGCTTCCCCGGCCGAAGACTCCATGCTTCGGGCTCCTCGTCGTGGCGATTGCGCACGCTCGGAGTGGATCGAGGCGATCGTAACAGAAGTTCGCAGCTCGGGCCTCGTGTTCTCAGGTCGTCTTCTGCGTGTCCTCACAAGCGAACACTCGGCCATCCAACACAACAGACAGCCTACGATTGCCCCTGCACGAAGCGGATGAGGCAAAGCGATCGATCGATGGCGGGCATAGCAATGGAGCTCGGCATCAGCGCGAAGTCGATGAGGCTCGCGGTCATCGATGTGGAGAAGGCGTCTTATCCAGTGCGCATGTTGTGTCGTGCGTTTCGCGTGTCAAAGAGCGGGTTGGTCTAAAAGGCACTCGACGATTGGATATATGAGTCCTGCCAAGTCGGAGGGAATGAGCCGGAAAGAAGCAGCTCAAAACTTGGCCACTTTTGCGAAGCAAGGTCAGCGGTCTTGAATCGATTATGCGTTATGGACCCTAGAACTCACCCCTCCACTGGCGTGTAAGGGTAGAGACTTTCGCTCCCATAATTGTAGATCGACGGGGCTAGGTCCGAGTCTCCGGTTGGCTCCCAAAGTCGGAATCCCCACGAAACGCCCGATCTGCGCCGAATTCCCCAGATTGACTAGAGCCCTGCTCAATGGTCTCCGCAAGACCAGCGAAAATGGCGGAGAGTGTGGGATTCGAACCCACGGTAGGTTGCCCTACACACGCTTTCCAAGCGTGCGCCTTCGACCGCTCGGCCAACTCTCCGGATTCGTTCGCTTTTTCCTCCTGTCCAGTTTTGGCTATCCGTGGTGGAGGTCCTGGAGACCGGAAAGATCCGGGCCAGATGGCGAGACGGACTTGAGAATATCGCGCCTTTCCGATTGGCGGTACCCAGGAAGGGCCCCTGAATCCAGCCAACAGCTGATTCAGATGAATTTTTTGGGCGTTCTCGACCGAGAATTGATGCGATCCGGGCGAGATCTAGGCGCTCGCGACCCGCCCGAGGCGTCTCTTATGGCGCGCACGTGCATAGAACGCATCACGGCCATGCAAGGCAGGAGTCCCCCTCCTCTGGACGAAGCTTCCTCTCTCGCCCTTAATCCTCGGGAGGTGGACAGAAGATTGCGCTTTGCACGGATTCCGAAATGAGGAGGCTTTCAGTTGGCTTAGGACGGCCGAGGGCAGCGGAATATCTATCCTCATCTCCTAGGCGCAATCTTCGGTCCACGTCTCAATCCTAAACGGTGCCTTCCCGAACCGGCGGCGAATTGCGTTGAGCGCGGAGAGCACAGCCGACTGCCGGAGGATCCATCGCTCGATCCGGTACTTGCCGGGAAATTCGGCGACGACAACGCCCGCCAAGATCATGAGCACGCCCTGCCCGGGCAAGAAGAGAAGCGCGACACCGACCGCCACAAACCCGAGCCCGAGCACGCTGCGCACGAACGCACGAACTTTGCGCCCAGGGCTCCAATCGGGCCAGCGGCTTTCCCCTGGCGCCCGGGCGAAATAATCCTCGGGCAGGCGCACGACGACGATCGGCAACAAGATCACTCCGAGGAGAATCGAGCCGAGCGAGAGCGTCGTCAAGATGACGGCGATTTGCATCTACTTGCTTCCTCCCGTTTCGATTCCTGCGTGTTTCGCGCGAGCTCATAGTACAGGACGAGGTGTCGATTCCCGAAGCGAATGCGCGCTCCCGAGAGCAGGTCGATTGCCCTCGGGACCGCTAGTCTCCCGCTATGTCCCGCGAGGTCGATGTAAACGACATGCTGATCTTTGCCCAGGTGGCGGAGAGCGCGAGCTTTAGCGGCGCCGGACGCGTTCTCGGAATGCCCAAGAGTACGGTGAGCCGCCGCGTCTCTGTACTCGAAGAGGCCCTCGGCATTCGCCTCTTGCAGCGCAGCACCCGCAACCTTTCCTTGACCGATGTGGGCGCCGAATACGCCGAGCGCTGCCGGGCACTCCGCGCCGAAGTCGACCAGGCCAATGAGATCGTCGCCAGCGCGGGCGATACGCCGCGTGGCCTGCTTCGCGTGACGGCCCCCATCGAGATTGGTCGACGCTATATCGCCCCTGCCCTCGCGGAGTTCGCGGCTCAGTACGAAGATCTGCGTATCGATCTTGACCTCTCCGACTCGGCACGCGATCTCGTCGGAGAAGGCTGGGATCTCGCAATTCGGGTCGGGGAACTCGCCGACTCCTCCTTGATCGCACGCCGGCTCGGTCCCACTCTGCAATACGTGTGCGCCGCACCTTCGTATCTGGCATCGCACCCCGCACCTTCGACGCCGGAAGATCTCGCCGATCACGATACGCTCGTCATGACTGCAGGAATTGGCGGCTTCGTCTGGGAATTCGAAGGACCGAATGGCCTAACAAAGTTCTCGGTTGAGCCTCGGGCCGAAGCCAACGACTTTGAAGCCGTGAGCCAAATGGCCGTCGCCGGCTTGGGGATAGCGCGCCTCCCGTCCTGGGTCGTCAATCGATCCCTCGAAAGCGGCGCACTCGTCCAAACGCTCACCGACTATCGCCCCGTCGATCTAGGCGTATTCGTGGTCTACCCGAGCCGCAAGCATCTCTCTGCAAAGCTTGCGGGATGCCTGGAATGGCTGGACGAGCGTCTTTCCCCAGCGCCATGGGTCATCCCTAAGTAGTTGATTATACTGGACTTTACGTCTGACTCACTCGCGGAACAGTCCTTCCCGCGCAGAGCGCTTGTCCACGCCTCGTTCGGCCCCAAAATGCCGTTCGGAGGTCAAAGACATGACATCGATTGCCGCATCTGTCCCAGCCCAGGAACGAAACGCTCGTCGCCTCATTAAAGCCGCCGCCGCGCGTCATGGCGAGGGTCTCGTAATGAGCACGAGCTTCGGGATTCAATCCGCCGCCCTTCTTCACCTCGCGCAAGAAGTCGTGCCGGGCATCCCGCTGGTATGGGTCGATACGGGCTACCTGCCTGAAGAGACCTACCGATTTGCGCAGGAGCTTGAAGACCGACTTGACCTCAATCTTCACGTCGTGAGTGCGGCGCTTTCCCCCGCTCGAATGGAGGCCCTGCATGGTCGACTCTGGGAAGACGAGCAGGTCGAATCCCTCGATCTCTATGACCGAATTCGAAAAGTCGAGCCTATGCAAGCGGCGTTCGACGATGTCGGCGCGACCGCGTGGATTGCGGGGCTCCGTGCAGACCAGACCGATCATCGCAAAGAACTCCCGGTGATCGGCGAACAATGGGGTCGCGTGAAGTACCTCCCCATTCTGGACTGGACGAGCCGTGATCTCCACGGGTACCTGAAGAAGAACGATCTGCCCTACCACCCTCTCTTCTTCGAGGGCTTCGCCACCGTGGGAGATGTCCATACCAGTCGAGCCGCAGAAGACGGAGAGGAGAACGTGCGGGACACGCGCTTCTTTGGATTGAAACAGGAATGCGGCCTACACGTTGCCTAACAAAAATATCGACCGCATCGCACGAATCCCAAATGATCAAACGAAGGAAAACAGGAGATTGCAATGTCTGAACTAAAAGCCGTCACGCAAGAAACCTTCCAATCACATGTCCTCGAGTCTGATCTGCCGGTCATCGTCGACTTTTGGGCAGATTGGTGCGCTCCGTGTCACCGCGTCCAACCTATTCTCGAAGACCTCGCTTCGGATTACGCAGGCAAAGTCCGTGTCGCCAAAGTGAACGTCGACGAGGAGATCGAGCTAGCGGGCCGATACGGAATCCGATCCATGCCGACCTTCCTCGTCATTCAGGCGGGACAGGTCGTAGATCAGATCTCCGGAGCGCGGCCCAAAGCGGAGTTTGAAGCCCGTTTCGCTGCTTTGGCCAATCCGAACAAGGGGGCCTAGGGGCCGCGCGGGCGGCACGACTTTGGCCGAGCCGGCCGAGGCGGGTATCCTCCCGGCCAATCATTTCGGATCACATTCACCCGCTCAAATTCCGCATCGGCCGGCACCTGCAGCGACGAACGGGTTTGCCGTGAGTGCGGGTCCAGGAGGAAAGCCCCGTTGGCCGCCCGAGAGAAGCGCAAGAACCGTGACATCGAGAAGGACTATCCCCCGCGCTCGAAGCGGATACTCCCGATTTGATCACACTCGAATCGAAGAACGCGCGTGTGGCGATCGACGAAGAAATTGGCGGGCGGCTCGCTTCGTTTGAAGTGGACGGGCTTGAGCTGCTCGTGCGTGAGAGCGATCCCGAGGTGGCGCAGAGCCCGGATCCTGGACTCGCCTGGGGTAGCTATCCGATGGCGCCCTGGGCCTCACGGATTCGCCGCGGCGAGTTCGAGCTCGACGGCGTGCAGCATAAGTTGCCGCTCCGCATGCCGCCGCACGCGATTCACGGGACGGTCCTCGACCGGGTCTGGGCCGTCGAAAGCGTCGACGAGTCGCATTGCACGCTTTCCATCGACCTGGGACCCGATTGGCCGTGGGCCGGAGAGGTGCGTCAACGGATCGAGCTCCACGATCAGAGCCTCTGCTGCCAACTTGAAATACGCACACAGTCCACGTATTTCCCCTTCTCGATGGGATGGCATCCGTGGTTCCGCAGACAGCTCGCCCGCGGTGCGGCCGCTGAACTCGACTTTCAAGCAACTCAAGTCTACGTGCGAGACGCGGAGGATATTCCGACGGGCGAGACCGTTACTCCCGTCCCGGGGCCCTACGATGACACGTTCACAGGGGTCGAAAACAACCCACGCATTCGCTGGCCGAACGCACTTACCCTCACGCTCTCTTCAGACCTGGATCATTGGGTCGTCTACGACGCGCTTCCCCACGCACTCTGCGTCGAGCCGCTCAGCGGGCCACCGGATGCGCTCAACATCGCTCCCCAATTTGTCGAGCTACAAAAACCTGCGTCGGGCGAGTTTCGAATCTCCTGGACCCGCGAAGAGAAATAGGCGCGAGATGCGGTTCTGCATGCAATTCCGTAGCGGGAAACCTGCATTTACTGAACCTGCATTTACTGCAGGAAATTCTCGTCCTGACGGAAAATGCGCAAGAATGCCGGATGTACACAGAAGAGGCCGGGAGAGCCTCGAATTCGATACCCCAAAAGTGCCGGGTGACAGTTCTCCAGAGAGCCCTATTTTCTCCGATTGAGAAACGCAGACGCCGTCGCGACCCTATATATAGAGTTGCCTGAATATCTAAGGAACCCCATGACCACCAAGATCAAACGCCTCCTCATCGCCAATCGAGGCGAGATCGCCATTCGTATTCACCGAGCCTGCGCCGAGCTCGGAATCCACACGATCGGCATCCACTCGTTCGAAGATCGCTACGCCCTGCATCGCTTCAAGGCGGATGAGGCGTATTCCCTCGGCGAAGGCGGCAATCCCGTTGGCGTCTATCTCGATATCCCGCGCATCATCGAGATCGCGAAGAACACGGGCGTCCAGGCCATCCATCCGGGCTACGGCTTCCTCTCGGAACGCGCTGATTTCGCTGAAGCCGTTGAGCAGGCGGGCATGATTTTCGTCGGGCCGCCGCCGAGCGTCCTGAATAGCGTCGGCGACAAGGTCAGAGCGCGCGCGGCCGCCGAGGCCGCCGACCTCCCGATCATTCCCGGCACGCCGCCGGCCAACACCACCGCAGAAGGCCTCGTGCTCGCCCGAGAAGTCGGCTTCCCCGTCATGGTGAAAGCATCCGGCGGCGGCGGCGGACGCGGCATGCGCGTCGTCCGCGAAGAATCCGAATTCAATGAAGCCTTCGAGTCAGCGCGCCGCGAAGCGGGCAGTGCATTCGGCAACGACGAAGTCTTCGTCGAGAAGCTGATCGAACGACCCAAGCATATCGAGGTCCAGATCCTCGCCGATGCCCACGGCAACGTTGTCCACCTCCACGAACGCGATTGTTCCATCCAGCGTCGACACCAAAAGGTGTTAGAGATGGCGCCCGCCCCTAACCTTCCTACGAAGCTTCGCGACGAGCTTTGCAACTCGGCGGTTCGGTTCTCAAAAGCCGTGAACTATCGCAATGCGGGCACGGTCGAGTTCCTCATCTCCGGCGACGAGCACTACTTCATCGAGATGAATCCGCGTCTTCAGGTCGAGCATACGGTGACTGAAGAGATCACGGGGGTCGACATCGTCGCCAGCCAGATCATGATCGCGGAAGGCAAGACGCTTTCCGAAATCGGCGTCTCGCAAGAAACGGTCGTCCCGCGCGGATTCGCGATTCAATGTCGGGTTACGACAGAGAATCCGGAAAAAAAGTTCATGCCAGACTACGGCCAATTGATCTCTTACCGCTCGCCAGGCGGGCTCGGCGTACGCCTGGATGCGGGCAACGCATTCCCCGGTGCCTACATCACGCCCTACTACGATTCGCTCCTCGCTAAGCTGACCACACGCGGTCGCGATCTCGAAGAGGCCACAACTCGAGGGCTGCGTGCCCTCGGCGAGTTCCGCGTGCGTGGCGTTGAAACCAATATCGCCTTCCTCAAGAAGGTCCTGGCACATCCGACCTTCATCGCGGGCAAATGCGATACGCACTTCATCGCCGAAACGCCCGAACTCCTCGACTTCGAGGGCGATCGGGGGGTCGGCACGCGGCTGCTTCAGTATCTCGCCGATGTCACGGTCAACGGCAAGCCGAGTGTTGAGCGCGTCAATCCGGAGTCGTTCCGCCTTGAGACCCATATCCCGTCATTCGACCGCGGGACCGCACCGCCAGCGGGCACGAAACAGCGTTTCGATGAGCTCGGCGCTGAGAAATTCGCTTCGTGGATGCTGGACCATAAACCCGTCCTCATAACGGACACGACTTTCCGTGACGCGCATCAGTCGCTGCTCGCCACGCGTCTCCGGACGCGAGACATGCTCGCGATTGCTCCCGTCGTTGCGCGCGAGGCTTCGCAGCTCTTCTCACTCGAGATGTGGGGCGGCGCAACCTTCGACGTCTCCATGCGATTCCTCGACGAGGATCCGTGGGAACGCCTCGGACGGCTCCGAGAAGCTGTGCCTAACATTCTTTTCCAAATGCTCCTCCGCGGCGCAAACGCAGTCGGCTACACGACCTACCCTGATAATGTCGTTCGGGAGTTCGTCAAAGAGTCCAGAGCCCGGGGCATAGACGTTTTCCGCATTTTCGACTCCCTCAACTGGCCAGATCAGATGCAGGTCGCGATCGACGCCGTACGTGAATCCGGCGGACTCGCCGAAGTCGCGCTCTGCTACACGGGCGATATCCTCGATCCGTCTCGCGAACGCTACTCGCTCAATTACTACGTTGACCTTGCGAAAGACCTCGTTTCGCGGGGAGCTCATCTGCTTGCAATCAAAGACATGGCGGGACTCCTCAAGCCCTACGCGGCGGGGCGACTCGTCGAAGTCCTCAAACAGGAAGTCGACGTTCCGATTCATCTGCATTCGCACGATACGTCCGGAATTCAGGGCGCCTCCTACATGCGCGCTGTCGAAGCCGGTGTCGACGCGATTGATTGCGCCTTCGGCCCGCTCTCCGGTTCGACGAGCCAGCCGAATCTCCAGAGCGTGGTTGCCATGCTCGATCAATCCCCGCGGCCGACGGAGCTTGAGTTCGAAAAGCTGCTGCCCTTCGATGCGTATTGGGAATCGGCTCGCCGGCAGTACCGCGCCTTCGACAAGGGGCCCTATCACGGCAGCGCCGAAGTCTACGAGCACGAAATTCCGGGCGGCCAGTACACCAATCTGCGCACGCAGGCGATTTCGATGGGCCTCGGCGAACGCTGGCGCGACGTCACGCGCATGTACGCCGAAGTGAATCGCCTCTTTGGTGACCTCATCAAGGTGACGCCGTCCTCGAAAATCGTCGGCGACATGGCGCTCTATATGCTCTCGAACGGGCTCACGCCCGAGCAAGTAGTCGAGCGCGGCCAGAACCTGACTTTCCCGGACAGCGTGATCGAGTTCTTCGAAGGCCGAATCGGACATCCACCCTACGGTTTCCCGGAAACGATCCAAAAGATCGTTCTCAAGGATCGAAAGCCACTTGAGGAACGTCCAGGAGCCGGTCTTCCCGATACCGACCTCGCGTCCTTGCGAGAAGAGCTGTCGAACAAACTCGGCCGACCCGCCACCGCAGCCGAAGGCCTGTCCTACGCCCTCTACCCGAAGGTCTACCTCGATTTCATCGAGCGACAGCATGCGCTGGGCCGGCATGTCACGTTCCTTCCGACCGCCGTCTTCTTCCACGGCATGGCACTCGGACAAGAGATCCATCTCGAGATAGAACCGGGGCAAGGCCTTGTTATTCGGCTGGTTGCCCTTGGCGATGTCGACGCGGACGGCAAGCGGACCGTCTTCTTCGAACTCAATGGGCAGCCCCGTCGCATCCTCGTACCGGACCGCACGCTCGGCATTCAGATCGAGAAGCACCCGAAGGCCGACCCGGACGATGAGAAGCAGGTCGGTGCTCCGCTGCCGGGTCTACTCGTCAATCATGCACATGCAGAGGGCGATACGGTGACCGAAGGCGAGCGGATTTGCACGATCGAGGCGATGAAGATGGAATCAAGCGTGACCGCGCCAAGTGATGGTCGAATCAAGACGATCCATGTTGCGGCCGGCGAGCATATTGAAACGGGGGATCTCCTCGTCACGATGGAATAGGACGGGAAAAATTCTATGCACTCAATAAAGTTCGCACTCGCCGCGCTCGCGCTCGCAAGTCTGGCCTGCGCGACGGTCGCCGTCACAATTGACGCGGCTCCGGACGCAAATTTTTCGGCCTACAGCACCTACTTTTCGCTGCCCTCGACTGCCACGGTCTCCGGCGAGAGTGCGGATGCGCTTCGAATCTCGGAACAAGTTCAAGCTGCGATCGACGGAGCGTTAAAGGAGAAGGGCTACCGAGCCGGAAATGCCGCCGATGCCGATCTCGCCGTGGGCTTCATGCTCGACAGTGAGGAAACGCGCCGCCGTGTCAATGCGGCCGACCCGGACACGGACTTCTACGTCGACAAGAGGTTTATCATGAACACCCTCTCGATCTCGATTGCCGATTCGGCCAGTGGCAAAACCATCTGGCAGGGCACGGGTGAAGTCGAAATTAGGGCGGGCGGTGCGCTGGTCAACGATGACCGTGAGAGTGCGCTGATACGGGCGACCCGCGAGGTGCTGGCCGAGCTACCGGCGGTGGCTCGCTAGGCGCACGCTGCCCTTCCCCGGAGTCTCTATCCCGTTCGCTTCATGATTTACCAATCCGACACCGTTTTTCCCTTGCGACGCGAACTCCCCCCGACCAGATCACTCCTCATCTTCTTCCTACTGGATCTCCACCTCGTCCACTTCGGTCAAAGCTGAAAGGTTTGAGGCGGAGGCATCCGTCACCTCAACCACATCGCCAAGCATAACATCCCCTGGTGTTCGGAAAAACTCCTCTTCACTTCGAACGTTCTCGCCATCATCGAAGTAGAGCGTGCCTCCATCCAGAGGAATAACCTGCCCAAGCACTGAGATCGACGGCGTTACAGTGTCGAGCGCAGTGACAGGCCCCTCGAGCACTACGTCGTCATCTCCTACCGTCGCATCGTCCCGCGCAATCGAAAAGGCCCGGACGCTGGCGGCTCCCGTAGATACGCCTTCGATAACCACGAAGTCGCCAGGCATAATTTCGCTAAACATGAAGTTCTCATCATTAGCAGAACTGTCGTCCTCGATGAACGTATCGCCATCTGCGGCCACAGTGATCCCAAGGATGAAGAGGGTTCGAGCCGAAGCGTTAACTGAGGTCACTGCCGCCTCAATGATCACATTCCCCTCGTCCGCATCGTCTCCCTCGGACTCGATCTCCGAAGCCACAAGCACACCGTTCACCAAAGGCCCTTCCGCTTCGATCTCGTCCCCGATCATGGGCACAAAACCGATCGGATCAAAGGTGGCCATCGAAGTATCGATCGGAATCCCACCAACACAGAACTCCA
Organism: Myxococcota bacterium; assembly: GCA_041690055.1. Taxonomy (GTDB): domain Bacteria; phylum Myxococcota_A; class UBA9160; order UBA9160; family UBA4427; genus UBA4427. The sequence goes on along the minus strand of JBDNFB010000141.1, from coordinate 91,197 downwards.
TCGATTCGGGACACGCCACGGCGACGCCCTCGACCTCAACCCGTTCCAGATCGAGTCCGTCCAGCTCGTCGTCTTCGACGAGCTCAATTTCCGTCGCATCGATCTCGGTCCCTGACGGGCGGAGCGTGCCCTCGATTTCGATCCGGTCCCCGTTCAGCAACGTCGCGCGTGTCACGTCCGCAAAATCCGTGTCCGCCGTGTAGCGGACCGTCAACGTCCCAAGATCAAAGACGCCTGCGCTGCTCGAAGTCGAGACGAAATTAGCCACCTCGCCTGTGCGCTCCACCTCGTTATCGGCCGGAAATACGCCACGAAGCGCGACCCGTGTGGCCAGGATCCCACCCATCGTATCTTCGAATCCAGTCACCTCCAAAACGTCGTCCTCAGCAATGCTCTCGAAGCTTGCTCCCTCATCAAAAACCGTAGAGCCTGCGGCCACCACAACCGTCTGCCCCAGAATACTGAAGGTCTTCTCGAGACCGGGAGCCGTCTCGACAGGCGTGTTCTCGATCGGGCCCTCGATGAGATTCTCGAACTTGATCTCGATGGCCGTCCCGTTCAGGTTCCCGCTCTCGAAGTCGCCCTTGATCCGAACCACCATGCCCACGCGAAGATCTCCTTCGCTCGCATTTTCCCCGTCGATCTCGACCGTGGCAGCAGAGAGATCCCATCGAACGCCGTTGACGAACACGCTGCCGAATGAGCTGATCGACCCCTGGCTAATGCCGGTGCCACTCATACCGCCATTATCGGCAACACTTCCCCCACCCCCCGGTCCGCAGGCCGTTAGAGCAAGCGAGGAGATTAGAAAGATCGACGCCGTTCGGCGGAATTTGACCCAAGCCGGTTCGCTATTCGTCTTCATTTCGCGATTCCTCGTAGTAGTAGATCCCGATCATGGCTCTGGATCGGGCTTCACTTTCAGAATCGCCGGAATCGGGATTCGTATCTCGGTCCTGTGCCGCCATGTCCGCGTTGAGTTCCTCTAGAAGCGACTGCCCTCTCTCGGCCAGTAACTCGCGAAGACGCGGCAAATAGTCGAGCGGCAGGTTGTCGTAGGCGACCTTCCTCTGGAAAAAGGGAGGCTGTGGACCAGGGTCCAGATTGTGTTCGATAGAAGAAACGAGATCGGCGACATCCGTCCCGAGAATGTCAAACTTCGCGCCCTCGTCTGCTCTCGGGAGATAAACACGCTCGATGAGGTAGAGGCGGCCGTCCGCTCGTTCTCCCACCGCCCCAACCCGAACCAGCTCATCGAGCACGGCACGCGCCGGGACATCCGCGCCGTGCGCCGAGACGAGATCCGTAAAACTCGGCTGGGACGCCGACTCGAAGGGCAGCGATGCCGGCGCGCCCCGACCGTCGTGAAAGGTCTCATCCTCGACCCAGGCCGTCACGACTCGGGCCGCGCGATTCACCTGACGCCGAATGCGGTCGCCAATGGCCTCGTCGGGGTCGTCCTGCATCAGGCGACTCGCCTCCTTGCGCGTCAAACCCGTCAGGACCGCAACACGTGACATGGATAGCTTCCTATTCGGCACATCGAAATCCCGCTGTGCCGCGGAGACGTAGGAACGTTTCACGATTTCCGCGAACCGACCGAACGCGACCCCTCGTTTGAGAGCCAGGCGGACGAGGGGCCGCAAAAGCGTCTCAACCGCTCTTTCAAAAGAGTCTGGATTCGTTCGGGGCACTTCAGATCAGCCTCATCACCCAGATACGAATAGCAGGTGCAGGGTCGGCGAGTTCGGCCTGCTTCGTTCGCCCACACCAAAAGCCCGCTCCGAACCGAGCCCGTCGAGATTCAGCAGAATCCCGACGGGTCGGTCATCTGCCCGGACTAGTCGTCGTCGTGGTCGTCTTCGCTCTCGTCGTCATCATCCGCATCATCCGCATCATCATCATCATCATCGTCATCGTCATCGTCATCGTCATCGTCATCGCGACCCTCTTCAAGATCGGGCTCTTCGATCTCCACCTCATCGGCGACATCGAACACGGCCTGGTTTCCGTCTTCCTCGTCCTCGGCATTGACGATCAGGCCTGGAACGAGTCGAGCATAGAAATCGGACTCACTGATCACACCTTCATCGTCGTTTTCGAATTCGGTCAAGGCATCCGTCGGAACTGTCACGCCAAGAATCGTGAACACACGGCCTTCGGGATCGATCATGTCGACCGGCCCCTCAAGCTCGAGATCCCCCGTTTCGGCTCGTGCGATTTCGGTTGCGATCACGCGGCCATCCGGTGTCGCTATGCCTTCGATCTCAAGAAAGTCGCCACCTCGGATATCGGACAGACTGAATCCCGCAAGATCGTCTCGATCGTCTTCGAGTTCGGTTCGGCCATCGAGATCAATCGGAATTCCGAGGAGGAAGAGCGTCCCCCCGACGGAGTCGACGTCCTCGTCTGCGGCGACCTCGGCGTTGATCTGAACCCGGTTAGAGCGAAACTTGACCTCGTCTGCGATCAACACACCGGCGTCGTTCACATATCCTTCCACTTCCACGCGGATGCCGTCTTGTAGAAGACCTGCGTCTGCGGGCTCGAAACGCGCATCACTCGCGTCGACCGGGCGACCTGCCACTCGGAAATCGGCCAGGCTCACGAAGTCGCTGACCACACCCTGGAACTCAACCTCACCAAACAGGCCATCGTCGCCGCCCCGAGGACTTTCAATTTCGTCGGCAGCGATATCGTCGTTCGCGAGCAGAATGCCTTCGACCCGAACTTCGAGGCCGTCGCGGAGCGCGCTCTCCGGGAAGTCCTCGAATTCAGTATCGTCATCAAAGAGCACTTGGCTTGTGCCGAGCATGAAGCTCCCGCCTGCCAGCCCCGAGACGGCGCCGAAGAACTTGACTTCCGTCTGGCTCACAACGGCTTCATCTCGGCGACGGAGGTGGGTCGCCTCGAGTTCTCCTACGGCGTTCACGAAACCACTGACATCGACCACCCGGTTCGTGGTCAGATCGTCGAGATCGGTCCGTTCAAAACGCGTATCCGCCCTCGATACAATCACTCGCAGACCGAAGATCTCAAGCGCTCGGGAATCCGGACTCAGCACCTCGATGTTCCGAATGGGGCCGCGCAACCTGGTGTCGTAAACCACGCGATCCGCGCGAGCTGACCCGTCCGCAAAGCGCTGGCCCTCCACGCGAACCATCATACCGAGACTCAGATCGTCCTGTGAGCCCGACCTTCCGTTGATCTCGAAGTTGGCGTCGTCGGTATTCCAGCGAACGCCATTCATGATGACGCTGCCGAAACCCGAGATGGGGCCTTCCGAAGCAGCACTCGTCACAGCCGCCGGCGATGACGAGGACTCACCGCCTCCTCCGCCTGAACAGGCCGCCAAGAGCCCAATAAGAATCAAGGACCCAAACTGGGCGATTCGCCCCTTCAGAGTTCCGTTTCGCATTTCGTCGTCCCCTTCGTCACGGGTGTCTGACGCGCCTGCGCCGTATTCACCGTTGTTGCTCATTCAGATCAATCGTCCGATCGGGCTAGATCTTAATATATTTGGGAATTTATTCCCAATACTATTTCGCACAAAGAAGGGACTGCCTTGTGACCCGCGGACATTTTCAAGGAATGTTTCAAAAATTTGATAGTTATGGATCATCAAACCGATGAGTCGGCAATTCGGCTCAGCGGCGCTCAAATCTCGAACGACCGTCAACGCGTCCTCATGAGGGCCGACCGGGAAGATCTGTCGCGGAACGATCGCGTGGTAGAGAAATCAAGAAGCGATCAGACACCGCCGCGAACGGGTCGCTCCTCATCGAGCCCGAGATCGAGGACGGCGTTACAATCGGTCTCGCGTTTCAATTCTGACACGGCCTCTAATTGAGAATCTGCCTCGCGCATGACTCTCGCGGACTGGAGCACGAATGCGATCACAGAGACGAAGCGCCAAATGCTCGCGCGCCCTCTTGGCCTCGAAGTTCTCCGCGCTCCTGGTCTTGCTCGTCTTCGCCGGGTGCACAGGAGCGCCGAGTGGGGTCACACCCGTCACGGGTTTCGAACTCGACCGCTATCTCGGCCAATGGTACGAAATCGCGCGCCTCGACCATCCTTTCGAACGCGGACTCTCGAACGTCACTGCGCAGTACAGCCTGCGTGACGGGGGCGGCGTCACGGTCGTGAACCGGGGCTACCGCTCTGAAGACGATGAATGGAGCCAGGTCGAAGGCAAGGCGTTCTTCGTCGAGGACGAATCGACGGCCATGCTGAAGGTTTCGTTCTTCGGCCCTTTCTACGGCGGCTATAACGTCGTCGAACTGGACAAAGAGAACTACGAGTGGGCACTCGTCGCGGGGCCGAACCGCTCTTATCTATGGCTTTTGGCTCGTTCACCCGAAATCGAGCCGCTCCTGCGCCAACAACTCATCGACAAAGCGAAAGAGCTTGGCTTCCCGGTGGAGGAGCTGATCTGGGTTGAGCAGGACGGCATGTCGGAGGGCGGCGCGAACAAGAGTACCGACAACAAGACTAGCCATCCGCAAAGTCCGACCACGTGAACCATGACACCTCCGACAACTCCGACACCCCGAGAGTACGTTAGTTTTTCATGGCCCCGGTAGCGGATCAAGCATTCATCAAATCCTTCAGCCCGACTCCTCCATGTACTCGTCCCGCAGCAGGCGCTTGTACAACTTGCCCGTCGGCAGTCTCGGGAGCTCCGGACGAAAATCAATCACCCTCGGCACTTTGTAATGCGCGATGGCTTCACGCAGGTACTCCCGCAGCTCGTTCTCGAACGCCACGTCGCCCTCGACCCCTTCCGCGGGCTGCACAACCGCCTGAACGAATTCACCCATCTCCGGGTCCGGCAATCCGAAGACGGCCGCATCGGCGACCTTTTCATGAATAATCAAGCAGTCCTCGATCTCCTGCGGATAAATATTCACGCCGCCCGAAATGATCATGAATGCCTTGCGGTCCGTCAGGTAGAGATATCCATCCTCATCTAGATATCCCACGTCACCTAACGCTGACCAATTCGCATGGAGGGGATGTTGCGCCGACTTCGTCTTCTCGGGATCGCCGTGATATTCGAAAGGCATCGCGTCACGCTCAAAGTAGATCAACCCGGGCTCACCAACCGGAACTTCAATACCTTCATCGTCGCAGATATGCGGCGTGCCGGTCATGGGCTTGCCCACGGAGCCGGGATGTTCGAGCCACTGGGGCGAATCAATGAAGGTCATGCCGTTCCCTTCGGTGCCGGCGTAGTACTCACAAATAATTGGCCCCCACCACTCGATCATCTGTCGCTTGACTTGGACGGGACAAGGCGCCGCCGCATGGACGACATTCTCAAGCGTACTTGTATCGTATCGACCGCGCGTTTCTCCAGGCAGCTTGAGCATCCGAACAAACATCGTGGGCACCACCTGGGTATGGGTGATTCGATGCTTCTCGATCGCTGCCAGAAAACCTTCGGCGTTGAATTTCTCCATTACAACGACCGTGCCGCCCAACTCATGCACGCCCGTCGACCATTGCAGAGGAGCCGAATGATAGAGTGGGGCCGGCGACAGATAGACCGTGCCCTCGCTCATGCCGAGCAAGTGCCGCTCCATCATGGAGATCCCGACCATCTTCGGATCGTCGATCTGCAAACCCGTGAGTGCTCGCTTGATGCCCTTCGGCTGTCCCGTCGTTCCCGACGAATAGAGCATCACGTCGCCGCGCGGCTGAGACGCAAGCGGAGTCGTCGGGATTTCGCCGATCGCCGACTCGTAGGCCTCAAATCCGTCGACCACGCCGTCCATCATGAAGCGATGAGGACAATCCGGAATCATCTCGAGCATCTCGGTCGCTGTTTCCGAGAGCATTCGCGTGGTGACCAAACAGGTTGAACCCGAATTTTTGACGAGATAGGCGGATTCTTCAGCAGAGAGAAACCGGTTGATCGCCGTGAGGTAGAGGCCCGAACGAATCGCTGCCCAATACACCTCGTAGTAGCGCGGCGTATTCTCGGCCAGGATCGCCACGTGTCCGCCGGGGCGTAGGCCGAGCCTCCACCAGAGCTGCGCGAGCTGATTCGAGCGTTCCTCGAGCTCGCGGTAGGTCGTCACCTGACCTGAACCCGCCATGATGACGGCGGGCTTGTCGGGATGTTCTGCAGCGTGGGCACCGGGGTACATACGAAGGTCTCCTCTAGGAAGCCTTCGAGGATCGATCAAAATGCGCCGCGCTTCAAGCGCTCGTTCTCCTTCTTGCCGCCCCTCCCCCGCTTATTGCTCCGCCCGAGACACCATGAAGCGAACCGCAGCTTCGACCTCGGCATCACTTAGCTCGAAATTCCCGCCGCGAGCGGGCATCTCCCCAACATCACCGTAGAAACCGTTTTGTGCATGCGAAACGAGCGTTTCGATCCCCTTTTCTATTCGAGGCGACCAAAGTTCCGTATTTCCGATCAGCGGAGCGCCCCCCAAACCAATGGAATGACATTGGATGCATGTGCCCGACCAGACGACACGCCCCTGCTCCAACTCCGGATCAGAATGCGGCGTCTCCCAGATCGAAGCCTCGGGCATCGCCGGCTTCGCCTTCGCAGCCTTTTGCGCTCCCTTTTGCGCAACCATAAGCTCAGAAAGCACGCGAACCGACCCGTCCTTAGAAGCGGAAGAAGTAGTCTCGCTCGTTGTCTCGCCACAGCCGGCCGTGCTCACACCGAAGCCGATGCATACAATCAGCCCCAGAGCCGCTCCCCGAAAGGTTGCCGGGAAGCGGCTAAGGCTCATCGTTCGATCGTTTCCGGCGGGCGGCCGGGCCTCTGGACGATCTGTCATGATCCGATCGGAATTCGAAGAACGACGCCGCCCATCACGTCACCGAGGATGAAGTCCACTTTGGGCGAATCCTTGTGTTCGTTGTGGCAGCTCACACATGCGGGAGCAATCGCCGTATCGGCATAGACCGCCGTGAAGTACTTCTGCTCTCCTAACATTTCTTCCGCGTAGAAGTTGCTCCCCTTATTTTCGGCGACGTATTCAAGACCCTCGATCTCGACGTCGGTTCGAGGCGTGTTCTGTTTGTTGATGGGCCAAATAGAAAGCAGAGAGTAACTGAAGCCGGCATCTTTCTTGGCGACCATTTCGGCACCCATGCGGAACATCTGCGCCGGTAGTGGCAGCGCTGGCTCATCTTTCCAATGCTCACTCGCCTTGATCACCTTCGCCTCTTTCACGAGCCGGTTGATCACATTACGCGTATAGACTGTTCTATCTGCCTCCATCACAGCGTGGAGTGCATCCGCCATCACCTTGGGCTCAACACCCGTCTTCACCACTTCCGTGCTTGCCGGTGGCTGACACGCTGCCAGGACCAGCAGTCCGATCGCGCAAGCACCGACTACCGCGACTCGATTTCGATTTTCAGATTTCATTATTCATTTCCCTTGTCGGCTTCGGACCATGGCGGGGGCTTTCCCTCCAGCTGCCATCGAAGCTTTGTTGCGTAATGAATGCTCTTGACCTTCACGGTCGAGCGACCGGTAAAGTTGGTGTCGACGAGAGCGGGATCAGCCAGAGAATCGAGCGAGAAGGCGAGGCCATGACACTCAAGACAAGAGGAGCGAATCATCTTGTCCCGAGGTCGCAGAAAATCATTCTGGTTGTGTGCAACCCGGGTACGACCCGGCTCGCGTGGATCGGCGATGCGGGGCAGATGGCAGGTTGCGCATGAAACACCGGAACCGGCCGGGGCTTCGCCCGCAAGCTCCTTCTCCCAGAGCGCGGCATGCGGGGAAGCGGCGTACGATTCCGAGTGGTCATCCACATGGCATTCGAGGCATGCATCGACCGCCGCAAAGCGCGTGTCATAGGCATGGGCGCCGTGACACTGATTACAGTCAAGAGAGCGGTCAAGCGCTTCCTCATGCATAGGAAGACGCGCCTGCCCAGGCGTCATCTTGGGCAGGCCCGCCGCGATTCGCATGCCGTGCCGACTCGCCAGAAAGCCTTCGTGTTCCAACGAGTGACAGCTTTCGCATACCGCCAGCTTGGGCTTGTCGACCCAAGCCGTTTCCTCGGGCGCATGGCAGTCGCGGCAATTCACACCGGAATCCGCATGCCCTGAAACGCTCCACTCTTCGACCCAGACATCGAGGTCGGGAAGATCTCTCGGCGCATCGTGATCCGCCGGCGCGAGCGGCTCGCCGCTCGCGATCTCGCGGCCGACCGCGATCGACTTGAAGTCGCGAAGCGGCACAAAGGCGGCTTCGCGGAAGTCGGGGTCGGCGCGATGATCCACGAGGAAGTCTTCGTAGAGCGCCTTATTGTCATGAAAATTATGACAGCCTGAATTGGAACAACTGTCGAAGGGCAGATCCACATGCGTCGGGCGCTCTTCGGCGATGTTTTCATGACATCGGTAGCAATAGTCCTCGGGCAGACTCAGGCCCATCGTCGACGTGATCTCCGGTCGATGCTCCTGATGACAGGTGATGCACCACCGGGCGTCGAGGAGTTCGACGCGATCGGCATTCCGGGGATCTGTGAATTTTGTCCGGGGATGAGAGTCATCCACTCGCTCTAACTCAGCGGCATGACACTCGACGCAGGCCCCTTGCATGCTCGTCTTATCCGAAAAGCGTTCCGTATGACAAGCATCGCATTCGATCTCGATCTGATAGTGGCCATCGGTCGTGTCCCCGGGCAGGAAGATCGTTCGGTCGATCGGAGAAGCCTGCATTTGTTCAGGCATCAGCATGGGCAAACCCAAGATGATCGTCCCCGTAATGGAGAGAACGGCCCAAAGCAACGCACCCCGCTTCCCCGACACAACACTCCTATCCTTTCGAGCCTCGCCCCTTTTTGGGCGCGCAACTTACTCTCTGGTTCACTTTTCAACGGACGCAGTCTTAGCCCTCGGCCGAACCTAATTTGGATTGAGTCCGGGTCTACGTTTGACCTAAGGTGGACCTAAGTCCGGCCTGAGTCCGGCCTGAGTCGGATCTAGTACAAGTAGACCGCTAATACATGGAAGAGGAGCAACACCGGCAGCGGCCAGAAGAGCAAGACATGCGCGCGCGTCCAGCCCATCCGGAGCGCACTGCCTGCTCTCTGCGAGAGACGATGTTCAAGACTCGAAACCAGCCCGGACATCGCGCCCAGCGCAATCAACCCGAGAAATCCCGCCATCAGCCAGAAATTCAGATTGTCACCAAGGCGCAGTCCGGAATGAACACCCGCCACCACCATCGTGCCCAGCCCAAGCGCCGTATGCACGAGACGCCAACGCGAAAACGAAGTCCTCGCCAAAGCCGGAATCCGTTTCCGAAGCGGGAGCGCGAGACTTAACACCGAAAGCCCCATCAGCGTGAACCCGCTCGCCTGCTTCCACCATCCATCGCGCCATAAGAAGTCCATCGAGTTCCCCTCGGCAAGCGAGGTCGACATCGGAATCGGATCGGCCACAAGCGTCACAGCAACAAGACCGAGTGCCAGCGCTGCAATGGCCCCCAGAGCGGTCCCTGCTCCCTGCCGCCGCGACGCTGCCACTTCCCCCGCTAGCTCCGCCAGGAGTGGCCGGCAATTGCCGCAGACGCTGCCTGCGCTGGTCGCTTCCGTGAGCGCGATACTCGAATGACAACCCGAGGCCCAGGCCGTGCGCAGCGTGCCGCAAGTGACACCGGTGCAGGTGCAAACAATTGCGCCTTCGGGCCATTCGGAGATCGGTGTTGATGTGCCTTCTTTCCAGAGATGGCCGCTCTTTGCGAAGCGTCTTTCCTGGCTCGGGCGGAGACGACTCTCCTTTGCGACTGCCTCCTGCAGCCGCGGGAACTCGGAGCCCGAGCCCACTGCTATGGCGCCAACGATATGCCCGTCCCGGACCACGACGCGTCGGTACTGATCTTCGGCTAGCCAGGTCAAATCACGTACGAGTCGCCCGTCCGCCAAAGACTCACCCACCGACGACACGTCCACTTCTTCGATCTTGAGACGCGCCGACGGCGATGCCCCCTCGAAGATGCGATCGCCTCCGCAGAGCCGGTCCGCCAGCACATCGGCCATTGCATAACAGGGCGCAACGAAGCCGTAGACGTTCTCTCTATGCCGTACGCATTCTCCAATCGCGAAGATTGCGGGATCGCTTGTGACGAGCCCATCATCAACCAGAACGCCCCCCGCCGGATGGCATTCGATCCCCGCCGATGCTGCGGCGTCGTCACGTGGACGAATTCCTACCGCGAAGATCAAGCAGTCCGTTTCGAGTTTCTCGCCGTCGCTCAGTTCAAGGCATAGCCGGCCTCCGGAACTCGAAACTCGGGAAAGTCGCGTGAATAGGCGAAGTCCCAGCCCTAGACCGCGGATGCGGCGTTCAAGAACTGCTGCGCCCTCGACATCGAGTTGACGAGGCAGAAGACGCGGCGCCATTTCGATGACGTCCACCTCGCAGCCGAGCTTCTGAACGGCCCGGGCCGCTTCGAGGCCAAGCAAGCCGCCTCCGGCAATCACGATACGCGAGGCGTTACGTGCCGCCCGCGCGATTCGCTCTGCGTCTTCCTGCGTTCGGTAGGTGAGGACGCCTTCTAGGTCGTTCCCTTCAATGGGCGGTACGAAGGGCTTACCGCCTGTCGCGATAACCAATTGATCGTAGGCAACCCTCGCACCCGACTCGGTCGATACGGTACGCGCTTCGCGGTCGATCGACTCGACACGGTCCTTCAGCCGAAGCTGAATGCCATGCTCGTGATACCAGTCCACGTCGCGGAAACCGAGGCCCGACTTCATTGAAGCTCCGCCGGACTCTATGATCCGACCGAGATGAACGCGGTCATAGGGCGGCGTGAGTTCCTCGCAGAGAAGAGTGATCTGGAATCCGATCGACTCTTCTCGCGCAACAAGATTTTCGACGAACTGTTGAGCGGCCATGCCGCCGCCGACGATCACCAGGCGTCGCGTCGAGGTCGCAGCCGATGCCGCGTGCAGAGCGATCGAACCGCCCTCCCCTTCTTCCCCGCTTCGCTCTCGGCTTCGGCCCAGCACTTTCAAAACCTCCACTCTGCAAGGCGGCGAGAAGGGCGCGGAGGCACTCCGACCCCGACCGAGGATCGGAGCCCTCCACACGTTCACCTTCTCGTTGATTTGTGCGGGGCCCACCACGACCCCCACACATGTTCTGGCTCACCCTCTTAGCCTTTTCAAAACTCGGGCCAACTCGTCGACCGAATTGTTTAAAATATGCGATGCGAGTGTGTCTCTTTTGGAAAAAACCGTGTCGTCACAAACCGGATCCGGCGGAAAACTGCACAGCTCGCTTTGCTTTCGGCGAGGCGCATAGCCTTGAAGTCGCGGACCGACCGACTCACCGGCAGAGCTGCTCAACGAGCAATCAGGCTCGCCGTTTACTAGGCCGTCAAGTGCTCAGCTCGGCAGGCAACGGCACGAAGAAGTCGATCCCGTGCTGCCTCTGTTTGCAGCAAAGAGAGCGCACGGAAATCCGGCTAGGTCGTACCGGCGAGCCGATTAGGGCTCGAATGTGCGAATAACAAATCAATTGAATTCTCCCCACGCTGATTTGGGGTGTCTTTTTTTTGGCATGAGTCTTGGAATAGATTCGGCTGGGTGGAAAAGAGAACCACTCATTCTTAAAGGAACCCTACGGAGGGCCGCCGAAGCAGGCGGCTCGATCGAGTTCCAAAAACGCAAGGCGGCAACAACCGTTCGCCTTGGCACTCGAAAGGAGGCGATCAATGTTTAGCGATCGCGAAATAGAGCTCGTCCGATCAACCTGGGTCGAGGCTTCCAAAGATCCCGACGCCGCCGCCGCTCTGTTCTACGGCCGCCTCTTTGAGGTCGCGCCCGGCGTGAAACCCCTCTTCACTGCGGACATGAAAGAGCAGGGCCTCAAACTCATGCAGATGATCGGAATCGCGGTGAATAATATGCATCGCGTCGAGTCCATCGCCCCCGCCCTTGTCGACCTCGCCGAACGACATGACGGTTACGGAGCACTTCCAGAGCACTACCCCGTCGTCGGCCAGGTTCTGCTTGAAACCCTCGCCAAGGCTCTGGGTGACGATTTTACAAATGAGGCCGAGGAAGCCTGGGCCAAGACCTACGGAGCCATTGCGACGGTCATGCTTCAGCACTGATCGAGCGGGCTCGGGACGCGGCTTGTCCACGTGGCGCTTCTCCTCGCCGCAACCCGCGCCTGAGTTTGAATTTTCACCTCGCTTTTACGCTTCACGCATAGAAGGATGTTTATCGACTAGAGGAACTCCGCTAAACCTGCCTCAATGAACGCAGCCACAAAGACAAGTTCGCTTCGGAGTAAAGCCGCATCAGCAAAAGGTACGATTCTTCGGTATCGCGCGGACCGGCGATCCGTTGCATTCGTGCTCGCGGGCTTCGCGATCCATTTACTCGCCTTTGGAGCAGCGACCGCCGTCACTTCAACTGACGCCTCTACCTGGATCGCTGCGCTGAGCCTGATTCCGCTCGTCGTTCTGAGCCTATTCGTTGCGCCCATCAATCATCATCATCAGCACTTCAACACATTCCATTCCGCGATCCTGAACCGCCTCTACGAAATCGCGCTCGCGCTCCAGACCGGAATCAGTCCCTACGGATGGGTGCTTCATCACAACCTCGGGCATCACCGAAACTATTTGAACCAACGTCCGCATCCCGAGCCCGATGAATCCAAATGGACCCGCAGAGACGGGTCGAAGATGGGACCGCTCGAATACACTATCGACCTCGTGCTTCATAACCATCTCGACATGTGGAAGGTCGGTCGCAAGCACCCGCGCTTCCTGCGCGCGTTCCTCCTGATGAAAATTCCGGTCTGGGGCTTCATCGGCTTTCTTCTCTATCTGAATCCGGTTGCCGCACTTCTAACCTTCGTGATTCCAGGCTTTGTCACGCTCTGCCACACGTCGTATTCAACCTACGCGCATCACGCGGGCCTCTACCCGACGAGTCATTATGACGCGAGCATGAATAACACGAGCTCGACCTACAATTTCTTGACGTGCAATCTCGGATACCACACGGCACACCACAAGCGCCCCGGCGTGCATTGGTCTCTGCTCCCGACCCTTCACGAAGAGATCAAGCAGGAAATTCCGGAGGGAATGATCCGCACGACTTTCTGGCCATGGAATGAGCCAGAGGATTCGGCGTTCAGCGCGGCACAGCGCACAGTCCAAGGCGTATAACCGAGGGGCGTTTTGCCGCCGCCGAAGCGTCGCGAGCAAAAACGTCGGAGCTCCAATGCATCCGCAGCTCGCTTGCGGGTACCCAGTCCACCCGACCCCGCTTCGCAGGATTGAAGCCTAAACCGAAATACCTTCGTGTGCGCAAAGCTCGAACAAGAGCTGTTCCATGCGAGCACGGGCCTCTGCAGTTCCTTGCGCTAGGCGGCGATGCTGTATGGCATCGACTTCGCCTTTAGACTCACAAGTAAGCGAGTATTCCTCGAAGGCCACAAGTCCAGTGATCAGCGAGGACAGGTGGTTTGGGCATTCACAGTCGATGGCCGTTGTGAGCTCAAGCAAGCGGGCAAGCTGCGCGTCATCAAACCGCCGCTCCAGCGAAGGGCTACCCCAGGCGCCTTCCCACGTCGACGGGGTACGACCGCCGAGTCTGGCAGACCCTTCCACAAAAAGCGCTTTACCCTTCTTCGCGCGCGCGATCATGAGCTGGTCACGAACCACTGTTCGGAGCGCCTCAAGGCGAATCGGTGTTCGCACAAGCACACCCCCCGCTCTTGCTAGCCGCGCGAGTTCACTCCTCGAAGCGAAGCGATAGAGAATAAACACCAAAGGATTGCCCGGCGCGCCGAGACAGGACCGGACATGTATAAGCGCCTCATTCCCGAGGCTCTCCAGCTCGACAATCACCACTTCGCAGGGTTTTGATTGAAGCGACAAACGAAATCGATCCGTATCTGACTCCGAGACGAGCACATCGAAATCGGAGATCGACTGTGCGTTCATTTCGATTTGCATCTGTAGCGACGGTGCAAGGAGCGCCACCCGCGGCGGCCGCGCGATGACCTCCGCCTCCGCGCCGGTTTGCGCCAATTGCCCTTCATGCTCTGCCAACTTTGCGAGTCGCTCGCGGAGGGCATCGTCAGAAAGAGGCGCGATCTGGCTAATCGCCTCACTGCAGTCGACAAGCCCCTTTAAGAGCTGAAGCCGCTCAACAGTCTCGTCCGTATAGAGGCGGCGGCCCGTGTCGCTTCGCGTTGGCTTGATCGCATCGTAGCGGCGTTCCCAGGCTCGGATCGTGTGTGCATCAATTCCGGTGAGGGAAGAGACAGTGCCGATCTGGTACATCCGCTCCTGCAGCTCGGATTGAGACTTATCCACGAGGGGCAACCTCGCCCTTCGAAGCGACGAGGTGCTTTCGCCCTCGTGCGCTCAACCAATCCGAAGCTCGGTCCGCTTCGGGAAAAAATGCAGTCATTGGACCTTCCTTTTACTTGCTACCGGTAATTACGGGGGGGGATAAGCGAATGTTCGGCGTCGAACCTAAAACTCGCTGGCGGCGATTTCGCGCTCCCCCGCCTGAAGCCCGCGGATGATGCGGTCCACGACCGCCTCTGGGCTTCGTCCCTCCGGCAGGCGCGGTGGCTCGCCGGCGATCGGTCTGGAAGCGAGTCCGGTCTCCGTATGCGGCGGGCGAATATCCACGACATCGATCTTGCGTCGTCGCAGCTCACGCGCGAGCGCGCGATCAAGCGCCGTCAAAGCTGCTTTAGAGGCAGAGTACATCGCCATTCCCGCAGTGGGCTGCTCCGCCACCACGGCACTCAGATTCGCGATGAACCCGCCTGGCTCAAGGTTCGGCAAGGCGGCTCGCATCAGCCGAATCGGGCCCAGAAAATTCGTGTTCAGCAATTCTTCGATCGCATAGTCTGTGATCTCATCAAAAGGACCGAAGGCCACAACGCCCGCCGCATTGATCATGCCATCGAGTCGGCCATGCGCCCCGATCGCCGCCGTGACCGCACGCTCGCAGGCCTTGCCATCGCTCAGGTCACCGACGATTCGTGCGCCCGGCAGATCCAAGCTGGCCAGACGCGCTTCGTCTCGTCCAAAGAGCGTCAGATCCGCGCCTTCTTGCACCAGACGGCGACCGAGCTCTCGGCCGAGCACGCCCGTTGCACCGGCGATCAGGATACTGGCTTCTCGAAGATCTCGTTTCATACGTTTCCTTTGGACCATTCGGCCTGGGTGTGGGACCCGCGCGGGTAAACCGGCCGAGCCGCGGATATCGACGGCTGATGCTCAACGCTGCAGCTACGGGCGGATTATGTCTTCCACATCAGCGCTGTCCATATATTTTTATAGACATTTTTAGACAAGTCCTAGACAGACTTCCCTTTAGCCCTCCTAACCAGCTGAATAGATTGATTTTTTTGGCCTCTCGCGAAAATCTCGAAAAGCGCGGCTCTTTGAACCTCTTTGTAGAAAAAGACGTGGGCCGCAGAATGCGTCTGCTCTAGCGCCGCCTGGGACGACAACACTGGAAAGAGGAGAGATCCCAATGCACCCCATCCTGATCCGCCGCGCCTTCGCCATCCTTCTTTCTACTACCTTGGCCATCGCGCTCACGAGCAAGGCCGTCTCCGCCGGCTCCGTCGTGGACGAATGGGAATCACGGCTTCGAGGCGCTCTGCTCACTTCGTATTCTAGCTCCGTCATCAGCTCGAAAAGCCGCCTCGCAACGCTCCGTTTGTGTCGCTCTGGGCGATTCCGGCTCGAGCGCGAACCGAGCTGGACAGCAGGCGACGCCGCCGTGGGCGGAAGAAGCTGTGCCGCACCTCGAGGAGGTTTCGCATGCTAGGCCTACGTCAAATTGAACACACCGCGAAACCGACCGAGGAATTTGGACCCGAAAAACCCACTCTTTCATGATGACCTTCTGACCTTCTGGGCTTCATGCTCTTCCGCGAAGCGTCTCGAGAGGCTTCGGGCGCCAATGGCGTGCTCGTGATGTCGCCCAACCCTGTGAACATCGACCTCACGCCGAGCGACGGAAGCCTTCCTGTTTTTCCGACCGACCCCACGAACTTTGACTTAGGCGATTTGTCTTGCGAGAGCCCGGTCATCCTCTCCTAGGACTGCACAGGGATGATGCACGCGAAGCCGACACGCCGCCTCCGCGTACGGGGTCTTCCCAAAAACATACGGCTCAGATGCCTGCATGCGCGCCCTTCGTCAAACGATTGAGTCCGGTCCCAAACTTCTTCACCTCTCTGCCGTGGAATCCAACGGCGTGATACACGGCTGCTACCTCGAGTTCGATGGCAATGTGTGCGACCCGTTAAAGTCGCTCAAGATCAAAGAGTAGGCGGTCCCGCGCTCTGTTTTCAGATGCTCTCGCGGTTTTGCAGCATCCTCCTGTTCACAGCAACGTCTAGCTCGCTCTGATGTTGTCTTTTGGACTCCCGCTTTAGTGAAGACAGGTTCATAGTGTTGCCTTTCCAGCCAACGCGCCGCAGACTAGAAAGCTGACCTCTGAGGGGACACCATGGTGCGTAACTCGAAGACTTCGTTTTCTGGGCTTTTCCACTTCGCCTCGCCGCCCCCTTTCTGGGCCTCTCTCCTTGTGCCTCTCCTTATCTCTCTGCCATTGGCTTTGATGCTGAGCTTCTCGGCGACGGCGCAGGGGAAAATCGGTCTCATCGGCGACAGCATGATGGTCGCGACCAACACGGACCAGATGTGCGGCTCGGGAGGCGAAGTTCTTCAATGCTTCGAGAACCGGCTCGGCGACCATGATCTCGCGTTCAGCCACGGCGGAGGTGATTACCCTTGGTCGATTGCCCGTCGGCTCGGTTTTGGCGACGGCCAAATCATCAACGCCGCGGATGACGGCGAAGAATGGAAGGACGCGCTCGAACAGGCACAGGCAATTACAATCGACCCGGAGGTCAACACCGTCTTCATCCAGCTCGGCGCGAACGATGTCTGCGCCGGCTACGGCCACGACTTTTCGAATGACCTCGCCGAGACGGCGGCGGAAATCGATGCGACGCTATCTCATCTCATCAACACGCTGCCTGACGGATCGAAGATCTACTGGTCTGAAGTCGTTGATGTCGTGGGTTTCCGAAACGCGCTCGTCGACCGACGACATAATTTCGCGTTCAAGACCTGCCAGGGACTCTGGGATCTGGAGCCCGACAAACTCACAGATGAGGCCGTGCGCAGTCTTTGCGCCGACGCCGGCATTTCAAGTGGAGCTTGCGATGCGTTGAGCGAGTTCGACGCGATTCGCGAGCCACTACTCGACGCACTCATCGGCTTCTTTGTCGATAACTATAATGTCGAAGGACCCTGCGGCGCGGTGCTCGACGGGCGCAATACAGAAGCGGACCTGGCCGCTGCGCAGGCGTTCAACATCGCATTGAACGAGCTGCTCGAGTCGAAGGCGCGCCATTGGAATCAGGGGCAGAATCGCGTTCAAATTATCTTCTCGGACAGGGCCTTTGAAGTCGCAATCCCGCCCTATTTCGTATCACGTCTCGACTGCTTCCATCCCAATCGCGCCGGCCAACTTAATCTCGCCGAGGAAATTTGGAAGGGCTTCAAGCCTTGGGAAGCGGGCAACGTTTCGTTCTCGGTCGACGAATTTGATGACCAAGACAATTGCACGCAGGAATTCACGAGCTGGGACTCATGCTGGTACGATTACGGCGACCCTGGTTTCACGCTCGGTGTCGACGACCGAAATCGCTTCCGCATTCTGAAGGAAACCTCACGCCGACGCGAACATTTCGTCGCGCGCGATCTCGGGGATCTCTCCGACAAAGAATTCGCCTTCATGTCCTTCAACCATAAACGCCAGAGTCTCGATAACGGAGACGACCGCGTCACGCTCGAAGTGCACGCGGACGGCTTTTGGTACGAACTCGACGTGTTCAAGGGCGGCGGCAACGACCGCAATATCCACCCCGGCGAATACTACGATCTCACGCCCTACCTCTCAGAGGATCTACGGATCCAATTCCGAACCGGCAACCAGAAGTCGATGCACGACGGCGAGGGAATCCGGGTCGACAATTTCAACGTCTTCTCGTGGGGGCCGACTGAAGTTCCAGAACCGTCGCTTGGTTTCGGCGGGAGCGGGCTCGTGCTGCTCTCTCTAAGCTTGATGGCAAGGCGAAACAGGAGGGGCTGAGTTCGATCGGCGAGCTCTATCCTCGTTCGAGCTTTATCGTTGCTCGCGCTTTATCGTCGCTCGCGCTTCGCCGCGGCTGCCGCATCCACAGGAGCCGACACTAAACCCGACACCGGGGACAAGGCGGAGGAAAAGGTGGGTCGCTTCGCGACGCGCCCATCTCCCGAAGAACGGCCCTGTAAAAGGCGAAAGATCTTGGGAACGAGGTAGCGCCCCAGCCAGGCGACCTCCGACGCTGCGGCGTTAATTCGAGACGAAGGTGGTTCCGGTGGCAGAGGCTCTTTCCAATCTTCGTCGGCGTTGTTCACCAGAAGAGCAACGAACGCGCCGGCAAGGCGCCGATGACCTTCAGGGTTCAGATGGATCCGGTCGTGGCTCCAGAGCCGCGGATCGGACGCCATCGTTTGGCCTTCGAGATCCACGAGCAAGACGCCGTGCCGATCGGCGACGCGCCGAATTTCTGTATTCAGCGCACGAAGGCGCGGGGCAACGCGCCGCGTAAGCCCCACCCTCGGAAGTGGAAACGTGCATCCCACCAAGACGCGCCCCGGACTCGCAAGCGCGCTGTACATGCGCTCGATATCGGCGGCGACCGCGACCGGATCCGCGCTCGGGCTCACCATATCGTTCACGCCTGACATGACACTCACGAGATCGGGCTTAAGCGCGAGCGCAGGAGCAATCTGCGTTTCGAAGATCTCGCGCGTTCGTTTTCCGCGCACCGCGAGATTGGCGTAGACGAGGCCGGGATTCCGCTCCGACAGGCCCTCAGCGAATCGATCTGCCCAACCGCGCAGCGATCCGTCTTCGCGGTAATCGTAAAGCCCCTCGGTCTGGCTATCACCGATCGCGACGAAGCGCTTGAAGCCTGCGAGGCCTTTGGGGTCGGATGAGGCTCTGGTCATTTGCCCTATGCCTTATGTCCTGCAGCGCGTGGACGTGAGAGTGTACGTTCGGCAATATCGTGGGCAAGACGGATCATAGACGCAGGGCTCAGCCGCTTGCTCCTCTGGATTCGTAGCAACCGCCCTCATAGCGGAACGCCGAGTCATTCAAGCCGACCTCGCGCGCGCTGAGGCGGGAAGCCCCTCGATCTCTCGCCGACTATGATTAGTGACTCGAAGACCGAGGAGGACCAGATGAGCGCGACCGCCGCAGAGCCGACCAAAGCAGGCACCCCCAACGCCGATCATTTTCGCACACCGGAGATGGAGCAGGCCGAGAAGGGACGCGGTGTCGCGCCCGCGAGCGATCTCGCTCTTGAGGACATCAATCCGCTGAACGCGCATCTCTTCGCCGAAAATCGCTGGCAGGAATATTTTCGCCGGCTTCGGCACGAAGACCCGGTTCATTTCAATGAAATTGAAACGGCCGGGCGCTACTGGTCCGTTACAAAATACAAAGACATCAAAACCGTAAGCTCCGCGCCCGAGGACTTTTCGTCCGCGAACGGCATCACGCTCGGATTTCGGCCGGATCGCGATGCCCCGACGCTTTTTCCGAATACTACTCCGCCCTTTATCTCCCAGGACGGCACGGGGCATGATGATCAGCGCAAAACCGTCCAGCCCGCGGTCGCTCCGCGCAATCTCGCCAAGCTTGAGCCGATCATGCGGGAGCGCACGATCCGCGTGCTGGATTCGTTGCCTGAAGATGAAGAGTTCGACTGGGTCGAGGCAGTTTCGGTCGAACTAACGACGGTGATGCTCGCGACGCTTTTCGATTTTCCGCTTGAGGATCGCAGTAAGCTCACGAGATGGTCCGACATTGTCTTCGCGATTCCACAGCCGGGCGGCGTTGTAGAATCGCAGGAACAGAAGCGGAACGAACTCATTGAATGCGTTCAGTACTTCTCGAAGCTGTGGGACGATCGTCGGGGCAAGCCATCAAATGATCTGGTTTCCATGCTCGCCAATGGCGCGGCGACGAAGCATCTATCGGCCGCAGACCAGTTGGGGAACCTTCTGCTCCTCATCGTCGGGGGGAACGACACGACGCGGAATACGATGTCCGGGAGTGTGTATGCGCTGGACAAGTTCCCGGATCAGTACGATAAGCTGATCGCGAAGCCCGGGCTTGTGAAGAAGCTCGTTCCGGAGATCATTCGCTGGCAGACGCCGCTTTCCTATATGCGGCGAACGGCGACGCGCGACTGCGAAGTCGCCGGCAAATCGATCAAGCGACATGACCAGCTTCTGCTTTGGTATGTCTCGGGCAATCGCGACGAGGATGTGTTCGAGAACGCGGACGCACTCGACATCGAACGCCCGAACGCGGCGCAGCATCTTTCGTTTGGCTGGGGACCTCATTTCTGCATGGGGAGCCGGCTTGCGGAGCTGCAGGTTCGGGTGCTTTGGGAAGAAGTGCTCGGGCGTTTCGAGCGCATTGAAGTGTTAGGTGAGCCGGAGCGGATGCTGTCTTCGTTCGTGAAGGGTTACACAAAGTTGCCGGTGAAGGTAAAACGGAAGTAGCCCTCAAGGCTGCTTGATGGAGACTCCAATGAATATCGGCCGCATCGGCGTATGGACTCGAATGGACGGCTTCTCGACCCGCGAGGCGATCGAATTCGCTCAGCGGGTCGAAGAGCTGGGCTACGGTGCCCTCTGGATCCCCGACGCCTTTGGGCGCGATCCCTTCGTTCATGCTGCGCTGCTTTTTCAGCACACGACAAGGCTCGTGATCGCCACGGGGGTGGTCAATATCCACCTTCGTGAGGCGCAAGCAACAGCCTGTGCCCAGCGCGAACTCCACGATCAATCGGGCGGTCGATTTTTGTTAGGTCTCGGCGTTTCGCATCAGACTGCGGTCGAGCCGCTTTTCGGAAAGCCCTACCCCCCGCCGCTGCCGTCCATGCGGGAGTATCTTGAGAAGATGGACAACGCCATGTGGTGGGGGCCGGAGCTCGACGGAGAGCCTCCGGTCATACTCGCGGCGCTCGGGCCACTGATGCTGAAGTTCGCGGCAGAGAAGACGTTGGGTGCGCATCCGTTCTTCGCACCTCCGGAGAATACGCGGCGATCGCGGGAGATCATGGGCGAAGAGGCTTGGCTCTGCCCGGAGCAGAAGGTCTTGCTTGAATCGGACCCGGAGCGCGCGCGCGCGCGGGCTCGGCAGGCGATGGCCGGGCCACTGACGATGCCCAACTACCGGCGGAATCTGATGCGATGCGGATTTGCAGAAGCGGAGCTCGATAACGGCGGGAGTGACCGCGTTGTGGATGCGGTCGTAGCTTGGGGTGACGAGGCGGCGCTCGTAGAGCGCGTCCGAGAGCATTGGGCCGCGGGGGCGACGCATGTTTGCGTGCAGCCGCTGGACGTGAAGGACGGTGCGCGACCGAGCGTCGAGACGCTTGAGCGCTTGGCGCCCCTGCTCGTCGGGACCTGATCGCCGGCGCTCCGCCGGCATAAAACGAAAATCGCGACTCAGCGCCCGCCCTGCGCCCGCCGCCCCAACTGGGCCAGCGTCCCATCGCAACCAGGCCTGATTGCATCATCGGCGAGACCAGCCCCGCGCAGAGAACCCGCGAGGTTCAGATCTCTCACGATCTCATCAAGCCCCTCGCGCAGCTTCGTATCGTGGGTCGCGCCGTTCTCGGGATTCGCGATCAAGTGTTCGGTCGAATAGCGAAGCAGCAGATCGCCGCTCTCCGAATCCCGGAACTGCATGACCATCGTCAGCGTCACAAGCTGATCCGCGTGTCGCTCCGTAGTCAGATCAAAGCCAATCGCGGCGAGATCGATCTCCATCACGCATTGCCCCGGCTCGTCGACGACCGGCAAATTCACAACCTCGATCGCATCCACAAACGAAGACCGAAGCATCTCCAGAAAAATTCGCCGTGCCGGCTTCGTTAGGCGCTGCGACTCCAGCAGGAACGTGATGCTGGCATCGGGAACGAGAAGTTTGTCATAGCCACCGATCCCGTGGTTCTCGCGCAGCTCCAGAGTCCCCGCCGAAGCGAAATCAACGCGCTCCAGACCATCCACCGACCGCAGCCGCTTCACGTGCAGACTACTGTCATCTCGTCGGGATGCGCAGCCAAATATCAAAGCTGAGCAGACAATCCCCACAAGCGCTATTCGGCGTCTCGTCATGATCGTTCCCTCCGACTCAAGGTTACAGAAGATCTGTGCCCCTCTGGTAGACAAGTTACGCTTTGCGGATTGGAAAACGATATTTCGGATTGGGTGAAAATGCCCAGACTACTGGCCACACTCGACCACTCATGGGCCTGAAGCGGGACTCAGAGAAGCATCCGACGAAGCGCAGGACCGCCTAACGGAAAACACTCACCGGTTATGGCCGACTGATCATCATGCTGAGCTTTAAGAGAGGGTTCTGACACCCCTAACGGGCACCCCGCCGCTTGACGGTCGCTTCCTTCCAGAGGCATGCCCGAAAACCGGGCTCGGAACGGAATTGCGGCGCGCGCGCTTCCCGTCCGCCTGAATCGGACTGTACGTCCGGCGCCTCCACTCGCTCGATCCAAGTCCCGTGCGGGTCCGTTATGTACAAAACCCGCGCGCACGGAATATCGGGAGTCTCAAAACGCGACGGCTCAATGTGCAGGGGAAGCGATCATGCGAACTGGGCGGGAACCCCGATGATCTATCGACGAGCCACGGGACTCGCACGGACCGTATAGGGTCTGAGCGCCCTCTCTAGATCCGGCGCAAGGCTGGCTGCGAAGCTCGCAGTCAAGTGATGCTTATCCCGCCAGACAACCAGGCCGCCCTGCATCGCGGGGCAGGTACTTTCGTCGCAGACATGATCATTCATCTCGATCAGCGCGATGTCGGAGTCTTGGCTGGAAGCGATCTTGAGCGGATCGAGACTCTCCAACAATGGCGCACTCGCTTGATCACAATCCCTATCCTTGTAGTCCACGCGAGAAAGGCAGCTGGGAATATTCACGCCGATCCGGGGTGTGTCTGCGATCGCAACCACAGACAGCCCCTCGTTCCTCAGCTTCGACAAGGTCACGAGAAGACGACTCGCCAAGTGATTGGCCTTCTCGACCCCTCGCTCCGGGCTATTCACCAACCTGTAGGATCTCGACTGCGAAACGATGACGAGGCTTGGACGCGTGCGCTGGAGTTCCGAGAGTAGGTTCTGACGCCAAACGTCACACGACGTATACGGGAACTCTCCCACTCCCGTCGTCACTGTCAGATCCGAGAGCGTACAAGCCATCTTCGAATAGACCGAGAGATGAAATCCATTCTTCTCGGCGATCACGCGAAGGGCGGGCGTCCACTGCGCGGCATGAGAATCGCCGACCAGCGCAATCCGAACCTCGGCCGAGGGATCCCCAAACTCGCATTTCAAGACCTCGGACAATCCCATGCTTGCATAACAACCCAATTTGTACGTGTCCGGGACATCGCCTCGCGCCATCAGCGCGGCACGTCTGAACGTCGAAACCGGAGCCGCCGAACCTGCCTCCCCAGCGCGCCCCGATCGACTCGCCAGATTCTCCGCAGTGCCACCCGAAAGTTCCTGCGAGACCTGATAACGAACGCCCTGCACCGACAGCACCGAGAGGAGGAGACAAGCGACGGCCAGCTGCAGAGACCTGTTCTCACGGTCGTGTGACCGGATGGGATGTCGAAACGGATCCTCGATCAAGGCCTTCGAAAGATGCGCTGCCACTTGGGAAAGCAGCAAGACCATCAAACCTTCACTAGCGCTCAGGGGGCGGCTGAGCCGAACCAGCTCGAACGTCAGGATGGGCCAATGCCAAAGATAGAGGGAGTAGGAAATGCCACCGAGATATTGCAAAACCCGAGCGCCCAGAAGGCTCGGAATTGAAAAGGCACGCCCGGGCGCGCCCGACACCAAGACCATTCCCGCCCCAACGGTCGGGAGCAGAGCCGCATAGCCTGGAAAGACCGTCGTCTCGGAGAAGGCTAGGCACGCCATCAAGATGCTGCCCACTCCAGCCGTGCCCAGACCCCTCCTTGTTGCGGCGGAAAAATTCAGCCAAGCCGGAAAGAGCGCGAGTCCGCCACCGAATGCCAGCTCCCAAGCTCGCGTCGTCGTCGCGAAGAACGCAGTCGCCGGAGAGGAATGGGATAGATAGATCGAGTAGGCGAATGAGATCATGCCGAACGTCACAACAAAAAGGCGCAGCCAGTCCGTATGAGAACGCCGCGACCCCTTCGCACATCGTCCCGCGATCAGAAAAACCAGCGGCCAGACAAAATAGAACTGCTCTTCGACCGACAACGACCAGAAATGCTGGAGAGGCCCCGGCGCGTCCTCCGCAGAGAAATAGCCTTGCGCCTGATCTGCCAACCACCAGTTCTGGTAATAGAAAGCACTCGCCAAAACCTGGTCAGCCGTGTCCGCCCAAATGGACGCCGGTAACCGAAAACTGCAGACGGCCACGAGGAACAGAACCGCGGTCGCGGCGGGCAGCAGGCGATTCGCACGTCGCGCATAAAAGGAGGCAAGTGAGACTCGGCCGGTCGAGTCCATTTCCTTGAGGAGTAAACCCGTGATCAGATAGCCGGAGATCACAAAAAAGACGTCGACCCCAACAAAGCCTCCGGGCAAAAGACCCGGCCAGATATGGAAGAGGACGACAACCGAGACTGCGAAGCCCCGTAACCCGTGCACTTCGGGCATGAAATGCCTGTGATTATCCGAAATCGATTGCACGCGCAGAACCCTGGGTCGAGGAAGGGAGAAGGCGCCTCCCGAAGACCTAAGATCGACTCATTCTGGCTGCGACTTAAGTCGCGGAACGCATGCCGAAGAAGGGAAGTCGTGGTCTCCGCCCGGCTTTGACAGGCTCGGCACGCGGAGAGGCGCTCGACGGACCGCCTCAGGCATCCCGTGGGACAAGGACCCAGCTTGAGCGCGGAGGAACGTATCCGGTTGTGCGCCGACCCTCTGGCAGCTCGGTCCGCCTTTGAACTCCAGGCTCGTGACCTCCTTGAAGCCGATGCCTTCGCTTTAGAACCGTTTAGAGCGGCCTAGGCCGGATAGGCGAATACTCATATGCGAGATGGGTTGGACATTTGGACATCGTCTGAACAGCTCCTCGGGTCCTTCTAAGCCTGGCACGCTCCCAAGCAGATCAGCTCGCCTAGATCCGTGAGCCGCCTCTATCCGGCGGCGTGGGCAACGTGGCCAGCGTGGGCAGTATGGCCGGTACCCGTGTTAGGTTCACGGGAATCGCACTCATCAGCGGCTGGCCCGAACGCCGATCTACACGACCCGCGTTCGAGGACAGGCGGCCCGTATTCGAACCGATCTCGCGAAGCTGGTCATCTTCGTTAGGCAATCCACCCCAGGCGTGCGCCATGGAAACAACTCCTCGGCGCAGGCTCGGATCGGGCTCCACAATGCCGCGGATTACGCCCGCGGCGGACTCGATCTCGACGATCTGGCCCGACTCGAGACCAAGATCCATAAGCTCCTCAGGATTCATGAACGCGGGATTATATGAGAACTCCCGAGTCAACCGCTCGAGCTGCTGGCCACTTGAGTTGTAGAAATTATGCATCCGCCGACTGATCAGTCGATGGCTGAACTCGGGACTTGCCTCATAGCCCGCATGGTCATAGAAGGGCTCGCTCGCCACCTCGTCCAGTTCCTGCATCATCTCGGCGGACCCAACATCCAAACGGGTGAGGCTGGCCTCGTCCCGGTCTGTGGCAAGGACGGGCGGATCATCGAAGACGTGACCGTACGGGTACTTTTTGACCTCTTCGAAGGGAATGCGTCCGTCCCGACAGAGCATCTCGATCAAGTCCTCGCTCGTCGGCTTGTTTATCATGTCGAGCGGGCGACCGCGCACGTCGAGTTGGAGATTCATTCGCTGCGCCAGACCGTAAAAGAACTCCCATTCTTCGATCACTTCGGAGCCTTCCGGCGGGTCGACGACCTTCCCGGCGTACTGTGCGTAAGGAACAGCGTACCCGTGCGAAACACCGTAGAAGCCGAGTCCCTCGTGCATCTGCGTAATCGCGGGGGATTCGAGTGAGAGCTTGGGGGCGATGATGTAATCGCAAAGCTTGGCCGTCGCCGTCATGTTAAGGTCGAGCGTCACTCCGAGTTCGAGCGCTTGGAACGCTTCATAGGTGCGAAGCTGATCGGGCCAAGCGGCAATTGGATTTCCGCCCAGGATGAGCAGCGCGCGAACCTGCCCTTCTCCGGGCAGCAGGATCTCGTCGGCCGCAGCCGAAATCGGCAGTCCCGCCAGCGACTCGGACAGGCCCCGCACGCGCATCTTCTCGCCGAAGCCGTAGACCTTCTCCGGTCGAGTAAGTGCTTGCGCCCGCCAGGGCTGTGCGGGCAGAGTGACGAGCGGATACGTCACGCGCTCACCCGCACGCACCCATCGTCCGCAGAGCGTGTTAAGCACGAGGATCAGGTACTCCGTGAGCGTTCCGCGGTACGCCATATTCGGGCCAGTGCCCGCGCTCGCCATCCCGATCCGTGCATTGGCGAATAGCCGAGCGGCGCGGACCAGCTCGGTCGCCGGGATCTGCGCGCGCGCCGCGACGTATTCCGGCGTGTAGGGGGAGACGGCTTCCCTAAGCGATTCGAGCCCTTCGACATTCTCGTCGACGAAGCTGCCGTCGATCAGATTTCCTTCGAGAATCACGTGGATCATGCCCGCCAGGATCGTCGGATCCTCGCCCGGCCGGGGCTGTAGAAAGACATCGGCTTTCTTCGCTGAGTCGGAACAGCGGGGATCGACCACGATCAGCTTCAGGCCGCGCTTCTTCGCCTCGTGAAGCTGTTTAGCGGGATTCGAATGCGGGATCCCACCCCATCGCGACACGATCGGATTCGTGCCGATCAACATCCACACGTCCGACTCTGCGAAGGATTGCGGCCCCGCTTCCCAGCGGCCGTGAAAGCCAATCGAAAGAGGCTTGCCCGGTTGGTCCATCGTCGACGGATCGAGCAGCATGGGCGAGCCAATGGCGCGCATGAAAGACTTCGAAAGTTCGGCGCCGGGCGGGTAGATATACGAGTAGGTCCCCGAATACAGGGCCACAGAACGCGGGCCGTGCTCTTCGATCATTCGGCTAAGTCGGTCGGCTATTTGGTCCATAGCCGCTTCGACATCGACGTTCTGGTGCACGCCGCCTTCGTCTCTCTTCATGCTGTGAAGGAGGCGGCTCGCATCGTAGTGCTGTTCCGGAAGAGCGCGCCCCTTCACGCAGGTGTACCCCGCGTAGAGCTCATTTTCCTTCACGCCCGTTATGCGAGTCGCACGTCCGTCCTCGACCGTGACTCGAATCGGGCAGAACGCACCGCAAAACCGACAGAACGTGATGGACTCTTCAGACTCAGACAAAGCGAACTCCTTGCTCCGGCTTGGGATCGCTGATGACCCATGACCTATGACCTATGGCCTACGACCGATGGTTGATGACCACGGCCGACGGCTGATCCCCTGTCCCATCCCACGGAGTTGCGAGGCAAAGGGACTATTCGAATGTGAGTCAGTCACGCTCGCTTCGAATACATACCGAGTTAGACCGAAGACACCTCGACGTTCTGAAATTGCTGCCCCACCCACTTCAGCTTGGGTATGATGAACGCGACCCAGCCTCCGAGGGCGATCGCGACGGGAAGCCCCGGCAGCCAGACAAACGCCGCGACCCATGCTCCGACGAAACCAAGGAGCCGAAGGCCCGCCAATGCGATGTGTCTCGTCGACTTGAATCCCCGTGCGTCCAGAAACCACCCGTTCGCAATCAGCAGTGACGCGAAGATCGGCCACGGAATGCCCGTCGAATCGAGAGGCGGGGCGGTGTCGAGCGGGGCGTCTCCCAACTCGTCTTTATTCTCGAGCGCAGCAGCGACGCAGCCCCATACATGCTCTGCGGTCGGCCGCTCAAGCGCTCCGCCCACATTCTTGTGGGTAGGAACGCCACGCCACCGGTAGAGCACGCGCCCCTTCCCAGTGAGAGCGAGCACACCGGGTTGGAAGTAGCCCTTGGGATGGGTCGGCGTCCAATCGGGCGCTTCGGCCGTGCTTTGCTCCAGGAACTCGAGATGCTCGTTCACGAAGAGATCGAGCCATCCCCGCTCGCGACAGCTTCCAGCTATTTCATGGTGGGGATCGCCGAGGGAGTCGAAGTCGAGATGCCATTCGTCCGCGGCACGCCCTGCGAGCAACTGCGGCTCACTCGAAATTGCGAAAATCTCACCACCTGCCGCGCGCACTTTCTCGGCGACACCTCCCTTTACGTAGCCCCGCAACTCGGAGCGACAGGGCGGTCACCAGAATCCGCGATAGAAGACGAGGACGATGAAAGCATGCTGGGCGAGAACACGATCGATCCATTCACGCCGCGCCCCGGGCGGCGGGTCGAGCCGCGCCGCAACCTGACCATTCGACTGCCCGCCGATTGCAGAAGCCGCATTGCCATCGTCATTGTTATCGACGGCGGCGACCTCGTAGCCCGGGCCACTCTGCGTAACGCGAAAGGATTTCTGTTCGCAGCGGTCCCCGCCGCACAAGATGAGACGAAGCTCGCGAGGCCCCGACGCTTCGAGCGCGATTTGGGGATCTAGAATCCCCGTGACCTCGAACGCGACGCCTTCGCTTTGATTGAACCAGGCCAGCGCGGCTTCAACCTCGGGCTGAAGCGCGTTGGGAATCGTCTCTTCCACGACCGTCATTTGGACCCCGCTTTCTGGGGCAAAAGGATAGCCAGTCGAGGAGAAGATGCGTGCCGCGACGATTCGAGAGCGCGCCCGGCCATGACATCAACTACTCCGTGCTCGCCCTCGAACTCCCTATTGCGAGACTCCGGCGAATCCAATTTCGGGCTTGGTCTCTAATAGTCATCGACCCCGACGCCTCGCAGCGTTGTCTGCTTCCGGAACCATTCGTAGGGGGTCTCGATCCCGCTCTGAAGACCGATTTCGTGTCGCCAGCCAAGCTCGTGAATCTTACGAACATCTAGAAGCTTTCTAGGAGTTCCGTCGGCTCGAGTGCTGTCGAACGGGTTCTTGCTCGCGGAGGTCGAGTTCGGAGCGATCTACCAGAAGGAGGTTGCTCAATCCGTCAGCGCGGAGCTTGCGAACAAGCGTTGATCCGACGAGACCGCGATGTCCCGTGACCAAGATTCTTGACGACTTCTCCAACTTCGACGTCATGACCGGCTCTCATCTACCCTGCCCTGCATGGACCAGGACCGCGCTTACGCTTCGCGTAACCGCCGCGGAGCGTGCGAAATAGAAGATCGCTCTCCTTGGGGAGGATTCGTTCGCTGACCGTAATTCTTCACCATCTGCGCTTCATTCCGACCCACCGTCTCCGGGCCCTCAACACAAGCGCGCCAAAAGATCTTCAAATATCCACTATCCACCACCGCACCTTCGGCCTCAATTGCCGGAAGCATCGCCGCGTGCAGCTTCTGAAGGTTGTACCAAGGCACCGCCGGAAAAATGTGGTGACCGATATGATAGTTGATGTTATTCCAAAAGTACGAGTTGACCGGATTACTAATAATCGTACGGGTCCCCAGAAACTGCCCCGCATCCCAAGCCGTACCGTAATGCTCCGCCACAAAGCGCACGCTATTCAAAAGAGAGAAGAACGCCGCCGGGATCAACCATACGCTCAGAAGCTTATCGAGCACCCCCGCCTCTATCGCCCACAGAACTCCCCCCGTATAAAGAACCGCGCGGAGAGCAAGCTCCCCAATATGGATCCAAAGATTTTTGCCGCGAAGCGACTGAAACGGATAGATGAAGTTGAACTGGATGACGGTAAGGAGCACACCGATCGCCATATAGGCGTAAAAGAGCAGGAAGTCGCCGGGCTTGCGTTCGCCCATAGTGAAGGCGTCGGGGTCATTCGGGCTGCGGTTATGGCGATGATGTTCGAGGTGGTCTTCTTTGAAGGAGACGAAGGTCACGATGATCGGGAGGGTGGAGAAGACGCCGAACGCCCAGTTCTTCCACTTTTTCTTGAAGAGCACTTGATGAGTCGCATCGTGCATAAAAGTCACGATGCTCATCCACAGATAACCCATGCACGCGTACGCGCTCCAGGCGAGCGCCGTGCTCTCTGTGTTCCAGGCGAGATAGCCAAGGCTGAGGAGGAGCCCGTAGAAGAGCGGAATCTTGAGGTTGTAGTACCAGGTGTGCTGGTAGAGCTCTTTCAAAAGAACCGGATCAACTCGTTGAACTCGCACAGCTTGAGACATCCTGGCTCGTCCCTCCCCTATAAATGTGTCTAGGCCGTCATTCGCGTTCGATTCGCGGATAGAATGATCGGCTGAGACTTGAACCGAACGCGCACCCCCACCCGCTTGCGTGTGTGCGTGCTTGCGTAATGCGTCGGGTTCGTCTCGAACAGGGGGGGGATAACGGGAGCCTATGTCACCTCGATCAGGGGTACATCCTCCGCCGTACGTATAGAACGAAATAGGAACCAGGTGAATTGTGAACGAAGGACTCAACCGGGCGCAAATATGCCCATTTGGGAGGGTCTCGGTCGAAGTCTGGGAGCCCTTTCTCGTCCCGTAGCGACTACGCGCTACCAAACGCGTCGGCGACGCCATCAAGGTGCATGAATTTCACCGTCTCTTCGATCCCGTTTCCAGCTCGACAGGTCGACACTCGCCGGAGCACCCGAAGCCCAGCCTCGCGTGCGATTGAGTCTCGCGCGTGCTGGAGCGCACAATTATCCCACACAACGAGGTCGCCGACGGACCATCGATGCTCGTATTGATTATCCGGTGTGTATAAATACTCATCGAAAAGAAGTTTGAGCAAGCCTCGGCTCTCTCCTGCATTCGCGCAATCAAGGATCTCGGCCGTCTGTTGAAGGCTGCAGGAGAGCACCTCAAGGCCTGCTCTTGACGGATGTTCTCTGACCAGAGGCCAATCGTGAGCTTGCACGAGTTCCCCCTGACTCGAGTTCGGGTCAAGATAGGGCCGAGCATCGGGAGCCATCTCGGCGAGATCATGGACGCAGCGAATCGTCTGATCTTGAAGTCGGCCCCGCAACTCCAGGGGCATACGCACTAACGGCGCCGCATTATTGTAGAAATAGGTCGATGTTCCGCCCGAGGGAATTTGTTCGGCATAGAGAGAAATCACATCCGCCGGATACTGCGTATAGGTAAAGTCCATATGAGGCGTGAGTTCGCCCCAGACGTATCCGTCATTCATTTTGCCAACGCCGCGACCTGCCGCGTTCGTCACGTACGAGTGCTTATCCCCAGGAAGACGCTCCTCGATGATCGGCCCGAAACGTTCGAGAAACGCGACATGGGCATCGATTGATAGCTCGTTCTGGCCCGAGACAACGAGGCAGAAATGACTTCCCCAGGCCTGCTCAAGCCTCGCCCAGTCACCGTCGGATACTCCCGATTGAAGCGAGAGTTCATCCACGCGGGCTACCCAGCCTTCATTGCACGATTCGATTCTCATTCGCCTCCCGCTCATCCCATCTCGTTAGGTGGGCTCGACCGCAATTCCCGAGCCCGCTAAAACGCCCCCGCATCCGGCAGATCGGCAAGCGCCGCGCTGCACTCCAGATCCTGATACGCCGTGAGCAACCGGATGTGATTATTTACGGTGATCTCCCAGCCGTAGTTCATCACCGGCGTGGTCAGCCATCCGATATAGACGCCCCATACCGCCGCGCGGCGGTACTCGAGCCAAAGCGTGTCGGAGTCGGGGGCATTCGGGACGCCGCGATCCTGGAGCTGATCGCGGTAGAACGTCAGTAATTCCTTCTCGTGCTTCCGACGCTCGCCGACACTCAGGCCGGTCATGAGAAGATAGGTCACGTCATGCAAGCAATAGCCACGCGCCATCAACTGCCAGTCGATCAGCCCCGCACGATCGTCAGCCAAGAGATACGTATTGCCGATATGCGTGTCGCCATGACAGACGGTTTGCGAAAGCGTCGCCTGGTGCTTCTGGAGTTTCCGGAACTCGTGATACAGACCTTCGGCGGTTTGGCCCGCCGCCTCGACGAGTTCTCTCTTGAATTGATTACTTTCGACGAGCTTCGCAATCATGTCGGGCACCATGTTAAGGTGATTGAACATGGTGTAGATCGCGCCGGACGTATGCGGCTGGACCCAGGCGAGATCGGTTGCGAAACGGGGCGACTCCCAATAAGCCGCGTGCAGGTCAGCCAGAGTCGAAAGGAGCGCCTTGATCTGCGCCAGCGAAACATCGCTCGTGACGTTGACGAATTTCACATCGCGTTGCCGCATGTCTTCGAGCGCTATTCCGTAGGTGCCCGTCCCCTTATTGTACTCGCCGCCGAAGCAGACCGGTGATTCGATTTCGATCTCCGGTCGGAGCCTGGTATAGAAATTGACTTCGTTCTCGTACAAAGGGATGTCACCGAGATCCGGCCGACACACCTTGAGCATCCAGCGCGTATTGATCGACTCCGCGCCCTCGCCCTTCAAAACGACGTCGACACCGATTCTGCCGGCTGTCGAAACGTCGTCCGTCCCGGCCGCAAAGGTCTTATTCTCCCAAACATCGAAGTCGACCACCTCGATCTTCGGGTGCAAGGACTGCACGAGCCGTGTCAGGCTTGCGCAGGTCAGTTCATCGGGGTCGTGGGGAAAGCTGTTTTCCATGATGTCTTCCTTTGGCTCGGTGTGAGTCTTTCGGCTTGCGGCGGGCGACCTCCCCTATGACGGATCGGTGACAGCCGGCTCCGAGTAGAACTGCCGCGTCCAGCGCCGAAAGTCTGCGACGTATTTGTCAGTCTCGCAGAAGACGGGGTTGGCGCGATGGATTTTATGCGTCCAGATCGGGATGTCCTGCTTGACCCCGTTGACGATCCCCTGCAGAAGATCCTCGCCGGACTGCGCCGCGATGCTCTGCGTGACGCAGAGGGACCATCGCATGATCGACAGGTCGACATCGACGGGTGTCGTCGATGTAAAGAGAAGCATGCCTACGCCCGGAATGCCCTCGTACCGCACGGTGGAGAGTCCGAGTCCCCAGGTGTCCCGCACGAGCTGCATTTCGACCGGCCCCGCCGGCGTGTCGCGCGTGAAGGGACTCGACATGCGGTAGAAGCGGCCGCCGTCGGAGAGCTCCATCTCGCTCGGCGGCATATCGTCGCTGCCGTGCACGAACTCAAAATGCGCAGGGTCGCAATTGTTCTCCGCGAGTTCCTGAAGATGAATCGGCACCTCGAGGTCGATCCGCCGCGGCGCGGTCCAGTCGGCGGCGCCGATCTCGGCCATCGTCGGAATCTCCCAATCCGGCGGCTTCTCCTCGGCGTGATGCCACGCGAAGATCATCCCGTTCTTCTCGACCACGTCCCAGCCGCGCAGCTTCGCGTTCGCCGGAATCGTCTTGCAGTGCGGAATCTCAACGCATTCCCCCGCGCTGTCGAATCGCCAACCATGAAAGGGGCATCGAATCGCGTCGCCGATCACGCGCCCCCCGACCCCGAGATGGGCGCCGAGATGCGGGCAGTACGCGTCGAGCACCGCCGGCTCTCCGGACCACAACCGATAAAGTACGAGGTCGCGTCCGAAGCAGCGGATCGACGTCACCTGACCCGGGCCGAGCTCATGGCTCCAACTCACCGCGAACCATCCGTTCGGAATGGGCAGCTGGACAGATTCCTGAGATGCATTCATGGGGACCGCTCCTGGGATAGTCGAGCGCGACGTGGATTCTTGATTATTGGGTTGGATCCAGGGCGAGAGTCTAACGACGGCAATCGCGCGTCGCAGCGGGCGAATTCAGGCGGGCGGCGTTAGCGCCGCCGGGGCGACCGACGACTTCGGCGCAAGGAATGCACTAGCCGTGTCAGGCTTGCGCAGGTCAGTTCATCGGGGGCATGGGGAAAGCTGTTTAGATCGAGCGAATAGGAAGTTCAAGCTGCGCTTTTGGCACCCTCTCTACTCGTCTACTCGGCGTTCCGTTAAGTAGGTATCGTCTCGAATCGGGATGTGCTGACCTGTATCCGACTGACCAGTGAAGCGCTGATTCCGCTTCTCGACGAATCGCCCTCTCGGCTCAGTCAGCTCGATCAGCTCAATCGGCTCGGCACCGATCGACCGGGCTTAGGAAATCCAAATGTCTTTGAAGACTGCCCCCTCCGAACCCATCGACTTTGCCTTCTCTCACGCTCCCGATCTCCATGCTCGTCTGGCGGAATTTCGAGACCAGGCTTCGATCGTGCCCACTCTTTATCGACGCAAGCCGGCCTGGCTGATCACGCGACACGCCGAGCTGCGGGCAGCCTTCAAGGCCGAGGATCTCTTCCAGTCGGGGACCATCCAGGAGCCGCTCGTCGGGAAGACGATGCAGTCGATGACCGGCGATCAGCATCGCATCAATCGCGGTCTGATCTCCTTCGCGTTCATTCCCTCTGCGGTCGGCGGGCTGATCGATACTCTTCTCGAGCCGCTGGCATTTGAGCTTCTGGACGAGCTCTCCACCGAGACCGAGTTTGATCTGGTCGCGAGCTTCGCGCAGCGCTTTCCCGCAGCGGTAATTACGCGCACGCTCGGAATTCCCGTCGCTGATGAGAAGCAGTTTCTCTCCTGGGCGCTCATGCTCTTTCAGTATCCCTGGGATCCCGACGGGGCCACAAAGGCCTGGAACGCATTCAAAGGCTATCTCGCGCCCATCGTGAAGCATCGACGGGCTCACCCGGGCGATGACCTCCTCTCAGTCTTGATCGAGGCCGACCTCGACGGTCGTCAACTCACAGATAAAGAGATCTTGTCGTTCATCGGGATTCTCTATCCAGCGGGTTCGGATACCGCCTTCAAGTCCATCGGAAGTATGCTGTGGGCCGTTTTGACGCATCCCGAAGTGCGCGCTCGGGCGATCGCCGATCCAGAGTCCCGAGCCTTAATCGCGGAGGAAGCAATGCGCTGGGAACCACCCGTGGCTGTGTTGCCGCGGAGGGCCGTTCGCGACGGCGAGTTTGCGGGGACCAACATCCGCGCCGGCGAAGACGTCCTCTTCGGGGTCGCAGCTGCGAATCGGGATCCCGCGGTTTTCGATGACCCTGACCGCTTCGATCCGTCGCGAGCGAACTTGAAGCAGTCGCTCGTGTTCGGTCATGGGGTTCATGTCTGCCTCGGAGCGCAGCTCGCGAGGCATGAAATGAAAGTCGCTCTCGGAGCCTTGCTCGAACGGTTTCCACAGATGGAGATCGTCGATCGCGATGCGGTCGAGATTTCAGGAGCGATCTTGCGGGGTCCCCGAAAACTCATCGTGCGGGTCGCCTAACGCACGATTCCTTTAGATCTGGCGATCGGCGATCACGCTGTCGCAGGAGTCACCGTCGTCGGCTCGTGCTCGTGCTCGGCAAGCCGATCAAAGCGCGCCTCATACTCGGGGTCGAGGGTTCCGAACCAGCGATCCCACCAGAGAAAGTAGAGCCCGTAATTGTCACGCGCCTTCTCGTGGTGGTAGTTGTGGCTGACGGACGTGTTCATGAAGCGGCCGATCGGGTGCCGCGCAAAGCCCTTAGGATAGAGCTCCCAGCCGAGATGACCGTAAACGTTGTAGACGGTCATGATGAGCATAGAGAGCGCAAGCACGCCGAAGTGGACGGGAATCACAAAGGCGATGGCCATGATCGGCAGCGCCTCGAAGACGGCCTCGATCGGGTGGAACGCAAAGGCGGCCCACGGCGTTGGGTTCGTCGAGCGGTGATGCACGAGGTGCACGGCGCGGTAGATCCGAGGATGATGCATCGCCCGATGGGCCCAGTAAAAGTAGGCGTCATGAAAAACGAGGACGATCCCGATACTGAGTGCGAACCAGGCCCAACCGTACTCGCCGACTTCCCCATAGATCAGGGAGTACTCCCGAAGCAGGCCGCGATGGGTTACGAGCGCAACAGCAATAAAAACGCCGAATGTGAGCATCGAGTAGCCGATCTCGCGACGATAGTCGCTCGGCCGCGGCCAGCGCGGCTGGAGCTTCGACGCGAGCCGCCGCTCGCCCCGCCAACCATAGAAGACGAACGCAGCGACCCCGGCCACGAGCACATAACGCGCCGTGAGCATCCCATATCCGATCGCAAGAAACGGGAGTAGAGAAAGCAGGCTGTCGGCGAGCTGCTCGAGCATGCGCGGAGGGTACCGAACAGCATGAAGTTCGGGGGATCTGGTCTGTGATGGAAGAGTGGCTGCCTCAGCAGACGGCTGACGGTGGCCGCTTCCCGGCCAACAACGAGCAGGCCCGACCGCCGTCGCTATACTCGGCCCTTCCTGGGTGCATGTCCCCTCGTGCCAAGAGTGGATACACGTCGATGCGTGGATTTAAGGGGGGCGAAGGGGATCGTCGACGAGGCGGGTCGGTTCCGATGCCCTGGAACGAAAGGCGAGTGAGCGGTGTTGTGGAATCGGGCGATGGCACGCTTCGCCCTGCTTGCAATCGGGCTCGCAGGCATCGCTTTCGGCGTGGGCTGCCGCCCGCCCGAAGCGGTCGAGGATCTCGCGGATCCGAACGCCCGGATCGCCCGGTCCGACGCGCTCTCCGCACTCTGGGGCTACTACAAGTTCCATTACATCGAGAACGGTCGCGTCATCAGTCTGGACGAGGACCGCATTACGACCTCCGAGGGCCAGAGCTACGCGATGCTCCGAGCCGTCTGGGGGGACGATCGCGAGACCTTCGAGCAGGTCTGGAGCTGGACGACCGAGCACCTGCGCGGCCGCGGTGACGCGCTCTTCAGCTGGAAGTGGAAGGGTCGTGTGCTCGACCGGAACTCGGCGACCGATGCCGACACCGACATCGCCCTGGCGCTGCTTCTCGCGTCGCGGAGCTTCGAGGAGCCCCGCTTCGAAGAGGAGGCCGTCGCGATCATCCACGACATCTGGGATCAGGAGATTCTGCAGGTCGGCAACGCCTGCTACCTGACGGCCGGAGACTGGTCGAAGCGAGAACGCATACCCGTGATTCACGTCGGCTATTTCGCGCCCTACGCCTATCGAGAATTCGCCAAGGTCGACTCCGAGCACGACTGGTCCTGTGTCACGAAGACGGCCTACGACGTTCTTCGTCTCATTTTCATCGAGCGGGATCTCGAGTTCCCGCCCGAGCGGGTCTACTTCGATCGCAAGAACGAGATCATTCGCCTCGAAAATCCCCGCACGCTCGAGATCGGCGACTTCGGCTACGACGTCTTCCCAATCTATTGGCGCATGGCCGCGGACTGGCACTGGCAGTGGACGATGGGAGGAGAGCTCCGGCGGAAGATGCTGGATCCTCTGAAGCGCGCCTATCATCGCGATGGCCGGATCTACGATCGCTATCGCCCGGACGGCAGCAGCCGTTCGCAGCTCGAGGCGCTCCCGCTCTACGCGACGCTCCACTCGTTGGCCGAAATCGTCGACCCGGAGTGGGCCGAGCAGCTCCGTAAGGAAAAGCTCGAAGCGCTCTGGCAGAATGCGCTGGTCGGTCGCGACACGCCCTACTACCTCCATAATTGGCTCGCCTTCGACGAGGTCCTCTCGCTCGGGGCCGCGCGCCAATACGACGAGTGGCTGGGCTTCCTGCTGCCTTTCGACGCTCGCGCCTTCCAGACGAGCTTTCCGAAATGGCCCTTCCTCGCCTGCTGCGTCCTCTTCCCGATGGTCCTACTCGCCCGAGCGACGCGCTTCGAGCCGCCGCTTCGATTCGCGTTTCTAGCGGCCGCGTTCACGGTCTGCGGTCTCTATCTCGTTTGGCGGGGCCAGCACTCTCTCAACTTCATCGAGCCCGCCGGCCCCTTCATCAGTTTCTCACTCTGGATCGCCGAGCTCTACTGCTTCGGGTCGGTCATTTTGTTAGTCGTACAGGTGGGCCTCGGCGGTCGACCGGTCTCGCGCCGGCCCGATGTGCCGGATTTCTTGCCGAGCGTCGACGTGATGATCCCGATCTTCAAGGAGCCACTCTCGATCCTCGAGCGAACGCTCGTCGCGGCACGCGGCATGAAGTATCCGAACCTCCGGCTCCATGTCCTCGACGATGGTCATCGCGCGGAAGTCCGCAAGCTGGCGGAACGACTGGGCGCGAACTACTGGCTCGGCCCGAAGCAGCACGCGAAGGCCGGCAACCTGAACCACGCGATGTCGAAGACCGACGGCGAGCTGATCGTCATCTTCGACACGGATCACGTCCCCACCACGAACTTCCTCGAAGAGACCGTCCCCTGCTTCGTCGATCCCCAGATGGGCTTCGTCCAGACGCCGCACCATTTCCGCAACCCCGACGTGTTCCAGCACGCGTTTCGCGCAATGCGGCATGTGCCGAACGAGCAGGACATGTTCAACCACGGGATCCAGTCCCAGCGTGATCGCTGGGGTGGCGCGTTCTTCGTCGGCAGCGGGGCCGTCTTCCGCCGCAAGGCCCTCGACTCGATCGGTGGCTTCCAGCTCCTCTCGATTACCGAGGACATCCATACGAGCCAACACGTCCATGCTGCCGGCTGGAAGTCCGCCTTCGTGAACAAAGATCTCGCCGTCGGCCTCTCGGCGGAAAATCTCGCCTCCTATATCGTGCAGCGTCGCCGCTGGATGCTTGGCTGTTTGCAGATCTTCTTTCGCGACAACCCGATCTTCTGTCGCGGCCTCTCTTTGCGACAGCGGGTCGGCTACTTCGCCTCGCTCTACTATTTTTTCTTTCCGATTCCCCGGCTGATCTTCTGGATCACTCCGCTTTACTTCCTGTTCTTTCACCTTCATCCGATCCTCTCCGACGTCGCGATCCTGACGGCGCTGCTGATTCCCTACCTCATCGTGCTGCCGATGATCTCGGCCGTCTTGATCCCGGGCTGGTCGCGGCCCTTCTGGGGGTCCTTCTACGAGAGCGCCGTCAGCGCGCCGCTCGCCCGCTCGATCTTCGATCTGCTGCTGCCGAAGTCGCTGGGCTTCCAGGTGACGCCGAAGGGAATCACTAGCCAGACGCACCGCTTCGATTGGCACTCGGCACGCTGGACACTGGTCATCGCCGGGATCACCGCCCTCGCGATGGCGAAGGGCGCCTTCGAGCTCGCGGAGTTCGGTGTCGAACAAGACGCCTACGTTTTCAATCTCGCGTGGTCGGGGCTCAACCTGCTCTTTCTATTGGGCGGCCTGATGATTGCCTGGGAGCGGCCACAACGTCGTGAGGAAGAGCGAGTCGAGCGAGCCTATCCCGTACGTCTCTTCCTCGGACCCATCGACGACGCAAGCAACGAAAGCAACAAAGGCAACGAAAGCAAAGACGCGGTCGATTCGCCCGACACATGGACCGTCGATGTCGGGATCGGCGGCTGCGCCCTCGCAATGAACTTCGCGATGGATCTACCGGACCGCTTCGAGATCGAGCTCGGCCTCGAAAAGAGACTCCGATTGAAAGTTGCCTTGACCTACCATGAACGCATCGCCGGACGGACACGCGTCGGGGTCCACTTCGTCGATCGGTCTGAAGAAGAGACGCACGCTCTGCTCCTCGGCGTATTTACGGATCCCAAGACCTGGCAGGGGTCGCACGCCAAGCAAGCGCGGAGCTACCTCGGGGCGGCGGCAACATTCGCCTGGGCGGTGGCGGGCTATCTGCGGCCCTTGCGTTCGGCGCGCAGACGACACCCCCGCTCTCTCGTCTTCACTCGCGCGCGGGCGCGGCACTCGGGCGGCGAGCGCGGACTCTGGATCCGGGACCGCTCACCTCGAGGACTCGGGCTCCTCCTTCTCCGCGGCGAGCCGCCGCAGCTCGGCGAATTGTGGCGTGTGACCGAACCAGGGCAGTCCGTCCAGTTCGGTCGCGCGCGCCATGTCCGGCGATGGGGATACTTCTTGTGGCGCGTCGGAATCGGGTACGTCTCGGAGCCGGAGAATCTTGAAAAGGCGGTGGGCGAACTTGCGATCTCTTGAAATGCGTTCTCTACAAGGCTGGACGGCGATGCTCGTGGCGGGCGCGATTCTGCTCGCGGATCATGGCGCGTGGGCGCAAGCGAACGCCGAAGCGCCGCCGCAGGGCACGGAGTGGTGGTACGTGATGCGGGCGCGAGCGAACATGAAGATCGGCAACTATCGCGCTGCAATCGAGTCTTATGAGAAGGCGGTCGAGCTCAATCCGGTCAACCGCGAGGCCCTGAAGCAGCTCGGCGTCGCCAACGAAAAGCAGGGTCTCACGACGAAGGCGATCGAGAGCTACGACCGCTACCTGGCACGCTTCGACGACGATCCGGACATCGCTTTCAAACAGGCCGATTTTCTCGGCTGGGAGCGCTACGCCTATCGCCGCACCGACGCGATTCGCTACTACCGCATGGGCCTCGCAGAGCGGGAGGACATCACGCGCCGCCACGCGCTCGCGCGTCTGCTCGCACAGGATCGCTCGCAGCTTTCGCAGGCCCTCGACGAGTATCGAAAGCTCCTCGCGGCACAACCGGACGAGGCGAACTGGCGCGCCGAGTACCGGGAGCTTCTGCTCTGGGATCCGAGCCATCTCGACGAGGCCATTCGGGAATACCGCCGACATGAAGCCGAGCGGCCGAACGACTACGAGGTCGAGCGAACACTGGCCGAGATGATCGCTCGCAAGAACCCAAAGAGCGACGAGGCGGCGCAACGCTATGCCGCGCTCGTGGCCAAGCGCCCCAATGACGCGAAGCTGCGCATCCACTACGCCGAGATCCTCGCGTCGGACCCGCGCAAGCGCGAGCGCGCCCTCTCAGCCTATCGTGAGGCCGTCAATCGCACTCCCGAGCCGGCTGTGCGCGAGTCCTTCGCCGACCTGCTGTCGGCCTCCGAGCGGGATCGCACCGAGGCCGTCACGCAGTACGGGGTCCTGGTTCGGGCGCGCCCGAACGACGTCGGCGTTCGCCTCAAGCTGGCCCGTCTGCTCTCCGCCCACCGTGAGGACTCGCAGGTGGCGATCGCCGAATACGAACGCGTGCTCGCGCGAGAACCCAGGAATGCCGAGGCTCACGGCGGCCTCTCGCAGGCCTACGCCTGGCTCGGAGATCGGGACCAGGCGCTCTACCACTCGAACCTTTCGATTCGATACGGAGCCGAAGCGCGAGCCAACGCGAAGCTCCGCGGCGACCTGCTGAGTGGGCGAGAGCGCCGGGTCGGCCCGATCTTGCGCGGCTTTGTTCAAGAGGGTGGCTCAAAGACGGAGCTGGGAGGAGTCGCCCTCTCGGCGCGCGGCCGGGGAGATCTGACCCCGTTCCTCTCACTCGGGATCGAGGTGGGCTTCGAGGACTTTTCCCGGTCGGGTGACGACAAGGCAGCGGGCTTCTTCGAGCTCGATGCTGAATACCGACTGAATCCCGAGCAGCGGATCGAGTTCGGCCTCGCCTACCACTCGTTCACCGAGAGCGGTCGCGACGTCCTCGGTCGGATCGCCTTCGCGAGCACGCCTGGCGACGAGACGGAGGGAGGCGCGCTCCGATGGCGCGTCGGCTTCGAGAGAACGCTCCGCTTCGATTCCTACACGGCGCTCGTGGGCGAAGAGATCCGCGACCCCGCGACCGGCCGCTCCCAGAAGATCGGCGCCGCCCGCGAGCATCGCTTCTTCGCGCTCGTCGAGCGATCCGGCTCACGGATCTCGGGATCGCTCGAGCCCTATGTCGGCTGGGTCGGGGCGCGGGGCATCTCCGCCAATCCCTTCATCGGCGTGCGCGGCGAGTTGAAGGCAAGGCTCGCCACGCTCGGCGTCTTCGAGCTCTCGCCCTTCTATCGTGCGAATCTGCTCCACTACCGGGACGATGAGTTCGGGGTCGATCCGCTGATCAACGATCCGGCGCCGGGGGGATATTTTAGTCCGGAGCTCTTCGTCGAGCAGGTTCCCGGTCTCGCGCTCGAGGGCCGCTGGGGCGAGCGTCACGAGCTGTCGATCGAGGGCGGTCCCGCGGCGCAGTTCGTGAAGGACGGCGGCGGGAACGTGCGCTTCGAGCTAGGCGGCCAAGCGCGCC
This sequence comes from Myxococcota bacterium, assembly GCA_041690055.1. Taxonomy (GTDB): domain Bacteria; phylum Myxococcota_A; class UBA9160; order UBA9160; family UBA4427; genus UBA4427. The sequence goes on along the minus strand of JBDNFB010000141.1, from coordinate 49,158 downwards.
TCGCCTACCTGTTCGCCCTGCGCGATTCGATCCATTGGTCGTTCGAAACGAGCTTCACCCGGATCGGGGACGCCTATACCCGGGGCGAAGCGAAAACGAGTCTGATGTTCGAGTTCTGACGCCCGGAGCAGGTTGATGCATCGCGAGCGGCCGAAACGTGAAGGTGCCCGCCGAAAAATCGGCGAGCACCTCAGGTTTAGCTAGAGACCTGGGTTCAGGCCGCTACTTCGTCGCCCTGCGGATGGACAATTGGATCCCCCGCCTCGTCTGCACCGTGCTCGGCCACGTCCGCGGCCGTCTTCGCCCGCGCGATCGCGTAGATGAAGAGGCCGAGACCGACCTTCGCCACCAGGTCGGAAAGGGTGTAACCGACCTGCAGCAGTGTCGCGCCGGCCGCGCCCGCACCGAGTCCGCCGAGGTAGGCAACCGGGTAGAACGTCCAACTCGCCACTACGAGCAGGCGCGCCTTCTCGACGAGCGGCCGCGCCGCGTCGGGCTGTCGCTCCAACGCTTCGCCGAACTCGCCGTACAGGGTCTTGATGATGTACAGGAACGGCACCATCGCGAGGATCCACCATACGATCGCAGTACCAATTCCGGTCGCCACTTCGCCCGGATAGCCGAGTGCGATCATCGCAACCGCAGCGAGGCCCAGTCGCGTCATGAGTGAGCGGCTCTGTTGCTGCGCAAGGCTCATGACCGCGATCAGTTCGATGACGAGGAGCGGCACCGTGAGGAGCCAATCCGCATAGCGGTATGCGTCATTGAATGGCTTCCCGGTCGCGACATAGCTCGAACCGTCGAGCATGTACGCGCCCGTAAAGCTGCCCAGGATCTGCCAATAATGGTAGCCGGCAATCCCGACCACCAGTCCTGAGATCAGGAGCGCCGGTCGATAGGCCGGCGCGACCTCGGACCGGGAAGCAATGAAGAAAATCGCCGCGGCGCCCATCGCCGCGACGGTCAGGGACATCAGATTCGTAATCAGACCGTACTGGAATACCGAAAGTTCCATGGTGCCTCTATTCTGCCGTGAACCTTGCGGTTCATGTGGTTGGGGTGGGTGGATAATCTCCACCGCAAGCGAGGAGAACATCCCCTCGAGTAATGGACGGATGCTGTGCGGGCGCGTCGAGCTCGACGAAACCGGGATGACGGTGACGGGGATCGAGCGCTTGCCACGAGCGGAGTTCGGGACCGAGATGGACCGGCGTGCGCCGCAGCGCGGCCAGGTCTTTGCTCGCGGTCAGTAGGCATACCGCGCGAAGGTCGCGTTCGATTTCGGAGACGAGCGCGTCAAGCCCATCCGACCCTTCGCTCTCGAATGCGCGCAGGAACGGCAGTGCCATTCCGCCCAGATCCGCTCCAAGCGCGATCCCGCGAGCCACATCGAGACCTGTACGCATCCCGCCCGAAGCGATTATACGCGGACCGCGATCGCGCGCGAAGAGCAGGCTCGCGGCCGTCGGGATCCCCCACTCCGCGAGTCGCGATCCGAGGTCGCGCTGAGATTCGGGACCCCGATAACTCTCGACACGCGTCCAGCTCGTACCGCCGCGGCCAGCAACGTCGAGGTAGGCGACGCCGATCTGCGCAAGCTGCTCCGCCACCGTTGGCGACAGACCGCAGCCCGTTTCCTTCACGATCACCGGAACCGGGAGCGCCTCGACGATCGACGCGATCGCGTCAAGGCAGCCGCGAAAGTCGCGATCGCCTTCGTCCTGAACGATCTCCTGCGCGGGGTTCAAATGGACGCAAAAGGCATCAGCGTCGATCGCCTCGACGAGCTCGCCGACGGCCTTCGCACCGGCGTCGCGGACCTGTACAGCGCCAAGGTTTGCGACGAGCGCAGCGTCGGGCGCGAAGCGTCGGAGCCGGTAGCCGTGGGAGCGCTCCGGGTCCTCGAGCATCGCGCGCTGCGATCCCACGCCGAGCGCAATGCCTCGCCGCTGGGCGAGCTCTGCCAGCGCTTGGTTGATTTCGACGGCCCGGGGATGACCGCCCGTCATACCTGAGATCAGGAGTGGAAGAGTCAGACGCCGGCCGAGGAAACTCTGGCCGAGATCGATCGCGTTCCTATCGATCTCGGGAAGTGCCTCGTGGAGGAACTGAACCTCGTCGAGCAGAGCCTCGACCGCAGCACCCTCGACCTGCCGCTCTAAACAGAGTGCAACGTGATCTCGCTTGCGATCTTCGATACCCATATGTCTAACTTTCTGGCTCGTCAAATCAGCCCTTTGTCTCGGGTTTGCCGACTATAAAGTTAGAACTCACGTTGACAAGAAGCGGTGTACTCATAGGTTCCTCGTATTGAACAATTCCTTTCGTTCTCCGATGGACAAACCGAGGTTCCTCATGGTCAGTCAGCCCTATCCCCAAGCGTCTGCCCCTTTTGGTGGACCTCTCGCTACGGAGTCACTGCTTGGACTCGCCGCCACCGAACCCCACTCGACGGACGGTTTCCAGGGATTCGAGAGAGCGCTGAGCCAGGCGATCGATGAAAAGGGCCTGCTAGGCGAGGCGTTGCAGCATCACTTCTCCGCCAACAGCGGGCTCGCTCGAGGCCGACTTGCGCTCGACGCGGGCAAGGCTCTCGGACTCGACCCGTCCGTTTCGACCGCATTCGCGGTCGCCTGCGAGCTGCTGCACAGCGCCTCTCTCGTACACGACGACCTGCAAGATCGAGACACTCTTCGCCGCGGACAGCTCTCAGTATGGGCGCGCTTCGGCGAGGAGCTCGCCATCAACGTCGGTGACTTCCTGCTGACACGCGCGATCGAAATAGCGGCCGCTGCGCCGATCCCGCCGCAGTACGCGCTCGCTGTCATCGCCGCGTTCACCCACGCAACGACAGCCTCGATCCGCGGACAGGTCGCAGACAACGCCTATACCAAGAATCCATCGAGCGATTTGGCACTTTACGAGGAGATCGCGCGAGCGAAAACCGGGCCGCTGATCGCGCTCCCCGTGCAGGCCGCGCTCGCAGCCACCGGACTCGCCGGCAGCTACGGGAAAGCGGTCGAGCAGGCCTTCGAGAGTGCCGCGATGGCCTACCAGGCCCAGGACGACATCGCGGACGTCCTCGACGCGAAGCGGCGTGTCCGGGGCAGCGACCTGCGCGCCTGCCGACCCAACCTCGTCGTGCTGATGCATCAGCGATTCGTCGACGAGCGCATCCTCGCGCGCCTCGAGGCCGCGCGGGCGTTTGAGCTGTCCCGGCCGGAAATCCTCGAGGTGCTGATACATAACGTTGCAACGTCTCCGGCGATCGACCATGCGTTCGACTACGCCGACCAACTGCTCGAACGCAGCCACGAGGCTGCCCGCAATCTCCCCGCCATGCTGCAGCCGCTCTACGAGCAGACCGCCGCGAGGCTGACGGAGCCGCTCCACCGGCTGCGCTCGGAGCATCTAGAGAAGCGCTCGATAAAGAACGTCGAGATCGAGTGCCGCAGTCACGCGCACGTAATCCCTGTCCACACCTGAATGACGCGCGCCCCGCGCGGCGAGGATTTCCGATGAGTGCAGCGCCCTCGATCGAAGAGTATGTTTCGCCAGTGCACGTCGCCCGTAAAGGCGGGCAGACCGCCATCGTCATCGGTGCCGGTTTCGGCGGCATCGCAGCGAGTCTGCGCCTGCGGGCACGCGGCTATCAGGTCACGCTGCTGGATCGACTCGATCGCATCGGCGGACGCGCGCAGGTGTTTCGCCGAGATGGCTTCGTGTTCGACGCGGGGCCCACCGTCGTGACAGCGCCCTTCCTCTTCGAAGAGCTCTTCGAGCTCTTCGGCAAACGCATGTCCGACTACGTCGACATGCGCCCGGTCGAACCATGGTATCGATTTCGCTTCCCGGACGGTCGCGAATTCTCCTACGGCGGAACGACCGAAGAGCTGCTCGAGGAGATCGGTCGCTTTAACGAGGGGGACCGGCAGGGCTACCTGAAGATGGTCGAGCACTCGAAGCGGATCTTCGACAAGGGCTTCACCGAGCTGGGCGATCAGCCCTTCGGCTCCTGGCGGGACATGCTGCGAGCGCTCCCGGCATTGGTGCGGCTGCGCAGCGATCGCTCGGTCTACCAGATGGTCTCGCGTTACCTCAAAGACCCGTCGCTGCGGCAGGCGTTCAGCATCCAGCCGCTCCTCGTCGGTGGCAATCCCTTTGATACGAGTTCGATCTACTCGCTGATCCATTACCTTGAGCGGCAGTGGGGCGTCCACTTCCCGATGGGCGGAACAGGCGCGCTCGTCGACGGCCTAGCCCGATTGCTCGAGGACGTGGGTGTCGATGTCCGACTTGGCGTCGACGTCGATCGCGTGCTGTCCTCTAATGGCCGAGCCACCGGCGTGCGCCTCGAGGATGGCAGATCCCTTTCGTCCCAAATCGTCGTGTCGGATGCAGACGCGCCCTTCCTATACAAAAATATGCTGGGCGACGAGCCGAAACGCCGCTGGACGCCGCGTAAGGTCGACGGCCTCCGTTATTCGATGGGCCTCTTCGTCCTCTACTTCGGCACGACGCGTCGCTACGAGGACGTAGCGCACCATACGATCGTGATGGGCAAGCGGTATAAGGAGCTGCTGGCCGACATCTTCGACCGCAAGGTGCTCGCGGATGATTTCAGTCTCTATCTGCATAGACCCACCGCGACCGATCCCTCGATGGCCCCGCCCGGCTGCGACGCCTGGTATGTGCTCTCGCCGGTGCCCAACCTGCAGGCGGACATCGACTGGGAAAAGGAAGGGGATCGATATCGGGATCGCATCGTCGAAGCACTCGACGCCGATCTGCTCCCCGGTTTGAAGGAATCGATCACGTCGGACTTCTACATGACGCCGCGCGATTTCCGGACGCGATATCTCTCGCAGCACGGCACCGGCTTCTCGATCCAGCCCACGCTCACCCAGTCCGCCTGGTTCCGTTTTCACAATCGCTCCGAGGAACTCGAGAACCTCTTCCTGGTCGGCGCCGGAACTCACCCTGGCGCGGGCCTACCCGGCGTCCTCAGTTCCGCCAAGGTGCTCGATCGAATTGTTCCTGACGCCCGATACGCGGACGTCGCGGAGGTATTGTCATGATAGAAGACCATCGTCTCGCACTGGAAGCCGACGCCCGACGTGTCCTTGAGGAAAATGGCCGCACCTTCGCCTGGGCCACTCGCGCGCTAGGCGCGCGCGACGGCGCACGAATTGCAATCCTCTACGCCTTCTGCCGACGGCTCGACGACCTCGTCGACGATAAGCCCGAAGATGAGGCGCGGGCGGCCCTTACTTCCGTGCGCTCCGACTTCGCGAGCGGAACCAGTCAAGACGTGCTCGTCGGCCGTTTTCTCGAACTCGCCGACGAGTGCGGGATCGAGATGTCCATCCCGGAGCAGCTGCTCCTGGGCTTCGAGTCGGACCTCCGGCTCGTCCGCATGAGGGACGAGGCCGCACTCATCCGCTACGCCTATCGCGTTGCTGGAACGGTCGGCTTGATGAGTTGCCGCGTCCTCGACGTACGCGACACGGCAGCCGATCGATACGCGATCGACCTCGGCATCGGGATGCAGCTCACTAATATCGCGCGGGACGTTCTCGAGGACGCATCGCGGGACCGAGTGTATCTTCCGCGCCCCTGGCTCAGCCGAGACATCACGCCCGCAACGCTCGAGCGCAGCCGACTCCGCACCCGACTCGAGACGCGCGTCGCGATCAACCGTCTACTCTCGCTCGCATCGGACTACTATCGAAGCGGGGATGCCGGCATGGGCTTCCTGCCGACGCGCGCCCGACTGAGCGTTCTTACGGCGTCCCGTGCCTACGAAGGCATCGGCGCCGTCCTTGCTGGCCAGCGTGATAAACAGTGGCGCGAGCGCGCGATCGTCGACCGCGCGGGCAAGCTCCGCCACACCGCCCGCGCCCTGGGCACATGGCTCGGAACGTGCGCACGCGGCACGCCGACCAGGGCAAGCGATCATGACCCGCATCTGCATCGCGCGATCCGGGGCCTCCCCGGCGCTGACGGTCGCGCCTGAGGGCTCCGAAGGCTCCGGAGCCTCAGTCAACGAGTAGAGGACGAGTAGAGGACGCTGTCATGAATGACCTCGACGTGACCATTCTCGGCGGCGGCTGCGCGGGTCTCTCGCTCGCGTGCGCGCTCATCGATACGCCGCAGTCTTTTTCGTCGATTCACATCGTCGAGCCGCGAAGAAACTACCTGCGCGATCGAACATGGTGTTTCTGGGAGACGGAGGCTCCGCTCCTGCCCGATGCCATCGCTCATCGATGGCCCAGCTGGACGGTGCGGAACGAGGATCGCGAGCATCGCGCCTCGGGAAGCTTCGACTACGTCGAAGTGCCGGCCGACCGTTTCTACACCGCCGCGCTCGACCGTCTCGCGCGCGACCCGCGCGTCGAGCTGCGCCTCGGAACGGAAGCGACCGCGACTCATCGCAGCGGGAACCGCGTCCGTGTCGAGACCTCTCGGGGTACGCTCTCGAGCGATATCGTCTTCGACAGCCGGCCCATCGGACGCGAAGGCGCCGAGGCCGGAAGCGGACTCTGGCAGCATTTTGTCGGCAAACGCATTCGAACGCGACAGCCCGTCTTCGATACCGGCGCAGTGGTCCTGATGGACTTCGACGTGCCGCAGGACCGGGGCATCCACTTCTTCTACGTGCTGCCCTACGCGCCGAACGAGGCGCTGGTGGAAGCGACCTTCTTTTCGCCGACTCCTCTCGCGGCCGATGCCTACGACGAGGCGATAGACCGCTACCTGTTCGCCCGGTATGACGTGAAAGACGCTGTGGAGATCGGTCGCGAGCAGGGATGTCTGCCTATGTTCGAGACGCCGACGACGACCCCGCTTCCGGGCCTCGTCCCGATCGGGATCACGGGCGGGGCGTGTCGCCCGAGCACCGGCTACGCGTTCCTCGCCATTCAGCGCCAGGCGCGACAGATGGCCCGATGGGTCATGGAGGGCGCCGATCTTCGCGCGATCCCGCCGCTCCGGTCCGCCGGCCTCCGCTGGATGGATCGCGTGTTTCTCGCGGTCCTCGCGCGCGCCCCCGAAAGAGCACCTGCGCTCTTCGCGCGGCTCTTCGAACAGGCGGACCCCGATATCGTCGTCCGGTTCCTGATGGAGGCCGGCGACCTCCGCGACGCGCTCGCCGTCGCCCGCGCGCTGCCCGCATGGCCCTTCTTCCGCGAGGCGTTGGCCCGGCCCCCGGCGAGCCCGCGAGCCCGCGTCGAAGCATCGACATGAACCCCTTCGGACCCGCCCGCCTAATCACCCCTTCGCCCTCCTGGGCAGACCAGTACGAACGGCGCCATCGCCTGCTCTTCGTCGCGATCGCGTTCATTGCCGCGATCGCCGGATTCGTTTCAACGACGCCGGGTCGCTCCACGCAGCTCGCGATCCTCGCGATCGGTGTTGTCTTCATCGCGCTGCCCCACGGCGCAATCGATCCCTGGGTCGCGCTCGATCGGGGGGGGCGTCGCGGTCTTGACCTCGTCCGCTTTGTCGCGCGCTACCTAGTGCTCGCGGGCGGCGTGATCGGGCTTTGGAGCGTGGCACCGGTCGCCATGCTGGTCGCTTTCCTGGGATTCTCCGCGTGGCATTTTGGAGAGGGGGAGCTCGACCGCGACCGGGCGGGCCCCCTTGGCAAGACGGTCGAGACGATGTCGCGCGGCGCCACGCCGATCCTCGCGCCGATCCTTCTGCGTCCCGACGAGACGTTCGCGCTCTTCGACATGTTGGCGGGTCGCCCCCTCTCCGAACTCGCGCACGCGCCGTTAGTCGGTTCGCTCTGCACGCTCTGGGCAGTCTCCCGCTTCGTGTCAATCGTAGGTCGAGCTCGAGCGGGTCTGGCAGATCGAGACGCAGGAACCTTCGAGATGCTGCTCGAAGAAGCGGCCGTCTGGGCGCTTTTCGCGACCCTGCCCGTACTGCTTGCCTTCGGGCTCTATTTCTGTCTCGACCACTCCATCCGCCACGCTCTGCGCATAGCGCGGCGACTCGCGCCGGACTCCGCGGCGAAGGGCCTTCGCCTCTATCTACTTCGTGCCGCGCCAGTGACGCTCGCGACTTTGCTACTAGGCGCCGGTGTCGGCGCGCTCGTGCTGGAGCGATGGGACACGACTGCGCTCGTCAAGGTCGTCTTCGTCGGCCTCGCGGCGCTTACGCTGCCACACGTCCTGCTCGGCGTGCCGCCCGCAAGCGACGACGAAGGCGTCGCGGGAGTCGCCGGCTCGCGATCGACAATGCGATCGAAGCGCGCCTCATATTCGGGTTCGAGGGTTCCGAACCAGCGATCCCACCAGAGAAAGTAGAGCCCGTAATTGTCACGCGCCTTCTCGTGGTGGTAGTTGTGGCTGACGGACGTGTTCATGAAGCGGCCGATCGGGTGCCGCGCAATGCCCTTAGGATAGAGCTCCCAGCCGAGATGACCGTAAACGTTGTAGACGGTCATAATGAGCATAGAGAGCGCAAGCACGCCGAAGTGGACGGGGATCAGAAAGGCGATGGCCATGATCGGCAGCGCCTCAAAGACGGCCTCGATCGGGTGGAACGCAAAGGCGGCCCACGGCGTTGGGTTCGTCGAGCGGTGATGCACGAGGTGCACGGCGCGGTAGATCCGAGGATGATGCATCGCCCGATGGGCCCAGTAGAAGTAGGCGTCATGAAAAACGAGGACGATCCCGATACTGAGTACGAACCAGGCCCAGCCGTACTCGCCGACTTCCCCATAGATGAGGGAGTACTCCCGAAGCAGGCCGCGATGGGTTACGAGCGCCACGGCAATAAAAACGCCGAAGGTGAGCATCGAGTAGCCGATCTCGCGACGATAGTCGCCCGGGCGCGGCCAGCGCGGCTGGAGCTTCGACGCGAGCCGCCGCTCGCGACGCCAACCATAGAAGACGAGCGCAGCGACGCCGGCCACGAGCACATAACGCGCCGTGAGCATCCCCTATCCGATCGCAAGAAACGGGAGTAGAGAAAGCAGGCTGTCGGCGAGCTGCTCGAGCATGCGTCGAGAATATCGAACCAGAATTAGGTTGCTGCGGCCCTTGAGCCCCGAACGCACCGTCTCCAACCAAACCACCCGTTGCGAACCGGTCGACCCGCGGGCAGTCGATCGGCTACTCTGTCGTAGTGGAATCCCTTTCCCAGATCGGCAGCTGGATCAGCGAGAACGAGGCGCTCCTGAGCGGAATCGCGGCGCTGATCGTAGTGGCGGGCGTCGTCTTCAGTCCGATCGGCATCGGACTCCGCCGCCTGCTCCGCCAGCCTCAGGACGCAAGCCCTACACCGGCCCCCTCGGAGCTCGACTCGGACGCGGGCGAAAGCGACGATCCGACGAGTTCGACAGCCGCTGGGCCCACAGCCCCGAGCGACCGGCCGTCGATCGCCGTCCTTCCCTTCATGAACATGTCCGACGACAGCGAGCAGGCATTCCTCGCCGATGGAATGACCGAGGACATCATCACGGGCCTGGCCGCGACGCGACATCTATACGTCGTCTCCCGCAACTCGACCTTCGCGTACAAGGGACGCTCGCCCGACATTCGGGAGGTCGGTCGCGAGCTCGGCGTGCGCTACGTCCTCGAGGGCAGCATCCGCCGCGTCGGCGACAAGATGCGAACGACGGTGCAGCTGATCGAGGCGGAGAGCGGCGGCCATCTCTGGGCGGAGAAATACGATCGCCTGTATGCCGACATGTTCGACGTACAGGACGAGGTCGTGAGCGATATCGCCGGCGCCCTCTCGCTCCAGATCTCGCAGGCCGAGGTCTCTCGCAACCGCGGTGAGCCGCCGTCGAACCTCGGCGCCTGGGAGCTCGTCCAGCGGGCGATGAACGAGGCCTTCCGCCAAACTCCCTCCCTGCAGAGTTCACACGAAATGCTCGATCTGCTACAGCGCGCCGTCGAGCTCGACCCCCGCTACGCCTACGCGCGGGCCGCGTATTCGTGGATGCTCTTCTCGTCCGCGATCAACGGATGGAAGGAAGATCCCCTGGCGACGTTTCGAGAGGGAGAGGAGCAGCTCACGGCCGCACTCGATCTCGACACCTCGGATCCGCTGACCCAGTACTATATCGGCGCCGCCTATGTCTATAGCGGGCGCAACGAAAAGGCCGTGAGTTTCCTCGAAGAGTCACTCTCGAGCAATCCGCATCAGCCCGATGCGATCGTCCACCTGGCTCTCGCTTGGGCCATGCTCGGAGAGTTCGCACGCGCCTACGACTATTTCGACCAGGCCGACCGCATGGCATCGCAAGGAGCCGTGACCGGTCCCTACGCCTGGTACCGCGGCATCGCTCTCGGCCTCGAAGGGCGTTACGAGGAGGCCATCCCGATCGTCCGCAAGCTCCTCGAACACTTTCCGCGGTATGCAACGGCGCGTGTCACCCTGGCCATCGCCTACGAAACGACAGGAGAGCCCGAGAAAGCCAGGGCGGCCGTCGAGCGGGCCAGCGAGCTCGACCCAGGACTCAACGTAGACGGAATCGCGCTCAACATCGCTGCGCATCCCGACCCCGAGAAGGGCCAAGAGCGCGCGGCCATCCTGCGGCGCTACTGGCCGGCGGCCTGACCCGAATGAGCGGAATGAGCGGAACATGCCGAGCAAGCCCCCACCGATTAGTACCGGTGGGGGCCACATGGCTCAGTCAGTCGCGAGCAGCGCACCTGCTGCCGGTGGCACCAACACGCGATTGATCACGTGTACGACTCCGTTAGTCGCCTCGAGATCGGTCTCGATCAGCTCCGAATCGTTCAGCAGCCCCGCTCCAGCATTGACCGTGATCGGCTCGGACTCCATCGGAAAGATCTCTTCCAGACCGAGTACGTCCGTCGCAAGCAGCTTCTCGTTCACGAGGTGATAGAGCAGCACTGTCGTCAGCAGCGGCTTGTTGCTGAGCAGCTCCTCGGCGCTCAGTCCGAGCGCACCCAGGAGTTCGACGAACGCTTCGTCGGTCGGCGCGAAGAGTGTGACCTCCGGGCCCTCGACCGAGAGCAATCCGTCGAGCCCGACCTCGGTCGCGGCCTGAAGCAGGATGCCGAAGCGACCGTCCGCCGCAGCCAGCTCGGCGATGTTCTTGGGCGGATTCGCGATCGATCCAGGCAGCAACACCCGATCAATCACATGGACCACGCCGTTCGACGCCGCGATGTCGATCGGCCCGAGCACCGAGTCGTTGACGGCCGGCACCGAAGGATCGACAAAAATCGGCTCGCCCTGAAGCGGCTGAAGTATGTCTGCTGCGAGAATGGCGGGCGAGAAGAGCGCGCCCGGTAACACGTGATACGTCAACACCGTGGCGAGCAGCTCCGTGTCGGCGAAGAGTGCCTCCTTCGTCGTGCCGAGATCAGCGAGCAGCTGCAAGAACGCGTCGTTCGTCGGTGCAAAGACAGTGATCGGTCCAGGACCGTTCACTGCATCGACCAGACCCGCGGCGCTGAGGGCCTCGACGAGCAGGCTGAACTGCTGCGGATCGCCCGTCGCGATATCGACGATCGACGGCGCCTCAGGAAGCCGTGTCAGCGTCCCGCTCAATTCAACGGACCCGCCGCGGCGCAAACGGATCGATGCCGTCACCTCGTTGGCTCCCGGTTCGAGGATGGATTTGTCTACGAGCGTCGCGGACGAGCGCCTCCGAGTCCCGCCGAGGTCGTAGGGAGCGGCGCGCTCGACGTTGACCGGCCGACCGTTGAGCGAGAAGACCACCTGCCTGATCTGGCGCCTCGCACGCTTCGTCAGCGTCGACCGCAGGAAAATGCCAACCGAGCCATCCGCGGTCGTGCCGGCGCCATCGAGCGTGGTGGCGATGTTCCGGGCCGAGGAGGTCGTGAAGACGAGTTCGAGTCCCTGCTCGATTTCCTCGCTCGAAACGCGAGAGCCGGCCTGGGCCAGGCCCGAAACGAGGAGCAAGGAGACCGCGATTCCAATCGCGTGCCGCAATGCCCCTGCTGAATGGACTTTGGAGTTCCTAAATCGTGTAGTCAAAGTCATGGGTTTCTTTTCAACGCGCTCCGCGAGACCGTGGGCCGGCAGCGCAACGTCGAGTAGTGACGAGTGAATTCGGTCGATAAGTTTCCGACCCATCCGCGCCAATCAATTGCTTAGACAAGCCTTTGGCAACTCGCGGCCGAAGGCCCATCGAATCGCGAACCGGTTCGCACTCGAGCTCGTTTCTAATCGGATGGTGAAAACAGAGCTTCTCTATCCGCATGAATAGACGGCACTCATCATGACGCGATCTCGCCCGGCCACCTTCGCGTGTGATCGCGCGTCGGTCGAGTTTTCCCGCAATACGACATCGACTTAGGAAGTGCCGCCAATGTCCGCGCCGCAGCGCTCGGCGTTCTTGAGGGCCAGATTTGGCATAGGCTCCATCCGCGAAGGCGAGAACGTGCGGCCTACCACGCGGCGGTGGTGTGTATGCGTATCACCACTGGAAACGCCCAAGACTTGAGCCTGGGGTTTCCCGACGAGTTCGGTTTCAGGGAGGCTCGTGCGCCCGGAATCGTCGCGTTGGACGACCGTGAGGAATTCAGACCTGGATTTACATCGGGCCGAAAAACGGCAGGAAGGAATGTCTACGCGCGAGCGCGTCGAAGCGGAAGTCCTCCGCGATCCCTGCCGCATGAAAGGCGTCCCCAGCTGCGTATTAGCTGACCCGATAGCGCAGGGGCAGCTCCTTCAGTATTTCCCAGGCGAACGTAAAGTGTGTGAATTCAACCGAATCAATCGGCGCCAATCGTCACCTCAGGCTGATCGGCAGACGCTTGATGCCGCTGATGAAGTTGGACTGAAGCCTTTCCGGCGGACCCGTTAGGCGTATCTCCGGAAATAGCCGCAGGAATTCCTCGAGGGTCACGCGCATTTCGAGTCTGGCGATGTGGCTACCCATACAGAAGTGGGTCCCGGTCCCGAAGGCGAGATGCGGATTCGGCTTGCGAGTGATGTCGAAGGTTTCGGCTTTGTCGAAGACTCTCGGGTCTCGGTTTGCAGCGCCGTAATACATCACGACTTTTTCGCCCTTGCGGATCTCTTGATCGCCAATCTTGGTGTCGCACATCGCCGTTCTTCTGAACTGCATGACGGGTGTGACCCAGCGCAATATTTCCTCAATGGCCTGGGGAAGCAGCGACGGGTCTCGTCGCAGTTTGTCGAACTGCTCGGGGTGCTCGCAAAGCGCCTGGATGCCGCCGGACAGCGCGTTCCGCGTGGTCTCGTTGCCAGCGATGATGAGCAGAAAGAAATTGACCTGGATCATCATGCGCGTAAGCGGCTTCCCGCTCCATTCGCCATTGACGAGGCTCGTTGAGCGCAGAACTCCCCGCTGCAGACGAGAAGAGTTCCGGGTTCTTGGACACGAAAACGACATCGTCGTAGCGTGTTAGTGCCCAGTAACCGGGGCCCGGCAGGAAGACCGGAAGCTTGTACTCCTCTTGCCATTGCACAGGGGCTTGTTCTCTCAAGACCCGGAAATAGTCGTGGGGAATCCCATCGAGGAAGGTCTTGGGATTCGATAAATCGATATCGCCCGGGCGCGGATCGGAAGGGGATTCGACGCTCAATGGTCGAATTCGGTCCAGGCGGTCCAGGCGGTCCAGGCAGCCGACTGCTTCAGCTCGTCAGGAGCCGTCCGCTCCCAGGCGAACTCGGAGGAAGACATTTCTTTCCAGCGAGGGGGAATCGTGTGCATTGGCGCCTCCTGCTACGAGCCGCTTCAGTCTAGGACAACTCTTTCTATTAGGTGGCATCCATATCGCCGACCCAGAGCATCAACAAACAGAGCGAGCGCCGTTCTCCCCAGCGTCGAATGCAGACCGAATCCGAAACGCCAAACTTGCCAACCAGAGATCGCCGCGATCCGCATCATGAAAGGCAATCTTCAGCCTTTCTCCGTCTCGTCTCGAGAGTTTTCGGACGCGGATCCGAAGAGGGGGCGCCCGTTCGATTCGTACCAGGCCAGAATTCCATCCCAGATCTCATGGGCCTGCTCGGCGTACCAGAACAGCTCCCGGTCTTCCGCGTCGATCACACCCTCGTCATGCAGGAAATCGATATCGAAAGCGCGGCGCCAATAGTCCTGCCCGACGAGTACGACCGGAATCGGCTCGATCTTGCGGGTCTGGATCAGGGTCAGCGTCTCGAAGAGCTCATCGAGGGTTCCCAACCCGCCCGGGAACGCGACCAGCGCCTTCGCCCGCAGCAGGAAGTGCAGCTTGCGCAGGGCGAAGTAATGGAAGCGAAAGCAGAGATCTGGCGTGATATAGGGGTTCGGGTATTGCTCGTGCGGAAGGTCGATGTTCAGCCCCACCGTTCGCGCACCCGCTTCGTGCGCCCCCCGATTGGCCGCCTCCATCACGCCGGGGCCACCGCCCGTCATCACGACGATGCGACAGTCCTCGGGTCCCTCGCCCGACTCTCCGACCAAGCGCCCGAGCTCGCGGGCGACCTCGTAGTAGCGGCTCTTCTCAAGGATTCGCTCGGCACGTGCGTGCTCGTTCACGAGTGGGTCGTCTTCCGGTCTCTCGCGGATCGCCTGCCGGAGCCGTTCGACCTCGCGGGCGGCGGCGATCGGCTCGAGGATGCGGGTTCCGCCGAAGACGACGATCGTCTGCTCGATCCCGTGCTCCGCCAGCGCCACATGCGGCTTCAGGTAGTCGATCTGGAGCCGAACGCCACGCGACTCTTCCGAGTCCAGGAAATCAATATCTTGGTCTGCTCGGCGATAGCTCGCGCTCTGCAAGAGCCGCTCGACCTTCGCCGGCGCGGAGGGATCTTCGTCCGAAGGCTTCGGTCTCTGCCAGGGGAGCGGCTCGCGCCGATCTCTGGCCGGTGCGCGGCTCGGCGGATCCGAATCTTCAGTCATAGTATGCGTCTCTCTCTCCGTAGGCACGCGACGTCGCGTGCGAGTCCCGTTCCATCGAACGATCGCTATGAAGCTTCAGGGCAGGTTTGATTCTAGCCGACACGAGTTGCCTAGTATTCCGCCGAGCGAGTCTTCTGTCGAATACCCGTGGCACGCCGAAACGGATGCAATGCAGGGGAAAGGGGTACGGTCCAATCTATTAGGATTCCCGACTCAAGCATCCTGATGATGGTCAATGCCGCGTCGGCGAGTATCCAGTTCGCGCTCCTGCGTCATCGCGAAGAATTTGCGAGGCTGCGGGCGCACCCGGACCTGATCGAAAATGCCACGCAGGAGCTACTTCGCTAAGACACGTCGGTCCAGCTCACGGCCCAGTTCGCCGCGGCTGATATTCCCTTCCGCGATCAAGTGATCGGATCCGGTAATGCAGTGAGCTTTATCTGGGCGGCGGCTGATCGAGGCTTCTGCAATGACGTTACGTATAGTCAAGAACAGGGATTTCGTTTCGACGAGCAGGAGAATCGTGGCCGGCGATACCACGGCCAGGCTGCGGCGGGCGAGACGATCCGAATCCGATCTGGAGAGTGCCGTGCGACAAAATGCTTTTCATTCGAAACATTGGCGCATACCCCTCGCGCTTTTGGCAATCGCAGCGTGCCTCGCCATTGCTTGCGCAACGCCACAATCCACATCCTGTCGAGAGACCGTGATGAGCGATGAGCGCGAGATCCTGCAACTCATGAACACCTATACATGGCATCTCGCCCGCAAGGACTTCGAGGCCTACGGTCGACTCTTCGCCGACGGCGCTCTTCTCGCCTCCGACGGAACGGTTATGGCGCGGGGCGAGAAAGAGATCGCAGCTCTCGTTCGGCAATATCTTGGCGGGCTGCCCGACACCACGGTTCGCCATATTGTCAGCAGCCCGGTCATCGAAGTGCCGTGCAGATCGGATACTGCCACCGCCAGGTCGTTCCTGACCACGCTGCAGGCCAAACGCGGCGGCGCGGCAAACATCTTCCGGCTTGCGGAATACCACGACACCTTTCGTAAGGTGGACGGTCTCTGGCAATTCGAAACGAGACAGGAAGTAACCAACTGGGTCGAGCAAGAGCGCGAGCCCTCTCACAACGGGGCCGCGACATCCATTGACTGAGATCTGGAAATCTAGGAGGAAATAACATGCTCGATTACATACTCCGAGGCGGAACCATCATCGACGGCACCGGGCGCCCAGGCGAGATCGCCGACGTCGCAATCTCGTCGGGTCGCGTGGTAAAAGTCGGCCGCGTCGACGAATCTGCCGAGGTGGAGATCGATGCCGACGGGCTCGTGGTGTGCCCGGGGTTCGTCGATCCCCATACTCACTATGACGCGCAGCTGTTCTGGGACCCCACTGCCAACCCGTCGGGCCTGCACGGGGTCACGAGTGTCATCGGCGGAAATTGTTCCTTCGCTCTGGCCCCGCTCCGGGCCGAAGACGCCGACTACACGCGTCGGATGATGGCGCGCGTCGAGGGCATGCCGCTCGCGGCACTCGAGCAGGGAGTGCCCTGGAACTGGGAGTCCGTCGGGGAGTATCTCGACGCGCTCGAGGGGCGGATCGCCGTGAACGCCGGGTTCATTGCGGGGCACTCGGCCCTTCGCCGCTACGTGCTCGGGCCTGACGCAAATCGGCGCGCGGCCTCGGCCGACGAACTCGAACAGCTCTGCGCCCAGCTCGATGACGCGCTCGCGGCGGGGGCGCTCGGGCTCTCCACCGATATCTCTGAGTCGCATATGGACGGCGATGGCGCGCCCGTCCCCGCCAAGGGCGCCACGCCGGACGAGCGCCTGGCGTTATGCGAGGTCGTCGGACGACGCGATGGAACGACGCTCTCGGGCATCTTCGAGGGCGGAAGCAAGGGCTGGACCGAGTTCGAGCTCGACCACCTCTCACAGATGTCGGCCACGGCCAACCGCGTGCTCAACTGGAACCTGTTAGTCGTTGACGCAAGCATGCCCGAACGGGCCCGGCAGCAGCTCTCCCTCTCCCATCACGCACGCACGCAGGGCGGCCGAGTCGTAGCGCTGCTGATGCCCGTCATCGTGCCGATGAACATGAGCTTCGGAACCTATTGCGCCTTCTTCCTGATCCCGGGCTGGCGCGAGACCATGGCGCTGCCGCCCGCGGAGCGAATGGCCGCGCTGGCCGACGTCGAGACCCGCCGGATGCTCGAGACGAAGGCTAAGAGCCCTGATGCGGGGATGTTCCGCCGGTTGTCCGACTTCGCCGGCTACGTCATCGGCGACACTTATTCACCGGCCAACGAGGGATTGACCGGCCGCAGCGTGCGGGACATCGCCGACGAGCGCGGCATAGAGCCCTTCGACGCGCTCATCGAGGTGGTCCTCGCCGACGAGCTCCGGACCGTCCTCTGGCCTTCGGCCCCCGACGATGACGATGCCCATTGGTCTTTGCGCGCCAGCCTCTGGGACGATCCCGACGTGCTGCTGGCCGGATCCGACGCCGGGGCCCACCTGGATCGCATGTGCGGGGGCTCGTATCCAACGCAGTTCCTGGCCGACTGTCTGCGCGGACGCAAGATGATGTCGCTTGAGAGAGCGGTGTACGAGCTGAGCGCCAAGCCGGCACGGCTCTTCGGTCTGCGGGACCGCGGGGTCGTTGAGCCGGGTGCACATGCGGATCTCGTGGTCTTCGACCCCGAGTCGATCGGCGCAGAGCCCGCTCGCGTGGTGCATGATCTTCCCGGTGGCTGCGCCCGGGTCACAGCGGACTCCCGCGGCATCCACCATGTCTTCGTGAACGGGGTCGAGACCGTTCGCGATGGGAAGGTCACGGGGGCGACACCGGGTAGCGTCATTCGGTCCGGCCGGGACACGGTCACCGTGACCGCTCGCTGACCGTAGCGCTCGACTTAACCCAGGAGAAATCATGCAAACCTGCCTCATCATCCTGTTTTTCGCTCTACTCACACCCGGCATCGTCTTCGCAGACGATATCGTGACGATCCGCTCCCTTGAACACGACTACGACGCCGTCGAGATTCGGACCGAGAAGGTCGCCGAGGGCCTCTATGTCCTCTTCGGGCTCGGCGGAAACATCGCGGTCTCGGTCGGGGAGCAGGGCGTCCTGATCGTCGACGATATGTTCGCGGCGGTCCAACCGAAGATCCTGGAGGCGATCGAAGCGATCGCGGGAAAGCGCGGCGTCGACTTCGCCATCAATACACACTGGCATTTCGATCACGCCGAGGGGAACCTCGCCTTCGGCTCGTCCGGTAGCTGGATCGTCGCGCAGAGCGAGTCCCGACGGAAGCTGATCACGGGTGCGGTCTTCGACACGGGCTCGACACGCTATCGCCAGGACCCTTATCCCCCGGCCGCCCAGGCCGTCATCTCCTTCGACGAAGCGATCTCGTTCCATCTGAACGGAACGGACATCGACGTCGTCCACGCGGGCCCGGCGCATACCGCCGGCGACGCCGTCGTGATCTTCCGCAAGCAGCGCGCCGTCCACATGGGCGACGTCTTCACCCGCACGGGATACCCCTTCATCGATTCGGATAACGGGGGAGGGATCGACGGCATGATCTCCTTCGGCGAAGCGATCCTGGCAGACGTGGGCCTGGACGCGACGATCATTCCAGGACATGGCGAAGTCACCAACGGTGCTGCGCTCGCCGAGTCGATCGAGATGCTGAAGACCGTGCGCGCGCGGGTCGCCTCTGGGATGGAGGCGGGGCGGTCGCTTGAGGAGATTATTGCGTCGAAGCCGACGGCGGAATTTGATGCGCGGTTCAAGCAAGAAAGCAGCGTTGAGGATTTTATTGATCGGGTTTATGACAGCATTAAGCGCTGAGAGCTGGATTCGATCGTGCATTCGATCGACACGCTCGGCTCGTTGTCCTGACTACGGTGAGCTCGCGAACGCGTATGCATTCGAGCTAGGCGAAGGGATATGGCAAAGGGTAATTGGCGGAGGCACTCAAGGCGAGCCGCGCCCATGACTAAGAATATAGCCCGCTTGAAAGCCACTTCACTTGGACGCTCCGGCCTTCTCGAAACGCAAAGCACGCCCCCAACTACGAAAATGTTGTCTTCGTAGGTCGCAACCGTTAATTCGGTCTCCACGCGTCATCCGACCCTCTATGCATCGAACCGATCTCGTGCTTGCTTTCGGCTTCGGCGGAGCTGCGAATCGTAGCTTTACGTCGAGATGCCCGTCTCCGTCGACATCCCGGAATTGCGCGGGTACAAGCGGTAGGCCTGCTGAGCCGAGCTTCAAGCTCTCTAGTTGAATCTCGCGGACATCGACTTCCTTCGATCCGAAGAGAGTCGCTGCCGTCACCCATCGCGACCGCCTCTCTCGCGACCCCTTCCGACCGGGTCGCTTGATTGAGACTCGCACGCTGAAGCGGCGAAGATCGTTGTACAGGACCTCGATGCCGTTCCGGCTGCTGGTACCAGAGGAAACCAAATCGGGAAATCCGCTGCGATCCAGGTCAACGGCTGAGGATCGGCGAGCAGACGAAATAAACGAAGTGGGATGGGAAAAATTGCCGCCTCCCAGCCCGCGCAGTACATGCAGTTTGCTCTCTCTCGTTTGCGCGTATAGAACATCTACGACGCGGTCTTTGTCGACGTCAGCCACCGCCGAGATGACCCCACCCCCATTCTCGGATTCGGGCGCGCCTGATGGCCAGACGGAGAAGGTTCGGACTTCGTCGAAGGTTCGGTTTTTCCCGATCGAAATAATACTCAATGAACTTTGGGTCAAACTCGACACGAGAATCTCGGGCATTCCGTCGCCATCGAAATCAGCAACGGCGACCGGACCCGGACGGTCTGGGACTTCGATGTAGACAGGTTCGCCGAAATTCCCTCGGCCGCTGCCGTACATAATTGCGACTCGGTCCCCATACTCGTCAGTCAGAATGAGATCGGTGTAGGTGTCGAGGTCAAGATCGCGCGCCACGAAGAAGATGGTCGCGAATTCGAGAGGAATGACTCTGGCGAGACCGGAATATCCGTCCGTCCCGCCCGAGTGGATGGCAAGTCCGGCCCGACTGCGGCTGCCCGTGACGACTTCTGGAAGTCCATCGCCATCGAGATCGACTACCCCCATTTCTTCGGGAAAGGGAGCTGCCTCAGAGAGCACCTCCGATTGGAAATCGCCGGAACCGTTCCCACGCATGACTCCGATCGAACCGTCGTAGAAGCTGGAAGTAACGATATCCACTAGACCGTCTCCATCGGCGTCGGCGATCTCGACCCCAGTGGTGCGATGGGAACTCGGATACACGACCGGCCCCCGAAAGCTTCCCTTCGACTCGCCGTACAGGATCGTCACCCGCCCCTGCCGCGCGAATTCACCTACAGACACGACATCCAGCCATCCATCCCGATCGAGGTCCGCGATTGCGTAGGCTGAACTCGCAACATCCGTGGGCAGAACGTGGCCGGCAACCAGGCTTCCATCCCCTCTGCCCAGGAGCGCGACCGTCCGAGCCTGCGAACCATCGACAATGACGACATCGAGAGTACCTGACCCATCGATATCCCCGACGGCAATCGGCCCTGTCGTACCAAGACCCGTTGAGTAGGCGTCGCCGGCTTTCAGCATCAAATCTCTGTGTCCCATGAAGACATGCACATCCGCTCCGATTCGCGCGTCAGTTACCAAATCGGGGAGACCATCCTGATTGAGATCCGCGATGGCCGCTCCGAAGCCCACGGAATGCGGCACGTCGATTCGAACCGCCGAATCGAACGATGCGTCTCCGCGGCCGGGGAGCACGGCGACCCCATCGAATATGTCTGGATGACCTACCAGCAGCACATCCGCTGCTCCATCCCCGTTCGGATCGGCAATAAGGAGCGTGTCGAAGAAGCCAAGCGCGTCATAGCTCGTCGGCGTTTCGAGCGAACCATCAGGTCGTCCGCGCAGAATGAAAACGGTGGGTGAAGGTCCAGAACTCAATACGGCTACGTCGGAAAATCCGTCACCGTCTAAATCTCCGGCGGCCATCGAAGCTACATTTTCGACAAACGAAGACGGAATCGGTTCTCCGAACACCCCGCCGCCTGCTCCCTTCATGGAAGAGATACCGAGTTGCGGTCCAGACATCGCCACCACGAGATCTTCAAGCCCATCGCCGTCGATATCGGTCACAAGCTTCTTGTCGATCGGAAGTCCGGCGGGAACTACGGCCTGTGCATCTTCGAACAAACCGCCCCCTGCATTGCGAGACCAGACGACTCTAGGGTCGTTGCCGAGGAAGAAGCCGACGAGCAAATCCTTGTTCGAATCATTATCTAGATCGACTATGTCGATGGATCTGATGCGTCCAGCGAACTCCAACTCTGCTTGCAAGACAAAGGAGCCGAGACCGTCACCAAACGCGATCTGCAGCACGTCTGATCGCACGGTGCCGCCAACGAGATCGAGAGAGCCATCTCCGTTGAGATCGGCAAGGGAAATCACTGCGGCCGGCCCAATACCGGGAATCTCGCCCAAGGCTTGAGGAAACGTCTCGGCACTCACCGGATTCAAATCTCCGGCGTATCCCGTCACAAGGCCCGCTCCCCCCACAACGATTGCAAATGCTGCGGCAAGAGCGTGACCACCCATACCTCGCTCCCCCTCGGCAGTACCGGCCTGATTCTAACAAGCCCGTTGAAATCGAACGGTTAAGTCCGCCCAGTGATCTAGCGGGAATTGAAAATTGGATAGCGGAAAACTAGCATACGTCGTAACGGCTACCGCATCGAGCAGGCGAGGACGTACCTCAATTCATGGCGAATGGGGGGGGCGAGGCAAGGCGAAAGCAACCATGACTTCACCTCCGCTCCAATTCCAATCCCAGAGCGCGACCAAAACGCAGGGGAATGTGGAAGACCCCCGACATTTCGTACCCGTCCAGACATCCCGAGCGAAGCCCAGCAGGAAGCCCTCCAAATCATCCGCAAGCTGGGCGTAGTCCGGCCTCGGATATAGACGCCCCATACCTCCGCGCGGCGATATTCGAGCCAGCACCTAACGCTTCCAGCGGCGCCTCGAACTTGAGGCGCCGGCAAGCATCATTAGCCCCATGCCGAGCGACGCCCCCATCGCGGGCTCCGGTACGATCTGAATTCCCGCGATCCCTGCACATTCCGGTCCCGTCTCAAGACCCGAGATCACGAGTGTATCTTCAGCGACGACCGTGTGCCCCTGATAAGTCTCTCCCTCGATCAGCGCAAAGGCATCGCCCGGCAATTCTGGCGGCGCGGCGACTCCTGCGATCGTAACTGCGCCCGTCGTCGTATTCAAGCGCGCCGCGGAGTAGAGATACACAGTGTATTCGTTCAGGTAGAGACCACTGAAGGAGAGCGACCACGTCTCACCGCTCGGATTGCCTGTGCAATCAAACACCTCGTCCCCGTGTACACGCGCGAGATCGTTCGTTGCCGAAGTGCCGAAGGTGAAATCACTTGCGCTCGCAACGGTGAGGGCAACATCCGAGAGGTCCCCCGCGATATCGACCAACGAATGCGTCCCCAAACCGACGCTATTCCAGACGCCCGCGACGCCGGCCGCAGCCCCATATGCGCTGGACGGTGATCCCACAAATGTTCCCAGGTCAACATAGTAGTTGAAGTAGGCGTTGGTCTGTTGGAGCTCGACTGCGCCTCGATCGTCAGCCGACCCGTTCGGGCGGTCGCGCCCGAATTGATCTTCGAGCTTTGGCGTCGCGCCTGAATCCACGGCGGGGCCGTTCGAGGCCGGGAAATAGGATCGTCGCGCCAAACCATTCGCGGCAAGCGGTCCGAGTCCTGGGTCGACTGGACTTGCGGCCGTGCCCGCAAGATCATTAGGTCCGCTCACTCCCGTGCTGCCATCGGCGATGCCGATCAGGTTGTAGTCGTCGCTCGTGACGACGCCTCGGAGATCGGGAGAGAACGACGCCGTATTGAGAGCCAGAAGACTGTTTTCGAGCACTGCATTCCCCGCGCCTACGTAGAGCCCGCCGCCGCGGGCGGCCTGATTTTCGGCAATCGTGACCGAGTCGAGCGATGCCAAGCAGCCCGCGCCCGCGTAGTAGCCCCCGCCATCCCCAGTTGCGTAGTTGTCCGCGACGGTTGAATTGTCGAGATTCATCGAGGTGTTCTCGCAGTAAATCCCACCTGCGTCTCCGATGGCGCTATTCGAAACGATGAGGGAGCGCCGAATATTGGTGGGAGAGGAGACATAGATCCCGGCACCGCTTGAGGGGCCCAATATGTCGACCGTGACATTCTGGACGATCTCGCAGTCCTCGACGGTCGTGAGTCCGCCGCCCGCAATCGACAACCCGCCGCCGTAGGCAGGTTCGAGCGAACCCGACGCAACAACACCCGATTCCGTGATCACCGAGTTGCGGATCGTGACGAAGCCACCCGTTTCATCGGCGATTCCGCCCCCTCGAAGCGTGGCGGTGCCTCCGCTTACACGGGAATCAACCATTTCGAAATGAACCTCCGCCTCGACCGCGCCATTCGTACAGTCCTCAAGGAGAAGTGTGCCCCCGCGCTCGGCCCCGCCGCCGGAGAGATCCAGGTTATCGAAGACGACATCGATGTCGGCGACAACCGAGTCACTGCAGCGCACATGCGCCACGCGTGTGCTGATCGGACCCGACACAATTCGGCTCGGCACGTTCCCCATTCCGCGAATGATGAGGTTCGCGCGAATGTCGAGATCCCCGACCTGATTCAGATCATCTTCATTGGGGACCGCGAGCAGCGAGAGGGTATAGGTCCCTTCAGGCACGAAGATCAAATCGTTCACCGAGCCAATCCCACAGTTATCCACATTCGCGTCGATGTTTGAGGCTTCGATCGCTTCTCGCAAAGAGCAATCGCCGTCTGAATTCAGTTCATCGTCGAAGGTCGTGACGAAGAAGATGGTCGCATTGGCGACACCGCAGAGGCCGAGCCCGCCGAGCAGAAGCAGGAGCCCCGACAAGGATGTGATCGTTTGAATTCCGAGACGCACTGCGCGCCGGGGGCTCGACATGGACTTGACCTCGGGTTGGGTGGGCGGCTGAGTGCGCCCTATCCTTCATCCTATCATGCGGCTTCCGGTGTCTGGTACTATTTGTGGGGCGCGAGGCGGCCGTACAGCGGTTCTCCGCGGGCGCGCTAGGCTCGGATCCATGCAAAAACTCCCCTTCTACTTCGACTACGCCTGACCGTGGGCCTACTTCGGCAGTTGCCGAGTCGAAGCCTATTTCCAGGATCTGAATGTCGAGATTGACTTCCGACCCGTCCAGCTCCGCGACCTGATCGAGGCCCCGGAAGCGACGGAACCGCGCGCCAAGCGCCCGAAGCTGGGTCCGCGAAAGAGCGCCGACTACCAAAACAATATCCGGCATTGGTCGTCGTTATGTGAAGCGAAGATGTCCCCCGATGCGAAGAACTTCATGAAGTCCGATACCAGCTTGGCGCTCCGAGGAGCCCTCGTTGCCAAGGACGAGGGGCGGTTCGCGCAATATCATCACCCCATGTACCGGGCGCGCTGGGCGGATCCTTGCGACCTCGCGGCCCCCGAGACCGTGCGTCAATTCCTGGCCTCCGCCGGCCTCGACGGAGATGCCGCACTCGGCCGAGCCCAATCGGACGAGTTCATCGACCGGCTGAAGAGTGACACCCAAGAAGCCATCGAGCGCGGCGTCTTCGGAGTCCCGACGATCTTCGTGGACAACGAGATGTTCTGGGGCAACGACCGTTTTGAGCTCGTTAGGCATTATCTTGAGAGGAGCGATCTCGCGAGGCAGAATCTTGAAAGCAGCGCGTGATCATTTGGGGCTTCAGCAGAGTTTAGAGAGGGAGCGGTGAGCTTGAGAGTTGATTTCGTTCCGATCCTCGACCCCTTGAAGGCCGGCATACTAAGATCAGGCCTACGCGAGATCGCCAAGTCACCGGCCGCCTCCCAATGACAACTTCACAACCCGGCTGACTGTCACCCCATAACCCACCCAGCAAACCACCTCTGGAGACCCCATGAAGATCGGCGTCCTACTCAGCAACTTCGGCGGATTTCCCGAGACGGGCCGCGGCGCGAACGCGTGCATCGACCTCGCCCGTCACGCCGAACGCCTCGGCTTCGACTCGGTCTGGGTCACCGACCACATCGTCCTGCCCCTTGAGCGCGAGACCCCTTATCCACATAACGAATCCGGCGTCTTTCCCTACACATGGGAACAGGAGATCTTCGA
Source organism: Myxococcota bacterium (assembly GCA_041690055.1). Classification (GTDB taxonomy): domain Bacteria; phylum Myxococcota_A; class UBA9160; order UBA9160; family UBA4427; genus UBA4427. Next base: position 24,051 of record JBDNFB010000141.1, on the reverse strand, counting down.
ACCCATTACCTTGATGGCCGCGCTCGCAGTCGCGACCGAGCGCGTCGAAATCGGTGTGTCCGTACTCGTCATTCCCTACCGCCACCCCCTTCTGACGGCCAAGATGCTCGCCACCGCCGACCAGCTCTCGGGCGGCCGGATCGTATTAGGTGCAGGCGTCGGATGGCTCCGAGACGAGTTCGACGCACTCGGGCTAGACAGCGAACATTTCGAAAAGCGCGGCAGCGTGACCGTCGACTACTTGCGCGCGATTAAGGAGGCCTGGACCGCGGAGGCCGGTGCGAGCTACGCGGGACGCTTCACGACCTTCCGCGACATCGGCGCTCGTCCCCGACCGACCCGCCAGCCACATCCGCCGATCTGGATCGGCGGCCAGGGAGAGCGGGCGCTCCGCCGTAGCGTAGAGCTCGGCCAGGGTTACCTCGCGATCTCCTCGTCTCCCAGCCTGCTCGAGTCTGATACCCAACGACTGCGCGTGTTATGCGAAGAACGAGGTCGCAACTTCGCCGACCTCGCGATCGGTCATATCGACGGACTAATTCTCGCCCCGGACGACACCCAAGTGGAGGGAGCGATGCTCGTCGGCGGGCAACAAAAGATCCTCGATGGCCTCGGCGCCTACGCCCAGGCGGGGCTCACCCATCTCGTCACCGGCATAAGCCGCGCTGGCGATCATAGTTTCGAGGGGGTCGTCGATGCACTTGAGGAGGTCGCCGCCGAAATCCTGCCGGGAGCGCGGGCGCTCTGACGCGTGAATGCGGCTCGCGCGAGGCGGCAGAAGCCGATCGGTCTCAGGCCGATCGGTTTGATACGCTCCGGACGCGTACCGAGAGCAGACAGCCAGATTCATTGTGATTGCGTCGAGCCTGGGCGATAACTAGCGTGCAGCTGATGCAGAACCCCAGATGCCGCGGACGGATCCACCATTTCTTTTGGGCCCTCCCGCTCCTCGCGATGCTCTTGCTCACGTCGATGGCGGCCCGCTCCGCCGGGACGCTTGGCGCCAATGCTTCGACGTCCGCAATCGAATCGCTCCGGAGTGCCGTCCAGTCGAGCACGCTCGACGAGAGCCAGCAGCAGACGGCCATGGCTCAGATCGAGGCGGCGGAGACTAACCTGGCTGCCGCGGAGCAATGGCGAGGCCAGGCCGCGACGCTGCGAGCCGAGGCTGCCGCACGACCAGCTCAGCGAGAAACGAGATCGCCGACTCCCGACATCGACTCAGAGCGGGCGCTCGACGACTGGGCCAGACGCTTGCCGCCGGATGCCGACGTCGAGATGCTCGAAGGCGTGCTGCAACAGCAACGTGGATTCATCTCCGAACGGGCGGGGGAGATCGAGAGAATCCAGGCCGCACTCGCCCAGATCCTGGCCCGACCCACCGAGATCGCCTCGGAGATCGCCGCCCTGGGGCGACGTGCCGACGACCTTTCGACTCCGATTGGGGCGATTGGGGCGATCGGAGCGACCGGCGAGGAGCCCGATCTGCTTTACAACGCGCGGGCGCTCCGCGAAGCCAGCGAGCTTCACCGCGTGGAGACCGAGCTCGAGCTGCGGCGGGTCGAGCAGCAGACGAGTCTCGCGCGGCAACGCTTGCACGAGTCTCAGCTTCATGACCTGCGCTGGAAACAGACACTCGATCGCCGGCGGGCCGAATGGCTCCAGGCGCGCATCGCCGAACGTGCCCGCGAGGAGCTAGAGCTCGCGGTCACGGGCCTCGTCGAACCAGAAGCCGAACGGGAAGAGCCCAGCGCCGGAACATCGAGCAGCAAGGCTTCGCTCGCCCTGGTGAATAGGGCGCTCGGCGACGAACTGCTTCGACAGAACGGTCGACTCGAGAAGGATCGCGAGGCGGTCTCGCAGGAGGAGCAATCACGCGATCGCGTCCTCACGGCGCTCCGGGACAGTCGTACGCGCCTCGCACTGGGCGCTTCGAGCGAGGCGGTCGGACGCTGGCTCTGGGGCGAGAGGCGACGTCTAGAGAGGCCCATTCGCCTCCAGAGTCAACTCGGAGATCGACAGAGCGAACTCGCCGAGCTGCGCCTGCGTCTGGTGACGTTGAGCGAAGAGCAGCGCGAGCTCGCCGACCTGCCCGCCGCCGCGAAGGCGCTCCGCGAAGCGAGCCAGGACCGCGCCGCCGACGAGGGCAAGACGGTCGCCACCGAAGCCATCCTGGAGCCGCTGCTCCGGGAACGCGTCGAGCTGTTAGGCCTTCTCGAGCCGATCCTCCAAAGACGAGTCCAGGCCCTGGAACAGAATGAGCGGGCTTTACAGCAGAACCTCGAGGCAACGCAGTCGATGCGGCAACTCCTGGATCGCTATCTGCTCTGGACACCCAGCCATGCGCCGATCGACGCGACGTGGCTCGATCGCGCACCCGAGGGCATCTCCGACCTGTTCAAGCCGTCTCGCTGGACGACGACGGTACAGCTCACCGGAAAGGAGCTTCTTGCGCATCCGATTCTCTGGACGGGATGCCTGCTCGTGCTCGGGGGACTTCTCGAACTCCGGCGACGCGCCCCGGCGCAGATCCGATCGCGGGCGGAGCTCGCGCGACAGAGCGATACGGACCATATCGGCATAACGCTCCTCACCTTCGGATGGACGCTGTTGGCCGCGCTGCCGCTCCCCGTCGTCTTCGCCTTGATCGGAGAGCTACTCCAGACCGCGGGCAGCGCGGGTCGCTACAGCGACTCGGTCGGTCGCGCTTGCTCGGCGCTCGTCGTCCCACTCCTGGCCGTCCAGACGCTTCGTTGGAGCAGCATCGACGACGGACTCGGCGATGCCCATTTTGGCTGGATGAGTGCTCGCCGAGCGGCGCTGCGGCGCGCGCTACCAGGCGCGGCCGCGATCGTGATCCCGATGTATTATATCACGAGCCTGGCATTCATCCGCAATCTCGAACTGCCTAACGATGTGCAGGCCCGTGCGGCCGTGGTGGTTGCCTGCGCTGTGCTGGCCTGGACATTCTGGCGGTTGCTCCGCGTAGGGCAGGTCTGGGTTCGCCCAGGGACAGAGACAGGGACAGTGGCCGAGAGCAAGCCGTCTGCCCTGCGGAGACTGCTCCGCGGAGCACTCCCCATGAGCACGTTCGCCGTGGCCATGCTGTCGCTCGCTGGTTATGTCTATTCCGCGGGGCTCCTGCTTAGCGCTCTCCTGATGAGCATCTGCATGGTCATCGCAGTCGCTCTGGGGCTGGCTTTACTCGCGCGATGGTTCCTTGTAGGTGAACACCGTCTGGCGACGCGCCGCGACGAGGAACATCGCACCGTTGCCGGGCGCGCGGCCGACGAGGAGTCCAGCGACGGGCGCGAAACAGACATCACACTCAAGCAGGTGAACGCCCAGACCCAGCGATTGCTCCTCGTCCTCCGGGTCAGCCTTCTCTTCTTCGGCCTCGTCTGGGTCTGGGCGGAAGTGTTGCCCGCGATCACGCGACTCGACGAGATCCCGCTCTGGACCTTCAGCGATATGGCTGCGGATGGAACGCTGCTAGAGCGACCGGTCAGTCTGATGGCCGCCCTCTTCGGACTCTTCGCTCTGGTGCTGACCGTAGTCGGCTCGCGCAATCTTCCCGGCCTGATCGAGCTCGGATTGCTGTCCCAGACGAACGTCGACCCTGCGTCGCGCTATGCGATCACGAGCATCCTGCGTTATGCGATCGTGATCACGGGGAGCGTGATCGGCCTGCAGTACCTGGGCTTGCGTTGGTCTCAGCTACAATGGATGGCCGCCGCACTGACGGTCGGGCTCGGGTTCGGACTCCAGGAGATTTTCGCGAACTTCGTGTCGGGGCTGATCCTGCTCTTCGAGCGACCGTTCCGCGTTGGCGACGTGATCACTGTCGACACTCTCACGGGACGGGTCACCCGCATCCGAACCCGCGCGACGACGATCCTCGATTACGATAATCGGGAGATCGTCGTCCCCAACAAAAATTTCATTACGGGCCAGCTCCTGAACTGGACCCTCTCCGACACGTCCACCCGCATCAGCATCAAGGTGGGTGTCGCCTACGGAACGGATCCCCAGCAGGTGCATCGTCTGTTGTTCCAGGCAGCGGCCGAGAATCCGCTCGTCCAGCGAGAGCCCGAGCCGCGCAGCTGGTTCCTCGCCTTCGGCGCGAGTTCACTCGATTTCGAGCTGCGCGTGTTCGTAGGTACCCTGGCCGACCGCCTGCAGGTACAGAGCGAGCTGCTGAGCGAAATCGCCCGGCTCTTTGCGGAGCATCGAATCGAGATCGCGTTCCCGCAGATGGATCTACACGTCCGCGATTTGCCGGAAAGCGATCTGCCGGCTTAACTACACACCAGGACCGCGAGGGCCTTCGCGAGCATCAGAGGCTGAAACCCCGGCGAGGCTGTACGCTCACAGCTCGGAGATTCATCCGGGGGTCGAGGTAGAGGGTTTGATGCGCGACGAGGCTGAGGCCAGGATCGAACAATTGATTGACGCCGGGGGTAGCGATGATTCGCCGGATGCTTCCGCGGACGACCCGGATGGTGGGGCGCTCTTTCGCCGCTTCACCCATGCCTTCCTCGCGGGCGCCGGCGACCGGGCTTTTCGAACCCACGCCGATCGCGGGCTTTGGACACTCTCCCGAACGGCTTTCGAATTCGGCCGCACGCGCCGCCCCGGCGAACAATCGATCCGCCTGAGTTCACCGTCGGAACTGCCCGGTCGCAGTGTCCTCGAGATCCACCAGGAGGATCGACCCTTCCTGGTCGACACCGTCCGACTCTTCCTGCGCCGTCACCACCTGAAAGAGCAGTTGCTGCTGCACCCGACGCTGACTGCCCGTCGCAACGCGGAGGGTGTACTCGAAGAGATCGCTGCGGACGGCGGGGCCAACGAGACCGACGGCGAGGCCAAGAAGTCATCGGCCGTCCAAGAGTCCTTCATCTACGTGGAGATTTTTCCGCAACTCGACGAGGCCCGGATCCAGGAACTCACAACCGAACTCCGCGAGGTCATGAACTGGGTCGCCAACGTCACGTCGGATCATTCGCGCATGATCCGCGCAGTGCGCGGGATCGAAGCGAACATCGAATTTGCCGGTCGCGATCTCGGCCTCCCCCCAGATCGAGTCGCCAAGCTCCGCCGCTTCCTTGATTGGCTCGTCGAGGACAATTTCGTCCTTCTGGGCGTGCGTCAATACGACGTGACTTACGACGTGAAGTCGAAAGACAACGAGGTCGCTGTCGCGATCCGACCGGGCAAGGGCCTGGGCATGTGGCGAACCGAGCACGCCAGTCGCTTCAAGGACGTGCAGCGCGGCGCCGAACTTCCAGCCGGTCTCAGTCGCTCCCTCGCCGACCCCCGCATCATCCAAATCAGCAAGGGCTGGGTCGAGTCCCGCATTCACCGCGCGGGACGCATGGATCGCATCTTAGTGAAGGAGCACGGCGAATCGGGCCGCGTTTCGGGCTTCCACATCATTTCGGGCCTCTTTACGTACAAGGCGCTGCGGACTCCCTCCTCGCAGCTTCCCCTCCTCTCCGAGCGACTCGAGGAGATCCTCGGAGCCGAGAAGGCCACGGTCGGATCCCATCGCCAAAAGGCGATCGTCAGCGCCTTCGATTCCGCGCCGATGGAATTCCTGTTGGGCACCGATGTTGAGCACAATACATTGCTCATACACGAGATCGTGGAAGCCGAGGGCACCGAGGAACCGCGGGTCGTGCTTCAAACCGATGCCGGCGGAAGATCTTTCTACGCTGCCGTGATCATGCCGCGCGAACGCTACGGCGAAGCCCTTCGGCGCGACATCCGGCGACAATTCGAGCGCACCGCTTCGATCGGCCACATCGACGATCGTGTCTCGTTTCTCGAAGAAGGCACGGCGCTGATCCACTTCTTCTGCACGCTGACCTCGGGCGAGGCACCCCAGGCCGACGCACTCGAGATCGAGGTCCGGCGCATGGCGGCGAGCTGGGACGACGGACTGACCGACGAATTGGTTCGACGACACGGCCCAGCCGAGGGTGGCGAATTGTCCGCCCGCTACGTCGACGCCTTTCCGGAAGGCCTCCATGTGACGACGCACCCCGCGGACGCGGTACGCGACGTCACCGGACTCGAACGTCTCTTTCGCAGCGGTGAACCCCAGATCGCCCTCTTCTTCGATCGGGCGGCAACGTCCGACACGACCACCATGCTGCGGCTCTACCTCCCCGAGGACCGATTGCTCTCGGACCTGCTTCCGCTGGTGGATCATTTCGGAATTCGTGTCAGCGACGCGCGGCAGACCCGCATCGCCGCCCTCGATCGTCCCTCGGCCTTCCTCCATGCCTTCCGCGTCCTGCCCCTCGGCGGCATTCAGGCCGACCTCGACGAATTGGCGCCACGGCTGGGCGACGCCCTGCGTGCGGTGCTCGGCGGCGTCGTCCCGAGCGACATCTTGAACAGCCTGGTGCTCGGTGCCGGATTCGACTGGCGTCAAGTGGACCTGCTCCGCAGCTACATCGAGTACTACAACCAGATCCAGGTCGGCCTGACGCGGCGCTTCATGTGCGACGTCCTGCTTCAGAACCCAATCGCCGCGCGACTGCTGATCGCCTACCACGAGGTCCGGCTCGGTCTGGGACTCACGGAAGACGAACGCCGCGATCGCGAAGTCGATCTCGCAACGCGCTTCGCCCGCTATCGCGATCGCGTCGACAGCCTGAACGAGGACCGCGCTCTCGGCGCGCTCTTCGAATTGATCGACGCCACCCTTCGCACGAATTTTTTCGCTCCTCTCGAAGGCCCCCACCGGATCGCTACGAAGCTCGACCCGGCGCGGCTGGCGGATGTCCGTCCGCCCTACCCATACCGCGAGATCTTCGTCCACGGACCCGGTGTCGGCGGCATCCATCTGCGCGGGGGGCCGGTCGCGCGGGGCGGATTGCGCTGGAGCGATCGCCTCGATGATTTCCGTACAGAAGTCCTCGGACTCATGCGCACCCAGCAACTCAAGAATGGACTCATCGTCCCCGTCGGCGCGAAGGGCGGCTTCGTCCTTCGCACGATGGGACTCTCGCCCCAGGAGGCACGCGCGGAGGCCGATGCAAAATATCAGATCTTCATCTCGGCTCTGCTCGATGTAACGGACAATCTCGACGCCGAGGGACGCGTCCTACCTCCGGCCGGGGTCTTTCGTCGGGACGGCGACGATCCCTATCTCGTCGTCGCCGCGGACAAAGGCACGGCGCATCTCTCGGATACGGCCAACGCGATCGCAAAGCGGCGGAATTTCTGGCTGGGCGACGCCTTCGCGTCGGGCGGCTCGGTCGGATACGACCACAAAAAATACGCCATCACCGCACGCGGCACCTGGGAATGTGTCCGCCACCACTTTTTTGAGCTCGGAATCGACCCCGATCGCGACGCATACAGCGTCGTCGGAATCGGCGACATGTCCGGCGACGTCTTCGGAAACGGACTCCTACTCATGCCGCGCGCACACCTCGTCGCGGCCTTCGACCATCGCCACATCTTCCTCGACCCCGATCCCGATCCCCAGATCGCCTGGCAGGAACGCCAACGCCTCTTCGACCTGCCACGCTCCTGCTGGATCGACTACGACGCGAGCCTGATCTCGAAGGGCGGCGGCGTCTTCGGTCGCTCCGCCAAACGCATCGAACTCTCACCCGAGATCCGTGCGCGTCTCGGCCTCGAGGTCGATGTCGAGGTCGTGACGGGTCCCGAGCTGGTGCGCGCGATTCTCGCCGCCCCCATCGACCTGCTCTGGAACGGCGGCATCGGCACTTATGTGAAGGCCAGCCATCAGAGCCATCTCGATGCCGGAGACCGTTCCAACGACGCCGTGCGAATCGATGCGAGCGCCCTGCGAGCGCGCGTGATCGGCGAAGGCGGCAACCTCGGCTTCACCCAGGCCGCGCGTGTCGAAGCGGCCCTCGCGGGCGTGCATCTCGACTCGGATGCGATCCACAACTCGGCCGGGGTCGACCTCTCGGATCACGAGGTCAACTTCAAGATCCTGCTCGCACCGCTCGTTCAGTCGGGTGCCCTCGACGAGGCCACGCGATCCCAGCGACTCTTCGAAGTCGTGGACGCCGCCTGCGAATCCGTCCTCTCCCATAATCGCGCGCAGGCGCTCTCGATCTCCCTCGACGAGATGCGCTCACGAATCGATCTTGATTCCTTCCGCTCGGCAATCGACCTACTCTGCGATGCGCAAAACGTTTCGCGCGAAGAAGTCGGTCTGCCGAACGACGCCGTCCTCGACCAGCGCCGAAGCGAAGGCGTCGGCCTCACGAGACCCGAGCTCGCTGTCCTGTTGGGCCTCGCCAAACTCCATCTGCGACTCTCGCTGGCCGAGGATGCCTTCGTCGACTCCGCCGACGTAACCCCCCTCTATCGGGGCTATTTCCCGGTCGCCTTGCGCGAGGCCTTCGGCGAAGCCGTCGCCAGCCACCGCCTTCGCCGACAGGTGACCGCCCTCGCTATCGCCAATCGCATCATCGACAACGGCGGCGTCTGCGCGATCTCGAATCTCGTTGCGAAGCGCGGACTTGACGTCCCGACGGCCGCCGCGGCCTGGCTGACGGCCGACGATATCCTCGATGCCGACCATCACCGCGCGAGCCTGCTCGAATTGAAGGGTCAGGTCGACTTCACTGCGATCGACGGGGCCCTGCTCGAATTGGACGACGCGATTCGGGACGTTGCGCACTACCTGATCGCCGAGGACATGACGCGCCTCTCCGAGCCCCGCCGACAGATTTGGCGCAAAGGCCTCTTTGCCCTGAGCAATCATGTGGCCGATTTCCTGACCGGCGCGGAGCAGGATCGATTCACTAACCGCCTAACGCGGCTCATCGAATCCGGCATCCCCGAAACGATCGCGAACGTGCTGGCCGGCGGCCCCCTCGCCGACCGAGGATTCAACATCATCCGTCTCGTCGAAGACACGGACCGATCCCCCCTCGAAATGGCGGTCGCCTACGCCCGACTCGGCGAAGCCAGTGGCATCAACTGGGTGTACCAAAGTCTCCCCCTCGCCCACGCGACCGATGTCTGGGACCGCATCGTGTTGATGGACCTCCGCACCGGGATGCTCACGCTCCAGCGGGAGTTGACCGCGCAAGCCGTCGCGCGCCAGCCGGGCGATGCACTGGTTGCCGTCGACGCCTTCCTGGCCGAGCACTCTGCGACCATCGCGCGCGTGCGGGCGCTCGAGCCCGAGACGCCGGCTGCGCCGACGGCCAGTGCCTTGGCGGTCGTGACCCAGACTTTGATGCGACTGCGGAGCGCGCCGGATCCAGTCGGCGAATAGGTCGGACCCGCGGCTGACCTTTGAGCTTGCGCTCGCAAGTGCCGGTTATAACGCACGATCCACCCAGGCAGTTCTTCGAGTAGCTCCAGGAGATGACTTCCGTTTTTCGACGTCACCACGCCTCCAATTTCAGTCCCAGAGGGCGATCAAAATGTAGGGGAATGTGTAAAACCCCCGACATTTTGCACTCTCTCCCACATGTCGAGCGAAGCCCAGCAAGAAGCCCTCCAGCTCATCCTCAAGCTCGGCGTTGTCCGGCCACGCGATTTTGAAGCACATGCCGAACCTTATCTTCAACCGATTCGCAGTTGAGCGTTTTCTCTATCGCGCCTCGCGGTCTCCCTATGCCAACCGTTTCGGACTAAAGGGCGGACTGCTCATGCTCGTATGGCTCGGCGAATCGATTCGCCCAACTCGCGACATCGATTTTCTCGGCTTCGGCGATCTCACGAGCGAGTCCTTGGCTTCGACTTTCGGAGAGATTTGTTCAATCGCAGTCGAGGACGACGGGATGACCTGCGACGCGGGGAGCATTCGTGTTTCGGACATCCGTCCCTAAGAGGAGTATGCAGGACTCCGAGTTCTCTTCGGAGCGAACCTGGGTTCGATTGTCCAAGGCTTGCTCAGGCTATTCAAGCCACCTTCGAAGGGCGCAAGACGCAGATCCCCGAAACGCCACCGATTGCACTCACCCCGCATTTTGCAGAAGAGGATGGGAAACGTGCGCAGTGGCGGCATTCTTGTCCAAGAATCGAATTTTTTATTCCGAAGCGGAACTCGACGCCGTTATTCGTGATCTCGGCGAAGAACACGAGCCCCGTGTCGAGCTCGTGGACTTCGGCTCGCTACGCCAAAACTTCCCTACAGACGAACCGACCTTCGGACCCCATGAGCGGCGCGAGCAGATCTCGGCGCGACAACGCGCGATCCAGCATCGATACGGACTCGGGCGGCGCTAGTTCCCGAAGTCCGCTCGCGCCCGATGCAACTCCAATCTGAGCGGTGCTGCGCAAAACATCAACATTTTTTGCGAAAAAGCACCACAACAACGAAGGGGGATTTCTCCTGAACGCGCCAGAAAGGGTGACCATGCGCATAGTGAGCACGATTATGATCAGCTCGATTGCCATCTCCTGGATCGCCCTGATCACGATCGGCGCGACGAATGCCACCGCGAGTGTCGGCGCACGAATGGCGCCTTTCCCGGACATCTTCCCGAACCTATTCCTGATCGATTCGGAGGGATATTCCCGAGCCCAGACGTTTACCTCTGATCGCAATGGCATCCTGGGATCGATCGAAGTGGTCCTAGGTAATTCGAGCAGTGATCCTCAAGGGGGACTCGCCGACGAGATATTCCTCCAGATTCGAGAGACACGCGACGGAGCCCCCGGCGGGATCGATTCCCTCCTCGGTCGAGTTTCCCGTTCGAGCAGCGAACTTGATTACCTAACACCCTTTCGGTCGGTCGCCTTCGACTTCAGCCCACTCGCCATCGAAGTCCGCCGCGGTCAGATGTTCGCCTTGGTGTTTGCTCCCGGAACGGGTGTTTCCATCCAGATGCCCAGCTCTTTGCGTCGGCCTCCGCTCGATCTCTACGTCGGCGGGAGCGCGTACTCCGCTGCAGAGTTTGGAGACGAGTTCGTTGGTTCCGACCGCGACTGGGGGTTCAGCTTCACGGTCGTCCCCGAGCCTGGCCCGCTGCTCTTGCTTGGCCTTGGAATCGCAGGGCTTTCGCTGGTCGGGCGGAGTCGATCTCAGCTCGATCTGAGCTCCTCTGGCTATCTCGAGTGACCGCGCGGGGGTTATCTAGCGGGCATCAACTCGCGGGCTGGCCGTAGATGTTTGTCACGTCATCGCCCGCGTCCCATTGATCGAGCCACTCTTGGTAGTAGTCGGGGAGCGGTTGGTGGGTAGGGTTATGCCAAGGCAACTGAGAACTCAGGATGCCCATCGCTGAGCGAAACTTCCCCCAACGGGAAACGCTGGCGAACGGATCTCCCACAAAAGACTCGGCGGGCAGGTTCGGCAGATTTTCTTTGAACTCTTTCTGGAGCATTTCAGCCAGCGACCGAGTATGCGCTTGAAAACCACGCGAGTTCTTCAAGCGATACCAGTAGTCGCCGACCACATGGTCATACACCATGAGCGCCGAGCTCCGATGCTCGATCTCCTCGCAGAAATGCCATAGGAAGAGGGACGTCACGCGAGCGTCACCGCCGCTAAAGAGTGCGGCGCGATTATCGAGGACCATCTTGAAGAACGGCGTGAAGATCGCCTCCAGGCCGCCGGTGTAGGCCAAGTGATACTCGAGTGAGTGCGCCTCGTACAATTTGTCGTAGCTCTCGAGCACCTTATCGAGGGCTGTTTGCAGCCCGGGATGCTGTTCGATCAAGGCCTTCGCGTGCTTGGTGTGCGCGGACGCGTGCGCGCCCTCCTGCTCCCGGAACAGACGTGCTTCGGTGGCGACTTCCTCATCAGTGATCAGGGATTCGGCTTCGCGAAACGTCTTGCAGATGTAGCGCTCGAAACCGATCGCAAGGAAACCGACCTGGTTCATCAGGATGGAAAATTGCGGCTGCTCTGGGTTCCAGAGGAATGGAGCGCCTTCAAATTCGAACGGGATTTTTCGAACTTCGAGATTGGACATGGTTTTTGGATCCTGCGGGCGTGGGGTGTTCGGGGTTGGGGGGTTGGGGGGCTGGGGGTTGGGGGTTGGAGCGAGAGCGTAGCGGGTCACGACCACGCCAGTAAAATGCGCATGGAATGCCGGTTCGCCGCGGTGCGCGATGGCCGGCCCGATCCGCGACGCCAAGGGCCGGAGACGTCGCGGACTCGATGAAGCACCGCCCCACGCTCTAAGTCGAAATGACGGAGCTTGAGACACAGTGGTGGGAGTATGTGTGGGACAGGTCCATTGAACCGTCTTGGTCACCCTGTTGAGAGTGGCGGAGCGTCGTCTGTCGGTCTTGGCCCTGCGCGGGATGATCTAGCTCTCGCTCACAAGAAGCAGGTCGCGGTCCTGCTGGGTCGCGAGCACACGCACGACGTCGATGCGGGTCACTTCGGGGATGCACAAGACGAGAATGTCCGAGAAGCCAGGCAGGGGCCAATGCCTGATTCCGGAGAGCCTTGGGTTTTCGAATTCGCGGGGAAGGGAAAAACAGGAAGTCGGCTCACTCCGCTTTTCTAGTACGCATAGCGGTCAGGCGCCATTGAGGCGCTTGCGTCGGGATTCCCAGTATTCAGGGGTCACTTCAAGGCCGTTGCTCGAATCGAGTCCTTCGAGCAGCCGCATCTCGAGGTCGCGCTCCTCGCCCTGCTCCACATCCGCCCGCATCAAACCGCGCACGTACTCGGTGATCGAGCCGAATCCGCGCGCCCGCATCCGCGCCTTCACGCGGTCGTCGAGTGCGCGCGGCACGGTGTACCGAATGAGGTCTCGCTCTTCGGTTGCCATGTTTGGGTGTGCATCAAGAGTCATCATTAAGCACAATAAAACATCAATATTTCACAAGGCTGTACGCTCGTATTCTTTTTGATCCTGCACGTGCCCGGCCGTCACCTTGCGCAAGCAGCACGCAGTTCGCAAGCGCGACGCAATCATCCGCACGGGCTCCCCCTCTCCATCATTCAGACAAGGGCGGCGGGATCGACGGCATGATCTCATCAGGCGAGTCCGATCCGAGAAGCTTATGTTTTTCGCAAAATGTCCGACATTATATTGAGCTAATAATTAGCTTCGTATAATCTCAACGGCCGTCCCTAGAGAACGATGCATGGACAGAGGTTTGAGTACACAGACGAGTGAGCGGGTATCGAGGTAATAAGAGGAGAGGCTGACATGCCCAAATCGTTCAAGACTCTACGAGATAAGATGAGCCCAGGAGCACGCTCGCGGGTCGACAAACGCGTGCGATCGGCTCTGCTGGAGATGAATCTTCAGGAGCTGCGCCAACAGGTATCAGGCATAACACAGACGCAGCTGGCAGAATTGATGGAGGTCACGCAAGGTGCGATTTCTCAGTTTGAAGGGCGTCACGATGTTCTCCTGAGCAAGCTCGCCGAGTATGTACACGCGCTGGGGGGCAACCTTGAGCTCGTAGCTCGCTTTCCGGAGGCCGATATCCGGATCACCCAGTTCGATCATGATTAGATGCCAGAGGCGCCCGTTTTCTGGACACCCGCGCCCTCTCAGCCGTTGAAGGACGGATCGATCAGACCTCTCGCGGGCGGGAGCGCCTGCTCGACGAATAGGCGTGTCCTGAGGGGTCTTTGACACATCCCGAGCGACCCCTACAGTTCGATGGTTATCCTTAATCTCGAGCTACGCGGGAAACTCATTGAAGACCAAAGCCGTCAAGATCCTGAACGAAATCATGGAGTGCGAGCTAGCCGGCGTGGTCCTCTACACGCACTACTCGCTCGTGATCACGGGTCCGCACCGCATGCCCCTCGTGGAGTTCATGAAGGCGCAGGACACCGAGTCACTCACGCACGCACAGGCGGCAGGAGAGATCCTGACCGGACTTGGCGGAGACCCGAGCCTAGGGGTCGCGCCTGTCAAGGACACGCACGATCACTCTGTGAACGGGATCATCGAGGAGAGCTACGAGCATGAAATGCGAGCGTTAGGCCTCTGCAAGGAGCTGCTTGCCGTCGTCGCCGAAAAAAGCATCTACCTCGAGGAGTTTGCCCGCGGCATGATCGGACAGGAAGAGCTCCACACGATGGAGCTGCGCAAGATGCGGCATGGCTACGGCGAGGGATAGCGCGAGGCGTTCGGCCGTCGAACGACAAACGATCCTCGTCTGCTCCGGAAGCCACTGCCGCAAGGCGCTCCAGCGGGACGATCGGGTAGAGGAGACGCTGTCGCGTCTGCCCGTCGTCGTCGACCGCGTCCGATGCCAGAAGGTGTGCAAGGGACCGGTCGTCGGCCTCTCGATTGACGGAACCTGGCAATGGTTCCGCCGCATGGATTCTCGCAAGGCACTGGGGGCGTTGGCGGAGCTGGTCGAGGGCGGAACGGTCGCGAAGCCGCTGCTGAATCGCCGCGACCGAAAGCGCGAGGGCAAGCTTCGCTCCTGAGACCGGTCCACCCGAAACAGCCGGCTGGTTCTGCGGGTTGACCGCATATCGAGCGTGGGGCTTTCCGGAGGCGCCCGTTTTCTGGACTCCGGCTGCCCTCGCGTCGGGCGGTCGACCCTCCTTCCGGGACCGCATCGCGGATAACCTCCCCCCATCGAATCCAACAGGATGGGGGGAAGCAAATGAGAATAGACGTCAACCGACAAATCGTTATGCGCGTGTCGTCGTCGTGACGTATCGGGACCTCTATGGCACCTGGGCACTCGTCGTCGGCGCGAGCGCGACCGTGGGAGAGCAGTTCGCAAGGCAGCTCGGCGAAAAAGGCATGAACGTCGCGCTGGTCGCCCGCCGAAAGGAACGACTCGACGCCGTCGCCGCGGAGATCAGTGAGATGCACGGAGTCGAGACGCGAACGATCGCGCTCGACCTGCTGGAAGAATCAGCCATCGACCGCCTACGCGATGCAACCGCCGACCTCGAGATCGGCTTCCTGGTCATCAACGCGAACATCCACACGGTCGGCCATTTCGACCTGATGTCGATCGATGACAAGCGAGCCATGATGCGCGTGAACTACGAAATGCCCGTGACGCTCACGCACCATTATGGCGCCGACATGGTGGAACGGCGGCGGGGTGCCGTCGTGATGCTCAATGAGGTCAACTGCCTAACGCCACTCGGTTTCGACGCGGTCTTCCAAGGGACCAAGGCTGGGCTTCGGCTCTTCTGCGAGAGCCTCTGGATCGAGTACCGGAGATACAATGTGCGTGTCGCTTCGGTGCATCTCAGCGGAATCCAGGGCTCGGAGAGCTTCGACGCCAAGATCTCTCCGACGCGTCGTCGATTGATCAAGATGCTGGGGGTCTCGATGGACCCGCAAGCGATCGTCGCCCGCTCGCTCCAGCAATTCGACCGCGGCAAGCTGATCCTCGTGCCGGACACCTGGACCTTCCTCAACATCTTCACCCTGAAATCAACTGACCTGATCCGACTGATCGGTGGGAAGCTTTCGCTGCTGGGCCCCTCTGGGTTCTTTCATTGGTTCCTGAATGGCGAAGGCGCTCGCGCGGGGCAACGGGATAGGCGGGGGTAGCGGGGGTAGCGGGGGTAGCGGGGGTAGCGGGCAATTGATGCAGTGTGCGAGCAGCGGCTCCACGCAGCGCCGACCCCAAGCCGAGCCGCGTACGACCCAAACGACCCGTGCGACCGCGAAGGATCTCGCCGTCGCACGGGCATTGGCTTGCCGAAAATTGTCGGATCCTACGACCCTACGACCCTAAGACTCTACGGTCGGCCGGACCTAACGACGTGCGCGTGCGCGTCGCCCGATCATCCCGAGCACGGTGGCGGCCCCGAAGAGCCCCAGACCGAATCCGGGCTCCGGCACGGGATAGATCGCCGCCTCGGGCGTCAGGTCCTCCACGTCCGCCCAGACTGTATTCAGCCCGTCGCTGACGAAGACGCGGATGACCCCGTTGGCGATGGACCTCTGGATCTCGGTCGTGTTGACCTCCAATTGTCTTGTGTCGCCGGGCACCTGCACGGCGATCGGGACCCAGCTCTCTCCGGCGTCCGGGCTGTACGCGGCGTTGATCATCATCGCGGATAGATCCGTGTCGGGATCGTCGATCTGCAGCTCGATCGTCGTCGTCTCTCCCAGTGCCTCGCCCGGCCGGGGTGACAGGATCTCGATGCGCGGCGCTTCGCAGCCCTGCATCGAGGCCAAGAGCTGCTGGCCGTTGTAGAGCTCCATCAAGACGATGCGCGCGTCCGGATCAACCGCGACGTTCACCTGGAACGCACCGAACTCGGTCTCGGGACCCTGGGCCTCCTCGGTGAACGCTGTGGCGTCGAAGTTCTGGACGTATTCCTGACCCCTCTCGTCGACCAAGCGCAGAGTGAACGGTCCTCGCTGGAATCGCTCCGGCGAAGGCGGCGACGGCCACGGGTAGCGGAAGATCGGGTTCAGCTTTATCAGCTCGAAGCCCGACGGGTCGAAGACGCCCTGGATGATCGCGATGAAGCGTGAGAAGTCCGGCGTGGAGCACTGCACCGCATGATTGCCTAACATTGCGTCGTAGGTCGACTTAGCGACCCAGGCCGAGTTGGTCAGCTGGCCCCCGACCATGATGTCGTTGCGCTCGAGATCTTTGAGTCGCGTCGTCGTGTTGTTGGATACGGGATTGCCGATCAGCCGGCCGGTGACGTCCCAGCCCAGCTCGTCGAGGGTTAGACCGTTATGGGAGTATCCGAAGAGATGCCCCAGTTCGTGCGCGAAGGTGCGCTGCGAACGGCTGTCCTGGGTGTTGCCCCAGGCCGAGTAACCCGGAATCGTGGCCTGACCGTTCCACGTCGTCGGGTTGTCCTTGATCCAGCCGTAGAGGAGGGTCTTGTCGTCCGCGCCAAGCCCGGCGTTGACGATCAGCTGACGACAGCTCTCTATGAAGCTCACGAGCGCGGCGCCGTCGGTCCCGCCGTCGATGATCCCGTCTCCGTCCGCGTCGGACGAGAAGTTGGCCGAGGGGAACAGACCCTGAGTGTAGAGGGCCGCGTCGCCATCCTGGAACGGGAAGATGCCGCGAACAAAGGCGTCGCCGACGCCGGGCTCGATTTTCGCCACGTCGGGAAGCCCGAGGCCTCCGGGCGTCCAGTTGATGCGGGTGTAGTAGATCTTCGGGTTGCAGCGCGCTTCGAACGACATGTTCTGGAGCGAGCCCGAGTTGTTGGCCGTGTTGACTTCGCCGGGCACGGAATTGAGCTCGACGACGAAGTCGACGTCGGTGGACGCAGCGATTCCAGTGGGTCCGGGCAGCTCGAAGTTCAGCGAGCCATTTTCAGTGGAGAAGGTCGAGAAAAGCGTCGCCGTGATCGGGCCGTTGATCGGCGCGATGCCCGCCGCCGGCGTGATCTCCGAGCCGTCCACAAAGACGTGCAGGACGCCGTTCACGCCCGCCACTGGAGAGAACGTACCCGAGACAGCGACTTGCGCCCGGACCACGGTACTGCGTTTCGAGATCAGCGTGATGCTATTCGAGTCGTCCTGGATGGCCTGGCTGACCCGAATGTTCCCGACGGAGAGGTCGACCTGCGCTTGCGCGGTCGACGCGGCGAGAACGAATCCGCCGGCCAGCAAGACGAACGTCGCTCGCCATCGACCGTGCGCGCACACCGGCCTTCTCTTCGATCCGAATTGAATTCTTGTCATGATTCACCTCTTTGTTGCCCTTTTCCCGAACACGAGTCTCGACGCTCGCTCGCTCGCGGCACCGAGTCCGAGTCCGGGTCCGGGTCCGGGTCCGGAAAGACGATGCCGACGCGCCGGATCGACGGTGCTGCGCCCGAGCTTGCACGGCTCACGTCGCACGGGTGACATGCACCGGTGATGCGTGGGAACGACGGTCGAGACGCAGCGCTCCGCTTCCGGAACGGCGGCGAGTTCTCGTAGGCAACGGATCGTGGGCCCGCTCTCCTGTGAAGGCATTCACAGAGTCGGAGATTCTTTCGCACGAATCCCAATACGCGGAACCGCGCGCTTTTCTAGGGGTCTCGGGAAGCTGGGGCGAGCAGTCTCTGCTCAAGCCACGGGGATAGCGATGACGGGTGAGTCTGGGCGAACTGGTCTCTCGCGGTAGGTCAATGTTCGGCAGACAAGGTACCGAGAATTTCTTCAATCTCGGGCTCGTCTGAGCGAATCAGGCCCAAGGTTCCAGAGCGATTCCATGGTCATAGCGTCGCAGGCAGATCACAACCGTCGAACAAGTAATGAGAACAGAACAGATCAAACTCCGTCACACTCCGATGATCCTCATCCAAATCGGCGTCCTGCTCGCATCTAAAACCCATCGGCTTCCGGCGTTATGCGCAGAGCAGGGTCGCGACTTCGCCGATCTCACGATCGGGCATATCGACGGAATGGTGCTCGACCCGGACGACACGCAGAGGGAGGGAGCAACGCTCGTCGGCGCGCGAAAGCAGATTCGCGACGGCCTCGGCGCCTATGCCGGGGCGGGGCGGGGCTCAACCCTCTCGTCGCAGGGATCAGCCGCCATCATCGAGACCAGAGCTTCGAGGGGGTCGTGGACGCCCTCGAGGAAATCGCCGCCGAGATTCTGCCGGAAGCGCGGGCGCTCTGACGGGTGCGGGCGTCCATGCGCTCACGAAGAGACTCCGAGCTATCGGTCGGAAGACTGAAAATTCCTCGTTAGCCCCAACTGCTCTCAGGGTAGAATAGATCCTGGTACATGACGCAGGCGAGGGTGATCTGAAATCGTGAGACCGATAAACGCACAAATAGCGGCCAACATCTGGACAGCACGTATCGATATAGCGATCGCGGTCGTAGCCCTCGTACTCGCAGGGATGGCCACAGGGTTCGCAGACGCGAATGCGCAAGGACAGAGCCAATCTTCGGAACCCGCTATCGAATCGATCCGGCCTCCCTCTGACTCCTCATTCTCGTCATCTCCTCCATCTCCCCCATCGTCCCATGCGCAAATCGGCCATCGCTTGGCCGCGCGACGCCTAACCGCAGTCGCCGACGAGCTGATTCCGATCCGAGTGACTCTGCGTTCGCACCACCTGCCACCTCGGGGTCGTTCGCGTCGCGAGGCCATCTTCGAGCGACAGGGTCGAGTCATACATTCCCCGGCCCTCGCGGGTCTCGCGCTGCAGCGCCGTTACAAAGCGGTGCCTGGATTCGCCGTCGCCGTTCCAGCGAATCGCATCGAAGCTCTGCGTCGGCACGAGGACGTTGGCTCGATTCATCTCGACGGGAAAGTGTACATGGCTCTCAGCCAAGGTCGCGCGCTCATTGGCTCTGATCCCTATACCGCGTTAGGCGTGCGCGGCGCGGGAATCAACGTCGCAGTCCTCGATACGGGCTTCGACCGCGACCATCCGGATCTCGTTTCGAGTCTGGTCGGCGAGCAATGCTTCTGTGACACGCACCCGAGTCCGCAACTGGGCGGATGCTGTCCAGGCGGAGCGGGGTCGGCATCCGGGCCCGGAGCCGCCGAGGACGACGAAGGACACGGCACCTCGGTCTCCGGAATCATCACGGGAGATGGCGTCGCCGGTTCCTTGGGCGTCGCTCCCGATGCCGGCGTCTTCGCCTTCAAAGTGCTGTCGAGCACCGGACAGGGAGCCGATTCAGACATCGATGCTGCACTCGACTGGATCCTGCTCAACTACGACAATCCTTCGGTCCCGATTCACGTCGTCAACATGAGTCTCTCAGACGGAGGCGAATACGATTCGGTGGCGGCCTCGGCTTGTTCGACGGCGCCCGACGCGGTGGCCATCGCCGATCTGGCAATGCTCGGCGTGCCTGTCTTCGCCGCTTCGGGCAACGACGGCTTCGATGCGGGTGTTTCCTCGCCGGCTTGCGTGGCACAGGCGATTTCGGTCGGAGGTGTCTACGACGCGGCAGTCGGGTCCGTCGGATGGTGCGGGAACGCCACTTGTTCGACGATCCTGTGTACCGACACGTCGGGCCCCGACGTCTTCGTGTGCCATTCCAATAGTGGATCGCTCCTCGACGTACTCGCTCCCGATTGGCGTACGCTGACGAGTGCGGTGGGCGGCGGAACACGAAACTTCGGCGGGACGTCGGCGGCCGCGCCTTATGCGGCCGGCGTGGCGGCGCTGCTCCTTGAGTTGGCGCCGGCGACCACGCCCGCGCAACTTCGCACGCATCTCGTGACGACCGGCGTTTCGGTGACCAACCCCGACAACCTGCTCTCCTTTGCGCGGATCGACCTGGCGGGAGCGGTCGCGGCCGCGTTGCCCAATTGCGGAAACGGCGTGCTCGATGGGGGCGAAAGCTGTGATGACGGCAATACGATCGGAGGGGACTGTTGTACGTCGATCTGCACATTCGAGGCAGCGGCCTCGAGCTGCAGCGACGCGTCCGCCTGTACCGTCGGCGATCAATGCGACGAGGCAGGGGCTTGCGTGGGCGCTCCGCTCGTGTGCGATGACGCGAATGGCTGCACCAACGATTTGTGTGACCCGTTAGGCGGATGCGAATTCGTCCCGAACAGCGCGACTTGCGACGATGGAAGCGATTGCACCGTCGGCGATACCTGCTCGGCAGGCGCTTGCACTTCGGGCACGGCACTCGTCTGTGACGACGCGAATCAGTGCACCGACGATTCGTGTGACCCCGTTGGAGGTTGCGCCTTTACGCCTAACACCGAGGCCTGCGACGATGACGACGAGTGCACCCAATACGATGTCTGCTCCGGAGGAGCCTGTCTATCCGGGCCACCGCTGTTATGCGATGACGCGAATGCCTGCACTGACGACAGCTGCAGCCCGGCGAGTGGGTGCGACTTCGTCGCGAATCTCGATCCTTGCGACGACATGAGCGCGTGCACCACCGGGGATACGTGCAGCGCGAGCAGCTGCGTTCCGGGCACTGCACTCGATTGCGACGATTTCGATGCTTGCACGGCGGAAGCATGCGACGAGATCGACGGGTGCACCCATGCCGCGATCGAAGGCTGCATCACGCCGAGCGTGCCCCTGCTCGGCTGGATGGGGCGTATCGGATTGGCCTTATTGCTCGGCTCCATCGCTTACGTCGGCAAAACTCTCCGGACAAATGCCGCTCTTCGCTAAAGACCCGTTTTCGGTCTCTTGCCCTGCTGCGTCTCAGGCGTGGTAGTGACAACGCCTTAACGCCTTGAAAGTCCAGGGCATTCCTGAGCCTTTTCAAGGTGCTAGCGACGACTTCTCTCGGATCGAGAACAGGGGACAAGAACAGGGGAACGGTTCCGACGCGCAGGGAATCCGTGGGAATTTGAAGCGGGCTCTGAGCAGTAGTCGGGAGCAGCACTACATTCGATAAGAGTTGATTTTTCAGAGGCTTCATGAGACGGTTGGGAGCAGCTGGGTGCCGGTCGATCACATTCTTTTATCCGTCGGAGCGCTACGGGCTCGTGCACGCATAGTGAGACACTCCATCCGCAGGGCGACGGGGCCGACTACACAAAACGAGCGAAAGCGAGCGGGATATGAAGTCTTCGACAAGCGAACGAACAAGGATCTCACGTATTGCAGCGCTCGCATGGATGGCGGCGCTCCTTCTGCTCAAGGCTATGCCCGCTTACGCAATCAACGACTGTGTCGTTGGCGACGATGGCGGCACGACCGAACTCCCAGCGGATGGCTGCGAGTACCTCGGCGACACCCCCTCCGATCTCTACCTGATCGCGGATGGCCTGCCGCCCGGAACGACAATCGAATTGGTGCCGAGCCACAAGGATTTCCTCTGCATCGACAGCACCTCCTACTGCACGGTGGGGATCCCAACGGGAAGCTGTGAGGCGCCCGGAGGTACCCTCGGCGGCGAGGCGAGTTGTCGGATACGGGCGTCGAGTTCCAGATCACGGGAACCGGACTCCTCGGCGGCTTCAGCCAAGTCATCACGATTCCTCTGCAGTGGGAGTCGCATAGCGGACCCCGATCGCCCGGCGATCCCGTTCAGTCCTTCCCGACCGAGATGATCGGTATGCAAGGCCAGATCTTCGGTGATCCCGACTTCTGCGTTCTCAACTTGCGCGCGGGTTCGGGTTTCGGTCTCCCGAGCCCGGGCCAAACCCTCTTGACCGATCTCCCAACGCCGGACTGGAACGTCGATAGCTTTTTCGACCTCACCTACGAAGTCGATTTCCAGGGCTGCCCGGGAAGCGTCATCGAAGGATTCGGCGGAACGTCGGCCGGGTCGCTCCGAATCCTGACCGGCGCGACGCCAGCGCCCGAACCCGGTGTCCTTGCGATGCTGATTGCGGGCTCCGCGTATCTAGTCCTGTTGGGGCGGCGCTGAGCAAGGGCCTCGGCGCATGACTTGGTTCATGAATAGAAGAGTAGAGATCCCTCGATCTAGATTGGGCTCCAATCCGTCCTGAGGCAGCCGGCCGTCCTGCTTAGCGGCGCAGTCAGACTTCGACCGTCCGACGACTAATCAGGCTGCTTGATAAAACCGGCCCGATCAAATTCAGGGGCTGGAAAGCGCAGCAGAATCGGGAACATCGGGATCGGGATGATCGAGGCGGTGCGATAGATTAGGCTGGAGGCGGCTAAATCGGTAGCCGCCGAATACTAGTTGCGCGGCAACGAGAGGTGTTTTAGTGAACTGGGAAGCCGTTGGAGCAGTGGGCGAGAGTCTTGGCGCGATAGGTGTGATCGTCTCTCTCGTCTACCTCGCTTCGCAGATCCGCACGCAGAATCGCGCGAGTCGCGTATCCGCGGCGACCGAGTGGACGAATCAGTGGAATCTGTTCCTGGGATCCTTTGCGGAACACTCAGAACTGTCTGAAATATGGATGAAGGGAACCTCCGATTTCTCCTCACTCAACCCGGTGGAGACCGTACAGCTTTCGTCGCATCTTGGTCGCATCTTCCGAGTGGGAGAGAACATCTACGATCAACACGAGCAAGGGTTGTTTGATACAAAGGCCTGGCGTGGCGTGGCGTGGCGCGAACGTTGGAGGATGTCTCACGATTTCCGGGAACAAAAGCTTGGTGGCCAACTCGGCGCCATTGGTACAGCGACGAGTTCGTCGCCCTGGTTCAACCGTGGGTGGATTCAACAGAGCCTGCGCGAATGTACCCGAACCGTCTTCCGACGCCGAACCGAGAAGAGGCCTAAATCGCACGGTGGGGCCAAGGAAGCGTGCGGTTCAAGCTTCGATTGCAAGGGCGCTGCTGTGAATCTGTGGATTGGCCACATCCAGAATACGAGAGGCACCTTTTATGTCTGAGTGGGATTTCATCATAGTCGGGGCCGGATCGGCAGGAGCTGCGCTGGCCTATCGGCTCTCGGAAGATCCCAATTGCCGGGTCCTCCTGCTCGAAGCGGGGCCAGATCATACGTCTGCGCAGACCCCAGAATCGATTCACGGAAAGAGCTTCTTCGCCGCGCTCGAAGAACCCGGGCGGAAGTGGCCCGAGCTCATGGCCGTGTGCGTCGAGGGCCAGGCCCCCAGGCCCTACGACCGCGGTAGAGGCGTGGGGGGCTCGTCTGCCGTCAACGCCCAGGTCGCGATCCGCGGATTGGAGAGCGATTACGACCGCTGGGCGGCCGAGGGCTGCGCCGGCTGGGGATGGAGCGATGTTCGCCCCTTCTTCGAAACGGTCGCTAAGCACATTCCATCCGAACGCCGCCCCGAGCGTGAGTGGTCGAGCTTCGACCAATGTCTGGCACGGGCGTGCCTGGAAAGAGGACACCCGCGCTGCGAGAGCTACGAGACAGATGGAGTCGTCGGCTTTGCTCCGGCGGGACTAACACGGAGCGATGGACGGCGCGTCTCCACGAACGACGCGTACCTGGAGCCGGCGCGGCGGCGTCCAAATCTCGAAATCGGTGGCGACACCTTGGTCGACCGCGTTCGCATCGAGCACGGGCGCGCGGTTGGCGTGACGACGACCACTGGCGACCTCGATGCCCGCCACGTTGTCGTCTCAGCCGGCACGATTCACACTCCGGCCATCTTGCTCCGCTCCGGATGTGGCGAGATTCGCAGCGGCGTCGGAGCGAACTTGGCCGAGCACCCGGCCGTTCTCGCTATCGTGGATCAGAAGCCGGGCGTCATCGATGGGGAGGGCGACACCCCTGGCACCGGCATGATCCTGCGCTGGTCTTCGGGCCTGGAAGGATGCGGAGAGGGCGACTTACAGAT
>JBDNFB010000140.1:0-5331 GCA_041690055.1 Myxococcota bacterium | reverse complement strand
CGCTTCCCGCGAGGCATGCCGAAAACGGCGTGCCTTCCCGCAGCCGTCTACATAAACCCGCCCAAAGAAACGATGGCGGAGCAAGGAGGTCTACAGTAAATACCGAAACGAGGTGTCTCAAAGTCGTTGGCAGGTTCCGAACTGAAGTGCGCCTGCGTCGGCGGAAACAGCAATGTGCCGCTCGGATTCATCTCCTTGACTGAGAACTTAATGATGGTCTTTATGGCTGTGTGGATGCTCCTCAAGTGAGCGCATGAGTGACTGAATGGCGCAAGAAATCGCGTCTAAAAAATTGGAGAAAGCACTTATGAAACATTTCGAAAGCGGACTCCTAGACTGGACTCGGCGGAATTTCTTGCTTGGCGCCGCCGCGGCCACTGGATACGGCCTACTTCATCCGGGAAAGGCACTGGCCGAAGCAACACTCGGTCGCGCAGGACAAATGGGCGAGCTCGAAGCCACTCACCCGGACGGCATCGACCTCTATATCGACAAGATTCCTCTTCTTGTTGACGGTCGCGTCGCCGAGGCCATTACTTTGAACGGCTCCTTTCCAGGCCCCGTCATTCGAATGAGAGAAGGCGGCGACGCCCTCATCCGCGTTCACAACCGGATGAAGGACTCTACCTCTATCCACTGGCACGGAATGGTTCTTCCATTCACGATGGACGGCGTACCTGGAATTAGTTTCCCCGGAATAGCTTCTGGCGAGACGTTCACGTATCGCTATCCCGTAGAACAAAACGGTACCTACTGGTATCACAGCCACTCGGGCCTTCAGGAGCAGCTCGGTCACTACGGCCAACTCGTCATCGAACCGGCGCTGCCTGACCCCGTCGCGTATGACGTCGAGCACTCCGTAGTTCTATCGGACTGGACTTTCGAAGACCCACACACCGTCGCTCGAAACCTAAAGACCATTGAAGGCTATTACAACTTCCAGCGGCCGACCGTCGAAAATCTAGATAAGCAGATGTCTGCTGACGACGAAGGCTTGTTCGAGGTCATCAAGAAGCGCTTGCAATGGCAGCGCATGCGTATGGACCCGACCGACCTCGCAGATGTTACTTCTAACACCTTCACGTACATGATGAACGGGCACTCGCCAGACGAAAACTGGACAGCACATGCGGAGCGCGGCCAGCGCGTGCGGCTTCGACTCGCCAACGCCTCAACGATGACCTACTACGACTTCCGCGTAGACGGGCTTCCGATGACAGTGGTCCAAGCAGATGGGCAGAACGTGCAGCCGGTCGAGACCGACGAACTTCGGATTGCGGTGGCGGAGACTTATGACGTCATCGTCACTCTCCCCGAGGACCGTGCCTATACGCTGTTTGCAGAAACCATGGACCGAAGCGGTTTCGCTCGGGGAACTCTTGCCCCGGCAGCGCGCATGGCCGCCCCAATTCCCAGCCGCCGGCGACGTCCAATGCTGACGATGGCCGACATGGGCATGGGCATGGGCATGAGCGACGCGTCGGGCTCGATGGTCCATGAGGGAATGAACCACGATCCTACGAGCGCAATGCCGCAGAGCACGCACATGCAAGGTGGTCAGCTCCCCACCGAAGGACTGCCTGAGAGAATCATGCACGGACCCGACACCCACGGTGCAGGCAGCGTCACGATGGCGATGTCCGCTTACCGCCAGCTCGATGACCCCGGCGTCGGGCTCGGGGAAGACGGTAGGCGTGTCCTGACCTACGGACAGCTCCGCTGTCTCGAGACGCCCGCCGACAGGCGCCCGCCTACGCGTCAATTCGACCTCCACCTCACGGGGAACATGCACAAATACATCTGGGGTTTTGACGGAAATAAGTGGTCCGAGTCCGAGATGATTCGCTTCCAATATGGTGAAAGACTGAGAATCAACATGATCAACGACACGATGATGTCGCACCCGATTCATCTGCACGGAATGTGGATGGACCTCTATACGGGCGGCAACTACGCCGAGGGGCCGCGAAAGCACACCGTCAGCGTGCAGCCATCAGAACTACTCACGGTCGACATCAGTGCCGATGCTCCTGGCCAGTGGGCCTTCCATTGCCACCTCCTCTACCACATGGAAATGGGGATGTTTCGCACCGTCGCGGTGGTTCGCTCGCTTGCCGGAGGGCCGGTTGATGTCGGTGCTTAGGCTTTTCCTGGGCCTATCAATGCTTCTCTCGATGCTTATTCCCGGCGCTGCTTACGCCGAGCCGGGTCGACCGACCACGGAAGAGCGGCCGGACCACCTCGAGTCGGCACACGGAGAGGGCAGAAGTCCCGCGGACCTGCCCGAAACACCCACCTTGCCTTCCGGCATGACGCTTGACGACGTTCTCGATCGCGCCGCCGAGCCGCCGCCTCCGGAATATCCGAACGTTATTCCGGACGACAAGCTTCGGTTCTTCCTCCTCGCGGAACAGTTCGAGTATCGGATCCAGCCGGAGGCTACAGACGAGCTTGGGTGGGAGGGGCAAGCGTGGGTCGGATACGACTACAACAAGCTCTGGGTGAAGACAGAGGGCGAGAGCATATTTGAAGGGACCGACAGAGGCGAGTCCGAGTGGGACTTCCTCTACTCTAGATTGGTCACTGCCTTCTGGAATGCACAGGCGGGCGTCCAGTACGCCAACGAGTGGGAGTCGCGCAAATACGACGACCGATGGTCCGGCGTCATTGCATTGCAGGGCCTAACGCCCGGGCTCGTCGAGATGGACGCCTCACTTTACGTATCCGATGAAGGCGACTTCACGGCTGCGCTCGAGGGCGAATACAATATCCGCTTCACTCAACGCCTCGTCCTGCAGCCTCGAGTTGAGCTGGGGTTCGCGGCTCAAGACGTATCTGACCGCGGCCTTGGCGCCGGAATGACGGACGGTAACTTCGACCTTCGGCTTCGATACGAGGTCCGCCGTGAGGTCGCGCCTTATATTGGAGCTCGCTACCGCCTTCTAGTGGGCGAAACAGCCGACCGAGCCAGAAACGAGGGAGGTGATGAGGACGACTTCTTCTTCTTGGTGGGGATTCGGCTGGCCTACTAAGCAACGATCCCCGGGAGCTTTTCCCAAAGGCTCCTCTGCAATCATTCAGCTAGGTCCGCCTCGGTCGTCCCTGCGGACCGCTTCATGGATGCCGCCAACGAGGGCCTTCGTTTCGGGTCGAAGTCTCGTTACTTCAAGTGTTCCGCCTGAGCAGATTGTGGAGGAAGGCAATCGACGCTCCTGAATACGCGCCGAGGCCCACACTCTCCACCAACCCGACGAGAAAGCTCGACGGACTGAGCCAGACAAAGCCCGGCAACGCCAGTTCGAGGAACTCGCGGGCGTGCCACCCCTCTGGTGCTATGGCACACCATCCAATGCAAAGCAGATAGGAGATCCCGGCCCAGCTTGCCAAGATTGCGGTCCAGATGCGGA
The DNA here is from genome assembly GCA_041690055.1 of Myxococcota bacterium. Lineage (GTDB taxonomy): Bacteria > Myxococcota_A > UBA9160 > UBA9160 > UBA4427 > UBA4427. Next base: position 1,924 of record JBDNFB010000140.1, on the reverse strand, counting down.
TGTCCATCGTCGTCCTCCTTGTGGAGCCGGGAATCGGCCCTCGCAGTGCCCTCTCTTACCGTCTGCAATCCATGTACCGAGCTGAGGATTGTTCAACCCTTCCTGGTTTCGTTTGTGCGACGTTTCGCCTCAACCGCTGCGGCAGTCGGCCACAGTGCGCAACCGATCTTCTCGAACGAGGCGGGCGAGGCAATCGCCGAGTTCAACGCGATTGCGCGTTGCGCCAAATCCGAGTCTGATTCGAGAGTCGGACTGGAACGGGCAAGATAGTCCTATCCGAAATCTACGGGTTGGATCGTGTACGCTGTGGCGGTAGGTAGGATGAGGCTCGAAGTTCCGGTCTGCCATGCGTGCTTCGGCGGAAGCGTCACCCGTGGAGCACGGTCACCACCAACATCACAGGTGTTGAAGGAGATAGTCATGTGACTCGACTGGAAAGCGATTGGGGCGGCGAGATCTATAGCAAGCGAGCACCTCGCTACGACCTTACCTCCCACGTCTACGGGCTGCTTAGGCATCGACTCGATGCCTATCGACGTCGAGGCATCGAGGCGCTCCGGCCTAACTCGGGCGACACGGTCGTGGAAATCGGCTGCGGCACCGGGGCGAACTTCGCCGCGTTGGAGCACGCTATCGGCCCGACCGGCGCGCAGCAGGGTCTGGCATGACCTGCATCTGTCCCGCGATCACGATCTCCCCGCACGACTATGACGCGGTCCTCTTCGATTTGGACGGCGTGTTGACGAAGACGGCGAGCGTGCACGCCACGGCCTGGAAACGACTCTTCGACGAGTTTCTCGAACAACAGTCCGCGGAAACTGGCGAGCCGTTCGTCCCGTTTGACATCGACGAAGACTACCGACAGCACGTCGACGGAAAGCCGCGACAGGACGGCGTGACGGCCTTCCTCGAGTCGCGACAGATCGAACTCGGCCCAGAGGCGCGTCGCGAACTGGGCAGTCGCAAGGACAACTTCTTCCTGGACCAGCTCAAGGAGCGCGGCGTTGAGCCCTATGAAGCGGCGATCGCGCTCGTGCGAGCATTGCGAGTGCAAGAGATCAAGACCGCGGTCGTGTCCTCCAGCAACAACTGCCAAGCGGTGCTCGAGCGAGCGGACATCGCACGACTCTTCGATGCACGGGTCGACGGCTTGGATGTCGCCCGACTTGAGCTCAAGGGCAAGCCGGCAGCGGACGCCTTTGTGGAGGCGGCACGGCGTCTCGGCGTCGAACCGTCTCGTGCTGTCGTGGTAGAGGACGCGATCGTCGGCGTCGCGGCGGGTCGCGCAGGATCCTTCGGCTGCGTGATCGGCGTTGATCGAAGAGGGCAATCGCTCGCGTTGCGTGAGGCCGGCGCCGATGTCGTGGTCACAAACCTCGCGCAGGTCGCGGTTGCGGCCCAGCCCCCTTCAGCGTGGTCCCTGATATTTGATGGGTTCGATCCGGGTCGTGAAGGGATCCGCGAAGCCCTGTGCACGCTGGGGAACGGGTACTTCGCTACGCGCGCTGCCGCAGCCTGGTCAGTGGCAGATGATGTCCACTATCCCGGCACCTACGTCGCCGGTGGCTACAACCGCCTCCGCACCGATATCGCGGGCCGGGTAGTCGAGAACGAAGATCTGGTCAATCTCCCGAACTGGCTGGCGCTCGGTCTTCAGATCGCCGGCGAAGAATGGTTCGACGAGAGAGCGGTGACGCTCCTCTCGTACCGTCAAGAGCTCGATCTGCGTCGAGGCGTGCTGCTGCGGACCCTCCGCTTCGAAGATCGACAAGGCCGACGCAGCTTGCTCGAGGAGCGCCGGCTCGTCTCGATGAGCGACATGCACGTAGGCGCGCTGGCACTGACGCTGACCGCCGAGAATTGGTCGGGAAGCGTCACTATCCGGTCGGCGATCGACGGGCGCGTCGTCAACGCCGGCGCGAAT
>JBDNFB010000139.1:0-30329 GCA_041690055.1 Myxococcota bacterium | reverse complement strand
TTTCGGGCGGATCCCGACGCGAGCGATCAGGCGGTGTGTATCGCACCAAGCCAAGTACGCCATTTAAGGGCCGAATTGAATCAGAAACGGGGACTTCGGCAAGCTTCCGAATTGAGTAGGCTCAATTTACTGTCCACGTCTATTTGCCTGAGGTCGTTCATCAACGGATGAGGACTAAGAGACCCCACCAAGAGCAGTCAGTCTCTTCAATCGATAATGCTATTCGGAACGAAGATCCGTGTTTAACCCTAGACGAGAATTCATTTTCGGCGACGCGCGGCCCTTCGCCCAATGCCACGCCTCGACCTTGATCGAAAAACGTGAGGGCGAAACCATCGTTGCGTGGTTCGGCGGCACAAGGGAGGGTGAAAGCGACGTCGGAATCTGGGCTTCATCGCGCACTGCGGGAACGCACCGAACGCATATCCGAGTGCCCGGAGAAGATTGGACGCCTTCGCGATGCATCGCGAAGGTCAGCGATGCCCCGCATTGGAATCCCGTACTCTACGCCCTCACGAAAGCAAATGAGGCCGGTGGAGTAGAGACTGATGAAGAGCTCGTCCTTCAGTTCAAAGTCGGAACGAGCATTCGAACCTGGGTCACGTGGATCACCCGTTCTTGCGACGGCGGCGAGACATGGCTCCCCGCGCAGCCGCTTAACCTCGCGGATCTCGACTCCCCCTCTCCTCGCAGCGAACGCGGAGGTCGCGGACCGGTTCGCAATAAGCCGATTCGACTCGCAAGCGGGGACTGGCTGGCCGGCGCGTCGATCGAGACTTGGAAACGCTGGGACGCCTTCTTCGACCGAAGCCCCGATGGCAGAAAGGGTTGGCGGGCGACCGAACTCGTCGCCCTCGATCGATCTTCGTTCTCAGGCAAGGGCTTGATCCAGCCCGCGCTTTGGGAGTCAGAACCGGGCCGCGTCCACGCCCTCTTTCGGAGCACGGATGGACGGATATATCGGAGCGATTCCGAGGATGGCGGCCATGCCTTCTGCCCGGCATACGCAATCGATTTAGCCAATAATAACAGCGGCCTCGACGTGGCTCGCTTGCGAAACGGCTGTCTGGCACTGGTCTGCAACCCGGTCGCTGGGAATTGGGCAGATCGAACACCGCTCTCGATTCTCTTTTCCTGGGATAACGGACTGAGCTGGCCCCGGCGCATCGACATCGAAACCGAACCCGGCGAGTTTTCCTATCCCGCCGTGATCCCGGCCGGTCCCGGGCTCGAAAATCTGGCCCTCACGTACACCTGGAATCGGCGGCGCATCGCGTACCTCCGCATTCCGGCGGAAGAACTGCCGCGGTCCCCGGACGAGAGAAGCCCATAACCCCGCTCCCTTTTCGCGACCGATCGCCCTATCCTACTCGCCAACCAAGCGAAGGAAGGAAATAGATGGCCAACGAACTCGGAGCGCACACCAGCGCAGAAGAAGCGGCGGGACAAATCGACCTCACGGGCGAAACCATCGTCGTCACTGGCGGCTCCGCCGGCCTGGGCATCGAAACCGCACGCGTCCTCGCAGCCCGCGGAGCGCAAATCGTCAGCGTCGTCCGCGACGCCCAAAAAGGCGAAGGCGCCATCGCGCAGATCCGCGAAAGCGTTCCGGACGCGAACATCGAACTCGCGATCCTTGACCTGTCGAACCTCCCCTCGGTTCGACAAGGCGCCGACGATATCGCCAAGCGTTTCCCGAGAGTCCATCGCCTGATCAACAACGCCGGCGTCATGGCCTGTCCCCTCGGCCGCACTGCCGAGGGCCTCGATACCCAACTCGGCACCAATCACCTCGGCCATTTCGTGCTGACCGCGCGATTGATCCCCCAGCTTCTTGCCGGCGCACCAGGACGCATCATCAACCTCTCGAGCGGGGGCCACCGCATGTCGCCGATCCGCTTCGAGGATCCTTTTTTCGAAAAGGAGCCCTACGATAAATGGGTCGCCTATGGCCAGGCCAAAACCGCCAACGTGCTTTTCAGCGTCGCCCTCGATAAGCGCTACCGGGACCGCGGAATTCGCTCCTTCGCCGTCCACCCTGGCGCAATCCAGACCGAACTCGGTCGCCACATGGATAAGCAAGACATCAAGGACCTGGTTTCGAAACGCCCACAAGCCGAGCCCATGAAGTTCAAGCAAATACCGCAGGGCGCCGCGACGACGGTCTGGGCGGCCACTTCACCGGAACTCGAAGGCAAGGGCGGTCTCTACTGCGAGGACTGTGGCGTAGCCCCGACGATCGACACGCCCGGCGTCAGCGAGGGCGTGATGTCCTGGGCCCTCGACGAAGAAGCGGCCGAACGGCTCTGGTCGCTCAGCGAAGAATGGTCCGGGCAGGAATTTCTCGCCTAATAAAAAAAGCTCAGGCGCCGGCTAAACTTTAGCCTGGCCTAACGAATCACGTGAGAAGAGCGACCTGAGCGCGACCCGCAAATCGGGCGCGCTTCCCGCAGGTGCGGAGTCCGGGTCCACCGCTTCGGAAAAGGCTCCGTCGAGCATCCCGATGCGATGCTCATGGGGGCCGATCAACCAACAGTCCTCTTCCTCCAGTTCCTCCACGGGAGGACCGCCCGGCTGATTAAGTGGGCAAATGTCGCGGCCCTCTTCGATCTCGCCGGATTCGTCCTCAAAGAAGAAGCGCAGCGGCAGCCCCTGCGAGCGGCAAACGGAAGGGCGGTCCACGTAGATCCGACAGGCCCCCTCCGCGTCCAGGAAGGCACACGCGCCCGCCGCATGAGGCGTGGCCGACGCCAGCAGCACGGGATGCGCTCGGCGAATGCGTTCCGCCTCCACTCGACTCACAGTCAGATCGTCCACGCAGCACCCCTGGCAGCCGCGCCTGCATTGCAATCGATTTGAATGCTGCGCCGCCAGAGCCTCGGCCTGGACGTCAATCTCTGCGTGAAGCTTCGCCAGATCCGCAAGGACGGCAGCGACTGCAGATTCGTCCGAAGCCTTCCGTTCTCCCTCACTCATCCGCCTGCTCCTTCCCCGCAAGGACCGCGGGCGGCGCCAGGATCGCTCTTAGACCCGAACTCCAGAAATTAGAAGAGATGTGTAACCGAAGCGCCGGTCTGATGCGTATTCCCAAGCATATGCGGCGAACTGACTCCGTCCCACCCTCGCGCCCCCTCGGAGGACACACATGACTGCTCTGAACGAATCCAGCCCGAATATGAACCTGGAGCAAGGAACCACCTTGTCCCGTCAGATCCCGACCGACTCGACCGATACCACCGCCACCGCCCCTGCTTTGCCTGGCTTGCCGGAGACGTCTCCCGGCGACCGCGCGTTGCTCGAAACCCTCGTCGCGCTCAGCCTTCAACTTCGGCTTCGCGGCGTGGACCTTGAATCTTCCACAGGACTCTCTGGACGTGAGCTCGACCTTGTCGCCCTCTTGACCGCATCAGGGCCGACCAGTGTGAAGAGTCTCGTGGTCGACTTGAATCTGCCGCGCAGCACGATGACGGCCATCGTCGACCGACTCGAAGAACGTGGTCTCGTCACACGCACGCCGAACCTCAACGATCGCCGATCGGTCGTGCTCGAAGCGACATCCACGGCGAGCGAGGCGCTGCTCCGTTACCGCGAAGGCGTGCTCGGTTTCGTCGGCCATATCAAGAAGGTCTTGAACGACAGTGATCAGGTGGAGTTCACGCGCATGATCCAGAAGCTCGGCGCGGCTCTCTAGGCCTCGGGCCTGGGCCCCAGGCGCTCAGAGTTAGGCGCTCGAATTTGGGCACTCGGAGTTAGGCGCTCGGACTAGAAAGAAATCAGGCTCGGCTCGAAATCCTCGGGCGCTTCAAAGCCCATCAGGGAAAGGACAGTGCTCGCCAGATTCGCGAGCCCGGCCTTTCCAGAAGCCGCACGTAGATTCCCCGCCGTAAGCGAAGGTGCGTAGAGAGAGAGTGGCACCTGGTTCAGCGTATGGCTCGTCTTCACCTTGAGTTCGCCGCGCTCGCCCTTCTTCGGCTCACCCGTCTTCGCATCGAGCTCAAACATGCAATCCGCATTGCCATGATCCGCCGTCACAAGCAGAGCCCCGCCGAGCGCCGCGATCACGGGCAGCAGGCGCGCGATCTGCAGGTCCACCGCCTCCACCGCCTGAATCGCAGCCTCGCGATGCCCCGTATGTCCGACCATATCCCCATTTGCGTAGTTCACGCGCGCATGTCGGTAGCGCCCCGTCGAAAGTTCCTCGATCAAGCGGTCTGTGATCTCCGCCGCCTTCATCCACGGCCGCTCTTCAAAAGGCAGCGTGTCCGACGGAATCTCGACGTAGGTTTCAACGTCCGCATCGAAAGCCCCACTGCGATTACCATTCCAGAAATACGTCACGTGCCCGAACTTCTGCGTCTCGCTTATCGCGAGCTGTCGCAATCCCGCCCGCGCAATGTATTCCCCGAGCGTCCGGTCAATGGCGGGCGGCGCCACCAAATAGCGAGCCGGCAACCGAAGGTCTCCGTCATATTCCATCATGCCCGCGTAAAGCACCTCGGGCCGATCGCCGCGGTCGAAATAATTAAAGTCGTCGTCCTCGAAGGCTCGACTGATCTCGATGGCGCGATCGCCGCGATAGTTGAAGAAGATCACGGCATCGCCGTCCACTATGCGACCGACAGGCTTGCCATCGCCTTCTGCCACGATGAAAGCAGGAAGCATCTGGTCGCCGATCCCCGGCTTCTCTTCGCGAAAGGTCTCGATCGCCTGACGGCAAGAGGAGAAGGCGCGGGATTCGCCTAGCACATGCGTTCGCCAGCCCCGCTCCACCATGGACCAATCGGCTTCGTAACGATCCATAGTTGTCGTCATCCGGCCGCCGCCGGACGCGATGCGGAAATCACGATTGGGCTTACCCGAAATCGTCTCAAGAAGTTCCTCAAGCGCATCGACATAGCCCAGCGCGCTCGTCGCCGAGACATCACGCCCATCGAGCAGCACATGCACCCGGACCTTTTCCACGGATTCAAGATCGCAGCGCCGCAGCAGAGCGAAGAGATGATCAATATGAGAATGAACGTTGCCGTCCGAGAGAAGACCAAGGAAATGCAGCGTCGATTGCCTCGCGCGCACGTGTTCCGTCACTTCTTCCCACACGCTCGCCTGCTCGCCCTCGAAAAGCGTGCCCTCCTTGATCGCATTCGCCACCAATTTGGCGCCCTGATCAAAAATCCGGCCCGAGCCGATCGCGTTATGACCGACTTCGCTATTGCCCATATCCCCGTCACTCGGCATGCCCACGGCTTTGCCGTGCGCCGCCAAAGAAAGAGAGGGCCGTGCGGCCGCCAGATGATCGAGCGTCGGCGTGCGCGCGAGCCAAACGGCATCCGACTCGTCCTGCCGACCGATCCCTACGCCGTCCATGACGCACACCACGACGGGGCCATCGATGCCAGGGAACTGTGCGTTCTTCGCGAGCGTCCACTCACTCATTCGGTCCAACTCCTCCGCCGATTTGCGCGGATTCTCGTTGTCATGGTCATATCCGCTCCAATCAGACGGCGGACGCGACGAATGATAGACTTCCACCATCATTCGCCCAACATGAATCGATCCCCAACGCGAACCGATTCGCGAACCAATGAGATGCAGTAGCCAAAACGTGACTCTCCGACCTTTCCGACGACCGGGCCCTCTTCGGGTTCTGCTTGCCAGCGTGGCGCTCTGTCTCGCCGCCTGCACAGTCGCGCCGAGGTCCCCGAGTTCCGCAATCCCAGATGATGCGCCCAGTAACGCGCTCCCCCAAGCGGCCTCGAAAGATGGCCCCAGCTCTGCACACCCAGGCGCCGCCTCCAATCCGCAGGAACCGGCAAAAGAAGCGCAGGAATCCGCAGCGCAAGACGCAAAAGATGAGCCGGGCACACAGCCCGAAGGAGAGGCATCGAGCGAAGAAGCGGCATCGCAGACGGAGGCGGAGTCGACGACCGAAAAGGACGCAGACAATGACAAAGAAAAGAAGAAGAACCAGCGTCCCGAACGCATCGTCCTCGAAACCGTCTATGACGATCGCCGTGTCGGCAACGATCAAACGGCGCAGGTCGAAGCAGAACTCGGCCTGGTGCAAGACGAAAAGCTGGAGCGCTACGTCCGAGACGTCGCGATGCGACTCCTTCGCTACGCGCCGACGCGGCCATTTGAATGGGAATTCAAGATCGTCGACCAGACGGTGCCCAATGCCTTCGCGCTTCCGGGCGGCAAGATCTACGTCTCACGCGGCCTGCTCGCTTTGGTCGAAACGGAAGATGAACTCGCCGGCGTACTCGGTCATGAAATCACGCACTCGGCTGAGCGCCATGCAGCGGCGCGGTTCGAGCAGATTCAACGACTTAACCCCTTCACGATCGGTATTTTGAAGGCAGCGAAAATTGCCGCGTATGGCCGCGATCAGGAGCGCGATGCCGACCGCGGCGGGCAAATCCTCGCCGCCAAGGCGGGCTATGACCCGATCGGGATCGCCACCTTCTTGCGCAAACTTGACGCGGCCCAACGCTACGAAGTCGGCGGTGCCCGAATCCCGCATTTCCTCGCAACCCATCCCACGAGACCCGAACGCTCGGCGCTCGCGTCCGACCGGTCCACCGGTCTTTCATGGAAGCCTGTGCCCACAGTCGCTTTCGACCAGCCCTACGGCTACTACAGCATCGTCGACGGACTGATCCTCGGCGATGACCCCGCTGGCGGTATTTTCCAGCAAGAACGCTTCATTCATCCCGAGCTGCGCTTTACCCTGCGCTTTCCAGCGGGATGGAAGACCATGAATAGCGTCCAGGCCGTCTCGGCCATCTCGCCAGAAGGCAATGCCCAAGCCAGCTTAACGGTTGAAGGCCGAAGCGATGACCTTGAGAAAGTGGTCGACGATTTTCTTGAACGTGAAGTCGATGGCATGAAAGTTCGCGTGCACGACCGCACAAACATTCGACTCGGCGATCTGTCCGCGATTCGAATCGAAGGCACCGCGAGCGGACCCGGCCCCTCGCTCTCCGTGCAAATGACCTTCGTCGCGTACGAGGATTTGGCCTATCGACTCACTGTCCTAAGCCTGCCGCGCGCAGCGGGCAGCTATCGAGGCCGAGCAAGAGCCTTTGCCAAGAGCTTTCGCCCGCTCGACGAAGCCGCGACCTACTCCCTTGAAGTCACGCGTCTCCGACTTGCTCGGGCGCTGCCGAACGAGACCCTCGACGCGCTTTCGACGCGAACCCAGAACGAGCTCGAGATCGCCTTCACAGGCGTCATGAACGCAGCCTACCCGAGCACACGACTGCGAAAAGGACAGCTAATCAAGATTGGCCTCCCCGAGCCCTACTTGCCAAAGCCGCGGGAAGAAGAACCCGAAGACGCTTCTGAAAAGGACGCCGACAAGAGCGATCCCTAGAGCGGGCCGGAGAAGGCTAAAGCGGGCAAAGCGCGGTTAGGGCAGGCTAGAGCAGGTCTCCACCGTTGGACGCCGCGCCTAACCCGGCTTGGTTTGAGAGACGCTCCAGGATCCGAACGAGGCAGGGGTTCGCATCCACGATGCGGCGGAAGCTCGCTTCACCCAATACGACCAGCCAGCATTTGCCCTGCGCCATCACACTGACGTCGGAGCCTGCGCCTTCAAGCAGAGAAAGCCCACCAAAAACATCCCCCAACCCCAACTCGCCCGCGTCCTTGGTCACGCCGCAATCTTGTTGCGTCGTCTTGAGCGAACCCGCGAGTACGACAAAGAGCCCTTTCGAGGGCTTGCCTTGCTCGACTATGCGCGTGCCGTCCCTCACTTCAAGGATCCTAAACTGGCGGGCCACCGACTCCCGTTCGGCATGCGCAAAGGCAGAGAAAAAGAGATTGGTTCGAATCTGCCGATCAATCATGCGCGAGCGCAAGAAGCGGAGGAGGCTCTTCGCCACCGAGGGTTCCTTCTTGATCAGTCCCCATACCAATCGCCGATCGATGGCCAGAAGCTTGGTCTCGACTAATGCTTCGATTGTCGCGTTACGGGGTTGCTTCGTGAGCAATCCGATTTCGCCAAAGAACGCACCGCATTCGAGCACCGCAAGCTTGCGACGCCTTTCGCCTTCGGCGATCGGCACAACGGCACCGGAAACAATCACGTACATGCTATTCGCCTCGTCTCCTTGGCGAAATAACATCTCGCCGGCAGAAAGACTCACAACCCGGACCTTTCGGATCAGATCATACAGACTTGCGGGGTCGAGGTCGCCGAAGAGAGGAATGGTCGCCAACTCGCGACGTAGAGTGGCCCCGCGCTGCTCGCTCGGCGCCATGGTCATCGGCTGCGGCCGCGTCGGCCGGGACGCTTTCTTTTCCGCAGTGCCGAGGGGTAACGAAACAGCTTGTGCGGCAGCCAGATCCGCTGCACTCGCATTCGAAGTCACTTCCTCAAGCTTCAGATCCAGCACATCATCCAGCGCGGGCGCATCTCCCGCCGCGCGCCCGGGCCATATAGAGTCGACGGGAATCTCATTGATCTGCCCCGGCTCCGCATCCGCGAATTGAACCGAATGCGCCTCAGGTACAACATCCGTCAGAAGCAGCGAGTCGAGCGCTGCATTCATCGTTTGACCGTTCTCATCCTGCGCTTCAAGAGCACTCGAAGTCTCGGCATTCGCGGAAGAAACCGGCGAGACTCCGTCGCATCCCGAACCGCTCACGTAAAGCAGGTCCAGCGTATCCAAAATCGCATCGTCTTCCGGGACGAGTTCAAGGATCGCTTTGCAACTCGCGATGGCATCGAGCACGAGGCCTTGGTCCACCTCCAGCTCGAGCGCACGCCGCAGCGCTGCCAACTCCCCTTCCGGATCTTGCCGGAGCCGCAGAAGCTTCGCGGCGCGGCGCGGCCACATCGCGACGTGCGGCTCCTCTCGGGCCAGCGAAGTCAGAGCAACCAGTGCCGCATCCAACTTTTTGGCCTTGATCGTCTGGGCCAATCGGGTCTTGAGTTGCGTGACGGAGGACATCGATCATTCCTGCCCCCAACTCGACTCTTCCCGGCCAAGTGCCAGGGGATACTCTGATTTGACGCGTGCATGGGGGAACGGTCAGAGTTCATCTCAGATCGGCAGTATCACGGAAAACTTCGGTGCGGGGGATCACTCTTGCGTCCGCGTTGCAGGCGGGGCGGCGGGTGCCCGAAGACTCGCCGGTGCGGAAACACGTTCGTTTCGCTTGCGCAGGCCGTCGAGAATCAGCTCCACCCGGCCTTCCAGGCCCCGGGCGATCTTGTGGGAAGCAGAGTTCGCCTCCTCCTTCTGATCCTCCACTGCGGCAACCAGTCCGCCTTCCAGGCCGTCCACCAGAATCTGCGAAAGCGCCAAAGGCTGAAGGTCTTTGCGAACGCGATCGCGTTCCTGTTCGGCGCGCACAACTCGAACAAGGGGCGAGCCCACGTCCAGGCGAAAATCCGCTGAGCGTGCGCGTCCCAAGCTTCGCCATGCCTCGGTGCGCAGGTCGCGGGGTTCGAGGCAATCCGTCGCGAGCACTCGGCAGACCTGTCTCAACATCGGCCGAAGTCCGCGCTCGCCAAGGGACGCCGCGGCTTCGCCGAGAGTCGCGTCGAGTTCGCCCCGGAGCCAGGCCTCAACCAACGCGTCCTTGGTGGAAAAGTAGTTAAAGAGGGTTCCCGCCGAGATCCCACTGAGTCGGGCAATCTCACTCGTTCGCGTCGAGCGAATCCCCTGCTTTTTGAACAACGCGACCGCGTTCGCAAGAAGCTTACGACGAGTTCTGCGCTTCTTCTCCTCCCGGAGTCCCTCGCCAGATGCCATAGGAGAGCCTTCAAACATTATTATTATATTAACTATAAATCTATAATCTATGCAAGTTCATATAAGCATACTAACTATATTTTTATAATCATACCCCACGAGAGACGCCTTTATATCGCGCCGAGTCGGAGAGTCCGACGAGCCGCTGCGCCAATTTGACCTGCTAAGGTGGCGCGCATCGTGAGCCCCAAGCCGACCCGACCGACTAAACAACCGATTATGCAAGCGAGCCGAATCGACGATCTCTGCGCCCGCCTGCAAGTCGAAACCCTCGACCGAGATCTATTCATCGCGAATCCCGGCGACGGGGAGGGGCGACTCTTCGGCGGCCTGGTGGCCGCGCAATCCGCCATGGCGGCGATGGCAACCCTCGATGCAGACGAAGCGGGCGACGCGGCACCGGGAAGCCTGCTGCATTCGGTCCATGCCTATTTTTTGCGGCCTGGCCGCTATGACCTCCCGATTCGGTTCGTCGTCGACCGGATTCGGGACGGCAGGACTTTCACCACACGCCGCGTGGTCGCTCATCAGGCCGGTGAGGCGATCTTCAATATGGCGGCCAGCTTCGCGCGCCCCGAGGAGGGCGTGGAGTACCAGCTCCCGATGCCGGAAACACCGCCCCCAGAAGAGCTCGAGCAGTGGGAGACGCTGCGCGCGCGCTGGCTCGGCGAGCCCAAGCCGACGCATTTCGAGAGCCCGATTGAGGTCCGCGCGACGGCAAGCAGCCAGTTTGACGGAGTTCCTCACGATCCTGTGCAGAAGGTTTGGATACGGCCGCGAGGCATAATGCCGGACGATCCCAATCTGCATACCGCCGTGCTGATTTACGCCACGGACCGCACACTACTCAGCACGGCAGTGCTCGGCACAGGGCTCGTTCCGGGACGGACGGCGATGGGCGCGAGCCTGGATCATACGGTCTGGCTGCATCATCCAATTCGCTTCGATGACTGGCTGCTCTATTCTTCGCTCAGTCCGATTTCAAAAGCCGCGCGCGGACTGATCTTCGGCTCGATATACCGACGCGATGGCGTGCAGCTCGCATCGGTCGCGCAGGAAGCACTGATCCGAAAGCGCAAGCCGAAGGCCGATCGCTAGAACACGCGCCGGCTCTCAATTCGGCGCACCGCTCAATCACGCGCATTTGCTCAGCGAGGCGCGCCAACCGGGTAGGCCTCACCGCCCTGCTAGGCGCTTCGCTCGGGCTTGTCTGCGAACTCGATCGAAACGACCTCGAACTCAGATGCTCCGAGCGATGCTTTCTCCTCGAAGCGATGCGCACTCACCCTCGCTGCGCCAAGCACATCCTCCGCGACGCCCTCAAGCACAGCCAACGAATCGGCCGCCCCCGCAAGAACGAGCGAGTTCACCTCGCGGCCCATCGAAACTTCGGCGTCGGCCTTCGCCTTGTTGATCGCGCCGAGCGCCGCGACCGCGATATCAAAACTCGCTTCGTGCGCCGGCTCAGGCACGGATGCAAAATCTGCCTCGCCGGGCCAAGCCGCCACGTGCACACTCTTCGCCGCATTGCCTTCGGATTCGGCCGCGAATGACCAGCTCCAGACTTCGTCTGTGATGTACGGAAGAACGGGCGCAAAGAGCCGAACGAGAACCGAAAGGCCCAGCCGGAGCGAGGCCACCGCCGAACCACTCAGCGCAACCTCTTCAGCAGAGAAGCTTTGGTCCGGATTCGCCTCGGCGTCCGCATAAGCGCGGGCACGACTCTTGGCGAGTTCAAGATAGGTATCCGTGAAATGCGTCCAGAAGAAGCTTTCCGTTTCCTGCAGAGCGTTCGCGTACTGAAAAACCTCGTGATTCGCGGTCGCCGACGCAACTAAAGCCTTCAGCTTCGCCACAAAAGCGCGATCCAGCTCCGCCGTAATCGGGACCACTTCCCCCGTCTGCGACAGGACGAATTTCCCTGCGTTGAGCATCTTCGTGACGAGGCGTTTCCCGACCTTCCACACATTTTCGTCGAAGGCCGTATCCGTTCCAAGCCGCGCACTCGCCGCCCAGTAGCGAGCGGCATCCGCCGAGTACTTTTCAATGAGAGGCAGAGGCGTTGTCACGTTGCCCTTGCTCTTCGACATCTTCTTGCGGTCCGGATCGAGAATCCAACCCGAGATCATGGCGTTCTTCCAAGGCACTTCGTCCTCATGAAGCATCGCCTTCGCAATAGTGTAGAACGCCCACGTGCGAATGATGTCATGCCCCTGCGGCCGCATATCCGCGGGGAAGAGGCTCGCGTGGCGATCATCGTCCTCGCCCCAATGAGAACTGATCTGCGGGGTCAGCGAACTCGTAAACCAGGTATCGAAGATGTCCGTGTCGCCCACGAATCCGCTCGGCTGACCGCGCTGTTCCTCCTCGTACCCGGGCGGCGTATCCGTCGTCGGATCAACGGGCATCGACGCCAAGTCAGCCACAATGGGATGATCGAAGTCACGCTCGCCCTCTGCGTCGAGCGGATACCAGACGGGGATCGGAACACCAAAGAAGCGCTGGCGCGAGAGACACCAATCGAGAGAGAGATTCTCCGTCCAGTCTCTGTAGCGCGCCCACATATGCGGCGGATGCCATTCGATCTGCTCACCCTTCGCGAGCATCTGCTCCTTCTTGTCGAGCAATCGACAGAACCATTGCCGCGTGGGCAGGAGTTCAAGCGGCCGGTCGCCTTTTTCAAAAAACTTCACGGCATGGGAGATCGCCTCGGGTTCGCCTTGAAGCGGAGCGCCATTCCCCGTCGCACTACCTGCCGGGTCGCCTAGCATCTCAACGATCTTCGCCCGCGCTTGCTTCAGATTCTTGCCCGCAAGTTCCCCATAGGCCTCGTTTGCCTTCTCGGCATCGAGGCTTTCGTAGGGCGCCTCACTGAAATCCACCGAGCGAAGCCGTCCGTTAAAACCAACGACCTGACGAAGTTCAAGCCCCTCATTACGCCACCACTGCACATCAGTTTGGTCGCCGAACGTACACACCATCAAGATGCCCGTACCCTTTTCGGGATCGGCCACTTCGCTTGGGAAAATCGGCACGGGCGCGCGGAAGAGCGGCGTTACGGCGCGCTTGCCGAAGAAAGGCTTGTAGCGTTCGTCCTCAGGATGCGCCGTCACGCCGACGCAAGCGGGCAAGAGTTCGGGTCGCGTCGTCGCGATCACGAAAGAAGCGGCTTCCCCTTCGACTGCGAACTCGATCTTATGGAACGCGCCAGGCGTCTCGCGATCTTCAACTTCCGCCTGCGCAATGGCGCATTGGAAATCGACATCCCACATGGTAGGCGCGTCGGACGTGTAGACCTCTTTCTTCTTCCAAAGATCAAGGAAGGAACGCTGCGCCATGCGACGGGAGTTGGCGTCAATCGTTTGATATTGCTGACGCCAGTCCACGGAGAGTCCGAGCCTATGCCAAGTCTCGCTGAACGCTTCTTCATCTTCTTTGATCAAGTCGAAGCAGGCTTCGATGAAGTTAGGCCGAGAGATCAGACGCGCCGGCTTTTTCCGGACCTTGGAAGAAGCCTGCTCCAGCTTCAGTCCTTCTTCGTAGGGCGTATTCGGATCGCAGCGCACGTGATAGTAGTTCTGCACGCGTCGCTCGGTCGGCAGACCATTATCGTCCCAGCCCATCGGGTAAAAGATGTTCATCCCCATCATGCGCCGGTAGCGTACGACCACATCGGCATGGGTGTAGGAAAAGACATGCCCGATATGCAGCGATCCGGAGGCCGTGGGCGGAGGCGTGTCCACAACGAAAGTTTCTTCGCGCGGGCGCGACGGGTCGTAATGATAGATACCCGAGTCTTGCCAGACCTTGTCCCAGCGCGTTTCGACTTCGAGGGCCTCAAAATGCTTGGGCAGCGCCGTAGGGTCGACAGATCGCACCCGCGTTTGCGCCTCTCCCTGCGCCTCTGTCCGCTCCGGGGTTCGCATCTGGGGATCGTCCGTCTTGCGGGACTCGCTCATCGTCTTCTCTCACAGGCGGCCGCGCCGGGCCAAGGACTTGTACGGCTGCGGCCGAAATTCGGGGGCTGCGAGCGTCTCCGCCACGCATTGAACGCACAAGCATAGTCCAGCTTCGGCCTGCGTCGCTCGTCATGCGTTCGCCGGAAGCCCGATTCGGGTCTCTTCCCGAGGTTGCAAAATGCAAAGCGCATTCGACCGCGACGCGCTTTCGTCGCGCCTCCGTCTGGCCGAAAGAGGCAGAATGATCTTCGGAAAACGTAAGAAGAAGGACCCGGAATCAGAAGCCGAGTCGCTGCCTCCCTCCGCGGAGGTCATTGCCGCCGGAAACCACGACAGCGACGACGCCGTCGTTCCGGCCGAGGTCGCACTCGACTTCATTGCGGAAATGCTGCGTACTCTTGGCGAGAATTCGTTCAGCGTGGGCCCCAAGGCCGTCGCAGAAATCGAAGCGTTCTTCGAAGGCTGGGCTCGCCATTTGCTGGTCGGCGTCCGGCCTCCTCGAGAGGACATCGACGAATCGGACGCGAAGCCCTCAAAGAAAAACGCCGAGGAAGAGGAACGGACCGCCAAGCGGGACCTACCGGGCCTTCGCCGCGCACTCCGAGAACACCGCAAACAGGAGGTCGGCTACGTCACGACCTCGCTCAACGATTTTCGGGAGGCTTCCTGGGCTTTCATCGGGAGCCTGCGCCGATCGCTCACCGTGGAGCAGACCTCCGATCGGCGGCTCGGGCATCGCATGCGACGGCTCGAGGGCGCTGTCCGTGGGGGAGAAGCCGATCGCATCAAATCGGAGGCCCAGGAGACCGTTTCCCTGCTGACCGAATTCCTCAACGACCGCGGCGCGCGTCATCAGGCCCAGATCGCGGAGATGGCCGCCCGATTAGAAAATCTCCGAGACGAACTCGACAGCGTTCGAGCGAATGCTGCGATCGACGCAGTCACAAAGACCTACAACCGTGCCTCCTTCGACGAACAGATCGAGCGGGAAGTCGATCTCGCAACGCTCTTTGGCAAACGCGGCTGCCTGATGATGATCGACATTGATCATTTCAAATGGGTCAATGACACCCACGGCCATCCCTGTGGCGACGAGGTCCTCCGTAGCGTCGCCGAGACGCTGAACCGCTGTTACCAGCGAAAGGACGACTTCGTGGCGCGCTACGGCGGCGAGGAATTCTCGATCGTCCTGCGAGACATCAGCCTCCCCGTGGCGCGAGATGTGGCGGAGCGCGGCATGGACGCAGTCAGGCGATTGGAAGTCAACTTTCCGGGGGTAGAAGAACCCATTCGGGTCACGGTCTCGATCGGAATTGCCCGGCTTCGATCCGGCGAGACCACCCGATCCTGGATCGAACGAGCCGACCGTGCGCTCTACCAGGCCAAAGACGGAGGCCGCGACTGCATCGAAGTCGATCCGATCGATCTGGCGGACGCGTGAACCGAGCTAGACTGGGCCTCCACAGGGATCCCCTTGCGCTCACTCAGGCCGAAATCAGATCGAAGTCAGATCGAAGTCAGCCAATATCCCCGCGGGTCGCACTGCCCAATCGCCTGATTCGTCGGCATATTACCACCACGCGCGTCTTGCCACGGCGGTGCCAGCCCCGTACTCTTCCGCGCCTCTGAGAGACCGAATTTAGGTCTGTAGGCAGACCTCCAGGAGCAGTACGTCCCCATGGCGAAGAAATCACAGATCAACCGAGATAACCGCCGGCTTCAGCTCATCGCAAAGCATGCTGAACGTCGCGCGGAGCTTCGCAAGAAGCTGAAGGATCCCAACGTTTCCATCGAGGAGAAGCTTGAGGTGCAGGTCGCGTTCGCGAAGCTGCCCCGCAACTCCTGTCCGACGCGCAAGAACAATCGCTGCGCGATCTCGGGACGATCGAAGGCGTACTACAACAAGTTTGGCATTTCCCGCATCGCCCTCCGTGAGCTCGCGCTTCGCGGGCAGCTGCCGGGCGTGCGCAAGTCGAGCTGGTAGGAGCTGAACGATGAAATCTGAAATCCATCCCGACTACCACAAGGTCATCTTCGTCGACTCCGCGACGGGCAGCGAGTGGGAATCCCGCTCGACGGTCGCGTCGAAGGAAACCCGCGAAATCGATGGCGTTGAAGTTCCGGTCGTCCGACTTGAAATCTCCGCCGTGAGCCATCCTTTCTGGACGGGCAAGATGCGAGAGCTCGATGCCGACGGCAAGATCGATCGCTTCCGCAAGCGATACGGCAACAGCTCGGACGCCAAAAAGGCTCCCGAGCCGGAAGCGGAAGCGGAAGCCAAGCAGGACTAGTTCCTCTCGGCTTCTCTCGGCTTCGACAGACTCGGCCCGACCAGAGACTTGGCCCGACCTAAGGAGGTCGAATAAGCAGGTCGAATAAGCAGGTCGAATAAGCAGATCTAAAACGAGGAGCCCTTGGGCTCCTCGTATGTATTTCGGCCCCGGCGGTTTTTGTTTAGGCCTAAGTATGGGCGAGACTCCTGCTCAAGGAGGCTTCGCCATGCGCATCGCCCTAATTCTCGCTTCGCTCTTGTTCGCCCTCGCGTGCGCCAGCCTTCTGAGGCTGAGCCCCACGGCAGACCCGTGGGAACCGGCCGGTGCCCCTGCCCTCGCAACGAGGAGTGCGCGCCCCACCGCCTGTACTCATTTCGATGCGAATCGCCAAGCCTTCTTCGGTGACCTCCACGTCCACACGAAGCATTCAATGGATGCGCGGGCTCGAGACATGCTGGGCTCGCCGGACGATGCCTACAGATTCGCCCGCGGCGAATCGATCGGAATCGGGCCCTTCGATGAATCCGGCCGCGGCACACGACAAGCGCAGCTCGAACGCCCACTCGATTTCGCCGCCGTGACCGATCACGCGGAGTGGATCGGCGAGGTCGGTATTTGCTCGACGCCGGGATCGCCCGCTTACGACACGCACAAATGTCAGTCCTATCGCGGCGAGATCCCGTTCATCCCACTTTTCCCCGGCTTCAAGATGGGCGGGCGCATGACGGGCGTCATGGGGATCACAGGCCGCTCGAAGGAACTCTGCGGGCCAGGAGACCGGTGGTGCCGCGACTTCCTCCTGTCGGCCTGGCAGAGCACACAGGCCGCGACCGAACGCTGGAACGATACGACCGCCGCCTGCGCCTTCACCGCCTTCCATGGCTGGGAACATTCGAACTCCGCAGGCCGCTCCAAGATTCATCGCAACGTGATCTTCAAGAACGACCAGGTCCCCGAGCTCCCCATCTCTTCCCTTGAAGTGCCGGACGCGATCGATCTCTGGGATCAGCTGGACACCGTGTGCACGAACGCGCTTCCGGGCGAAGGCTGCGAAGCCGTCACCATCCCGCATAATCCGAACGTCTCAAATGGGCGCCTCTTTGAAATCTCCTGGAAGCGCGAGAGCCGCGAGGAGCAGCGTCGGCAGGCAAGCGTCCGCGCCCGCTTTGAGCCCGTCGTCGAAATCATGCAGATCAAAGGCGAATCCGAATGCCGCAACGGTCTCCATGACGTGCTCGGCGGCGAAGACGAGCTCTGCGGCTTTGAAAAAATCAGGCGGGTAGAGGGTGCCTTCCCCGAAGACTGTAAGGAAGGAACGGGTATCGGCGCGATTGCAGGCAAGGGATGTCAATCGCGGGTCGACTTCGCACGCTACGCGCTGATCGAAGGGCTTCGAGAGCAAGAGAAGATCGGCGTTAATCCGTTTCAGTTCGGATTCGTCGGAAGCACGGACTCGCATAACGCGACACCCGGCGACGTTGAGGAATACAGCTATCAGGGCTGCTGCGCTGGACGAGATGCCACGCCTGAAAAACGCCTCGATCAGACGCCCGCCTTCGGCGGCAATGGCCCGGTCGCGCGCAACCCCGGCGGCCTGATGGGCGTATGGTCCGAAGAAAATTCGCGGAGCTCAATCTTTGAATCGATCAAGCGGCGCGAGACTTTTGCCACCAGTGGCCCGAGACTCTCGCCGCGTTTCTTCGCCGGCTGGGACCTCCCGAACGATCTCTGCGAACGATCGGACCTGGTCGCCACAGGCTACGCGCAAGGCGTCCCGATGGGCAGCGTTCTTGAGAGCCCCGCGCAGTCCGGGCCCTCGCCCCAGTTCGTCGCCAGCGTCTCCCGCGATGTCGGCATAGCCGGCCATCCCGGCGGACTGCTCGACCGCCTTCAGATCGTCAAAGTCTGGCACGACGAAGACGGCGCATTCCAGCAGGAGGTGCATGAAATGGCGGGGAGAAAGGCAGAGCCCGCAAGCTCGGCAGAAGCACCTCCGTCGGTTGACCTCGCCACCTGCGAACCGCGTGGCCCCGGACATGCTCAGCTCTGCGGAGTGTGGACAGATCCCAACTTCGATCCGACGCGCGCTGCGATCTACTATGTGCGCGCGATCGAAAACCCCAGCTGCCGATGGAGCTGGCGCGAATGTCTCGCGCTCGAAGAAGACGGCGACGGCCTTAACGCGGCACGGCCAACGGCATGCGATGATCCGAAAGTCCCGCGCACGATTCAAGAACGCGCGTGGACCTCACCGATTTGGATCGAACCGGCTTAACACCGAGCCAACCCGAACTGATCACCCCGCAGAACCCGAAGAGCGGCGTGCACCTGCACACCCGCCTAAACAGGAGTGCAGCGCGCGTCCGCGCGCCAGTGTAATAGAGACGCTTAACGTCCGGAGAGCTTGCGGCGGATCTTGTTCTTCAGGCGGAGTGCGCCGGGCACGAGCTTGGCATCATCGGTGCCCAAGAGGAAACCGTCGAGGCCACCCTTCTTGTTCACCGTGCGCAGCGTGCGGGCCGCGACTTTGAGCGAGATGCGCTGGCCGAGGGCCTCAGACTGAAGTCGAACGGTCTGAATATTCGGCTCGAAGCGGCGATTGGTCGCTCGCTTGGAATGGGACACATTGTGTCCGAACTGAACCTTCTTGCCGGTGAGTGCACACGCGCGTGCCATGGCTTTGCTCCAAATTCTGTCTTCGCGTCTCGGTATGCACCTGAGATCGCGGGGGAAATCGCTATTGCGGAAGGGAGTTTTTAGCGAGAGGCCGCCGCGTGGTCAACAGCGACGGCCCCATGAGCGCCATAATCCCCGAGGGGCATGTCGCAACCATGCTGAGCGGCCGCTGCTAACGACCCACAGCAGCGGCGTATTCCGCCTCCGGGACCGTCTCCGTGCGAGAAATGGTCTCCGCCGGGATCGTATTGGCGAACATCTCCTCTTTCATGCTCTCGAGCTCGGAACGGGCAGATTCTCGCCGCGCCTCGTCCCGGAAGCCCCTGAGCTTCGCCCGGAAGGCATCACCGTCCTCGCCCAGCTCCTGATTCACCTCGCTCGACATCACCATCTTCGTCACGTGCTCGCGCACATTCTCGAGCGCGTCCATCTCCGCATCGACGGACAAACCCTCGATCGCGGACTGCAGCCGCCGCCGCGCACGTGCGTTCGCCAGCGTCGCGAGCATCCGCCCCTTCTCACGAACCAGCGAGCGAATCTCCTCCCGGAAACGAACCAGATTCGCCTTCGCTTCTTCCGCCTGAGTACGGATCTGCTGGAGCTCCAGCTCGGACCGTTCGAGGTCCTCAAAAAGCGCCTGTTTATGCGCGATCAGCGTCAAAGAAGTCTCCTCCTCGCCCCGCCGAACGGCCCGCCGCACATCATCATGCAGGCGCGCGATCTCCGCGCGTCGCTCGGCGATCTCGCTCTCCACCTTGTTCCGCATGTACAGAATGCCCGCGACCGCATCCTTCAGTTCACGGTACTGACGAACGCGCTCAGCGATCGCCTGTTCATATACAACCTCAGGCGCCTCCTGCTCACGCTCCCTGACCCAGGAACCAAAAAGGCCTCCGAACAGACTTCGCATCCGCTTCAACATGCCGGGTTTTCGATTGGACATACTTCCTCCTCCGCCGGTTGTTCCGGCTAGTCGCGGGCGCGACGGCGAAATTCATCGGCCGAAAGGCCCAGCTCGCGAATTTTCTGTTGCAGGCTTTGCCTAACCATCCCGATCGCATTCGCGGTGCGGGACACATTGCCTTCATACTCCCGCAGCGCCTCGGACAGGTACTGCCGTTCAAAGGTCTCGACCGTCTGCTTCTTCGCTTCAGCGAAAGGCAGAGTCAGGTCGGGCGTCAGCGCGGCTGCGACCTCGCTGGCGCCTCCAAGCTGTAGGTCGATTTCGGTGATTTCTTCTCCCGCGGCGAGGACGGCCGCGCGCTCGAGCACGTTGCGCAGCTCACGCACATTGCCCGGCCAAGCATGTCTTGAGAGACGAGTCAGAGCGTTTGCCCCGAGCGGTTTTCTCTCTCGGCCGAGTCGCTCAGCGACCTGCCCAAGGAAACGCTCCGAGAGCGCGGCGATATCTTCGATCCGTTCCCGCAATGCGGGCAGTTCAATTTCAACTACTCGAAGTCGGTAATAGAGGTCTTCGCGAAAGTGACTCCCCCGCACTTCCTCTTCTAAATCGCGATGCGTCGCAGAAACGACGCGCACATCGACCTCGATCGTTTCCGTCGACCCCACGCGCTCAAACTGTCGCTCCTCAAGCACCCGAAGCACCTTCGCCTGGGTCTCGGCTGCCATATCGCCGATCTCGTCCAGAAATATCGTGCCGCCGTCCGCCGCTTCGAAGCGACCAATGCGACGCCGATCCGCCCCCGTGAACGCGCCCTTCTCATGGCCAAAGAGTTCGCTCTCGACGAGTTCCCGATTGATCGCAGCGCAGTTGACTGCCACAAAGTTCGATGAGCGGCGCGAGCTCGAATTATGCAGAGCCTGCGCGACCAGCTCCTTCCCCGTCCCGCTCTCGCCTCGAATCAAAACCGAGAGGTCCGTCTCCGCCACCTTCTGCACCGTCTCAAAAACGCGCCGCATCGCGGATCCAGAACCAATTAAGGAATCGAAGCCGTAGTCGCGCTGAAGCTGCTCGCGAAGCATCCGGTTCTCGCGTTCGAGGCGATGTCGCTCAAGAGAACGGGCAACGACCACGCGGAGCTCGTCGTTATCGAAAGGTTTCGGCACATAATCGTCCGCGCCGCCCTTCATCGCCTCAACGGCGATTTTCTCGCTTCCATGCGCGGTGATCATGATGACACCGGTCTCGGGTCGCCCCTTTTTTGCCGCATGCAGGACATCCATCCCGGTGCAACCGCGGCCTAACGCCAGGTCCGTGATTACGAGGTCAAATGAATCTTCTCGCAGCTTCTCAACTGCGATATCCCCGCTCTCAGCAAGCTCGACCGAATGCCCTTCGCGCCGCAATAACCCTTGCAACGCCAGTCGAATCGCATGTTCATCCTCGACGACCAGAATGCTCGCGGTCATTGCGAGCGCCCTCCCGTATCTCGCCCCACCCTCGAATCAGCAGGTGAGGATGAGGAGGAGGAAGAGAAGGCACCGCTCCGCTTCGGGAACGTGAGAAGGAATTCTGTCTCCTCGCCCGCTGCCGAATCCACTTCGATCGCGCCACGGTGTTCATCCATGATTTTCCGACACACCGCGAGACCAAGTCCCGTGCCTTCTTCACGCGAGGTAAAGAACGGATCAAAGATGCGCGAACGCGCCTCTTCATCGATCCCGAGCGCGTTATCCGCAACACGGATCCAGATCTCGTTGCCCGCGAGGTTCTCACCCATCGAAACGCGGATCTCGGGCTTCTCAAGCTGCGTGCGCGAAATCGCATCCTCCAGGGCATCGAGCGCGTTCGAAACGAGATTGATCGTCACGCGCCGAAGTTGCTCGCCGTCGCCCTGGATTTGACCCGCCGCATCGTATTGGCGAACGATCGTCACTCCAGAGCGCTCGGCCCGTTCGCGAAAGGTTTCGAGCGCTGACTCCAGGACGTCTTCCATCACGATCGGCTCGAAATGCGCTTCCTCTTCCCGCGCGAATCGCAAAAGATGAGAGATCGAGCGCTCGACGCGTTCCAGTTCATTCACCGCGACGCGCGCGTATTCCACCTGATCCGCCCCGCCCGGATCCTCCCCCATTTGCTGGACCAGGCTCTTGGCGGCCGTGATTGGATTCCGAATCTCATGAGCGATCGAAGCGGAGAGATGTTCGAGCGAACGATGATGTTCCCCTTCCAGATTGCGGCGTTCGTGCGTGACGCGCTTCGAGACCTGTCGCTTCACTTCTTCTTTAAGAAATCGCTCGCGCAGTTTCGGCTCATACATAATCTTAAAGGTGCGCCGGCCGAGCCCGACGCCGAAATAGATCAGTGAAATGACACCGAAGAAAGGAACGAAGATCAGAAGCGGGACCGTGATCAGAAGCGCGCGAAAAACAGCGCGCGAAAGGGCAACTTTCTTGTCCGCAAGCTTCTTCGCCTCGCGATACCCACGTTCTTCTTCACTTAACAGCGAAGCATCAATCGACTCCAGTTTGTGTTTCTCCACTTCAGCTAATTCGTCGTCGGCCGCCCCTATCGGATCGAGCCAGGCGGCATGCTCTGACCGGGCTCTCTTTGAATGGCGCCTTCGCTTCGACATTCGTGGCTCCCTCCCTGTTCTTAAATGAGTGCCTGAGTCTCTGTTCAAGTCTGTGCCTAAGCCGAACTCGGCGTTCTTCGCTTTGTACGCAAACTGCTTGGCTGCGGTCATACATCCTCCCCTTCAGGGTCATTCATCGCGCTCGGGTCTTTCGAAAAGACGAGCAGAAACTCGCAGCCCCGTCGCCTATCCGACAGAATGTCGATCCGACCGCCGTGCGCCTCCACGGTCTTGCGTGACAGCGCCAGCCCCAGTCCCGTCCCGGACTCCTTCGTCGTGAAAAAAGGACTCCAGACTCGTCCTACCTCTTCCTCAGGGATCCCTGGACCGTTGTCGATCACGCGCAGCCAGATCTCGTCACCTGCGAGATTCTCTCCACCCAGCACCTCGACGAGCGGTGCCTCCATCTCGGATACCTCGGACCTCTCGGACCTCTCGGACTCATGAAACGCGTCGACCGCGTTTGCGATCAGGTTCTCAACGACACGGCGCAGTTTTTCGCCATCGCCGCGCATCTCCCCTGGCCCTTCGAATTCGATGCGGAGGGCAACCCCGCTCGATTCGGCCCGGTCCTGCAGACCCGAAACCGCCGCTCTTGCGACGGTCCGAAGATGGAGCGCCTCAAAGCGCGGTTCCTCGTCCCGCGCGTAACGCAAGAGATGCGAGATGGATCGTTCAACGCGGTCGAGCTCAGAGAGCGCGAGCCCCGCATATTCGAGGTTCTCGTCCGAGGCAGGATCCTCTCCCATCTGTTGCACGAGGCTCTTGGCCGCTGTGATCGGGTTGCGGATCTCGTGCGCAATCGAGGCGGAAAGATCTTCAAGACTCCGGCGGCTGCGTGTGCCCACCTCTCGGCGCTCGGTTCGAACATCGCGCGCGGCGCGAGTCCCAACTTCTTTCTCCAGCCAGCGATCGCGCAGCTTCGGCGCGGACATCGCAAAGAGGTAGTGAATGAAGATGCCTATTCCCCAGCCGAGCGCGATGAAGGTGACGACACGCAGACTCCGGGTTGCGAGCAGGACGATCGCCAAGGTCGCGACGTAGGAACCAAAATGGGTGAGGAAACCGATGCGCCGGTTGGCGCGACGGCGGGCGCGTCGCACCAGCTTCAGATGCTCGCGTTCCTCGGGGCTGAGATCGGCGCCCTCACCGTTTCTATCTCTATCTATGTCTCGACCACGTGAAGATCGGCTCCCCCCTGAGCGATAGCCGCGATGTCGTCGATGACGATCCTTCTTCGCATGCGCGTGGCGCTTCGCCTTTTCAACCACCCGAGCCGCCCCGTCGAGCCCGCGCTCCGCAGCGCGGTCGAGATGCCGCCCGCCCCGTTTTTCCAGGGCATCGACGCCGTCCTGAAAAACGTCGCGAATCTCGTCGAGGATTTTGCGGCCGTCGCGCATGAGCGGGTCTCCAGTCGACGCCGGGGCGTTCCAGTCAGCCACCTTGGCGGCCCGTCTGCGAAGCAATCGTTCCATCCCCCTCACCAGAGCAAGGGACGTGCCCAATTCATTTCATGCTCTCGGCGCCGAGAGCGCATCGCCAGGCACTGGGTGCAGTCCGCAGACTGCAGTCAGAATACTGCAGTGTCGGGTAGATCGGACACTTGCGGGGCTCTGTATCGCAAAATCCCTGCTGGCAAGGCATTTTGTGGGCCTTCGAGACTTCCCGGGCACCCCCCTGCGGCTATTGTCTTCGCCCCACAGCCTTCGGCGGACCTCGGCCCGCTCCCGAAAGGAACTCCCATGGTCACGATTGGTATGAACTACTCCGTCATCCCCGGCAAAGAGCAAATCTTCGAGGACGCCTGCGCCAAGGTGCTCGACACCATGGAAGGCATCGACGGACACGACACCTCCTCCCTTTTCAAGGAAGTCACGGACGGTGAGCCCGTCTACCTCATCAGTTCGCGCTGGAAAGAAGAGCAGGCCTTCAAAGACTTCATCGCCTCCGAGGCCTTCAAGAAGGTCACGAGCTGGGGCGCCCTCAATATCCTCCGCGGCCGACCGTCACACACGACCTACCAACACGAGTAGGCTCTACGCTCTCGCCCGATCTTGTCGCGCCCATATGGCGTGAGAAATCGGCGTGATACAGCAGCGTGACGAATCGGCGTAACAAAGCGCCCCCAGGAAAAGCCGATCTTGCCGACTCTGACCGCCCAAGGGCTCCCACTCCACACCCGATCGCTCACGGTTGCCATCTCTCGCAAATCGGACACGCTCTGGCACGCCCGCGGCGACGTGATCGACCTCCGCAAAAACGGCTTCGTCCCAACGCACTACGCGATCCAGCCCTCGGGCATCATCCACATGATGAGCATCGAGATCGACTTTGATCCCGAAACGCTCGAGATGAAATCGATCGCCGTAGACCAGCCTTTCGTCGCCGTAGAACCTTCGCCAGCAACGGGAGGAGAATGCTGCCGTGACCCTGCTCCTCGACTGATCGATCTCGAGGGCGAGCGGCTCGACGCCGGTTTTACCAAGCGACTCGGCGCGCATTTCGGCGGCCCTCTTGGATGCTCGCATCTTCTGACGCTTTTCCAGCTGATGGCCTCGACGATTCCGCGCGGAGTTCGTGAGGAAAAGGAACGGCTGGACCAAGAAGGCACCGCGAGCGAGCTGGGCGACCGCTTCTTCCGGCGGAGCCTTTTCCTCGATGGTTTCGAGAAGAATCGAGAAACCATCGACGTCTCCATCCAACTCGCAGACACGCATTCGCGCCCGGCATCGCCCGACGATCGGATCACGGACCGACTTCGCATCTCACACGAGTGGAAGACCCTCGCCGCGATCGATCGGAAGCGTTTCAAGATTCAGACATTTGATGCCGTGGAACGCAAGCGCAGCGCCGAAACGCTTGGGAGCGCTTCATGGATTTCACATCAGGCCATCGTCTCGGAGCTGATCGACGCGCCCCTCATTCCCGGCCTTGCCGGCCGCCTCTTCAAACTCCTCGGCAAAAACGCTGAACTCGCCCCGCTCCTCGACAACCTCCTGCAACTCGCACCGGGCTTCATCCAGATCACAGCAGCTCTGATGGACGAATATTTCGAGCAGCGCGACGACACGCCCGAAGGCGAAGACGCGCCCAAACCCGCGGTTTCCGGCGTCGGGGGAAATCTGAACAGCTGTTATATGTGGCGCGAAAACGCGCCAATGCGAAGTCCCCGGCCATAGTCGCAGATATGGACGCGGCCCTAGTACCGGCTTTTCGCCCTTGAGTCGCGTTAGCCGCGGCCAGTCGCGCTTAGTCGCGCGAGCGGCGCTGAAAAACCAGCATCCAGTTATTCGCCGGCATCTGGCTCTTCTCGACGAGCTCGAGACCCGAGGCCTCGCCTAACGCCTCGACGAGTTCCAGATCCCGCACGCCCCAACTCGGATCGCGCAAACGCAGATCTGCGTCAAAGGCGGCATTGCTCGGCGCGGTGTGCTCGGCGCCCATTCTAAAAGGGCCGTAGAGAAAGAAAAGTCCGTCCTTCGGAAGACCGCGAGAGACGCCCGCAAACAAGCCCTCGGCCACATTCCAAGGCGCGATGTGAATCATGTTCGCGTTAAAGACCACGTCGAATGGGATTTCCGGCCACGCAGGTGAAGAAGCATTCAGCAGAATCGGCGGCGAGACATTCGGAAGCGCGGAATCCGCGACCCACCCTTCAATCGATTCGATACCTACAGGGTCGGCATCCGAAGGCTGCCAATGCACATGGGGCAGCTCGGACGCGAAAAAAACCGCGTGCTGTCCCGTGCCACTGGCGATCTCTAAAACGCGCACAGGCGTATCCAACCAGTGCCGGAGCACCGTCAGGATCGCGTCACGATTTCGGTGCGTCGCCGGAGCGTCGCGCTTCGACATGTGTCCTTCCTCGACGGGGCGGCTCGGGGTAGAAGTGCGCCCCCTCGCCCGCCGAGCCTGTCGGCCTACTCGGCCTACTCGGCCTACTCGGCATCGACGACAGCCTGCGTCGAAGGGCTGCCGAAGGTTTTAGTCGACGGGGTTAAGCGTCGGCCCCCAGTACGAATCGCCTTCAATCCAGTCGCTCTGGATCGGCATATGGCGGGCATTCATCCAGATCTCGTTCGTGGAAGATTGCCCGATCTGGCCATTCACGCAGGTGAGAAACGGGTACTTAGTTTGGACCAGTTGCGAACATTCGCCGGCGGCCGGCGGAATCGACGGCGCACTCAGGTCGATCGCGTCGAGGGCCGTGGCCGAGGAAGCAGCGATCGCAAACGCGCCAACAAAAGCCGCGGTCATTCCCGCGGTGACTAAAGTCGAGCGGCGAAGCGCGTAAAGATCGTTTCGAGTGAGAGCAGCAGCATAATTCAGCATCGTCAGTGGATCCTTCAGCAAGGGTTCAGCATGGGTCCGGACCTCTCGTCCCCTCCCCCATACTGACACGATCCGAAGTGAGTTCACAACAGCGAACTCGCGGGACGAATCGTCACCAGGCCGGTCGCGCGGCGAAAACCAGCACGCAGAGGCACAAGCCCACCCGCGGGTGGCTAGTTCCGATGCGTCAGCACGAGCAGCGCGGGCGTGACCGTCACGTCGAGAATGAACGCGACCATAATCGAAAACGCGGTCAGGCCCCCGAGATATCCAAGATTCGACATCGACGAAAGCGCCAAAACCACGAACCCTGCCGCCAAAACCACAGACGTAAAGAGCAGAGCCCGCCCCGTCGACTCCATAGTCATCTCGATCGCGCGCTCCACATCCCCCGTCTCTTCGAGGTTGAGCCGAAAGCTATGAATGAAATGAATGCTGTCATCCACAGCCAAACCAATCGCGATACACGCACCTAGCATTGTAAATAGATCGAGCTCGATCCTTAAAATCACCATCAGGCCCAAGGTCGTGAGAATCGGAATCAGATTCGGCACCATGCTCACAAGGCCCGCCCGGAGACTCCCGATCAGTAAGATCATGAGGGGCGTGATCAAAATTAAGGCGAGCGTGTAGCTCTGGATCAAGCTCTCGGCGGTCGCCTTCGACGTCCGCGCAATCAGAGCGACTGCACCCGTCAGCTGCACCTCGGCCAGCCCCTGCATAGATGAGAGAATGCGCGGACCGGCGCGCTCGATGAAGCGCTGCTTCTCAACGCCGTCTTCCCAACCTGCGGTAATCGAGAATCGGGCCTTACTAAACTGGCTATCGACTCGGTCCTCGAGATCGTCCGCCCCGGTATTCTCGAAAAGCAGAAATTCCTGCGCGATGAGCCTAGGATCCCGCGGCACCGCGTAGAACTCGGGCCGATTCTCGTTCAGCGCCTGATGCGTCTCCTTCGCAATTTCAAGCAAGGAAGCGGTTCGTCCCACGTGCTCGCCTTCCGCCGCGAGCTCTGCGACCAGGCTTCGAAGTCCTTCAATGCCGTCAAGAACTTCCACATCGTGGAGCCCGTTCTCGCGCCCGGTATCGATCACCACTTCAAGCGACTGCATTCCCGCCATTCGCTGATCCGCGTACTCAGTCGCTTCTCGAAGCCAATGGCCATCCGGAAAATATTTGATCGGGTCGACGGAATAGTCGAGATTGGGAATCAACGCGATGGAAACGCTGGCGAGAACTAGCGCTGCCGTAACCAGACTCTTCGGGTAGCGAATGGCGAGGCGCCCGCAGCCTGACAGAAAGAAGGCGCCGCCCTCAAGACTCGCCCGACTTCGATTCGATCGGTACGGCAGGATCGCCAAAACGGCCGGCAGGAAAATCATCGTAAAGCAGAACGTGACGCCGACGCCGATCGCTCCTAAAACACCCAGATCGAGAACCTGCTCCATCTCGGCAGCAACGAACGACACCAGGCTCGCCGCCGTCGTCAGAGCGGTCATGGCTATCGGCAGCCCGACGCTACAGAGCGAAACTTCGATCGCCGTATCTCGGTCGCCCCCATCCGCGAGCGATCTGAAAAAAATCGTCATGAAATGAACGGAATACCCCACGCCCACTGCAAGCATGAAGGAGGGCATCACCTGGGTGGGTAGTCCGATCGGTAGGTCGAGAAACTGGGAGAGACCAAACGTGGCAAGGAGCGAAAGAACGACCACCGCCGCAGAAAGAATGACGGGAGAAAGCCGCTTGAACAAAATGATCAGGAGCAGTCCGATCAATAACAGCGCGCCGCCGAAGATCTTCGGCACGTCTTCTCGCATAGCGCCGGCGAGCGCAAACGAAATCAGCGGCTGACCCGTCATATGAATAGTCACGTCATCACGGCGATGTCGATCAATCACTTCCACAACGGATTGGCAGAACTCCTGACTCTCCGCGGCGCTCAGATACCGACGAGGCGAGTCCCCGTCACTGC
Source organism: Myxococcota bacterium (assembly GCA_041690055.1). Classification (GTDB taxonomy): domain Bacteria; phylum Myxococcota_A; class UBA9160; order UBA9160; family UBA4427; genus UBA4427. Next base: position 1,817 of record JBDNFB010000139.1, on the reverse strand, counting down.
CCTCGAAGCCTGCGAGATCTCCCCCATCCATATCCGCCACTGAGTAGGCGAAGGACTTCACGTAGATCGCGGTGATGAGGCCGTCTTTCGAGATCACCGTTTCGATATAGGAGGGCGTTGCGAAAACCTGTTCCCGAAGAGCCGCCATCTCTTCTGGAGTAGACGGCACCTCCTCAAGCAAACCATCTACGGCAAGTTCATCGCCCACGCCGCGAACCGCGCGCACGTTTACCAGACTCGTCACCTCGTCGAGATGGATGACAGAATCCTCAAGGTCACGATGAAGGCGCGATAGATAGTCCAAGAATTTCCGGTCGAAGACTTCGGCGGGCTCAAGCAGGATCATCAGCTGCTGATCTCGTCCGAACTGCTCTCGAAATTCGTCGTAGGCCATTTTCGCGGGATCGGAATCGAAGAGGTAGTCCTCCGTCGACGTCTCGATCGGAATCAGAGGAATCCGAGTCGATAGTCCCAGCGCCAGGATGACCATAACGACGGCATAGATCCAGCGATGCCGAATAACCTCTCGGGCCCACCAGTGGAATCCTGCATCGATTTTTTCTCGAATATGGGTCAAGCGTCGGGCCCCTCGCCTGAGACCCTATTAGTTGTAGCAATCGCGTTTCGCGATTGCGCCTCCCCCAAAGACCCTCAAAACCAGCCCGAATCGAGAACCTAACGAAATGTTTAGGCGAGTAACTGGCAAGGTTAGGCCGAGTCTGAGCGATTTCCTAGACGAGTGACTCGAACCGCGCTTTATCGGTCGCCTTCATGTAGGCGTCCTGCGCCGAGATCTTGCCATCTTTCGCAAAGGCAAATAGCACGTCGTCCATAGCCTGCATTCCCTGACTCTTGCCCGCCTGAATGATCGAGGAGAGCATCGGCGTATTTCCGTCGCGAATTACATTCGGCAGACCGCCTGTCTTCAGCAGAATCTCGTTCGCCGCGATCCGACCGCTCTTGTCCGCGCGCGGAAGTAGGAGCTGCGAAACAATTCCCGCCAGCGACTCAGATAAAGAAAGTCGAACCATGTTCTGCTCTTCAGCGGGAAAAGCGTCGACAATCCGATCGATCGTCTTCGCTGCATTATTCGTATGCAGCGTCCCGAAAACCAACATCCCCATCTCAGCCGCCGTTATCGCCAGGCTGATGGTCTCCATCTCCCGCATCTCACCCACCAGAATCACGTCCGCATCCTGGCGAATCGCCGAGCGCAGTGCGGGACCGAATCCCTGGGTGTGCAGCCCCACTTCCCGGTGGGAAAATTGTGCAGTCTGATTTTGATGCACGAACTCGACCGGGTCCTCGATCGTCACGATATGCCGGGAGTAGGTCTTGTTGATCTTGTCGATGATCGCGGCAAGCGTCGTCGACTTACCCGAGCCCGTCGGACCCGTCACAAGAACGAGCCCCTCTTTCAAATCGGCCAGATCACAGATCGCTTTGGAGAGGTTCAGGTCCTCGAGCGAGATGATCTCTTCGGGGATGATTCGGAACACACAGGCCGCGCCCGAATGCTGCACGAAATAGTTAGCGCGGAAGCGGGCCACGCCGTCCAGACCAAACGCAAAGTCTAGATCGCCCGTCGTGTTGTACTCGTCCAAACCTCGCGGCGAAGCCACCTCACACATCATATTGCGCAGCGATTCCTCCGTTAGGGCAGGCTGAGATTCGATGAATTGGATCGCTCCCTTCGCGCGAATGCGCGGCTTCTGCCCTGCCACAAGATGGAGGTCGGAGCCGTCGTTTTCTTTGAGATGAACAAGCAGTGGGTCGATTTGGGCCACAGTCAATCCTTTGTTCTTTTGCTTCTGTTG
>JBDNFB010000138.1:0-21805 GCA_041690055.1 Myxococcota bacterium | reverse complement strand
AGATGACTCGACTTCTTGGCATGCTTGGTCATGGTGGCGGTTCCTTCGTTGGTTTGGTTACCCCCTCCGTAACACACGGAGGGTGAAGGAGCCGCCGCTCTATTTGCCTAGAAGATCAACTGGGATTGGGACAATCCCCGGATCTTCAGCAAGGCGTCGGCGCGGCGCGGCTCGGTCATAGCGACATCTGCTCACTGCCTTGAGGAGGGCGGTGCGTTCCGGTAAACATAGTGTGGAGCGATTGATCCGTGATCGTGTAGCGCCAGGACTCCAGGCCAACTCCAGGCCAATCACAGGCCAATCACAGGCCCACAACAGACCGATAACAGGCTTTAGGTCTATGAAGTCCTGTTGGAAGTCGGAAGACTCCTGCCGTGACCCTACCGGGTGATCGAATAAGATGCCTGGCTTTGCAGACGACCTCCTTCGCGGTCGCTCTGTCCTGGTTGATCTTGCGGGCTCCTAACCTCCTCTCTTCGCCGCGATTCTGGGGGGAAGAAGGTGCGTTTTTTTCCGCTGCAACGCGCCTTGAGTGGTGGGAGTCGCTTGTCTTCATCTACTGGCGGCAGGGCTACTTCATGTGGCCCGCCAACTTAGGCGCCACCCTCGGCGCTCATACTCTTCCTCTCGAATACGCTCCCCTCGCGACCACCTGCATCGCGTTCTTGCTTCAGCTTTCACCTTTCATCGCGCTTCATTTTCTCCGCTTCGATTTCGACTTATCTCCCGCCCAGCGTGGCTTGATCGGGTTTTCGCTGCTCGCGGCAACCACAACAGGTCAGGGCGTCGCCTGGCTCAATTCCATCAACTCGCAAACACATGTGGGCATTCTGGCAGCGATCATCCTACTCGCTTCAGCCGACCAGAACCGGACGAGCATCAACCGCCTCTCGATCGCCGCCCTTGCTCTCTGCGGCCTTTCGGGGCTCTATGCAGTTTTCATGCTTCCCGTGTTTTTGGCGGTCGCCGTCGTCGAACGCAACCGATGGCGGTCCTTCCAAACTGCCGCGATTGGTTGTGCAACGATGATTCAAGGCGCGCTTCTCCTCTACAAACGCTTCGGCCTCGAGCAGGTCCATGAGAAGCGAGCGGGAATGGGCATTGATCTCACGGCGATCCGGCTTGGGCTTCGAGAAACGTTTGCGCTCCCGCTCTTCGGACAGCAATCCGTTCTCGGGACGCCCGACGAACGCCACCTACTCCTCATGGCTGGATTTGCAATCGTCGTCATCTCCCTCGTCACACTCGTGCGATCGTCGATCTCCCGATCTAAAGCGGAAGCCGGACAAGCGCCCCGCTTCCATCAGGGCTCGGCAAGGATGCGATGGCTACTTGAACGGGCGGGAGCCGCACTCAGCCCTGAGCTGAGACCCTTTTGGCTATTATTAGTCGTCTACGCTGCCGTATCCCTTGGCTCATTCGCGGGAGGACCGACCGGCCGATATACAATCGTACCGGGAGCGATGGTGCTCTTAATCGTTCACTTGGCTTGCGTGAGCTCACGCTCGTTCCTATTGCGTTTGTTCTTACTCACCGTGATCGCCGCCAGCATAGGATCGGGGATCTACTGGCCTCGAAATCAGGACCTACTCGCATGCGACGGCGTCACGAGCGGCTGGAGTGAAGGGGCCCAGCACGGACGTGGGCCGGAACAGCCGAAGGCGATCCTAAAGAGCTGCCCGGCAGGCTGGACAGTGAAGGTTTATCCGGAACATTGATTCGGTCGCACCCTCGCACGCACGCCGAGAAGAGCTTGACCGGAATGCTCGCTAGAGCGACAGCCGCTTAAATACGAAGTCGGGCACCATGCGGATGATGAACATGATCAGCTGCCAAAACCGAGGCGTGTAGGTCACGGCGCGGTCACGGTCGACACTCCGCAGTAGATCCGCGGCGACCTTCTCGGGCGGCGCAACCAAGAACATGCCTGGACGGCCATAGGTCATCGCGGTGTCGACGAAGCCCGGCCGAACATCGATGACACGGACTCCCGATTGCGCGAGCCGCATCCGCAGCCCCGAAACATAAGTCGACAAACCCGCTTTGGACGAACCGTAGAGTCCGTTGCTCGCGCGTCCGCGATCCCCCGCAACGGAAGTGATCGCTGCAATGAATCCGTGCCCCTGCCCCTCGAGCAGAGTCGCCGCATGCTCAAGCGTAGATATCGCACCCGTAAAATTCGTGTCTATCATGAGCTTGAGCGCGGCGACATCGCGGCGCATCTCGTCCTCTTCCGGCATAACACCAACGCACCAGACGAACCCCTCGATCCCACTCTCAGAAACGGAAACACAGCGCTCGACGAACGCTTCGTGGGAATTCAAGTCCAGCGCATCAAAGCCCACGACCGAAGCGTGTATTTGGAACCGCAGGTTCAGATCACTGGCGGTTCGCGTAAGATCCTCGATATCGCGGCCAGCGAGAATAATGCCCATTCCTTCCCGCGCGTAAGCCGATGCGATCGCCCTTCCCATCGGCGAACCTGCTCCGAGCACAACGACCGTCCCCGCTCGCGCATCGACGGTCATCGCTGATCCCAAAAATGCAGACGGCGCGCGAGAGACGAATCGAATCGACGATTGGGATCGATCGAGTTCTTCACGGCAAGAAACTCGCCGAAGCGCGGATACATCTGCTCCACATACCCAGGACGAAGGCAGCTGTCCTTGGCGAGGTAGACTCGGCCTCCAGCCTTTAACACGAGATCGTCGAGCCGGTTAAGATGCGCAATCAGATCAGGACCGATGTTTGGGAAATCGAGCGCCAAGGTCATCCCTGCGTCGGGAAACGACATAGGGGCTGGATTCGCCGGTCCCATACTCTTGAGGACAGCGAGGAAAGACCCGCCCCGACTTTGCGAAATCGATTCCAACATTTCCGCGAGTACAGACTCAGCGACGCCCGTCGGAATCAAAACTTGATACTGCAACACGCCGCGCTTGCCATAGATCCGATTCCACTTCGGAATGGCGTCCAGGGGGTAGAAATACCCGTCATAGTCTTCAATGCTCTCGCCGTCGCTATGCGCATGGTAGAAGCCTGTATTGAATAGTTTCATGCTGAGCGGGTTCAGAGCGAAGCTCGGAAAGTTGAAGGGGATAGCGGGCCGTCGCCGCTTACGTATTCCGAGTGGCTTTTCGCGAAGATCCGCGGGCAGCGCAGCAGGCGGCGCCGGGTTCGCCCGCATCAGAACCGAGCGGCCCACACTCGCGCCTGACGCAAGACAATCGATCCAGGCAACCGAGTAGTCAAACTCCGCATCCCTTTCGATCATGCGCTGAAGCGTGTCGCCGAGACTTTTGGTCTTTTCGGTCTGCGTTTGAAGATACGCCGACTCCACCGGCTTCAGTCGAATGCGCGCATCGACGATCACTCCGGTTAGGCCGAGGCCACCGATCGTCGCCCAGTAGACGTCAGAGTTCTTTTCCTCGCTACACGCAAGAATCTCACCCGAGGCAGTCAGGAGGTTGAACTCAATGAGGTGATTGCCAAGCGATCCGTCGCGATGGTGATTTTTGCCGTGCACATCCGCGGCGATCGCCCCGCCGACACTGATCGCCTTCGTACCGGGCGTGACCGGGAAAAAAAAGCCGCGCGGCAAGAACGTATCGATGATCGAGGAAAGTGTGCCCCCCCCTTCGCAATGCAAGATACCCGTCTTGGAGTCGAACCCGAGCATCCGATCAACGCGGTCCGAGGCAAGAACCGCCCCCGCATGGTGGATGGCTGCATCCCCATAGCTTCGGCCACGACCGCGCGGCACGAGAGAACTCTCCGGCGCACTGGCCACAAGAGTCTCGATATCGCGCCGTCGATCAGGGCGATAAACAAGGCAGTCTTCGACGGGATAGCGGCCCCACCCCGACAGCGCCCGCTTCTCAGGTCTAGGCAGAGTCATAGGGCTGAAATCGCAACCAGGCCGATGAGCATCGCGCACGCGTAGCTCGGCGCATCGTGAATCGCGAATGCTGTTGGGTCATCGCCGATTTCGCCCCGGCGAGCCAAGAGCCAAACTCGAGAGATCCAGTAGAGCATGACGGGACAAATTGCCCAAAGCATCATCGGATTCTCGTAGAGCTCCGAAACAGAATCGCTGCTTACAAACAGGCAGAGCACCAGAATAGAGAGGTAGCCGGAGACCAGGCCCATCGTGAAAATCGCTTCCGTATCATCAGCGGTATAAGCGCGACGGGCGACTTCGATCCGATCTGCCTTTCGGATCATGTCCAGTTCCAGAAACCGCTTCACTAAGGCAAGACTCATAAAGATGAAGAGCGAGAAGGCCAGTAGCCAGGGTGAAATTTCGATCTGCGTAGCGACCCCGCCAATCAAAATTCGATGGCAGAAAAGTCCCGCTAGAGCGATCACATCAAGAATCATCTGCCGCTTCAGAAAAACGGAGTAGGTCAAGCTCACGATGAGGTAGGTCACCAACATCAGAGTTGGATTTCGCCCGGCAAGCCAGGCCGAGAGCCCAACGCCGGAGGAAATAAGCGTTACGGCAACTCCTACGGCGAGAGACCGCGTCATCGTGCCTGCCGCCAGCGGACGGCGCCGTTTTGTCGGATGTGCGCGATCGGCTTCGATGTCGAGCAGGTCGTTGAGCAGATAGGTCCCCGACGCCACCAGACAAAGCGTCAGAAAAGCCACTGCTGCTGCAGGCGCTCGACCGGGATCCGCCCACTTATGTGCCGCGAGGAGCGGCACGAAGACCAGTAGATTCTTCGCCCATTGCGAAATACGCAACGAACGCACGACCTCTCCCAATGGGCTGGTCCGCGCGGAGTCCGTCAGACTATCGCTCATCGCTAAAGGCGCTCTCCAAGGTACAAGCACTTCTCCGTCGAAAACAAGAGAGTAGCTCGTCGTGCGCCCCTTGCAGACCGTCTTACCAGCTCCGAGCGGATCAGCCTGGCTTACCCGGCACGCGGCGGACACGTGCCCTGCAGAACCTTCCTGGTCCCCCAAACCGCTTCCTACGAGTCTCGCCCAACCCACTCAAGGATACGACCAGTACGCGGACGCCTCCGGCCAGTTCGGTATTTCGCTCTATCCGGCGGCGCGATGCTCCGCCTCGGCGATGTCGGCCTCAAGGAAGTTCTTGATCAGAGGCCCCGTCTCATCGGCCCGCTCAAGCAGCATCATATGCCCACCACCGCGAACGATCTCCAGCTCGGCGCCGGGAATCAGCCGGGCCAATATGCGTGAATTCATAAGCGGAACGAGCGGATCATCGTCGCCCGACAGCACAAGCGTCCGCTTATCCAAGAAGGGTAGACGCGGCAGGCTGGAGTAGCTGTTCACAGCGATGAGCTGATGAAGCCAGCCGCGCAGATGCGGGTCGCGGGTCGGCAGATGCCGTGAGGCCGCCTTCGGGTCGTCGCGAAACACGCCGCCGAAGATTCCACCTGCGGCCTTCAAAAAACGTCCATTTCGGTACGATGACGGCGGCACCGTCATCAGGCGGAGCGCCGCGGAGACTCCGGGCAATGAGCCCAACCCCGTACTCGTGCTTGCAAGAACGAGCCGCTCGACACGCTCGGGATAGGCTGACGCCAATTGTTGGGCCACTATTCCGCCAAAGGAATAGCCGACGACATCGAGGCTCGGAAAACCGAGCGCGGCGCAGAGGCGATCGGTGAGGCGAGCCAGCGCGTTGATCGAGAGCGGCCAGGGAGAAGCAGGCGAACCGCCGGTTCCAGGCGCGTCGAAACTAATGGTCTGGTAGCCAGGCAGCGCCGCCTGCAAAGGAGACCAAAGTTCAAGCGAGCCCGCGAATCCCATAATCAAGAGCAAGGGCCTGCCCGAACCCTGTACCGAGACGCGGAGTTTATGCGCGCCAACGCCGATCTCTTCTGTCTCCACGACGCTCTCCTGCTTCACTCGGAGTGCCGCGCCATGAAGGCCTTGATATGAGGCGCGATCGTCTTGCGGAATCGCGAGCCGGCGAAGATGCCATAATGACCGACGCCAGCCTCAAGTCGCTTCTCGCGCATATGCGACGGGATATTAGGCATGATCTCGTGCGCGGGCTCCGTCTGGCCCGGTGAGCAGATATCGTCGAGTTCCCCTTCGAGTGTCATCAAGGCGGTTTTTTCGACAGCCTTGAAGTCGACGGGCTCGCCGCGATACCGGATCAGGCCCTTGGGGATATGATGGTCAAGGAAGACGCGCTCAAGCGTCTCCAGATAGAACTGCGCGTCCATATCCAGCACCGACATATAGTCGTCATAGAAGCTGCGATGCTTGTCGGCCGAGTCTTCCCGGTCGCCCGCCACATCCCAAAAGAAATCCCAATGCTTGGAGAGATGGCGTGTCGGCTTGAGGCCGATAAAACTCGCCAGCTGGACCGCGCCGGGGTAGACCTCTCGCCCCTCGCCGGCAAAGCCGTAGGGCACCTGGTAGATCGCGAAGCGGCGGTACCAGTCAATCCCCACCTTCTTGGCAGTCATATTGTAATTCGTTTCACGGACGCGCGTGTCGACGGGGCCCGCCAGCACGGTGAGGCTCAAGGGAGTCGCATCGCTTCCGCGGGCGGCGAGCCGTGCCGTGGCGATCATCGCCTGCACGGTCGGCTGACAGACGGCCATCAGGTGTGTGCCTGGCCCGACCGTCTCCAGGAAGCCCTCGATCGTGTCGACGAAATCGTCGAAGCCAAAGACCGGGGCGTCCGCGAGCGAAACGTGGCGAGCATCCTGCCAATCGGTGATGTAGACGTCGTGATCGGGCAAGAAGGTCCGGACCGTATCCCTAAGCAGCGTCGCATGATGACCGGAGAGCGGAGCCACCAGCAGAACCTTCGGCCCTGACCAGCCTTTCCGCTCGAAGTGGACCAGATTGCACATCGGGCGTCGATCGACGATGCGCTCGTTGACCAAGATTTCTTCGCCGTCGATCTCTACACGTTTGAGACCGAAAGAGGGCTTGTCGTAATGGCGCAGCAGCCGCTCGCCCGACTCGAACCAAGCAGACGCGAGGCGACCCGGCCGAGTGCCCGCTGCGATATTGCTCGGATGGTTCGTCCAATAATGCGCAAAAGAGAACGTGTGGCTCGCGGCCTCGGCGCCTCGCGCGATGAAATCCATGGCTGTGTAACGCAAAGCGATGTCCTTCCTGAGAACTCGTCTCGAACGACTTGCTAGGCGTCCTGCTTGACGTATCGGCCCGGTGCGGGCTCAATCGGCGGGTGTGCGGCGCTCCCCAGGCTTGCCGGTGCGGCCTGAAGTTCGCCCGAGCGTTCGCTGACCCATTCGGCCCAGAGCGTCCACCAGGTCCCTGATGACTGCTCGGAATCTGCGAACCATGCATCGGGATCCGGCCCCGGCGCGGGGCCCGTCCGGTAACTCGCCTTCGGATTTCCCGGCGGATTGACCAGACTTGCGATGTGCCCAGCATTGCTCAGAACAAACGTGCTTTCTCCGCTCAGCAACTGCGTCGTTCGGTAGCAGCCCTTCCAGGGCGTCAGGTGATCCGCCACCGCACCCGTCACGAAGTTATCGACCTCGATCTTGCTGAGGTCGACCGTCGATCCCTTCACTTCGAGGCTGCCATTGCACATGGCGTTCTCGAAGAAAATGTCCACGAACTGTGAATGGAGTCCGGCCGGCAAATTCGTCGAGTCATTATTCCATGCAAGGATGTCGAAGCCCGGTGGGTTCTTGCCCATCAGATAGTTATTGACCCAATAGCGCCAAACGAGATCGTCCGGGCGCGCCCAGGAAAACATGCCCGCTAGTTGAGAACCAGGCAGGACGCCGCGCATCTGCGTCACCACGCGAGACATCCCGATCGTTCCTGCCCTTTGCAGGCGCCCAAGCGGCGCTCGCTCATACCAGTCGAGCATCGTGACGCCGTACGCGATCGACGAGATGCGATCGTCCCCGATTTCGGCGAGATGGGAAAGCAGCGCGGTCGCCGTGATGCCCCCAGCGCAAAAAGCCACGAGGTTCAGCTTGTCGCTTTCGGTGATTTCGATCACCGCATCGACGGCTTCCATCAAGGCATCAACGTAAGTGTCTAGATCCCAGTCCCGCTGCGACCGAGTTGGATTGCGCCAGCTCACTGTCAGCATGGGTATGCCCTCGGAGAGCGCGTGTTCGACGAAGCTCCGACCGGGTGCGAGATCCATGAAATAGTACTTGTTGATCTGCGGCGGGATCATCAGCGTGGGACGTGACATCACCTCGCCGGTCGTCGGCGTAAACTGAATGACTTCGAGCACCTCGTTGCGGAACACGACTGCGCCCGGCGTCACTCCGACATTCTCGCCGACTCTAAAATCCTTGCGCATCACCTGAGAAGGCATGCCACCGTTATGACGGAGGTCTTCGATCATGTGGCGCGCACCGCGCAGAACGCTCTTCCCCCCCGTATCGAACGCCTCCTTCACCGCAGCAGGATTGCCGAAGAAGGTATTCGTAGGAGCGGCCGTCGAGGTCAGTAGCTCGATCGCGTGGTGGATCTCTTCGAAGTCCCGCCAATGCTCAGGATCGTCACTCACAGCACCATGAAGCGAATCGCACCATGCGAGGTAAGTCTGAAGGAGTCGCTTGTAGGCAACGTTCTCTTCCCACGCCCGATCCTGGAAGCGTTTGTCTTTCGGATGGGGCTTGCGCTCTGAACGTCCGACGACAATCTGAGCAAGTTCTTTGCCAAAGCCAACCGTCTCACGCAGCGCGTCTTTAGGTCGCACGACATGAAACAGCGAGGACAGCCCGTCGAGCGGGCCGCCAACTTCGTCACTCGAAGTCGCTTCGGCCTCGACCCGGACGGGACCCGTTCGCGTTTCGGACGCGTTCATTACGTGAAGAGCTTCCGCCATGGGGTCTACCTCTAGTCGTTGTTTTCTCCCTAAAAGAGCAAGGTGCATGCCAACTATCAATCGCTCGCCGCGTGGTCCGCCGGCTTTGCCATCTCGTCATGGCGAACGCGACTGAGAGCCCATAATCAGGTCGACGGTTCTGTCGACTGAGCATGCGACTGCACAGGCGTTGGCAGGATTCGCTTGCGCTATTCGCGCATCGTGCAGAATTCGGCGCGGTCGTTGCGCATGAGGACAGCACGGATTGCAACTGATTCAGGCATCCCGCCCTCGCCGCTGCCCTCGCCAAAATATCCCAAACGCGGAACCCAGGCGTTCGTCCCAAACATCGGAGCCGCCGATCAGCTCGAGGGGCGCCAGTCCGATTTAGTCAGCGTCATCTGCACGCATCCGATCCTGCGCTCTTCGAATCCTGCCTCGCAATAAGCGAGATAGTATTCCCAAAGGCGCGTGAATTCTTCTCGCTCGCTGACCAGGACATAGGCCTCTGGCCGCTGAGCAAGGTTCTCGCGCCAACGGCGCAGAGTCTCGGCATAGTCAGGCGTCATGTCGTGGATGTCCTGGATCCGAAAATCGGTCACGCGGGATACTCGGTCCCCGATTGCCGCGATCGATGGCAGGAAGCCACCCGGAAATACGTAGCGCTTGATAAAATCGACGTGGCGCCGCGACCGCTCATAGAGCTGATCTGCAATCACAATCGCCTGCAGGCCCATCACGCCGTCGGGCTCCAGACGATCCGAACAGACGCGGAAGAAGGTGTCGAGATACTCGGCGCCCACCGCTTCGATCATCTCGATCGAAACCAGTCGATCAAAGCGTCCCTCTAGATCCCGGTAGTCCTCGAATCGAACGTCGATCCTGTCGGAGAGACCTGCGGCAGCAATCTTCTCCAGTGCGAGCACGCGTTGTTCGCGCGAGATCGTCGTGGTCGTTATAAAGCATCCATAGTGCTTAGCCGCGTGCATCGCGAATCCACCCCAGCCCGTTCCGATTTCGAGCACACGGTGCCCGGGCCGAAGCTCGAGTTGCTGGCAGAGCCGATCGTATTTTGCGCCCTGTGCGGACTCGAGCGGCTCCCCCGGAAACGTGAACAGCGCAGAGGAGTAGGTCATCGTAGGATCAAGCATCTCGGCGAAGAACTCATTTCCGAGGTCGTAGTGCGCCGAGATATTCCGCCGACTCCCGGCGAGCGAGTTTCCCGCGAGCCTCGCCGCCGCACGGCGGCCCAAAGCGGCGATTCGCGCCCAACGAGAATCCATCGCGCCGCGGGGTCCAACGAGATTCGCCTGCGACGAGAGGAGCCGCAGCAATCTAGGTAGATCGGAACACATCCAATCCCCATCGATGAATGAACGCCCTGCACCCAGCGAGCCCTCGAGAATAATCTTCGCAAAAGCCCTGCGTGATCGGACGACGATCGTGATCGGCTCGGCCTCGGGGTCGCCAAACACCGACTGGTGAGTCCCCTCTTCAAGCACGATCTGCCCGCTTTCGAGCCTATCCAGCAGTCGCACAAACAATCCGCGGGCCCAGTTATCGAACGCCACCTCAACAGTGCGCAAAGAACCGACGCTCTTGGCTTCCTCCCGTACGATCGTCTCGCTTATCATCGAACCCTCATTAATCGACCGACCTCGGCGCGTGCGCCGGGCTGGATATGTGTTTTCGCGGATGTAGATGAAGGGGCACTCGCTTCATCGCGAGCCGAACAGCCTGCGCATAGATCCCCACGACGGTTTCGAACGGCATCAGGGCGTGTCGAAGGAGCGCGCGAAGGGGAACGGCTGGCACCTCACCCAAGAGTTCCATCGACAGCGCCACCTCGAAGACAACCCGGTCGTCCTTCCGGTTCACGATCGTCGCATTAATCCGATCGCCCCCGACCGCGAAGGCAAATTCATATTCGTGATCCATTCCGAAGAAAGGCGACACGTGAAGAGCCTTGGTCGCCACAAAACGGCGGAGCCCCGCCCCCGTTTGCTCGCCGCGCGCCAGCACGTAGGCATGCCTCTCTCCCCAAGGCGTATTCGTCACTTCCGCTACGACGCATTCAATCGAGTCCGGGGTGCCGGCCTCAAGGCAGAATATGAAACTCACGGGATTGAAAGTCAGTCCGAAGGCACGCGGCTGCGACACCAAGAGCATTCGCCCCGTCGGCGCGTAGCCAGCGGCTTCGAGCACAAGCTCCCGCACTCGCTGCGCGAGCGACGTTTCCCCAGCAGGGAGATGATCCTTCCGGCGAATTCCAAGAGGCAGAACCCTCGAGAGGCGGACCGTTCCGGCGTCGGCCGCATCGATCTCTTCCACGTCCACGCACGCCATCATCAGATCGCGACGGAACGAATGTGCCGGACTCAGTCGACGATGCGACAGACTGCCTCGATAGATGGATGCGCCTGTCATTCGCAGAGCCGCTCGATCGCTTCGGCAGCCACGAGGCCGCTGCGAACACCGTCCTCGTGAAAACCGTATCCCCAATAGGCTCCGCAGTACGCGGTTCGGAACTCCGCGCCGAGCGTGGCTTGGCCCGCCTGAACATCGAGCGCGCGTTGGTCGAAGACCGGATGCGCGTAGGTGTAGCGGCCGATCACCTTAGACGGATCGATCGCCTGCGTACTATTCAAGGTCACAAGGAAATCGACCGGCGCTTTGATCCCTTGGAGCGCATTCATGTCGTAAGTGACCGTCGCCGCTTCTACTCCGTCACCCGGGGCCGGTCGAGCGGCGTCCGATGGTTCGGGGGAGAGGAGCGAGAAATCCGAGACGTGATAGTTCCAGGCAGACCGCGCCCGAGACTCCTTTGGCAAAAGCGCCGAGTCCGTATGGAGGACGACATCATTCGACTGATAGCGGATCGCTCCGAGAACATCCTTCTCCTGGGGCGACGCATCGCTCAGCAGACTGAGCGCCTCGTCGCTATGACACGCAAAGACGACCGCATCGAAGGACTCGGTCGCGCTTCCGCGGGGCGTGATCTCGACACCTCCCTCGTGGCGCCGAACGCTTTCCACCGGCGCCGCAAGACGGATCGAGCCTGGAACCGAAGCGACCAGAGCCCCGACATAACGCGCGGATCCGCCGCTCACCACGCGCCACTCCGGCCGGTCTCGAAGGCGGAGGAGCCCGTGGTTCTCAAAAAAGCGGGCGAAGCTCGTCGCCGGAAAGGCCCTCATCTGACTCGGTGGGCAAGACCAAATTGCGGCGCCCATAGGAAGGAGATGCTCTCTTTGAAACTCAGGAGTGAATTGCGCCTCGTCGAGGAACTCGCCTAGCGAAGGGCTCCGCCCGGGCGTTTCGAGAAGCGCGCTGGCATACCGAAAGAACCTCAGAATCTCCGCAAGCATCTTCCAGTAGGCCGGACTGACGAGATTCTTTCTCTGAGCGAAGAGCCCACCCAACGAACTCCCCGAGTATTCGAGACCAGTCCGCGCAGAGGAGAAACCAAAGGTCATTCTCGTCGGCTGAGTTTCAACGCCGAGGGTTCTAAGGAGGGCGCTGAAAAGGGGATAGTTCCGCTCGTTGTAGACGATGAAGCCGGTATCGATCGAATAGACCTCACCTTCGGCCTCCACATCCACGGTATGGGTATGCCCTCCGATCCAATCGTTCTTCTCGAAGACCTGGACTTCGTGCCGCTCGGCAAGACGCGAAGCACAGACCAATCCCGAAATCCCGGCGCCAATAACCGCAACCTTCACGCTTCGATTCCTCCGGCCGAAGCGGAGTGATCGCATGGGCGCATTAAGTAGTGACCGACGAACCATTCGCGACCGTTGTCGTAGGCAAACAGTTCTTCGCATGCCATGAAGAACATGCGCCAGCGCTGGACGGCTCGGCGCGCTTCGCGCCGGTCAAGATCCTGCGAGAGGATCCGGAGGGCTTCTTCGCCCTGCCCATCCAATCGATCGAGCCAGGCTCGCAACGTCCGAGCGTAGTCCCGCCCATCGACCCGCCATGCATCGGCGACGTCGAGTTCGCTCTTGATGTGCCGCGGCAATTCAAAGCTCGGCATGATTCCCCCGGAAAAGAAATTCCGCGCCATCCAATCCGCTTCGCCCTCGTCCTCGAAGAGGTAGGGGTGCTCCTCGTGACAAAAGACGTGCATGAAGAAGGCGCCCCCGGGCCGGAGCGCGACCGCGATGCGGTCAAACAACGCACCCCAGTTCCGCATGTGCTCGAACATCTCGATCGAAACCACGCGATCAAACTGAGCCACTCCGAAATCGAAGGAGGCAGCGTCCGCCGTCACAACTTCGACGGGTGCCCAGCCCGGTTGAGCGCAGCGCTTCTCGATCCACGCCCGCTGGGTCGACGAGTTCGAAACAGACTTGATCTGACAGTTTGGAAAATGCTCGGCGAGATACGTCGTCAGAGATCCCCAACCGCATCCAAGATCGAGAACCCGCATACCGTCTACGATCCCGGCCCGCTCGCAGGTCAAGGCAAGCGTCGCGCGCTCGGCTTCCGCCAACGTCGTCGTGTCCGTCTCGAAGACACAAGCGCTGTATTTCATTGCAGGCCCGAGCACGCGCTCGAAGAGGGCCGAGGGCACTTCGTAATGCTGTGCATTCGCCTCGACCGTGTGACTCGCAATCACCGCCGTCGTCATCAGGTCCGCAAATTGTTCAGCAGTGCGCCCAATTTGACGCTCCGACTCCAGACGGGTTCGGCATAGGCGTCTGATCACAGCACGAAGGATATTGTCCGGAATCAACCCGGCCTCGGCCGCATCGACTCCTCGAGCCATCCAGTTGGCCGGAATCAAGCTCATCAGGGAAGTCATAGGGCCCGCCTAGGAAATTGCATGCCCATCGAAACTAGATTTCCAGACGACTCCGGCAAGAGTCTCCCGCTTTCTTGACACGCGATTAAAGTGCGCGTGGAGAGCCGGCCAACCTAAACATGCTGACGGTCAGCTAAAAAGAGCAGCGCCTACTGAACCTGCGCCCCGCGGTAATGCACTTCACGCGACAGCTCATAGCGGCGGCGTAGCTCCGGCAAGTCGCCCGGATGGCCCATCACGATGACTTTGTCGCCTACACGCAGCAGAACGTCATCCGCGGGATTGACGTCTACTTCTCCGTCCGGGTGAACCAAGCCCACGATCAGAAAACCGTGATTCCCACCCACTTCAATCATCCGAACCGGCTTTCCGATCAGTGGAGAAGTGGAGGGCAAGGTGAATTGCTCGATGCGCAGGCCAAGTTGTCCGAGGTCTTCTCCCAGTTCAAGACGGCCCCCCTCCCTGCCCAAAATTCCCTGAGCCGATGGACGCAGGATGAGATTGGCAATGCGATCTGCCCCGATCGCTGCGGGAAGAATCACGTGGTCGGCACCGCTCCGGATGAGCTTATTCTCGCTTGCAGGATCCTCAGCGGGGGCGATGACGATCAGGTGTCGGGTGTCGGGTGATTCTCGTCGCAGTGAGCGTGACGAAGACGTTTGCTGAATCGCTCGAAAGGACGGTGGCGAGCTGTGCTGCCTCTTCGATACCTGCGGCCTTCAATACGGATTCTTCCGACGCATCGCCCGTCACCACACGCAGCCCATCCGCTTCTGCTTCAATGATCTTGGCTGGATCCGAATCGATCACCACGATGTCGACGCCGCTCTTCCGAAGTCTCTGCGTGAGCGTCCTACCGACCCGCCCGTATCCCCAGACGATCGTGTGCCCATTCAGTTTCTTGATCTCTTTCGTCATACGCCTCGCTCCCAGGGCCCGATTGATCTCTCCCGCCGCCACAAACTGGACAAAGCCCCCGACCGCATATACGGCGGCGCCGTGGCCCGTCACAATGAGGCCACTCGTGAACATCCGGAGCTCTGCCGTATCGACCGGACGGACCTCGCCGTAGCCCACCCCGAAGATCGTGATGACGACCCTGTCGATCGCATCGTCCAGGTTCCAACCGGCGATTCGCTAGCCGATCACGCCGAGAACACACGTGGAGACAAAGAAGCCTACGCCTCGAACGGTGTGACGAATCGCGCTGTTCAATCGACAGAGTTGCCCGGTCTGGTTTGGCGGCTCGTAGACCCGAGCGGCCAGGGACCTAAAGTTCAGTCGTGCATCCCGAGGAAGACAACGTCGAGGCTGCGCCGCGTGGTTCTCACTGTCGCGGCGCGAAGTGCACTCCCTAGCCGCTTGAGCCCGAGGCTATGATCGCAGGCTCCTCCTCGAGGAGCGGGAACTTGAACTCGGCTGGCATGCGCTGGCCGAACTCCTCCCACCAACTGCCCCTAGTTTCGCTACGCGGTCACAGACGGAGCGGGCGCCGGCGCTTCGTCATCTTGGTCGGGGTCCTTCGCACCGCGCGATACGCGCGCGCGCAGGGACTCCTCGGACGCGTCCAGGTAGTCGCCATGAATCTTGTCGCATAGCTCGGCCGTCGTATCAACGATCCATGTGAGGGTTTCGTGGAGCCCGGCCCGGCGAATATCGTCCATGTCCATCTGAACCAGCGAACCACGAAAGCGCTCAAGCGCGCTCCACGAGGGGCTCTGGTGCTCAAGAACGCTGGACTGCGGATTTCGAAGCCTCATCAACAGACTCCGCACCTGTTCCAGATTATGAAGAATCGAACGGGGGAAAGCGCGGTCAAAGATCATGAACTGCGCGACGGCGAGTCCGCTCAAGACGCTGGAGGGGCGCTTGAAGAAAGGATCGTATGCCGAGCAGGAACGCAAGATCGAGATCCATTGCGCCGCGTCCGCCGACAGTTCCCCCTCTTTGACATCCTGAAGCGCGTGATGCCGAAGATCCAGCAGGCGCGCGCTCTGCCCTGCGCGTTCGACTGCTCTGCCTAACAACATGAACGTATAGGGATCCTCATGCAGCATCGTGCTGTAGCTGATTCCGTAAAACATCATGCACCGCGAGCTGATGCGCTGGTAGAAGGCTTCGCGCTCACGGTCGAAAAGGCGCTTTGCGGAACGGCTTTGCAGCCATAGCCAGAATTCGTTCACGGCCTCCCACATCTCTACGCTGATCACTTCTCGAATCGTTCGTGCGTTCTCGCGCACAGCGCGGGCAGAGCTGTAAATGGAATAGGGATTTTTGTCATCCCAAACCAGGTAGCGCTGGACGACTTCGCTGTCCTCTACCGCCTCTTCTCCGAAGCGCTCGAGGAAATCTTCTTCCTGACCGACGATGATAATCAGGGGACGCCAGCGGCCCACGCCCGCAAGGTCGACATCAAGACTGAAACCCGATGTCACGGCGAGGAGTCGCGACCAGGTATCCAGGCGCTCGATATAGCGTGTCAGCCAGAAACAGGAGTCGGCGACGCGAGAGATCATTTCCCGTCCTCAACGATCCAAGTATCCTTCGAACCGCCTCCCTGACTCGAATTGACTACGTAGGATCCCTTGCGGAGCGCGACGCGAGTGAGACCTCCGGGCAGGACCCACGGCTTATCTCCGGTCACAACAAAGGGGCGCAGATCGACGCGGCGCGGCTCAACGCCCTTTGATGTCCAAGTCGGGCAGCTCGAGAGTTCGATGCGCGGCTGCGCAATATAGTTGCGCGGATCGGCCTCGATCAGCTTCTTGAAACGAGCAAGCTCTCGCTTCGATGCGCTCGGGCCCATCAACATGCCGTAGCCACCGGCCTCGTTCACGGGCTTCACGACGAGTTCATCGAGATGCTCGACAACGTATCGACAATCATCCTCGCGAGCACAGACGAAGGTTTCGACCTGGGGCAGGATCGCTTCCTCATCGAGATAGAAGCGAATCATCTCGGGGACGAAGGGATAGACCCCCTTGTCGTCGGCGACCCCATTGCCCACCGCATTGAGAATGGCCACGTTTCCCGCCGCCCAGGCGCCGATCAACCCGCGCACACCGAGCATACTGTCTTCACGAAACACATCCGGGTCAAGGAACTCATCGTCGATTCGCCGGTAGATCGCATCAATAGGCACGGGCCCCGTCGTTGTTTTGGCGTAGACGCGTTTATCGTCAACGAAAAGATCGCTGCCCTGCACGAGTTCGCAGCCGATCCGGCGCGCCAGATAGCTGTGTTCAAAATATGCGGAGTTATGCGGGCCCGGCGTCAAGACGACCATGCGCTTGAGGCCGCCCTTACCCGGAGCCACCGCGTTCATTGCTTCGCGGAGCTTGTGTGGATAACTCTCAACCGCGGCGACCGCGTTATTGCGGAAGATCGCCGGATACGTGCCCTTCATCGTCTCGCGGTTCTCAAGTACATAGGAGACGCCGGAAGGAACGCGCAGATTGTCTTCCAACACGACGAACTGACCGGAACCGTCTCTGATCAGATCGACGCCAGCGATATGGACCCAGACGTCCTTTGGGGGTCGGATGCCTTTGAGTTCAGGGCGGTAGTCCCTTGAGCCTTCAACCAGATGTCGCGGGATGATCCCTTCCGAGAGAATCCGCTGATCCGAATAGACATCTGCGAGAAAGAGATTGAGCGCACGAATGCGCTGCTCCAAGCCTTCTGTGACACGGCGCCATTCGGAAGCGGCGATCACGCGCGGCATCAGATCGAAAGGGAAAATGCGCTCCGTGGCCTCTTTGCCCTCATACAAGGTGAAGGTGACACCACCGCGCACGAACGTCTCCTCCGCGAGTTTCTTCAGCCGGCGGAAGTCTGGCCGCGTGAGTTCATTCAGTTTGTCGACGACCGGTGCAACGGCGGGATGGACTCGCCCCTTGTCATCGAAAAATTCATCGAAAGTCCCGTCGAGCTGGGTATACCCGTCGAAGAGTGGCTTGCTCGTTCCTGCCGATTGCGCTGGCGCCATGGCAACAGGTTAACCATCCGAAGATCACTTTTCCCTTGGTTCGCCGCGCGGAGCGAAATCATGCGGGAAGGATTCAGCACGGTCGGGCCGCATTCAGCCGGCTTGGCTGAGAAACAATTTGTTGCAGGGGGCCACGAATTTCGCTGTGGCTGCCGATGAGGGCGCCAGATCATTCCGCGACCCGCCGGTCGCGCCGCCGCGATCTGTCTGAACTTGCGGGATTCGATAGGATCAAGGGCGTGAATCAAACTGAACGCTCGCTCAAAGAACAGATCGGAATCTCCGTAGACGGACCGGCTTCGCCTGCGTTTTCCCTGCGTGGACAAACGCAGAACCAGCCCGATCTTTTGCCCTCGACCTGGGGGCTTGCCTGGTACCCAGACAACCAGAGAGCAGCCGCCGTCTTAAAGAACCCAGATCTTCCGCCAGGCGTCCCCCTCTCGGGATTTCTCGAGCAGTCGGGCAACGTCTATTCGAGTCTCTTCGTCGGCCACACCCACGGACTTCACAAAGACGGCCACACATCCGACACGCAGCCGTTCATGAAATCCTACGCCGGTCGCCAATGGCTATTTACGAGCGCTGGAGATCTCGCTCCGGACATTCGAAGTGAACTTCCAATCGATGAAGCTTTCTTTGATCTGGCACCCGTCGGAACGACCGCCGACGAACACGCATTTTGCTGGATCATTTCGCAGATCCGAAGCCGCGGATGCAAAACGATTGATGAGTTGGGCTGGAGACGGCTGAAGGAACTGCTTGAGCGCGTAAACGGATTCGGCTCCGCGAGCTTTCTTTTGACCGACGGGATCGACTTGGTCGGCTACCGAGACAACGAAGACGAAGTCCCTCTCTACTGGGCGCGCAGTGTCCCGCCGCATGAATCGACGCTGCTCGAAGGGCGGGCGTTTATCGTCAGTCATGACGGGCCCATGGATGTTTCACGCACCCTGTTTGTTTTCGCGACGCTGCCCATGCGCGGCGCTCTCTGGACCCCTATGGCTCCAAGTGAGTTGCGGGTCGCGCGACGTGGAATGTCAGTCTGGAGCAGTCATCCCGCCGGAATCGAAGAACAGAATTTCCAGCTCCTCGGCGAACCGCATCCGAACGCGGGCCGCCCCGCACCCAATGCCCATCAAGCGGCCGCGCAACAGCAGCAAGCCTTCGCGCCGGAACTCGAGCCCGAGATCTCGTTCGAGCCGGATGAGGCGCTCCTCACCGTCGTGCACACCACGCATTTTCGGTATTCGGAGCCCGTCGAGCGCAGCAGCCACCGTTTCTGTCTGGCTCCCGTCAGCGATGACCGCCAGGAAATTATTGAGCATGAGCTCGATATCAATGTCGATGGGATCAGCCGGACATACGAGGACGTTTTCGGCAATCGCGCGCGGATGCTCGAAGTAAGCAAGCCGTTCACCGAAATGAAAATCGTGAGCCGCTCCAAGCTGCGCGTCAAAGGCGTGCTCGCCTCGCAGTTAAAATCACCTCTTAGGCGGGACCAGATTCCTCTCGTCTGGATGCCGTGGCAGCGCCAGATGATGCAGGCGTACCTGATGCCGCCCGAACTTCCGGAACCGGAACTACGCGAACTCTCGGAGTTCGCCATGAGCTTCGTTGAGCGCAACGACTATGACCTGGTTGAGACGCTGCTCGATATGAATCGCACGATCTACCGCGACTTCACCTACGTCACGGGGTCGACGCATATCGAAACCACCCCGTTCCAGGTCTACTCAACGCGCAAAGGCGTCTGCCAAGACTTCGCAAACATCATGATCTGTATGGCGCGACTGCTCAGCGTCCCCGCGCGCTACCGCGTGGGCTACATCTACACCGGCGGGAGCTATGAGAACAAGATGCAGTCGGACGCATCTCACGCCTGGGCCGAGGTCTACCTCCCCTGGACGGGTTGGTTTGGATTCGACCCAACGAACGGTTGCCTCGCCGGCGCCGACCATGTCCGCATCGCCTGCGGTCGACAGTTCCGAGACGCCGCGCCGACCACGGGCACCATCTACCGCGGCGGCGGCAGAGAGACTCTCGACGTCGGCGTGCGCGTTGAACGCCTCGACGACGAGCAGGGCGGCTTCTAGCCTACTCGCTTAGCCCGCTCAGCCCGCTTAGTCCCTCACAAGCCCCTCGCAGCCCCTCGCGGTTCGTTAGAGATCACGCTGCCCCGGACGCCCTGTGCTGGAAGCCCAGCGCAGGTCTAGGAGATGGGGGAAGAGGCGATTCGGTCGAACCGGTGTGGGCTCGAACGTTCCTTGGCTATGACCGCGGCGTTCGAATCGCGCAAGCCGCCGACTCTCCGCTGCTGCAGCGTTCACAGGACGAAATTCCGCAGCTCGGCCGCCCGGATGGACCACGTGGTAGGTACAGCCCACCACGCTGCGTTGGTTCCAAGTATCGTAGAGATCGACATGAAGAGGCGAATGGATCGGGATCTGCGGATGCAGACAATGCGGGGGCTGCCAGGCGCGGTACCGGATCCCGGCCACATACTCGCCATTCGTCTCCGTCGGCTGCATAGGCACTTCGTACCCATTACACAGAACCTTGTACCGCTCATCCGAAATGCCGAACGCCTTGACCTGAATTCGCTCCACCGATGAATCCACATAACGAGCTTGGCCTGTGCCCGTGACCTCTTCGCCGAGGACGTGCCAGGGCTCAAGCGCACCGCGAAGCTCGAGTCGCATGGTATCGAGCGTGACTTCGCCGTAGTAGGGAAAGCGGAATTCAAAATGGGGCTCGAACCATTTGAGATCGACCGGATACCCAGCGCGAGACAGCTCGCCGAGAACCTCACGAAAATCGTTCTCAACCCAATGAGGAAGCATGAACTGATCCTGCAGGCCCGTATGCCACTTAATAAGCGGACGTTCGTCGGGTTCTTTCCAGAATCGAGCAAGTAAAGACCGAACCAGAAGCTGCTGGACGGCGCTCATTCGCTCGTGCGGCGGCATTTCGAACGCACGAAGCTCAAGCAGTCCCAGCCGACCCGTCGGACCGTCCGGCGAAAAGAGTTTATCGACACAGAATTCGGCTCTGTGCGTATTCCCCGTCACGTCGACGAGGACGTTGCGCAGGATTCGGTCGACTTCCCATGGAAGCGCTTCCTCGCCGCGCCGGGGCAGCTGAGCCAAGGCGAGTTCGAGTTCGTAGGCCGCATCGTCTCGGGCTTCGTCGACACGCGGTGCTTGAGACGTCGGGCCAATAAAGCGGCCTGAGAAGAGGTACGAGAGCGAGGGGTGATTATGCCAACAGCGAAGCAGGCTGCCGAGCACATCCGGTCGCCGCAGAAAGGGGCTGTCGTTGGGCGTTAGGGCACCTAACACAACATGATTGCCACCTCCCGAACCGATATGCGCGCCGTCGAGTTCAAACTTCTCCGCGATCAGCTTCTCGTGCCGCGCCGCTTCGTAGAGTTCCTCACTCTGCTTGACCGACTCAGCCCAGCTCGTCGTCGGCGGCACGTTCACTTCGATAACGCCCGGATCCGGCGTGACCCGGAAAACCCTCAGCCTCTGATCGTGCGGCGGCGGATAACCTTCGAGCTGAACCGGCAGATTGAGTTCACGCGCGGTCGTCTCAATCGCGTCGATCAGATCGACAAAGGGCTCCAACCGCGTGAGCGGCGGAAGAAAGACCTTCAATTGCCCGCCCCGCGGCTCGACGCAAAGCGCGCCGCGCACGATCTCATTCGCCGATTCCTGGTCACCAGGGCGGACGAAGCTGCCGAACCCACTGGCTTCTCCGAATCCGGCGCCTGCGGCACCTTGGCCACCCTGCCCATCCGAGTGAAGTGGCCGCGGCTGAACCCGCGGCTCGCTCGCAACAGCGCGCGTCATGCGCCTGAGTGATTCCGCTTCATGCGGAAGAGGAAGCCGTTCAACGGACGGGTCGAGTGGATAAGAAAGGTCGCGATCGCCCTCGGCAACCCAAGGAATCGAATCGAGGGGCAGCCGAAAGCCCATCGGCGAATCGCCCGGCATCAAATAGCATCGCTCGGCGCGCAGGAACCACGCGCCGGTTTGCCAATTACCTTCCTTGTGCTCGAGCGGCAGCACCCAGCCCACGACGCGACCGAGCCCCTGGTCAAAGATTCGGGAAAGCCGCGCTCGTTCGATCGGATCCTCGAGGTGATTATCGAGAGGATCGACGTTCGTGGGAAGCCGGCGCTCTCGCCAGAGGTGATACCAGGCGTCTT
>JBDNFB010000137.1:0-9397 GCA_041690055.1 Myxococcota bacterium | reverse complement strand
GCGCTTCCCGCGAGGCATGCCGAAAACGGCGTGCCTTCCCGCAGCCGTCTACATAAACCCGCCCAAAGAAACGATGGCGGAGCAAGGAGGTCTACAGTAAATACCGAAACGAGGTGTCTCAAAGTCGTTGGCAGGTTCCGTTGAGCCTTCCCTCAGTCCTTCCCTTAGCTATTCGATAGCCAAGCACTAGCCAAGCACTAGCCAAGCACTAGGCGAGCGCGTGATAGCCGCCATCGACATGCCGGGTCTCGCCCGTGACCATGACGCCGGGCCGCATCAGATGCGCCACCTCAAGACCGAGCGCTTCCGGCGTCGCATTGCCCAGGGGAGAACGCTTATCCGCGTCTTCCACCGACTCCACGAGTTTGGGAATCGCACCGCCTGCGCGACTCTCTGCAAAGGGCGAGAAGCGAAGTGAGTTCACACGAATGCCCGCGGCGCTCCCCAACTCGGCCGCCAGCTCACGCGTGATGCGTTCGAGCGCCGCCTTTGCCACACCGATATTCCGGTAGGGATGACTCGTGATCCGCTCCGCGCCGATATAGGAAAGCGCAACGATGGAACCGCCCTGATTGAGACGCTCTCGGGCGGACAAGGACTGAACAAGTCCGATCAGCGAGTAGGCCGAGATGCTCATGCAGTCGAGGAAATCCTTGCGCGAAACCTCCAGGAGCGGCGTCGCTCCGC
The DNA here is from genome assembly GCA_041690055.1 of Myxococcota bacterium. Taxonomy (GTDB): domain Bacteria; phylum Myxococcota_A; class UBA9160; order UBA9160; family UBA4427; genus UBA4427. The sequence goes on along the minus strand of JBDNFB010000137.1, from coordinate 8,710 downwards.
CCCCGCGAATCGTGCGGTCCATCGCAATCGCATGCAGAACGCCATCGACCTTCAGGTCACGCGCAACAAGCTCATCGGCCATCTCATTGATGCTCTCATCCTGCGACGCGTCGAAGACCAGGCAAGGCGTCTCTTTCCCGAGCTGAGCGAAAACAGCCTGCTGAAACATCTCCTGCGATTCCTTGAGGAACGCCAGAGCATTCTCCGAGAGACCCTCCTGATGCTTCGTGGGACCAAGCCCCGCGCAAACCAAATCCGCGCCCTCGTTTTGCAGCTGCCGAGCGATGGCGAGCGCAAGCGAGTTCTCATTCGCAATCCCGGTGATCAAAATTCGGCGTCCGTCGAGTGGCTTGGTCATCACAACTCCTCCAGCCGGACAACGATTCACGTCCCGACCCTTCGATAGCTTCTCAGCCGACGCTTCTCTATTTGCGCCTCCGCCGTGAAGCAATGATTGCTTTTCGTCATTGATCCGTAAAATAGATAGTTTGACTCTTTGACATTGCTTTATCTGATGTATCTCCAGACGAGTTCAATCGACTCTAATGGGCACGGAAACCGTCAGCGATCGCGCAACGCCCTGCGATCGAGGTAATGCACCATTCGCCACACCACCCATTTCACGGCGCTTCCGAGGTCTTCCGCATCCTCTTCGACGAAAGTCTGAGACCCCTTCGAATCGCGGAAAGAGAGCTGACATCGCAAGCCTGGCGGCGTACCGGTCCTCTGCGTCAAGACCACTTCGACCGAGTCGATCGAAACCGCACGGGTGCCGAGCGCCAGGCGGATCCGCTTCTCTATGCCCTCCCGAGAGCTGGGGCTCAGGCCCATTTCTTCCACACGAATCCGCAACTTCATCCGTGGGTCCCATCATAAGTAGAATAATTGAATGCAAATCGCTTATGCTTCGTAAAAATCGAATCGGGAAACACGCAATGGAATGGCTCAACTACCACCACTTGCTCTACTTCTACACCGTCGCCCGCGAGGGCAGTGTCACGAAGGCGGCGAAGGCTCTGAGCCTTGCCCAACCGACGCTGAGCGGGCAGATTCGGAAGCTCGAAGATTCGATGGAGGAAAAGCTCTTCGTGCGCGAGGGGAGAAACCTCGCTCTCACTGAAGCCGGGCGGCTCGTCTATCGCTACGCCGAGGAAATCTTCTCGACCGGCGAAGAGATGCTCGATGCCTTGCGCGGCCGGCCTAGCAACCGCCCGGCCCGATTGATCGTCGGTGTGGCGGATGTCGTCCCGAAGCTGATCTCCTACCGCCTCCTTCAGACGGCCCTCGAACTCGACGATCCCGTCCAGCTCATCCTCCACGAGGGCAAGACCGACGAACTCATCTCCGGCCTCAGCACCCAGCGCTACGACATGGTGCTGACGGACGTTCCTTTGAATCCGCATGCCGTGCGGGTGCGCGCCTATAACCATCCTCTTGGCGGGAGCGGCGTCACCTTTTTTGCCGACCATACGCTCGCCCGGCGCTACAAGCGCAATTTCCCTGCGAGTCTCGATGGCGCACCCATGCTGCTGCCGACGCCGAACGCTTCCCTGCGATATTCCCTGGATCGATGGTTCGAGTCCATCGACGTCAAGCCGCAGGTCATCGCTGAGATCGAGGACACGGCGCTCATGAAAGTCTTCGGACAGCATGGGGCAGGAATATTTGCCGCGCCGACTGCCGTCGCTGACCAGGTCTGCCAAGGCCACGATGTCAGTATTGTCGGCGAAACCGAAGAGGTCCGCGAAGACTTCTACGCAATCACAGTGGAGCGGCGCATCATGCATCCCGCCGTCGCCGCCATCGCTGAAGCTGCGCGGACCGGCGTATTTGCCTAACATCTGATCTTCTTGATTCGCGATTTCCATTAGATCAAGTGTCAGAAGCCACGCGAGCGCGGTAATCGGCAAGTGCACGGAAATAGTCTTGCTGGGCCTCCACGAGGCCCTGAGCGGCACTAGCGGCTTGGTTTTCGCGAATATTCAAATCGATTAGATTACTTAGCCCGGCGCGCAGTTTCCGTGCTTCCGCATCGCGCAGATAATTCGCAAGGCTGAGATTTTCGCGCGCGTAGATCGTCTGCTGGTGAGCGGCCTCAAGAGCCTCAAGCGCAAAAAGGGCCTCCGTCTCGATCTCCCCCTCCGCAAAAAGGATCCGCCTGTTCAGCTGGCTGAGTCGAATCCGCGCCACGCCGAGTCGCCCACGCGCGTCGCGCAGCTGCACGGGAAGCTCGAACCTCATCTTCATCCTCACTTCGGTCGCGCTTCGCGAATCGCTCGAAAGCTTGCCGGTTTCGTCTATCCCGGCGCGTGAACCGCCGAAATCTCGAGACCCCTCAAGCCCCATATTGAGCTTCGGCAACACGTCATTCTTCGCGAGTTTCAGATCGAGCAATAATCGCTCGCGGTCCAGTGCCAGCTTCCGGAGTCTTGGGTGTTCAGAGCGCGCAAGCTCTAGCTCTCGTTCGACAACGAACGGATCGAGCAGCTTTTCGTCCGGGAATTCCCGCGGAATATTCGAGGCATCAACGATGCGGCGCTCTCCCGAAGGCACGCGCAAGAACAAGGAGAGCGTGAGCGTCGCCTGCCGGAAGTTCCGCTGCGCGCCCCGAAGACGCGCTCGCCGTTCGACAACCAATCGAAGATTGTCCCGTAAATTGATCCGAGCTTCGCTGCCCCGCTCGACGCGACGCGCGATATTCGACTGCCGCTGCTCCGCGACTTCAAGAAGGTCCTCGACCACCTCGACGATACGACCGGTGGCCACCCAATCCCAATAGGCGACCGTGGACGCGCGAATGACGCGAATCAATTCGAGTTCGAGCTCCGGCGTAAAGCTCTCTCGTTCTATTTCGGCGCCGCGGAGTGCCGCCCGCCTCTTGTCGATCAAGCCCCCACGCAGGAGTGGAAGGTCGACACCGATTGCGACCTCGCCCGACGAATCAGTGAGGCGCCCCCCGTCGTAGGACGGAAAGTCCCCGTCACTCGATCGATAACGAAGAGAAAAAATCGAGCCCCAGAGCTGAGTCGGCTGTTCAAGCGCGCCACCGCCCGACCAGTTTTCGTAAAAGCCGAGCGGCCGCACGTCGCCGTCCAGCGAAAGCCGTGTATCGAAGGCGCCCGCCCTGCTCTGTCGCTGCGCGTTTCGCGCGCCTTCTTCCATCCGAAATGCCTGAATCAAAGGGAAGAATGCGTTCGCCGACTCACGGACCTCATCGACTGTGAGCGGATCGCCGCCGTAACGCATAGATCGCTCAGGCATTTCGCCAACTGCCGCCTCTTCAGGCCCTTCGATCCTTTCGACTTCTTCGATGCTTGGAAGCGGCTCCTCTGCAGACGCCAATCCCGCGAAGCCGAAGGCCCCAACGCACATGCCCACTCCGATCCCCGCCCACACAGCAAGCAACGAAAATGCCGACGCTCGGGAACGGCGCATTTCGACGAGCCTAATCTGCTTCATGTCTTCGGCGCCCCTCTGCCGCCGTCGGCGGAGCTATTCTTTGGAGCAACCGAAGGCGGGAAGCCATTCGCTTGGCGCCATAGCTCAAATGCGAGCGTAACCTGGTCGAGCAACACAAAGCCCTTGGCTCGTACACCCTGCCTTAGATAATCGCCCGAAGGCCAGGGATCCTCGTTTGGATCGGGCGTGACCAGAACTCGGAAATTGCCCTGGCCGTCATCGCTCGAATCCACCAGCACCACGCGACCGCCGAACGTCCCGACCGCAACCGAAGGCCAGCCCGAAAACTGGACCGCAGGCCAACCCTCGAACTGAATCCGCACCATTCGTCCCGCTTCGATCAAAGGCACATCAAGGCCGCGCACCCAGAGTTCAACCGCGCGGTCTTCCGTATCGGGCACGAGCGAGACGAGGGGGTCACCTGCCTTCACAAGCTCCGCGCCCGGTGCTGCAAAGAGCCGGAAGACCGTTCCTGCGCGAGGCGCCGTAATGCGCTGCGTGCTCTGCTGCGCGATCCGCGTATCGAATTGGGAGAGCCGCTCGGAGAGCGAAGCGACTTGCACCGAGCCTGATGCACGGCTTTGCCGCGCAGACTCAAGTCCCGCCGTCGCGGTCGTACCGATCCGACCCTGGTCTGCTCCGCGTGCGTCAAGACTGCTCCTGGCCGCAGCGAGACTCTGTTTCGCCTGCGCCACTTTCGCCTGCGCTTCAAGGTAAACCCGCTCTGCTACTTCGAATTCGAAGCCCGAAACGAGTCCTTCCTCGACGAGTTCTTTCTGACGCCGATAGTTCAACTCGGATTGAGACAATGCCGCTTTCGCAGCCTCAAGCGCGAACCTCTCCGACTGCACGGACGCTTCGGCCACCTCGATCTGGCTTGAAGCTCCCGAGAGCGACATCTCGCGGGCTGAGCTCAGCGCTTCGATCTGCTTATCGAAAAAGTCGATGCGCTCTCGCGCCGACATCAACTGCATTTCAAGCGCCGCGCGCTGCGTGTTAAGTCGTTCCAGAATCGAGGGGTCATTATCGACTATTTCGAGCAGCGGATCCCCCGCCTCAACGCGCGAACCCTCAACAACCCAGGCCTGCCGCACACGACCTCCGACGGGCGCAGCGATCGTCTGGATCCGGTCGAAGGGCGCATAGGCCACGACACCCCCTGAACCGATCACAGTTTGCTGCCAGGGCGTGACGATCAAAGCCACTATTAACACACCAAAGGCGATCCCAAGAAAAGATGCGAGCTGCCTGAGCGCACGAGGTCGATCCACGAGATGAAGCGCCGAAAGCGCGTCTTCCACATGTGACGAATTGGGATTGAGTGCACTCATGATTCATCTCCCTGAACACCGCGCTCCACGATTTGGCCGGCCTCTATCTCCAACACCCGATCACAGCGCGACGCCACCGACGGACTCGATGTGACGCATAGCAGTGTCCACGGCTGATCCGAATCGAACAGCGTATCCAGCGCCGGCCGCATCGATTCATCCTCAGGGTCCACCGTCTGAAAATCGAGCAAGACAACGGCCGGCTTACTAATCAAGGCACGTGCGATTTCGAGGCGTACGGCTTGACTGCGCGAAAGCGGCTCGCCGGTCTCGCTGACCCACGTTTGTAGACCGTTGGGAAAGCGCCGAATTTCTTCAAGCAGACCCACTCGCTCGAGCGCGTCCTCGACCTCATCAAGCGTGGCTTCCGTAGACACGATCGTAAGGTTATTCATCAGGCTCGCCGGCAGAATTTGCGGCGTGCGAATCAAGCTGATCGAGTCGTACGTCGCCTCCGCACTCTGGTCTCGAAGATCCCGCTCATTCAGAGTGACATAGCCCTCGTCTGGGCTTCGCAGTCCTGCAAGTACTTCGAGCAGCTGGCCCTTGCCTGCGCCCGAAGGCCCTACGAGCGCCACGCGTTCGCCCGGCGCGAGATCGAACGACACGTCGCGCAGAACCGACCCCTCAGGCCCCTTCAGAACGAGATCGTGGCAGGCCAGCTGCGCCGAGCCCGACTCCCGAACCACGTCGCGACCTGATGGCGGGGCCTCAAGCGGCAGCTCAAAAAGGTCGCTCACCTTTCCAACGGCCGCGAGCAGGTCGTAGAAGGTCTCAAACTGCTTCGCGAGACGCGCAAATGAAGCCACGACGGAAGCGACGATGATCTCAGAGGCCACCAATTGGCCGAGCGTGAGCTCACCCGTCACCACCAGAAAACCACCGAGCGCAAGCACGCCCGTATTCACGACGGCTTGAAGCCCGAGGGCCGCGACGAACTGCCTAAACACGATTCGGTAGTGATCACGACGCGCGCTCACCCACGTGGCAACCAAGGCATCCGCCTTCACCTCCGCACGCCGACGCCCCGCCGAGGTACGGAAGGTGGTCGGATGTCGAACGAGTTCCTCCATCCACTCAGCCAGATCATATTTCGCATAGGATTCGCGAATCGCCGTGCTGGGCGCACCTCGACCGAAAGAGTAGGCGACTAAAACCATCGCGCCTAACAGCAAGATGCTGAGCCCAAGCATCAAGGGATGGTAAAACGAGAGAACAAGGAGACCCGTGGCGGCCTGAAGAATCACACCGCTGCCGTCAAGAAGGAGCTTCGAGCCGGTCTTGTGCACAGCGACGAGATCAAAAAATCGATTGACGTACGCGGGAGCGGAATGCGAGCCGAAGCCATCTGGGGTCACACGGGGAAGACGATGAGCAAGATCCAGACAGCCACGAACAAAGATCCGCTGCTGCAGGAGTTCTGCGAGGTAGGCTTGGAAGGCGTAGAGAAATCCCGCGATGATGAGTCCTGCGAGCAGGAGCAGCGCAAGAACAACGACGGGCTGTACAAGGCCACCGAAAGCGACCGTATTCACGAGCTGCTGCACCGCCACCGGAATCGCGAGCGTAAGCAGACCTGTGAAGGCAGCGTAGAGAATGATCGCAATGATCTCGGAGCGCTCTGGATGAACGATGCGAAGAAGATTCGTCAGAGGGCCGTGATCGTCACCGTGGCCGTGGCCACTGGTATTCCCACTCCCGTGGCCGCCGCCGCCGTCGCCGCCCCCCGCACCGCCGAAGAAGCCGGTCGCAAGAACAACCCACTCCGGCGCGTCCGATTCAAATCCAGCGCGAACGGCTTGACCAACCTCCGCCTCTGCGAACCATTCCGTCGGGCCGCCGGGACGCATGATGAGAAGCTTGCCCTTCTCGCGATCAAGCATCGCGAGCCAGCCCGATCCCGGAATGAACGTGACTAGTGGAGACCCCTTGCGGACCAAATGACAAGCTTCATCGAAGCCCACCTCAACATTGCGTGAAATCACACCCGTGCTCTCGAATTGATCGCGCAGGGCTTCCTTCCAATCATCCCAAGTCGAGCGGGTCGTCCCCTCGACTTGCGAAACCGCTGCCGCCAGACCCGGATCAAATTGCGCGCCCGTCGCCTCTCGAAGCGCCATTCGAAAATTGATCGGGAGCGTGAGATCGAAATCGGTCGACGTGGAAGAGGAATCGAAGGAATTCGGCATACTCGAAGCATCGGTCTCCCCTATGGATCTGTAAAGTAGATAGTTAGATCTTTAGGTATCGCGTTTTACGATAATTCCAGCGTGATCAAAAACCGTGCGATGCCGCGTCCTCAAGCCCTACACTGCGATTGCGCGTCGAAAGCAGACAAGCTGCAGACAGTCAGGATTACACCGCAGAAATGAGAACAATTCCCCACAGTGCTCAGCCGTATCAACGCACGCCGGAGTTCTCTGAGACTTCGGTCCCGAAAGGGCTGCTTCGCGACCATTCCACCAAGGCAGACGTTTGGGGTCGGATCTGCGTTCTCGAGGGGCGCCTCGAATACACGATCCAGGTGGAGCCGGTCGAGACTCATATCCTGACCGTTAACCGCGAGGGCGTCGTTGAGCCGGGCGTTTGGCACTCGGTGAAGCCGCTCGGACCCGTTCGGTTCTATGTCGAATTCCTGCGCGAATCGGAGGCAAATGATCGGCCAAGCAAGGCAGAAAGGCCGGAGACGGCCCACCTGCCTGTTCAAGTCCGTCTAGAAGGCGTCGCAGACCATCGGGCCGTGCGTAGGATCCACGAAGACGCCTTTGGACAACCCAGCGAAGCTTCCCTGGTCGACGCGCTGCGAGGCGCCGCACAGCCCGCGCTCTCTCTCGTCGCACTGGTGGACGACGCCATTGCGGGGCACGTCTTTCTCTCGGGGGTTCATATCGACAAGCAAAAGGCCGAGCGGAAATTCGCTGGGCTGGCGCCGATTGGAGTCGCCCCCGCTCTGCAAAAGCGGGATATCGGAGGAGCGCTGATGCGAGAAGCCATTGCCCGCGCTCCCTCCTTCGGTTGGTCCGCCATTTTCTTGCTAGGCGATCCTGCCTACTACTCCCGCTTTGGGTTCACTTTCGCGGGGCCGCTTGGCCTTCATTACGAGAGCGAGGCTTGCGATTCAGGCTTTCAGGTGCTCGAACTCCAGGACGGCGCACTGGAGAACTGCGGTGGGCTAGTTCACTACCACGCCGCATTCTCCGGCCTCTAGCAGCAGCTTCAACTCCAGCCTAATTTCCCTTACGCCCTCCCCAAGCGCGAAATTGCATGAAACGCCAGCTCCGCCTTGATGGCATGGAACCCACGAGCGGATGCGAGGCACATTGTTGCCTGTTGGCTTTTTGGAGTGGCTGAATGAGGACGTTATGCGATAGATTGGTCCACCTGAGCCCGCTGTCGAGGCTCACGCTCGTGGCCGGTACCCATGGCGATCGCGCTTGCGACGGACCTCGCATCCGCCGAGGCCGTCCCCGCCTACATTGATCGAGTTTCTCGCATTATCTACGATTTTGAAGCCAATGGAGTAACGGACGCGACGGACGTGATCAGCTACGACGCCCAAGGACGACACGAAAGCGCCGCCTACGTCTATACAGACGACGGAACCGCCGATCGCGGCTGCGAGAACTTTGAAACGACGCAAACCTATACGGGCTCACGGCTCACCCGAGTCGACTTCGGTCAGGTCGACGATTTGGGTGCCTCAGTCAATGAGAACTTCGCGACCTTCAGTTACGCGGCGGGCGGCAACTTCACGCTGATTGAGAATCGACACGCAGGGTCAGGGGCAGGCACGCCTCTCATCGCGAGCATCGGTATGGGTACGGCGGAAGCGGACTCCCGGCGACTTACGATTTCTCGGCGACCGGAATTAGCATCGACCACGTCTTCACCTGGCGCTCCGACGGCCGCCGAATTGCGTC
>JBDNFB010000136.1:0-63208 GCA_041690055.1 Myxococcota bacterium | reverse complement strand
TAACGAGTCGCCCCGGGACCACTATGACTTTCTTGGGGGCCCGTCCGCCGAGGCTTTTCTGCACGTTTTCGAGGGCGAGGGCAAGCTCTTCCGCGACTTCTTTCGAAACATCGGCAGGCACCTGGATCTCGCCGCGCTTCTTGCCGTTGTGCTGAACGACGAGCGTGATCTCATCGTCGACGAGCAGGCTTTCGTCCGCTGTGGGGAAGGGCGCGTAGGCGAGGCTCTCCGAATGGCCGAGGAGTGACCAGACTTCTTCTGCCAGATGCGGCGCAAGCGGCGCGAGCATTAGCAAGAACGCTTCGGCCGAGGCGAGGGGCAAAGGCGTGTCGCCCTTCGTGCCTTTCGTGCCCTTCGTAATGTCGCGTGCAAAGACCATCAGCTTTGAGATCGCAGTATTGAAATGCATCTCGTGCAGGTCTTCTGTGACACCCGCGATCGTTTGCGCCGTGAGCTTCTGCTGCTCCTTCGTGCCTACTCCGTTGACGGGAGGGCGGAAGGTTTCGAGATCCTCACCGTCGGCGGTGCGACGCTCGTCATGGAATAGCCGCCACGATCGCTGGAGGAATCGGTAGACGCCTTGGATTCCGTCGATGGACCAGGGCGCGCCCTTGTCGAGCGGACCGATGAACATCTCATAGAGGCGCAAGGAGTCTGTGCCGTGATCACGGATCACGTCGTCGGGGCTCACGACATTGCCGCGGCTCTTGGACATTTTCTCCGTCACGCGCTCGAGCGGTAGCGATGCGTCCTCGGGATGAATCGGTTCTTCAGCGTCGTCGAACACGACTTCGTCCAGCTGAATCCACCGCGCTTTAAGCGCGCGGCCGTCGCTCTTGGCGACCGGACCTTCGTCGGTGTCGCGGACGTCGCCTGATGCGAAACGCGTCGTCTTTGCGCTCTTCGAATCGCTGACATCATCGTCGTAGTAGCGGAAGCTCTCGCCGAGGATCATGCCCTGATTAACGAGGCGCTGAAACGGTTCCTTCGTATGCACGAGGCCGAGGTCGAAGAAGACCTTATGCCAGAAGCGCGAGTAGAGAAGGTGGAGCACAGCATGCTCCGCACCGCCGACGTAGAGGTCGACGGGCATCCAGTACTTCTCGGCCTCTTCGGACCAAGGCGCCTGATCGTTCATGGGGTCGAGGAAGCGGAGGAAGTACCAACAGCTCCCCGCCCATTGAGGCATCGTGTTCGAGTCGCGCAGCACGCGACGTCCGTCCGTATCCGTCGTTTCGATCCATTCCGAAACGCGCGCGAGCGGCGCCTCGAAGCCTTCGCCGCGGGGCTTGAAATCTTCGAGCTCGGGGAGGGTGAGCGGCAGCTCTGACTCCGGGACAAGGGAAAGCTCGCCGTCTTCGTTATGCAGGACGGGGAAGGGCTCTCCCCAATAGCGCTGTCGACTGAAGAGCCAGTCGCGGAGCTTGTAGGTGATGGTGCCCTGGCCGACGCTTTCGGCTTCGAGCCACTCGATCATCTTGGCGTTGGCTTCGTCCGTGCCGAGTCCGTCGAGGAACGATGAGGCGGTTGCGACGCCGGGGCCTGTATAGGCCTCTTCCTGAACGTTGCCGCCAGAGACGACTTCGATGATGGGAAGGTCGAATGCCTTCGCGAATTCCCAGTCGCGTCCATCGTGTCCGGGGACCGCCATGATTGCGCCCGTGCCGTAGCCGGCGAGGACATAGTCAGCGATCCAAATCGGGATATCCGAGCCGTTGACGGGATTCTTCGCGGTCGCGCCTGTGAAGACACCTGTCTTCTTTCCTACTTCGGCGACACGCGCTCGTTCGCTCTTGCGGGATGCTTTCGCAACGTACGCTTCGATGTCCGCGCGCGCTTCGTCCGTCGTGATTTGCTCGACGAGCGGATGCTCCGGCGCGAGAACCATGTAGGTCGCGCCGAAGAGTGTGTCCGGCCGGGTGGTGAAAACTTCGATCTCGGTCGCGGCGCCGTCGCCGCTGCTCGCCGTCTGTCCGTTCACTGCGAAGCGGACATGCGCGCCCTCCGATCGTCCTATCCAGTCGCGCTGCATCTTCTTGATCGGCTCGGGCCAGTCGAGGCCATCGAGATCATCGATTAGGCGATCTGCATATTCCGTGATGCGCAGCATCCACTGCTTCATGGGCATGCGTACAACCGGATGGCCACCGACCTCACTCTTGCCGTCGATCACTTCTTCGTTTGCCAGGACCGTGCCGAGCTCGGGACACCAATTGACCGGCACTTCGGCTTGATAGGCGAGGCCGCGTTCAAAGAGTTTGCGGAAGATCCACTGCGTCCATTTCACGTAGTTCGGATCCGTCGTGTCGATCTCGCGCGCCCAGTCGTAGCTGAGGCCCAAGGACTGAAGCTGGCGCTTCAGGTTGCTGATGTTCTTCTGCGTGGTGACGCGCGGATGTGTCCCCGTCTTGATCGCGTACTGCTCGGCGGGCAGGCCGAAGGCGTCCCAGCCCATGGGGTGAAGGACGTTGAAGCCGAGCATGCGCTTGAAGCGGGCGGTGATATCCGTCGCGACATAGCCCTTGGGATGGCCGACGTGCAGACCTTCACCGGAGGGATAGGGGAACATGTCGAGCACGTAGTATTTCGGGCGCGAGAGATCGATTTCAGCTCGGAAGGTTTCGTGTTCCTCCCAGAACATCTGCCACTTTTTTTCGAGTCGGGACGGGTCGTAGGCCATGGGCCGCAGAGGATGGGCCGACCCGCCGTTTGAGTCAATGAATTCGGGCGATTACGCGATTTCCAGTCGGCCGCACAGGCCCTCGGCGCGGACGCCGCTACTCTCAAGGACATGGCTGCAAAGAACACGGATGATATGACCGTATACGTCGTTTCCGACGGAACGGGCGATACGGGTAGCGCCGCCGTGCGCGCTGCGATGATTCAATTTCGCCATCGCTGGCGGATGCATCTGTTCCGGGACACCCGGACGATCTCCGATGTCCGCCGGGTGATCGAACAGGCTGAGAAGGCCAATGCGCTCGTGGTTTTCAGCCTCGTCGAGGGCGATGTGGTTGAGGCGCTCTTGCTCGAAGCGGAGCAGCGGCAGGTCGTTGCCGTCGATCTACTGGGTCCTTTGATCATGCGCGTGGCCCAGAAGCTGAAAGTGGAGCCCCGGCATCAGCCCGGTCTCCTGCACGGATTCTCGGACGATTATTTCGACCGCGTGGACGCCGTCGAATTTGCGGTTCGGCACGATGACGGCGCGAATCTGCGCACGCTGCATGAGGCGGACATCGTGCTGACAGGCGTTTCGCGTACGTCGAAAACGCCGCTTTCCATGTATCTCGCGCAGCAGGGATTCAAAACCGGCAATGTGCCGCTCGTTCCGGGGCTTGAGCCGCCGAAGGAACTCTATGAGCTGGACCGCAAGCGCGTGTTCGGCCTGACTGTCGATCCGAATACGCTGCTCTCTGTTCGCACGGCTCGGCTCCGTTCTATGCGCGCGCCTTCTTCGACCCACTACACCGATCCGGACCAGATCACGCTTGAACTCGACCGCGCTCGGAAACTTTGCCGCGCGAAGGGTTGGAAGCAGATCAACGTTTCCGGCCGAGCCGTCGAGGAAAACGCCTCGAAGATCGTCGACGCCTACGAGGCCGCATTCGGCGTTCTGCAGCGGGGATAAGCGGCTCGTCCCGTTCGGTTTAGTCCGTTTTAGTCCGCTTGACGTGTGAGGTCCGAATCATCCGGATCGTTTGAAGGACAGCGCGAGATAAACGACCACGGGCTCGAGATCTCCGCGCCGGCGCTTCGGGCTCGGCCTGCGACCTGACGGTCTGCGGTCACGACGAGCATGCGATTCGGTTCCTCTGAGCGGCGCGTGCGTCGCACGATCCAATCGTCCGCGGATTCGACGAAGACACTGTGGACAATGGGGCCGGGCTGCGCGCGCTCCTGCGGCACGGCGACCGGTTCAGCCCAAACCGACCAAGTCGGCATCGACCCGTCGAAGGCGACCCATAGAGCATCATCTACTCCCGGCCAGGTCCGCACGCGTCGGAGAAGTCGTTCGCGGGCCTCGCGCTTCCACCATCCGTCTTCGCGTTCGTTCGCGAGCAGAACCGCGTGAAGCACGTTGAACCCATCGACGAGAATGATTCGGCGTTCGGATCGAACGGCGTCGGCGTCGGCCTCGGTTGCGACCTTGACCGCGACCTCGGGCTTGGAATCGGACCGATCTGTGCTGGCGAACTCCGCGTCGATCATCACTTCGACCTCGCGTGCGGCTCTTCGGTCCATTGCTTATCCAGGGCTCCAGTGGGCATGAAGGGCACGTTTTCTGCGCCGACCGCAGCGTACCCCGTTTGCGCACCATGCCCGACCGTGTCGTGCAGGGCTCGCCACGCAGCTTCCGAACTACGAGCCTCGATTGAAGCCCAGCTGAGGCCAAATACGATCGTGGCGAGCACAGTCGCCAGCGTTTCCATGAGCCCGTCGCTCTCTTGGAAAAAGCGGCGAGAAAGACGGCGAGAAAGACGGCGAGAAAGACGGTAAAAAGGCAGGTAAAAAGAGCGGCGGAAAAGCCGGTCTGGCGACTCGCCTCGGGAACCGTAAGCGGCCCGCACGATCGTCTCGGCGTCGCGCGACCGAGTGACGGCAAGCTGGCGTGCTTTCTCCTCGATAGGGGCGGGCGTGTGAGTTTGACCGAGGGTGGGGGAATGCGTTTCAGAGGGGTACGTCATGCCTGGGGGCCTCCTTTGGGTTGGGGTCCGGTTTGTTCGGATTGGGATCGGATTGGGATCGTGTTGGTTGGACATTGCGAAGGATGCGGGGGCGGCGTGACAGGCACGGTCACGAGGGGAGGGGGCCCCGAGCTGCTGGCTTGCGGGGGCGTGCTGGCTGACTTATTCACCTCGGTATGGAATCGGAAGAACTCAATCGGAACGGGGGCATACGGCAAATCGGCCTCGTCCAGATGCGCTGCGAGCCGGATCATGCACGGAATTTCGCCGCGGCTCAGGACGCGATCTCCGATGCGGCGTCGCGGGGGGCCGAGGTGGTGTGCCTGCCGGAACTTTTCAAGACGCCGTACCTCTGCCAAAACGAAGACCATGACCGCTTCGATTGGGCAGAGCCGATTCCGGGGCCGTCGACGGAGGCGCTGTCCAAGCAGGCCGCGGATCTGGGGATCTCGCTTATTGCCTCGTTGTTCGAGCGCCGCGCGGCGGGGCTCTATCATAATACGGCGGTGGTGCTGGATGCGAAGGGCGAGCTGGTGGGGCGCTACCGCAAGATGCATATCCCCGATGACCCGCTCTATTACGAGAAGTTTTACTTCACGCCGGGCGATCTCGGATTCGCGGCGCACGCCACCGAGGCGGGCCGTCTTGGCGTGTTAGTTTGTTGGGATCAGTGGTTTCCCGAAGCGGCGCGTGCGACGGCATTGGCGGGGGCTGATTTCTTGTTTTACCCGACGGCGATTGGCTGGCAGTTTGATGAGGACGACGCGATCGATGAGGCACAGCGCGACGCTTGGCAAACAATTCAGCGAGCCCACGCGATCGCGAACGGTATTCACGTGATCGCCGTAAACCGCGTCGGCCATGAGCCGCAGCCCGACGGAGACGGAGGCAGCGGCGGCGGAATCAAGTTCTGGGGGAGTTCGTTCGTGGCAGATCCGTTCGGTCGCGTGTTGGCGTCCGCGCCCGAGGATGAGGAAGCGGTGCTTGTTGTGGGGTGTGATCTGGCGCTTGGCGAGCGGGTTCGGCGCGAATGGCCATTCTTTCGAGATCGACGAATTGATGCCTATGACGGTCTCAGTAGCCGATATCTTGACTCTGCAGATGATCCCGTTCGCGGTCGCGGCCCCCGTCCTGAACGCGGCCGCGGTCAATAGACATGTCTGAGACGCAGCAGGGTGGGCGCCAGGTGCCCGCTCGAAGGTGGCCCGCCGAATGGGAAGCGCATCGCGCGACCTGGCTCTCGTGGCCGCATAACGTCGAAACCTGGCCCGGCGAGCTTGCCGCGGTGGAAGACGCGTTTTGTGAAATCGTGCGCGCGATCCTTCCGGGAGAGGCCGTCGAAATTAATGTGAACGACGCGGCAATGGCCCGTCGGGTTCGCGCGATCCTTAAGGGCGCAGGCGTTGGCGATCTCGACCGAGTGGGCTTTCACGAGGTTCCTACGAACGATGCTTGGGTGCGCGATCACGGGGGCGTGTTCGTCGAAGAGTTTGGGGCGCGAGGCGACGGCGGTGCGCGGCATCAGGTACTGATCGATTTCGCTTTTGATGCGTGGGGCGGGAAATATCCGCCCTGGGATCTCGATGCGTCGGTCGCCGCGCAGATGGCGGCGATCAGAGGTCTTCCGCGGGTCGAGTGCGTGCGCGTGCTCGAAGCGGGTTCGGTTGAGGGAGACGGGGAGGGGACGATTCTCACAACGGAGTCGTGTTTGCTGAATCCGAACCGCGACCGACCCGGGCACGACCGGTCGCGCGCAGGCCTCGAGGCAATGCTGGCCGAAACGCTGGGCGCGAAGACTGTGCTCTGGCTGGAAGACGGGATCGAGGGCGATGATACGGACGGGCACGTGGATGATTTGACGCGTTTCGTGGCGCCCGGTCGGGTCGTCACGGTCCTGGAGAGCGACCCCGAGGATGCGAATTTCGCCGCGCTTGCGGAGAACCTGCGTCGCTTGGAGGGGATGCGCGACGCAGCGGGGCGAGCCCTCGAAGTGGTCCCGCTTCCGACGCCAGGTCGTCTCGAAGGGCCGGGGGGACGCCTGCCGGCGAGCTACGCGAACTTCTACCTCTGCAATCGGGCCCTTTTACTGCCCGTCTTCGGCGTCGACCAGGACCGGGAAGCGATCGACCTCTTGGCGACCTTTGTGCCTGATCGAGAGGTGATCCCAATCCCAAGTCAAAACCTCGTTCTCGGGTTGGGGGCGGTTCATTGCCTCACCCAGCAAGAGCCGCTGCTCGAACTCGATCTCTAGAACCCAGACCTGGGTGAAGCGTGGGCTCAGTCCGGTGATTCCCGGAGGGGGAATGCCCCCGTTGCGGAACTTCGGGTCGAGTTGGTGAAGTGGATCGGTCGATCATCTTTCCAGCACTCGTTGGATCAGGTAAACCCCAAGGGCGCACGTTTCTCGGCGGCTCCCGCCGGGCACGTTTCCGCTCAAACTGGGTCGCATTTTCGGCTCGGAAACGCCTTCTCTTCTTGTTGAGAGCGCTGCAAGCTTCGCCGTGAGAGGCGAATGGCTTTGCAGTCTCGAAATGAAGAGGGGCAGTAACAAAGGGGTCTAGACCATGGATGTTTCCCGACATGACATCGTCATCGTCGGTGGCGGTGGTGCGGGTCTTCGAGCAGCAATTGAAGCTGCCGAGAACCATCCGACTGCCTCGATCGCCCTCGTATCCAAGGTTTATCCGATGCGAAGCCACACGGTGTCTGCTGAAGGCGGCGCCGCGGCTGTCGCACGCGAAGATGACAACCTCGAGCTTCACGGCTTCGACACGGTCAAGGGGTCCGATTTCCTCGGAGACCAGGACGCCATCAAGTACTTCGTCGAAGAAGCGCCCAAAGAACTCGCTCTGCTTGAGAACTGGGGGTGCCCCTTCTCGCGCAACGAAGACGGTTCGGTCGCGACGCGTGCCTTTGGGGGCATGACGACGAAGCGCACGTGGTACGCCACTGACAAAATTGGCTTCCACATGCTGCACGCGCTCTTCCAGCAGTCGATGCGGTACAAGAACATCGTTCGCTACGACGAGTACTTCGTTTCGAAATTGCTTGTCGACGGTGGAAAGTGCCAGGGTGTTGCAGCCCTCGATATTCGCACGGGCGACTACTCGGCGATCCTCGGTAAGGCCGTCATTCTGACGACCGGCGGTGGCGGCAAGATCTTCCCCTTCACCACGAACGGCACGATCAAGACGGGCGACGGCATGGCCCTCGCTTACCGAGCCGGCGTACCGCTGAAGGATATGGAGTTCGTTCAGTATCACCCGACGGGTCTTCCCGGAACGGGCATTCTGATCACAGAAGCGACACGCGGGGAGGGCGGTTATCTCCGCAACTCCAAGGGCGAGCGCTTCCTGGTCGACTACGACTACGGCGTTGGCAACAAGGCCGAGCTTGGTCCGCGCGACATGATCTCGCGTGCGATCGTGCAGGAGATTGAAGCCGGTCGCGGCCTGAGTGGTCCGTACGGCGACTATGTCCATCTCGACCTGACGCATCTTGGCGAGGAAACGATCAACGCCAAGCTGCCCTTCGTGCGCGAACTTGCGAAGACGTATGTCGGTGTCGATCCAGTCACGGATCCGATTCCGGTTCGCCCCGTTGTCCATTACATGATGGGCGGGGTCGATACGGACATCGATGGTGCGACTGAGATGCCGGGCCTTTACGCCGCGGGCGAGACCGCTTGTGTCTCGATCAACGGTGCGAATCGTCTGGGCTCGAACTCATTGACCGAATGTCTGGTCTTTGGTGCCGCCGCCGCACGTCACGCGATGAAGTACGCGGAGGGCGCCGGCGACATCAACGAAACCGCTCTGCGCGCTCAAGTAGAAGAAGAAGCGACGCGCGTGGATCACCTTCGCGGTCGAAAGAAGGGTGGCGAGAAGATCTCGCAGATCCGTCGCGAGCTGAACAGTGCCATGGAAGATGCTTGCGGTGTCTACCGCGAGCAGACCACTATGCAGGCGGGCGTCATCGCCGTCGCTCAGCTCCGCGGCCGTGTCGCCGATCTTCGACTCGAGGACGAGAGCAAGGTGTTCAATACCGAGCTCATTACGGCGCTCGAACTGCAGAACATGGTCGAAGTGGCCGAGGTTCTCGCGGTTTCAGCAGCGCATCGCAAGGAGTCCCGCGGCGCGCATACGTGCAAGGACTTCACGACCCGCGATGACACAAATTACCTGTATCACACCATGGCCCGCCACAATGCCGCCGGTCCTCAATTGGGGAAGAAGGACGTTGTGCTTGGACACTGGGTACCTGAGGAGCGCAAGTACTGATGGCTGATAAGACGATCGTCATCACGCGATTCGATCCCGATAAGGACGAAGCACCGCGTAAGCAGGAATACACGGTACCGTGTGAGCCTAACTGGAAAGTTCTGGACGCCGTTAACTTCATCAAGGACGAACTCGATGCGACCATCTCGTATCGATGGTCCTGCCGAATGGCCGTTTGCGGCTCGTGCGGCATGATGGTGAACGGTGAGCCCAAGCTCACGTGCAAGACCACGCTCAGTGATTACGGCGATCGCGTCGACATTGAGCCTCTCGCCAATTTTCCAATTGTGCGTGACCTCGTGGTCGAACTCGACGGCTTCATGCATAAGTTCGAGTCGGTGAAGCCCTGGATCATGCGTGCCAAGGAGAAGGCCGAGGACAAGGCTGCCTATCACGAGACGAAGGGCACCTTCTCTCAATCGGCGGAAGAGCTCGGGAATTTCAAGCAGTTCTCCATGTGCATCAACTGCATGCTCTGTTATTCGGCATGTCCGGTCGTGGCCAACGAACCCGATTTTCTCGGGCCAGCAGCCATCGCCCTCGGCCATCGGTACAACACCGATAGTCGAGATCAGGGCAATGACGAGCGGAACGAGATCTTCCGCGGTGAAGGAACGGTGTTCAGCTGCTCCTACGCCAACGAATGCTCGGAAGTTTGTCCGAAGAACGTAGACCCCGCGGCCGCGATCAATCAGGCCAAATTTGGTGCGGTGATTGACTGGGCGAAGGGCCTGGTCATTCCCCGAGGAGGCTCGAACTAATGGCTGGACCGGCACACCCTCACGCGATGGCCCCGCCGACGCCGGGCCGTACGCGCGCTGCACCTCCGCAGACCCCGTCGACCTGGTGGGGCTCCAAGCGGATCATGACCTACCTGCTCTTCGATGCGACGGGAATCGTTTACTTCCTTGTCGCCTTCGTCGCGATCCGGTTGATCCGCGATCTCGGTGATGGCCCGCTCGCTTGGGCCCGCGCCATGGAGAGTCTCCAGCACCCGATCTACATCGCGTTCCATGTACTCTGCCTGATCGCGGTCATCTTCGTAGCCGTGCGCTTCTTCCGGCTTTTCCCCAAAGCCCAGCCGCCGACCATCGGCCCGGCCAAGCCGCCGCCGGCCGCCGTCATCCATGCCATGCTCTATGTGATTTGGATTGGCATCACGGCCGTTATGACGGCCATCCTGGCGGGAGTGATCTTCTAATGAAAACGATTCTTCTCAGGCTAGAACCCATCATTTGGCTCCTCTTCGGACAGGGCATCCTGATCGGCACCATGCTCCTCACGGGCTGGATCCTCGTCGTGGGCATCCTGATTCCCATGGGCATGGTCGACGCCGAGGCGCTCTCGTACGCGCGCGCCCACTCGCTCGCGACGGCGTCTCTGTTCGGCTTCGTGCCGCTCGGAAAGCTCATCCTCGCGGCTCTGCTCGTCCTTCCTTTGTGGAAGGGCGCGCATCACGTTCGCTCCCTGCTGATTGATTTTGGTGGAGGCGAGCGGGACGGGATTGTCGGGACTCTGCTTTACCTGATTGCGATCGTTGGCAGCGTGATGGCGATTATGGCGGTGGTGGGGCTTTAGGGGACGGGGGCTGTACTTGTCCCCGTGGGTGCCGCTGCAGGGAGTTGAAAGGGGCTGTTATCGACCCTCTCTCTTTCCGCCCATTGTCCTAGATCAAAACTGGATCAGGGTTTCATAGGATCTACTTCAAGATCTGTCGCTAGCACTTCGTTTTTCAGGGGTAAAATGCCCTAGCGTAAAGTGATGGCGACAATTTCCAATCCGACACAATCCAATGCATCTTCTGATTTTGTTGAGACCTTAGACTTGGAGCAGTCTCCGTCGGCTTCGACAGATCGTAAGGCTCGTCCGCGAAAGAAGGGCAGGCTGAGTGCTCTCGCTGATGATCCGGATCTGGCTCAGCGGTTTGATCGTCTGAAACGCCTCGGTGGGACAATCCGGAGTTCCGAATACCACCTAACTAACGCCTGCAATATTCGATGCGAAGGGTGTTGGTTTTTCGCCTACGACTTCGATAAACAGTCGCATGAGGCCTCGGACCTAGCCGTCTGGAATAAGTTCGCGAAAGAGCAAGCGACGCGCGGAGTTACCGCGGCATTGCTAATCGGTGGTGAGCCGACACTCTATCTCGACCGCGTGAGTTCTTTCGTAGAGGCGATGGAACACGTTACGATCTCATCGAATGGCTTAAAGCCATTTCCCATCGACGGTTTTGAGGATGTAGCCGTTGCGCTCACGTTGTTTGGGGGGTCCTCACAAGACGACCGGATGCGAGCCATCAAGCCGAACGGCGATCGCTTTAGCGGGCTATTCGGAACCGCTCTTGAGAACTATAAGAACGATCCTCGGGCGACCTTTATTTACGCGCTTGACGAGCTTTCTCCCGAGTCCATCGAGCCGACAATTCGCCGAATCGCCGACAATGGGAATTTGGTCTCGTTCAACTACTACACACCCTATGGCTTGGAAGCCGCGGACGCCCCGGCGGATAGCGGCGACAGGCTGACAGACGAAGCTATTCGGGTTGCGGAGCTTTTCCCAGAGACCGTTCTGTCACACCCCTATTACATCAGAGCGCTGATCTCAGGAAAGACAGAGTGGGGCGAGTTCGGCTACGACAGTTGTCCGAGCATTAGCGTCGATAATCCAGTGCACTATGACCGGGTTCGAAATGGCAATCCCGTCCTGCCGGGATTTAACGCATATTCCGCGGATACCGAGAAACTGTCTTTTTGCTGCACATCTGGACATTGCGAGGGTTGCCGCGATAGCCAGGCCGTCCACAGTTGGTTGATGACAAACGTGCGCAAGTTCATGCGGATGGAAGGAGGCATTCGGCTTTGGGTCGAGGTGTCTGAGAGCTATTGGAAGCAATTCGTGTGGTCCGATCTGCATCCGAGCAAGTCGTAGGTCGCGACCTTGGCTTCTGTCTCTCCTGACCCGATTGAGGCCGACCAATTTCGCCGGCTTCACCCTCTCGCGATAACGGATTTTGCGTCGATAGACCGCATCCTTAACCAGGCGCTAGATGAGCGGATTCCTCTGACTCGGGGGACTAACTCATCGGTCCAGCGAGAGATTGCCACTCTCAGGCTTGTATCGAGAAGCGAACTAGTACTTGATTGCGTTGGGTTTGGTCCGATCGCGAACGTGCTCTTCCTGTCGATGGAGCTAAAAGGAGTTCCCTACTTCTTTAGCGCCGAAGTCGTCCCGTCCGAAGAGGAGCTGGAATCGTCGCGAGTTGTACGATTGTCTCCCCCAGGAGTTCTGTACCGCGCCGAACGCCGTGATCGCGTACGGATGGAGCCCGAAGGGAAATTGTGGGTCAAGCTTGCTCTCGAAGGGGGAACTGAGACGCGGGCCGAAGTGGTTGATACGTCAGGGGATGGGCTCGGCGTTCTTGTTCGTGGAGGGGCCGAATCCTATGAAATGAAGACGGTTCGAGTTCAGAGGACGGAGAAGCGTGAGGCTGAATTCGCAGTGATGCGAAACCGTCGGCCGGCTGGAGACCGGAAAGGCTGGACACGTCTTGGTCTGTCCGTACTACCTGGTTCGCCGTCTTCAAAGCGAGACGTTGTCCAAGCCCGCGATCGGATCGAGAATCTAGGAGGAGTTTCGATAGGAGAAGATGAATCCCTGTTGCTAGAAACTCCAGACATTGTCGAATTCTCAAACAGCTCGGGAGAATCGATTGTTGGGATTCTAGACACCGTTGGGAGAGTGCAGGGCGGCCCGGTCGTTCTTATCCCTTCGGCTTGGGGGAAAACTAAGGAAACTCTCTCGCCGCTGGCCGCGACGATTCTTTCCACCTTCTCTGCAGCTGGACTTGCCGTTTCAGTTCTACGCTTCGATGGTGTTCGAAAACGTGGCGAGTCTCACACTGATCCGGGGTGCGATAAGCCTGAGCTTGGGAATCTCCACTATACGTTCTCCCAAGGAGCGGACGACCTTTTCTCGGCCGCAAAATTCATGTCGGATAGAAGAAGCGCGGGGCCCGCAGTTATCGTTAGCTTCAGCGTGGCCTCCGTCGAGGCGCGGCGTGCGATGGCTCAGGACGACTCCGACCTTTTCTCTGGATGGGTGAGTATTGTCGGGGCAACCGACCCTCAGTCGCTGATCCGAGTCATTTCGGGAGGCGTCGACTATCTGGGAGGGGCCGAGCGCGGCATCAAGTTTGGCCGGCAGGACGTTCAAGGATTGCTCCTAGATATTGATCGCACAGCAAAGGAGGCACTGTCCAGCCGGATTGCCTTTCTTGAAGACGCGCGGCGTGATTTTCAGCAGATCGTCAAGCCGGTAACTTGGATCAGCGGTAAGGATGATGCTTGGACCGACCCTGAGCGTATTCTCGACGTGCTCTCGTTCGGGCCTAATGATAAGCGCCGTCATTTTGAAGCTGCGACCGGTCATCAATTGAGGTCAAGTGCCGAGGCTATTGAGATATTTGGTTTGGCGGCATCGGAATGCGCGAGAATCGCGTTAGGGGCGATTGATGTTAGGCCAGTCTCATGCGAGCCGAAGTCACTCAAGGCTAGGCAACGGCGGGAGCGGTCCCGCCTTCGCCAGGTAGACGAATCACCGAACCTTAGGGGGTTCTGGAAGTCTTATCTCGTCGGGCGCGACGGGGGCATAGGCATGGAAATGGTCACGGAGACGGAGTCACATCGAAGGCTAATGCTGGATCAGTTGGAGGCTCTCCGGGTCTTCGAGGGAGCAATAGTCGTAGATCTGGGTAGCGGACTGGGGACTTTCTCGAAGTCGCTTCTTCGCTCTCGGGCGGCCGTACTAGGTCTGCATGTGATACCGGTCGACCTAGTGTTCGAGGGAGTTTTGCGAGGTCGTGATTCTTTACCTGAGGATGCCCCTTTTCGCTCGAGTTCTGTAGTGGCTGATCTCTCGTTCTTGCGTCCTAGTGTTGGCTTCCCGCTTCAAGCACATTCTGTGGACAGAGTGGTCGCCTCCCTTCTTCTTAACTACATCTTGCGTCCGGACCAGTTCCTATCTGCGGTTTTCGAGCTGTTGAAACCAGGGGGGCGAGTCGTGATGTCCGTGCTCCGTGAGGACGCAGACACGTCGAAGATCTGCGTAGACGGGATTGCTGAGCTTAGAGGAGGGCGAGCCCTCTCGTCATTCGGGCACGACGGAGAAAAGGAAGTTGAACCGGCGTTGGGAGAGTTTATCAATGACGCCGCGAGGCTCTTGGACTTCGAAGAGCGAGGCATTTTTCGATTCTGGAGTCAGTCCAATCTCGTTGCGGCGTTTGAGAATACCGGCTTCAAAGGTGTAGAAGTCGCCGAGTCCTTCGGATTGCCACCCCAGGCATGGCTAATCGCCGCAAGCCGCCCCACCTGAAATAATAGCTTGTCGAATTTTCAATCTGAGCGAAGGCGAATTCCGGCGGCGATGGTCCGGTTAGGGATTCTCAGACCGCGGGCGGTGATTGCAATTTGGGTTCTCGCCGCGGCTCTGGCCCTTCCAGGAATACTCCTCCTTGAGGTCGAAACCTCCACAGATGAAGTTCTTGATACGCGATCGGAGCCCTGGTCCTTCTATAAGCGAAGCCAAGAGATTTTCGGCGGAGATGAACTCGTCGTTCTGACGCTTGAATCGGGCGAACCTCTTTCATCGGAAATCATTGAGGAGGTCATTCGGCTTACGGATTCGCTAGAGGGAATCGAAGGAGTACGGCGAGTCGACAGCATTGCTTCAGTGCCGGTTATCCGCGCTAGAAGTGACGGATCGCTAGCCTTAGACCCCGCGCTGGAGGGCTACGACAGGGAAGGTCTGTCGCGTAGTGACCTTCTCGCTCTCCTGCTAAAGGACAGGATCGCGCCTCGTTCGCTTGTCTCGGACGACGGTCGATTGATTGCGCTCAATGTGCTCTTCGAAGCGTCTCTCGAGCGCCCTGCTGAGGAAATTGTTGGTGATATTTTCTCGGCCTCCGAGTGGCCGGGACGGATGATTTCTGGCGTTCCAGTCTTTCGGACTGAGATCAATCTTCACACCGCGCGCGAGGTGGCTTCGTTCGCTTTGGCGACGGTGATTCTTATCGCGGTGTTACTCCGGCTCCTGTGCGGCAACTGGCTATCGGCTCTCGTTCCGGTGGCTATTGGCGGCGTCGCGTCTATATCGATACTTGGAGGAATGGGCCTTTTCGGTATCTCCCTGAGTCTCTCGACGATGATTTTGCCTTCGATTCACCTGGCTCTTGGATGCGCATACGCAGTTCATTTCGTATTTGCGATGGGGCGACCGTCCAATATCGACGACCGAACGCAGGCCGCAGAAGACGTGAGTCTCTCGGTCGCCCTCTCGGGCCTGACGACTTCCATCGGATTCGTGGCAATCGCTTTCGTTCCAATCGAAGCTCTGCAGCAAGTCGGTGCGCTCGGAGCATTGGGAACAATTCTCGCGACTCTGTTAGCTCTATCGCTCGCTCCCGCGCTGTTGGCACGGGCGTCCGTTACTACCGCCGAAGGTTTAGGCCGAATTTGGGCGGATGGAGTACTGGGTACTTCAATCTTAAGAGTGGGCGCTTATCCTCGAGCCGTTTGTGTAGTGGGAATCGGATTGGGCATCCTCGGAGCTGGAGCTCTTCCATCTCTCAGTCTGGAGACTGACGCTACACAGTGGTTTGCTCGAGGAAGCGCCGTCAGAGATGACTACGAGGCTATTCGTCGGACGCTTTCGGGTATCAGCCCGGTGAACATTGTCATCGATGCCGAGTCGGGCATGTCTATCGCGACTCCCGAGATTGTTGAAATGCTCGATCGATTCTCAACTTACCTTGGAGGTCTCGATGGCGTCGGAAAGGTACTGTCCGTCGCGGACCCGGTCATATCGGTACACGAAGTCTTCTCGCCGGGCGGCGGGTCGATTACCTCGGACGCCCAAGTCTCGCAATACTTATTGCTCTTGAGCTCGACCGATCAGATCTGGGACTTTGTTGACTCGGAATACCGTTCCACCAACGTAGTGCTTCGAGTCGACGACAACGGGTCAGATCATCTATTAGAGACTGCACGCTTGGCGGAGTCTTGGTGGAGGGAGAATGGCCTTCACGGCTATTCCGCCCGGGCAACTGGAATCATGTATGAGTTCGCGCGGGCTGAGCGGGCAATCGCGCGCGGCCAGATTGTTGGAGTAGCCTTCGCGACTTCTTGTATTGCGATTCTTCTTCTCTTGATCTTTCGTTCCTGGCGCCTCGCTTTGGCGGCTTTGCTTGCGAACACGGTTCCGCTCGCGATGGCATTTGGGGGAATGTCTTTGCTGGGCGTGCCCCTCGATGCAGGCACAGTCCTCGTCGCTAACTTGGCTCTAGGAATCGCTGTGGACGACACGATTCATATTTGTAGCGCCTATCATTCTTCTGGAGATTTACAGGAGACGCTCGCAGGGGTCTTGGCGCCTCTAGCGACGACTACTTTGGCCGTCGGGGCGGGCTTCTTAGTTCTGGGGTTTTCTCAGTTCGCCTTTACGAGGAACCTTGGACTGTTGACCAGTCTTGTAATGCTCCTTTGCTTCGCGGCCGACGTTCTACTGCTTCCGGCATTGCTCAGGGCTCGTCAGAGGTCCGGGTAACCCACGCTTCAGCTAAATCAAGCCGCCGTCCCGACCTGCCGATGATGACGGTCAGCGATGGAACAGTCGAATTTGACATGGGCAGAGCGCCACAAGGCGTATTGGGCGCTTGAGGGGCGGGCTACCGCGGTTTCGCAGCTTGCGGGTACTTGTGCCTTCGCGTTGATCGCCCAGTTTGCATTCATTGGGCTTGATGGATGGGTTTTCCCCTCGCACTTCCCGCTTTTCGTTTCAATGCGCCTTTTCGTGAATATGCTCCTCGCGCTCGTCTGGCTCTCTTGGCGCCATAAATGGCCAAACGCATGTCAAATTGGAGTCGCGGCCGCGGTAGCGATTGAAATTCTCGTCATGATCTATTTCAGCGGCGGCGCCGACAGCCTCTACTTCGCGGGCTTGATAATCGTACTCGTGGGTACTCCCGTGCTACAGCCGATCTCCGTTAGGGGCGCGATGTTGATCTCGCTGATCTGCGTCGTTGGGTTCGTAGGGGCGGCCTTCGGCGGCGATGAGGCGGTAGATACTCAGGCCTTCGGAATCCAGATGGTCTTCATCCTATGTGCCGTTCTCGAAAGTGCTTTCAGTTGCAATGCCCTCACCGTGAATCGAGTTGTCGCGTTTGAGCAGCGACGAGAGATTGAAGCCGCTCGCGACTCCCTCGCGTCGCTGGATGAAGCCAAGAACAGGTTCTCGGCGAACGTTCACCACGAATTGAGAACTCCGTTGACTCTCATGCTTGCGCCGTTGGAAACGCTGCGAGGAGGCGAACGCGGAGACCTGCCGGGTCCCGTCGCGGAAACGCTTCGCATGATGCACGTGAACGGTCAGCGACTATTGAAGCTAATCAATAATCTACTTGATCTTGCAAAGCTGGAGAGCGATCGGTTTTCCATCAATCGGACGTCCGAAGATGTTTTCCTGATCGCCAAGGATGTAGTCGATGGCGCGACTCCTATGGCGGAGACGAAGGATATTCATCTTTCGATCAATTCCGAATCCAATCTTCCGCGAATTTATGTTGATCGGGACGCGGCTGAAAAGGTGATCGTAAATCTCGTTGGCAACGCCCTTAAATTCACTGAGGCGGGTGGATTTGTGCGCATCGACTTCTGCTCAGATGAGGAGACAGATGGCATCGAGATGAGGGTCGTTGATTCGGGCGTAGGGTTGGCGCCGGATGACATTGGCCGGATATTCGATCGGTTCGCTCAGGTAGATGCTTCGGCCACTCGTGCACATGAAGGAACTGGTATTGGGCTTTCCCTGGTCCAAGAGCTTGTTGGACTTCATGGAGGCTCGGTGTGGGCGGAGAGCGCGGGGCCCGGCGAGGGCACTACGATGATCGTAAAGTTCCCGCAAGGCGCGCCGGATGTAGAAGTCGTCGAGTCGCCACTCATCGAAAATATAGGCGAGGGCGATTTAGCGGAGCAAGGAGGTTCCCGCGGCGGGGGCGTAGTCGACTCCGAATACACATCTTCAGCCATCGAACTAGACGTTGGGCGAAGCGTGGAGCGTTGGGGCTCTCAGCAGCCTGGAAGTCGTATCCCAGCAGGCGTGGTTGGGGCATCAGGAAAGCCAATAGCTGTCGTCGCGGACGACAACGCCGATATGCGGGAATTACTCGCGTTCTTGCTAGGGCGAGAACTTGAGGTTTGCCTCGCCCGGAACGGCCGAGAGGCGTTGGATCTTGTCCGAGCCCACCGGCCTGACTTAGTTGTAACCGACATCATGATGCCGGAGATGTCCGGGACCGAGCTCTGCCGGGCGATCAAGGAGGACGAGTCTCTGAAGTCGACGCCTGTAATGCTCGTCTCGTCCAAGGCTGAGAACGAGATGAAGGTCGAAGGCCTAGAGCTTGGCGCTGATGACTATGTCACTAAGCCTTTTCATCCACGCGAGTTGTTGGCTCGTGCGAGAGGTCTCGTAAGAGTTCGTGTGCTTCAACGAGAGGTCGAGTCAAGGAACCATGAGCTGGAAGCGGCCCTGTCCGACCTCAAGGCTGCGGAGGTTAGGTTGGTTCAGTCCGAGCGTTTGGCCGCGGTTGGAGAACTCGCTGCGGGTGTTGCTCATGAAGTAAACAATCCCGTAAATTTCGCTCTTAATGCGGTGCGGGCCATGGAGAGAGAGGTCGCCGTTGTGCAGAGAGCCGCGCAGAGAATCAGCGATTCCTCCAGTGTCGAAAAGAACAGCGGTTCGTTAGCTATAGACAAGGCTGTGCTATCCGAGTGTGGAGCGGTCGCGGAATCTGATGATGTCAGAGAGGCCTCGGTCGCTATCGGAGAGCTTGTAGAAATCGTTTCGGAGGGGCTTAAGCGTACTAGTAGACTTGTTGGGGATCTTCGCGATTTTGCCTCACGGGACCGAGTTGAAAAAGTCGAGGTGGACGTCTTTGCCGGCATCCGGTCTACAGCCCTGCTCCTCGGGCCTACCGTTCGATCTGCCGGAGGGGAACTAATATTGACCTTGCCTGACGGAATGCCTCGAGCCTTTGGGGATCCGAGCGCGATAAACCAGATTTTCCTGAATCTTCTCAAGAATGCGGCGGACGCGATCGAGCAAGATGGCCACACGATAGAGATCGGAGCCGAGTTGTTTCCGGATTCCGTTCGAATTGACGTCTCTGATGACGGTCCCGGACTGCAGGCTCCACCAGAACAGCTGTTTGAGCCTTTCTTTTCGACGAAGGCCGCGGGGAAGGGGACAGGTCTAGGGCTACCTATTAGTCGACAGATCGCCATTGATCACGACGGTGACCTCTTCGTAACGCCAGGAGAGGATGGAGGTGTAACGTTTAGCCTCGTTCTGCCGCGTTGTGATTCGGAGGTTGTGGCCGGGGGTGGACAAGCGCGACTTGATGAACCCGCAGAGATATAGCTGACCGGAGATCGGCGTCTGGAGCCCTGGGCTCGGCTGCGGCGAGTTCGAGGCTTCCTGCTTACTCGACATCGCTAGGTATACGATCTTCGTTCGGGCAATGGGTCAAACCTGAAGCTTTATCGTTTATCGCCTTCCCGTAACTGAGGATTCCGTTTGCCCCTTTTGGTTCGGTGTTTCTGGGTACCACGTCAAGATGTCACCGACTTGATCGCTTCAGTCAATATTCGTTTCGCCCTAGGGAGCTTTGCCGCGCGGTCCGTTGTTGAGAGCTGACTCGCGCGCTCGATCTGCTCGATCGAGGGCGTCCCAGCATCTGCCTCTAAGTGTAGGAGGCTCGCTTCCGCGTACATGAGCCAACTCATCGCTCCACGCTTGCGTTCGGCCGTGCACGCCGCCTTTAGCAGCGAACGAGCGTCATCGATTTTCCCGAGCGATTTAGCAAGTAAGGCGCCGTATCGCTCAAACGAACCCATGTATGCGATTCCGTATCCGAGACTCGCGCATCGCCCGGAGAGCGGCGAGATTAATTCGTAGAGCGGTTCGATGCTAGGCACATGCTCTATGTCTACGGCAATCTCTGCGAAGAGGGCTAGCGCGATACCTCCCCCGGGTTCTCTTGACATTTTCTCGAAATCTTCCGTCTCGAGTCTGCTTATGGCATTCTCGGCACTCGTAAAATCGGATGAAGCCCAGTGGAGCCAAGCGGCCGCCGCAGGCCAGGCGTACATATGTCTATCCTCTTTGAGAATCCCCTCGACGAGGGGAATAGTTGCCGCGGTATTATCTCGCTCCATTTCTCTGAGAATGTAGTGACCCGCGAAGGATTGTAGGCAGTTCTGGTCGGGGTCGAGTCCTGCAACATCTCTGAAAGCGATTGCAAAAGACTCCGCAGCATCAATCTCCCCTCGCATGAGTGCCAGCATCGCGTCCGTGACTAAGGGGTACCAATCGTATTGGGGCAGTGCCGCACGAGACGCAATTTTTCGGTACTGCTCATTCTCTTTTTCGACGCCACGTATGTCTCCGAGTTCGAGTCGGGCCGCAATCGACCGTGTTATTTGAAGAAGGTGGGCTGGGAAACTATGAGCCTGCTGAGCGGCAGTGCCGAGCTCCTTGATAATTGGGAGTCTTGCTTCGGCAAGTGCGGGGCCGTGCATCGACTCTGCGCGAGCCGCGAGAGCCTCGACGAGAACGTCAAGCTCGCCAGTCTTGCGAGCGAGATCCAGCGACTCGATTGCAAGGTCCTCGGTCTTGGAAGCGGGCTCGGTCCATTGTCCGGCTTGGGATAGCCTCCCTAGAAGTTTGCTTCTGAGGGCGATATCCGACTCTGGGGTCGCGGCCAGGGCTTCGCGGAGTAGGCTGACAAGCTCGATGTCAAAAACGCCGACTTCGATCGTGAGGAAATCGGGTGCGAGAGCAAGCGCACACGCCGCGAGTGAGGCCGAGAGCCCGCTCGTTCTTGCCAAGCTCGCTGACTTGAAGAGTAGGGATCTAGACTCTTCTCTGTTCCCGTCGTAGAGGACGGCGCTTGCGAGTTCATTCATGACGGCGCAGATGTCTTTGGGCGAGGCCATTTCGTCGGCTTCGCAGTTTCTGAGCGCGCGGGTGAGAGCTTGAACGGCTTCGGAATACGCGAAGCGTGATACTGCCTCACGGCCTGATCTCAAGAGCCATTCCGTAGTCTCTGACCTTGAGGACAGGGGAATCGATCTCTCAAGATGGTGCGCGATTTCGGCGGGGCGTTGCAGTGCGTCTGGGCGTCGCTTAATGCTGTCGGCGGCTTTTCTGTGCAACCCTGTTCGGATTGTGTCGTCAAGCTCGGAGTAGAGCGCGTCGCGTAAGATCGAGTGCGTGAAAACTAGCTCTGTAGTGTCTTCGCGGATGATCGAGGCATTCTTTGCAGGTGAAAGGTGTTCGAGCACTTCGATGGAGGGCAGCGATGTGAGTGATGAGACTTCTTCGGTTGAGAATCGATCACCGAGGATCGATGCGGCTGATAGTGCTTCTCGAGTCTGCTGCGGTAGATCCGAGAGTTGTCTTGCTATGAGCTCGCCAGTATTCGCAGGTAGCTCGAGTTCGAGCCTTTCCGGCGAAACACGGGACCGGTCAAGACCGAAGTGCTGAATTACCCGTGAAAGGTAGAAGGCGTTTCCGCGCGTGCGCCGGTGAAGAGCCTCCCCGGTGATCTCTCGGTCGTCTCGCAGGGGCTCGAAGAGAGAGGCAATCTCGGAGGCGGAAAGCGCA
Source organism: Myxococcota bacterium (assembly GCA_041690055.1). GTDB lineage: Bacteria > Myxococcota_A > UBA9160 > UBA9160 > UBA4427 > UBA4427. The sequence continues at coordinate 41,526 of JBDNFB010000136.1, read as the reverse complement.
GGGACTTCCATCGAGACTGCATTCTGCGCCGAGGCGATCTCTGCGATTCGATAAGCCTTCTTGTCGTTCTTAGTTGGTGGCCTGCGGGTGGCCAAGATAAGTATAGGGTCTTGCTCTACCTCTTCCGCTAGGCAGGCGAGCAAGTCGAGGGAGTCCACGTCGGCGCGGTGGATGTCTTCGAAAGTGAGAATGAGAGGTCCGGAGTCGGCCATGCTCCTGATTGCACTGATCCATTGGTCGATCACTGTGAATTTTGCAATCGACTGCGGAGGTTCGAAGCGCGCAGGCGCCGGGCCAAGGACCTCCGGGAAGACTCTGGCAAGTGCCTGAGTAAAGATCGCAAGTCTTGGGCTTGTGAAGCGGCCGGATGCGTTTACATCGCGGAGGAGATGAGTCCATAGCCAAAACGGCGGACAGCCCTCAAACTTGGGGCTCCTTGCTGAAGCCCAAGAGACTCGTTCGGATGCGGAATCCATGAACTCCGACAACAGGCGGGTCTTTCCGATGCCCGCTTCGCCAGTGAGCACGACTATCCGGCCGAGAGAGTGTGAGACGAGCTGGTCAGACATTTGTTTCAGGAGCTTGATCTGAGATGCGCGTCCGACAAACGGCAATTGCTTGGAGATCGTCGAAGTTCTCGTTTCCTCTTGAGTCTGCGAGAGCTCAACATCTTTAAGGAAGCGGTAGCCCCTGCCTCTTGTCGAAGAGATAAACGATGGGGCGGTCGCGCTATCCCCCAACGCCCGCCTAATTTCCATAATGGCCGTCGGAATCGTTGCTGCACTCAGGCTCTTCGCCTTCCAGACTTCCCGTTGCAAGAAGTCGAGACTAACAACGCGTTCTCGGTTTTCGGTTAGGCAGATGAGGAGGTCGAGTGCCCTCGGGCCGATGTGGATTTTTTCGCCGTTTTTTGAAAGGGTGAAAAGGTCGAGATCGATCTCGAAGTCGTCGAATCTAATTCGCCGCATTGGTTCTCCTCTAGCTCGGCTCGAAGCGCTGGGGCGCGGTGGGGGCGTTTCCAGGTTCGTGTCCGTAGAAGGACATGCCGGGCATCTGTCTGGGGCGTCGTTGGCGATTGTCTCATCACTGAGGATCAGCTGGCGATCAGAGAGGTGGGATTTTGAAGGTTTCTGCCATGTCCCTGCGGGCGCCCGACTCGACGGGGGGAGTGAGGATTCCTGGGCCGCCTCGGGCGGGCACAGGCGGGCGCGCGAAGGTGAGGGAGTGCGCACTCTTGCGCTCAGAGAGAGCCGGAGCACCGACGGCGTGCGGACTCAGGATGAGCTCTAAGCCCGCTAATTCCCAGCCGGGACGAATATATACGGACGCAGTTCCTCGAGAAGCGATTCGGTCTGGCAGCCGGGGCATCCAATGATGCCGACAGAAACCGGCTGAGTGGGGCCTGCACGCAAGGACCTTCCGCTCTGACTGAGCACACGGCCAGGCGCAGGGGAGCTCTGGTCGATCAGCTGAAGATCGAACCCGTCGACCGATTGTTGGATCGATTTTGGCCCCGTTGCGATGCGCCGACCTTCAGGGCTGAGCTCGGTACCCGCTTGGCTCGGGAGCGCGATCAATACGAGGGCAATAATGATGTATGCGATGGATGAGAGGGCTCTGTGTGCGGTCATGGCGTCGGCCTTCTTTGCGCAATCGGGGCTAGTGCCGCTCGCGAGCTCTGGAGAGGTCGCTGCCTCTCACTGCGTCTTCTATGATGCGAAACGATGAACGAGCTCCGTCGTCGGCGTGCTTGCTGAGGAATTGAAGTGTAGTGAAAAAGTTACGATATAGGTTCAGCTTCGAATCTAGGTCGAATACAGAGCGTTAGAGCGATCAAGTTGCACAGGCCTTGCATCTGGGAGCGCTTGCGAGCATCCACAAAAGGAAGACCCCCATGAACTTCGGCTTTTCCGAAGAACAAGAACTCCTCCGCGCGGAAGTGCGGAAGTTTCTCGATCAGAATGCCTCGCTCGAACGCGTGCGCGAAATCGCTGAACAAGAAGACGGTCCCTCCACCGACCCGGCTCTTTGGGCCCGTATGGCGGAGTTGGGTTGGGTGGGGCTCGCTATGCCCGAGGCGCATGGCGGCGTTGGCCTGGACCTCGAGACGCTTCTTGTTGTTTTGGAAGAAACGGGACGTTCGCTTTTTCCGTCGCCGCTGATTTCGACGGTGATTGCGGCAAAGGCCATCGAGCGTTTCGGATCCGAGGCGCAGCAAGCGCGATGGATCCCGAGCCTGGCGGACGGTTCGAAGGTGGGCACGTTCGCATTTCTCGAGCGGACCGACAGCTTCACGCCGGGCGGTGTGGAGACGCTGGCGAAGCCGGACGGCGATGAACTGGTTCTTTCGGGCGAGAAGCTTTTTGTGACGGACGCGGCTGCGGCGGATCTCTTTGTTGTTGCGGTTCGAAGTGGGTCCGATGCGGACTCCATCTCGCTTGTCGTTGTGGAAAAAGGAACGAAGGGTGTCGAGGCGTCCAACTTCGCGGCGATGGATCTCACGAAGCGAATCGGGAAGCTGACGCTTGAAGAAGCCCGAGTCGATGCGGATTGTGTGTTAGGCAAACAGGGGGGCAGCTGGGAAGCTGCGCAGTGGTTGCTCGATCTCGGTGCAGCGTTGGTGACGGCGGAGGCGGTCGGTTCCGCGGAGGCGGCGCTGAACATCACGACGGAGTTCGCGAAGGAGCGCGTGCAGTTCGATGAACAGATCGGGAAGTTCCAGGGCGTGAAGCATCCGCTCGCGGAGATCTACGTCGATGTCGAGTCGTTCCGCTCACTCGTCTACTACGCGGTATGGGCGCTTGATCAGGATGCTGAGGATGCGCGGATTGCGGTTTCTCGAGCGAAGGCGTACTGCGCGGATACGTTCCCTGATGCCGGAATCATGGGTGTCCAGCTGCATGGCGGCGTCGGGTACACGTGGGAATACGATATTCAACTCTATCTGAAGCGGTCGAAATGGGTGCGCCCCATGTTCGGTGACGCTGACTATCACTACGCGCGCGTCGCGCAGCTCGGAGGTCTATAGACATGGATTTTCAACTCTCAGAGCAAGAAGAATCCTTTCGCCAGGAAGTGGTTTCGTTCCTTGATGAGAACCTCCCTGAGGACGGCCAACGCACGCCGGAATCGATGGCGGACTGGAGCACGAAGATTCGCGAAAAGCGATGGGTCGGGTTTTCGTGGCCGGAAAATGTCGGCGGCGGTGGCGGTTCGATCATGGAGCAAGTCATTTTGAAGGACGAAATGGCGAAGCGAAAAGCGCCATCGCTTGGATCTTGCTTCATGGGACTTGCTTGGGTCGGTCCATCGATCATTCAGTACGGCACGGAAGAACAGAAGCAGAAGTACATCCCGGATATTCTCGACGGAAAGTACCAATGGTGCACGGGCTACTCCGAGCCCGACTCGGGTTCCGATCTTGCGAGCCTGAAATGTAAGTCCGAGCGAGACGGCGATGACTATGTCGTGAACGGGCAGAAGATTTGGACCTCGATCGCTATGTGGTCGAAGATGATGATCCTCCTCGTGCGCACGGACCAGGCGTCGGAGAGTAAGCACGACGGCATTACATGCTTGCTCGTCGAGATGGATACGCCCGGAATCGAGGTACGCCCGATCAAAAATATGAGCGGCGGCGCCATGTTTGCCGAAGTCTTCTTCGACAATGTCCGCGTGCCTGTGGCGAATCGGCTTGGCGCGGAAGGCGAGGGCTGGAAGGTCACGATCTCGGCGCTGGCTTCCGAGCGATCGTCGATCGCCGAGGTGCATGGTCTGATTCGGAAGATCGGGGAAGTGAAGGAGCTTGCCCGCGAGACGGTTCGGGGCGGACGCGCGATGAGCGATGATCCGGGTATTCGTCGGCGCATCGCGCAAGCGGAGACGAAGATCGAAGCTATGCGGCTAAACGGCATGCGCTTTCTCACTAAGCAGTTGAAGGGCGAGCCGCTCGGCTCGGAAACGTCGATCAACAAGCTCCATCGCGCGAGTCTCGAAATCGGGCTGGGCGAGCTCGCACTCGAGATTCTCGGTTCGTCGGCCACTCTGATGGGAAGTGAAGAAGAGAGCGTGGACGGCGGCGCTTGGGCCCGATTTGCGCTGAACTGGCCGGAGGTCGTCATCGGTGGCGGCACGCCTAATATCCAAAAAAATATCATCGCCGAGCGCATGCTCGGCTTGCCTAAGGACTAAACAAAGTGCGAGACGATTTAGAGACCCGACTTAAAGACGCGCTGTCGACAACGCATCTCGAAGTGATCGACGAGTCCCATCTTCATGCCGGTCATGTCGGCGCGAAGGATGGGGGCGGTCATTTCCGTGCGGTGATTGTGAGCGAGCAGTTCGCAGGACTGAACCGCGTGAAGTCACAGCAGCTTGTGTACGGCACGGTTTCGGACTGGATGGGGAAAGAGATTCATGCGCTCAGCATGAAGACGTTTACGCCGGAGCAGTGGGCGGACGAGCAGGCTTGATTGTGGGGTAAGAGGTCGCGGGTTCGAGCCCCGCCGGCCCGACCACCACCTTCAGCTCATCCGATCAGCGGTATGTCTATCGACGCACGTGAACTCGTCGCCACCGATCCTCTCGCGCGGCATGAACGAGGCCCTGCGTGGCGTGATTTCGAAAATGGGGTTTGCGCCGGTCACGCTGAAGACCTTCGCTCGGCCGCGGGCGTTCTGATGCTCACGAAAGCGGGAGTCTGCCGCCTACTCGGGGAGTTCTTGATCAACGACAATTGCTTCTGCCGCACAACGACAACTAAAACTGCCGGTTTGCCAGTGTAGTGATCGCGACCTCACCCTCCGGGCAGGAGGTGGCGGCGATGGTGACGGACGAGCAGGTGCGGTTGTTGAGGCAGAAACGCACGAATGGGAAGAGTCAGGGGGCCGCTGCGGCGGCTGTAGGGATGAGTGTTCGGACTGCGCGAGATTGGGAGCGAGGCCCGCTGCCTTCGCAGACGGAAAAGAAGCGAGGCTGGCGAACTCGCCACGATCCGGTCGTGGAAGTCTGGGATGAAGTGATCGTCCCGTTGCTGAGACGCGACGAGGACCGTGTTTTGCAGGTGCTGACGATCCTGGAGTTGCTAGAGCAACAACACCCGGGCCAGTTTGGTGAGGGCCAACTCTGCACCTTGCAACGTCGGAACCGCACTTCGCCCTGGCCTCACCTGTTCAAAGGGAGGTATTCCACGACCCCGGCAAAGGAGCTGTCGCCGGCACATCGTCGGGCCTGGCCTCGGCGTCAGGTTGAGGAATCGGTTCGACTAGCTCAACGGTTGGAAGATCCGGTTCGTCAGAGACGGCAGCCGTCGATTGTTTGAGCTGAGGTGCTCGAACCTGATATGCGGTTAGGTTCTGAAGGATGTCACCGTAAAAGCTCTCCACGGCGTCTGCCACAGATCGAACAAAGCCTGCACGTTTGCCGTTCTTTCTACCCAAACCCATCTCACTGCGAGCGATGAGATGAAACCGGCTCGCGTCTTTGCCCGATGGATCGACAAGCAAAAGCTGATCTTCTCTGGCGGCTCGTAGGCTAGACGCGATCCCCTTGCGAGAATTTTTTGGATAGGCCTCGATGATGAGGCGGTCGGGGCATTCCTTCAGTTGCCTGAGCAACCAACCAACTTGACCCTTAGCCTTCTTGTCTCCGGGCGCGTCGAATGCCACGGAAACCACGATCTGCCTTGCCTTTAGATCAACGATCAGGCCGAGATCCCCAACTGTGTTCGGAATTCGCAGTTCGCCTCTCAACAGCCCTTCGCCGCAAAGTTGATCCACAAATGTCTTCGTTCGAAGTTTCGGGTCAAGCTGTTGGGCTCTAGGAATTACTTCAGTCACGTCCTCCCCGATATCAGCACCAAGCCGTAGCGAGACATAACCAAGAAGTTGATCCCACAGCTGAGCTATTTCGACAGCTTCTGGCGATCTGGCATTGAGCGATCCATGCCGCGCAGAGTCTCGAGCTTCGTTCCAGTTAGGCCCCATATCGTCGAAAGCCATCGCGCCTGACGAATCGTGTTCGAGGTATCGAATGAGCTCGCCTAGAATCCAATCTTGCTCGGGATCTTCGATTCCCCGATGTGTCTTTTCCTTCACGGCGGTAGCCAGCAGTCGCGTCCATGAAACGTGGTGAATCTGAACTTTTGAATTCGCCCGGTTTTTCAATCCCGCCGTTGGATGAACGCCGGGCGAGGGGGCGATTTCATTCGACACGCTAATGACGGCGTCGAAGCCTTCTGCGCGTGCGACATCCCAATAGGCATTAATCTGCTCGGCCCCAAGGCGTGAAGTTCCGGTTTTCACTTCCACAAGAGCTGTCCATGGTGCTCGGATACCGTGAGAGACTCTAATCAAGCCGTCAGGGCGAACCGAATTCCCCGCCGCGTCCTTGAATGTAACTTCCAAAAAGCACTCGACATTCGCTCGGTCAGCATTGCTCGCGCCATAATTTGAGAGAAGTGCTTTGGAAAATGGACGAACAATTCCGAGCACGGCCAGCAGTGCAGACGTTGCTCTTTGTTCTGCCTCTTTCGTGGAAGTGATTCCCGATACAGGAATGATCCGTGCTCGTTGCCAGGTCGTCGCCATTGTTCACCGCCGCTAAAAGATGTTTGAGACTAGCATAGTGATAATGACGTGAGCGAACCTCTATTTATGGTCCTTGGGGGCATATCGTAGTTTGAGATGGCATGTCGATCCTTCCCGAGTCGTGCAGTCACCCACTTGACGATATCTGCTACGGCAGCCAAAAACGCATCATGCCCAACATCATCATAGTGGCGTACCTCAATCTCCTGACCCGTCTCTGTGATAAGTCTGGCCCAGGTTTCGATGAAGCGTCTTGGTATGTATCGGTCGGCACCGCCCTGAATAAGGAGAATAGGCGCGGCTCCGCGCCGGTATCCGGGGGCATCTCCAAAGTCCCGCCGAAGTACACCAGAATGGAGGAGATGGCTTGAAGCTACAAATAATTCGGTCGGCGGGAACGCTTCAAAAAGCTTGATTGCTCCTGGGAGGCAGACCTTCTCCAGCGCGGGAATGTTTTGGATCGCAAGCGGCGTAAGGTTGTTATTCAAATCTGCGAGCTTTCCGCCAAAGGCCGCCTGGTGTCCGGCGAGCCCCATGATGATCAGCCCAGCTTTGCCAGAATTCAGCAGATGATTGACTTGCTCGGGATCGGCTGTTGCAACGGCTGCGCCAACCCCGACGACGCCTGCGATTTCGATCTCAGGCGCATAACTGGGAGCGAATTAGTTCGCGAAGACGGCGCTTCGCCCCCCCGGTAAGAACCCCAGTATTGCTGCACGCCCGCCGGCAGAACTGTCCAGATGGGGAGCGGCGCGAATGATATCCAGTATGGAGCGAGCCTCGCTTTCTCCGACGCCGTAGGGATGTCGCCCAGGGGTTCCTAGCCCCTCGTAGTCCGTAGCGACGATAGTCAGACCCGGCTCCAAGAATTCGGACAGCAAGGGGACGCCGGTGAACGACAGGCCCGGAGAGGGGGCCAAGATGCTTTGACGAGTTGGTGCGCATCGGTCGGCGATGCCCTTGCTTCCGTGCGCCCATGCGACGATGCCTCGCTCACCATCCGATGGCCGACCGTCTGGAACGATGATCCAGCCGGATACTGCGGTTTCTTGATTGTTCAGAGAGGGGGACTTGTAGAGAACAAGCCATGTGGTTGCGTCCGGTGGTCCCTCGATTGTGCGGGCCCGGATGACGGTTCCACTCGGACCGGCCGGAAGAGGCGAGGGCGGGTTGTAAAAGTTCAGTCCGCTCGGCGCGTGCAGCTGCGTTTGGGGCGGTTGGGTATTCGCAGGGTTGGTTCCACAGCCTAAACATCCCAGGGTCACCGTGACTAGAGCGAGCCCTGCGGAGACTGGCCGGAAGAGTCGGCGATACAGAGAGGGAAGAGGCCAGTAGAGTTGAGAGAGCCAGTCGTCGTCTCCGCCATCGTCGACACCGACTTGTGCTTGCCGTTGATGAGGGGCGTAGTGCGTACCGAACAAGACATTCGAGGTTCGGCGCAGTTGGGGAGCGGGCGTGACGGAGCCCGGCGGGCCGGCCTGGCTGCCCTGAGCCCTGAGTGGGCCCCACATGCCTGCCGATCCTTCCCTACCCCCTGCGGGGGTGGCAGGGCGTGTCGCCAGGGATACATTTGACATCGTAAATTTTACATCGTATAAATAACTCATGCCGCGAGCCGCACTTTCCCAAGACAAGGTCGATGAATTCCGCGAGGCCCTCTGTGCCTGCGCGACTGAGCTCTTCGCCCAGAGTGGCTACGAGGCGGTCACGATGCGGGCGCTGGCCAAGAATCTGGGCTGCAGCCCGATGACGCCGTATCGGTATTTTGAGAACAAGGCGGAAATCTTTGATGCGGTTCGGTCTGCGGCGGGAAGCCGCTTCGCCGACGCGATCGAAGAGGGCGCTCGATCTCATGCGGACCTTCGGGAGCGTCTGCGCGCGATGGGCCGCGGGTATATGCGCTTCGCCCTCTCGGAACCCTCCGCCTATCGCATCCTATTCGAGCTCGACCTCGGTGAGCGCGGCGAGCGCCGGGATCACGAGGGCATTCGCGGGTGGACGATCATGCGAGCTGTGGTCGAAGAAGCGGTCGACGCGGGAGTGCTCGACGGAGACCCCGACGTGGTGGCTCATCTCTACTGGTCTGGCATTCATGGGCTCGTAGCCCTTCATCTTTCGGGGATGCTCGCTTTCGGTTGTTCGCTCGAGGAACTCGTCGAAGCGTACAGCGATCGTGAGTTCGGCCCTCTCCCTTTGCAGAACGTCCGCGACGGTAAGTCGCGATCTTCTTCTGCGCCCGTCGCGCCCGTCGCGCCCGTTACGCCCGTTACGCCCGTTACGCCCGTTACGACGTCGCCTCTCAAAAAAACCATTTGATCACCCATCGAAAGGATTTATCTATGTCGATTTCTCCCAGTGAAGGTTTTACCTCGATCAACCGGCCGAACCCGGTCGAATCCGATTCTGTTATTTCGCGCATCGAGGGCGAGATTCCTAGAGAGCTGAACGGAACGCTCTACCGGAATGGCCCGAATCAGAAGATCTCCCCGAAAGCCGGCAGTCAGTCCATGCATTTCTTCGACGGCGACGCGCTGGTGAGTGCGATTCGTTTCGAAGACGGCAAGGCTCGATATCGGGGCCGATACGCCCAGACCGACAGTTTCCTTCGGGAGCAGGAAGAGGGCGAGTACTGCATTGGCGGCCTGAACGTGAAGGCCGATCGCCCTCTCGATACGCCGCTCTCCAATCAGCAGCCGAACACCAATATCGTGGCCCACGCGGGGCGCCTCTTTGCACTCGCCGAGAATATGCCGCCCTTCGAACTCGACCCCGAAACCCTTGAGTCAAAGGGGTTCTGGAACTACGACGGGAAGATGCTGGGCATGTCGACGACGGCTCATCCGAAGGTCGACGGAAAGACGGGGCAGATGTGGATTCACGGCTACCAGCCGCTCGAACCCTTTATCTCGCTCTACAGCGTTGAGCCGGACGGCAGCATCTCGCTCGCCGAGTCACATGATGCGCCCTGGGCGTCGATGATGCACGATTTCGCGATCACGGAGAACTATGTGATCTTTCCGTTAGGCAGTATGACGATGGACCTGGGGCCGATGCTCGAGGGCAAGCGGTTCAGTCAAGCGCTCAAGGGCTTCAGCGATCGTCCCATGCAATTTGGTATTCGAAGCCGCGATGCCGGAAGCGAAGTGCGATGGTTCGAGGCGCCGTCCTCGGGCTACATGTTCCATCCGGGCAATGCGTATGAAGAGGACGGGAAGATCTTCATGGATGCCTGTGTCTACGAATCGGCTCAGGGCTTGATCGATGGACTGGATACGGTGCGCATGGGGCAGGGCGTCGACGGCGTCGCTTCGAAGCCGTATCTCTTCGAGTTCGATCTTGCGTCGGGGACATGTAAGGAGACGAAATTCTCGGATAATTCCGCCGAATTCCCGCGAATCGACGATCGACTCGTGGGATACAAGAATCGCTGGGGTTATGCGGCGACGGCCGAGCCGGGAGAAGGAGCCAATTCGGTCTTCCGCCGAATCACCAAATACGATCGCCAGGGCGGCGCGTCGGTGCATCGCCCGCAGGTGGACGGCCAATGGGTCGGCGAGCCGGTCTTCGTTCCGCGCAGTGCCGACGCCGCCGAGGATGACGGCTTCGTGCTCAACCTTGTGCACGATGCCAATCGTGATGAGACGGCGATCGACGTCCTCGACGCTCGTGGAATCGACTCCGAACCGCTCGCGCGACTCTGGCTCGATGAGCGCGTGCCGGTTGGCTTCCATGGGAACTGGTCGCAGGCCGACTCAGACTAAGACTCAGACCAAGACCAAGGCCAAGGCTGAGAACTCAGAGCAGGGCGCCTCTACTCCAGATCTTTTTGCGGAGTAGGGGCGCTTTCTTTATCAGGCGAGGCGCAGTGCGACCCAGGGCGCGAAGACAAGAAACGCCGGCAACTCCGAGAAAATCTCCAGAAGAAACTGGCTTGGTTCCCCGCCCATCGAGAAGTCGGCGGACCGCTGTGGGCGCCATCGCGACACTTTCGATTTGTAATCTAGATAGGGCGCTCCGTATCTCTCCTCGAGACGGAGCTCCTCGTGCTGCACGACGACATCGTAAATGAGGATCGACCACGCGAACGAAGCGAGACCCGCAAGGAGCGCGAAGGGAATGCCGGAGGCCAGCACGGCGCCGGCGATGATCGCCGCGCTGCCCACATAGAGCGGGTTCCGGGAGACGGAGTAGGGGCCTGTCACGGCGAGGGTCTTCGGGCGCCTTCTGCCGTAGCTGTTATGGCAAGCCGACCAGGCCCGGAGCGAAACGCCCGACGCCGCGAGCCCAAAACCGGCCAGCAGCATGAGCGAAGTGGAGCTGAGTGCGGAGAGCGGCTCTGCACGAGCGGTCGATCCCCAATAGAGCGACGCGAGGAATGCGAGTAAGACGGGAAGGCCTGCGAGCGGATTTCTGAAAAAGAAAATGGCGCGTCGGAGCTTCATGCTCCCGGAACCCTGAACTCAATTGTCCGCGCCATCGCCTCGAACTCGGGGAGGTGTGCGGCGAAGTAATGCTGTTCGGGTGCGTTGAACTCAAATCGGTACATCCATGGGCCTACAGGGCAGCCATATTCCACGGTGCGCTTGGGGAGCCCTATTTCGTTTCGGTATCGGTAGTCAAGGCGGAAGCAGTCACGCCCTCCGATCTGGCTTGGTTGGTTCGAGATCACCTCGAAGGCGCCCACACCATCATCTGTTCGACGACTATCAATCGAGAGATCGGCGATCTCCTGAATCGTCATATCATCGCGCACCGTCCGGTTTGTGCCCTTGACCACTTGGGATTTGAGGAAGCGTCGGAGGTAGATCTCATTGAGCTCGACGCCATGATGAGTGAAGAGCCAGACGCCCAGTAAAGGCGCGTAGGTAGAGGAACCCCATCCGGCCGGGAGATGCGCAGCGGCCTGGATCGTCGTCATCTCGAAGGGCTTCTGCGTCTTGTAAAGCGGCGACCAGACCCCGACACAGCCGAGCGTCCCGAGGAGGAGAAACGAAATGAGGCAGAGGCGGGCTGAATTGATTTGGCTTCGAATGGTCATGGATTACCTGCGCTCTGCTGTTTTTAGTTCTTCGAGATAGGTGCGAACGTACGCCGTGTCGCCTGCATTGGGTGCGAGGCGAAGATATTGCTGAAAGAGCCGAGTCGCTTCTTTGCCGTCCTGGGGCGAGCGCTCTCCGTTCTCGCCACGATAGTGCGTCATGGCTAGATCACGAATCGAATAAGCATGAGTCGAGCGGACCTGGATGGCTTTGCGAAATGCCTCGCGGACCTCGTCGACGCTCGGCGCGGTCTTGCCGATGATGGGGTTGGCGCGCTGGATCTCAAGTGCCTTTCCTAGGAGGTACCAGGACTGTGGGTCGCGCGGATCCGATTGCGTTGCGAATCGTGCAGTATTCGCGGCGGAGTAGGAGAGGCCCGCGGCAAGCTCAAGATCGGCTTGTCGCTGTGCCACGCTATGGAGCATTCGCCGGAAGCGGTCGTTCGACGCGAGGGGTGTCTTCGTCGGCCCTGCGGTGTTAGCCGTCGCGGCGTATTCTTGTTCGATAACCGAGCGGTAGCCTGCGATCCTCGTGGTCATCTGGATAGGCGGCGTGAAGGCTACCCATGCCCACGGACCCTGCGTGTGGACCTCGGCCAGGTAATCGACGGTCATCTGGAAAAACTCAGGGGTCGCGCGAACGTCGTACCCGGCGCGGTCGAGTAGCTCGAGTCCCTTGCGGTCGGCTTGGGTTTCGAGGGCGGCGGGGAATCCGACCGCGGAGGAGATCTCGAAAGCCTGCGCGAGTAGCTTGGCACTGCTGCCATACTCTCCTGCGACCGAGACGCCGATCCCGACCCAGGCCATCGTGTCGGCCCGCAGCTTGGCTTCACGCCCTGCGCGTAACGCATGGCGGTTGACGACATGCGCAAGCTCGCGCGAGAGCACGGTCGCGAGTTGGGTCTCGTCCTGCATACGCGATAGCAGGGCGGTATGCAGATAGACCACGCCGTTCGCGAAAGAATATCCGTGAATCTGGACGTCCGAGATGACGGCGACGCGCGGTGTGACTCCGGCCGCGCTGAGCTCTTGCGGAGTCACGCGGGCAAGAACCTGGGCGAGATAACTGTCGAGCGCCGGATCCTGGAAGAGCAGGCCGCTCTTCTCGATCTCGTACTGCAGCTCACTCGATTTCTTCCAGAGGTAGCTCTCGTCTTGGTCGAGGGTCTGTGCGTTGAGCTCGGCGCTCAGTGTCGGGAGCGGCGTATACGGAACGACGCAACCCAAGCTCAGCATGACAGAAGCGAGGGCGAGGATTGAAACCAGCGTCGGTGGCAAGCGAAGCGTGGACTTCCTCATTGATCGATCCCCTTAAGTACGAGGTCCACGAGCGCAGCGTTCGCTTTCGGGTCGCGCAGGTCGGAGAGCGGCATGGATACCTTGTTGAACCAAAGCAGGGCTCCGGTCTTGGAATCGACGAGGGCAGCCGTGAGTTCGGCGGGCGTGGCTCCGGGGCCTCCATAGCTTCCTGTATAGAGCGCCGCCGCCGCACCGACGCCAATCAGCGCCTGGCGGTCTGTCGTGGGCACATAGTCCGTTGCAGTCATTAGGAGGAATGCGTCGGCTCGGGTGCCGGCGAGCAGTGCGACGCCGTCGGAGCCAAGGGTGTAGTCGAATTGTTCGAGGCGTTCGGGGAAGACCTGCATTATGTCGTATGTATGACGAAGGATGGCTTCTTTGGCCGACTCGAAGAGCAGCCAACTATCGCCAGCCGCGTCACTTCCGCGATCGCGTTGCCGTGCGGGGTTCTCTCGGCCCAGGCGGAAGTCGGGTCGAGGTCCTTGTGTCCCGGCGTAGGGGACGAAGGTCTTTCCCATCGCCTCTATCCGTTCGCGCACAGCAACCTGGGCTAATTGGTTTGCCGCGTCGCTCCAGTCCTGCACTTCTTGTTCGACATTGCCCGAGGACATCGCGTAGACCGAGACTAAGGGGGGGACGAGGGTGATGGATTGGATGCGCGATGCGCTCGCCTTGTAATCGGGAGCCGCGCGATAGGGCGGAGGCGGAGCGATGCACGCGCCGAGTGTCAGGAGAAGGAGGATTCCAAGCGGCAAGCCCGTTCGGGGCGAAAGTTTTCGGAGAATGCGAATAGGCTGCGTGGGTTTAGACATAGAAGACTCTCGTTCTTTCGGGAAGAAACGCGTTAGGTCATGCGCCGATTGTGATGCGTTTTGAGGAGTTGTGCGTAGAGGCCGATGCAGACCGAAACGGTCACGCCGGTCAGCATGATTTCTTCGTCACCCGAATGGCGGTCGACGGCGGCGTCGAGAGCAAAATGGGCACGTTCCTTTCGCTGCGCGAATCGAAAGATAAAATAGTTCGATGAATCGAGCAGGTAGGCGAGGGGGATCTCGGCGATGGCATCGACTTCGGTCGGTTGTGCCGAAAACTCGATAGGCGGCTCGACCAGCGCGACGACCGGAGCGATGCGGAAGCCGCTATGGCTCACGTAGTCGCCCAGCCGTCCGAGAACCTCGACGCGGCTCGGGTCTAGGCCGATCTCTTCCTCGCCTTCGCGAACGGCAGTGGCCAAGGCATCGGCATCGCCGGCGTCGGCGTGGCCGCCAGGGAAAACCCAATGGCCGGGGAACGAGAGATTAGGATGTCGTTTCGTAAAGACGACGGTGGGTCCCGAATCACGAAGCACGATCGCAATGAGGACGCTGGCGGGTTTGGCCTGCTCGCGCTGCTCTTTTGTGACACGCGGTTCGATGTGAGGATTTTCGAGCTCAAGTTGCGCCCGTCCCACCTCACTCTCGAAATGCGCGCGAAGCGAGTCGGCGTCGAGCTGAAGGGCCGGCGAGCGAAGAGCCGTCTCCGCGACGCGCGTCTTCTCCGCGGCGTCGAAGCGCCGGCGCATCTCGGGATCAATCGGATTCTTACTCATTACTAAGGCACGATACGCGGTCGGTCTCGGGTGCCGCAAGGCGCGCCAGGTGTGATTCGCTCGCTAGGCTGCCCACACTAGGCCATTCGGCTTATTGCGGAACTCGGATGCCTTGCATTGACAGGGCCAAACATGAGGATCGAGAAGGCCTAGACGCCTTCCGGCGATCCACCACGTCCGAGGCAATCGTCTTTCGACATGAAGTTCGTGCCGGCCGGGAGGCGGCAGCGGACGATGCTCGAATTCACATTCTTGGTTGATAACGAAGTCGCGCTGCTCCACCACTCTTTCGATTGCTCAACGAGAGGGTTGGGCGCATCAGGGGCCGCTATGTCGGGCTCGGCTTTCGCCGAGTTCACAGTTTTGCCTGGGGCCCTTTTCATCTTCGCGCTGGCCTTGTCGAGCTCGTCGAGGGCCATGCAGCCGGACGATGTGATAAGGCAAAAAGCGAGAAGCAGATGGGGTCGAATACGCATAGTCCTTCGCGTATCGCCCGATTCGCGAAAGGTCTTGAATTGCACTCGCTCTGCGCATTCGCGTTCGCTCGCGTCGCTGCCAGGACGACTACAGGCGGAATGTAAGGCGGCTCCAGGATGACTAAAGGTTGACTAGAGGATGACTGCAGGACGACTAAAGCGCGGCGCTCGGCCGTTCCTTGATCGCGGCATACCAGCGCTTCGTGTGCGTATGTGCCTCGGTTGGGCCGAGCTTCACCCATGCGGAGAAGTCGACGAGCACGAACGCCGTAATATCCGCAGCGGAAAACGAATCACCCGCAACGAACTCCGACTTGGCTAGGCGCGCATTCAGCATCTCGTAGAATTCCACGCCTCGGGCGTGGCCCCGCTCCGCAAGCTCAGGGATCTGATCGTAGTTTGTTGGGCCTGTGATGGCACGGCCCGCCATGCCTTTTGAGCGATTGCGAAAAGCGTCCGCGACAGGCCAGAGACCTTCGAGTTCGACGCGTGCATTCCAGTCAGCGATCGCGCCTTTCTCTTCGGGCGTGCGCCCAAGCAGAGGCGGATCGGGCGCGAAGGCTTCAAGGTACATCGCGATGCCGGCGTTCTCGGTCAAGCACGTTCCGTCATCGAGTTCCAGGACCGGCACCGTGCAGCACGGATTGATCTGGCGGAAGGCGTCGCTCAGCTGTTCCTGTTTGCCGAGATCGATCTCGACGGTCTCGATGGTCTTAGAGTCGAGGCCTTTTTCGGCGATGAACATGCGGGCGCGGCGCGGGCTGGGGGCGGTCTTGCAATCGTAAAACTTCATGGATTCTCCTGGTCCTGTGTGTCGGACCCTGGAGTGTACACATCGCCTTTGGCTCTAAGGAGACCCTAAGAAGGGCGCTCGCGGGCGGAGAGCTTCGCGATTTGCCCGACCCTCCCATCTCTGATAATCATCAGCGCTACATAAAGAGATGGATTGGGGTGACCTGTTCGGTGCAAATCAAGGTGCGCTGTGACAGGCGGTGTCCCCGGGGTGGCGATTGCTATCTCGGGTGCGCTGCGGGAAGCCGGTGAAAATCCGGCACGAGCCCGTCGCTGTAATCAGGTATTCGGTCGTTCTTGATCCGAGTTGCATTTAACGGATTGAGAGACCAAATAGGATTCACGCAAGCAAGCCACTGGCCCCTTAAGGGCTGGGAAGGCGCGCGGATCTCAAACCTGAAGAGTCAGAAGACCGGCCCCGATTCGAAACTCGCTCTTCCTCGTGGAAAGGGAAGGGGGGAACATGATGCCCCGCGCTGTGCGCCGGTCTTAGGTTCGGGGAGCAACCCTGCGCCGAGCCGACTCTCTGCCTTGCATCCATTGCGTCCTTCCTCTCCCTCGCTCGAGTCTGAAGCGAATAGGATCGAGAGAGTCGGATGCAGCTTCTCCAGAACCACACGTTAGGCAGTTCTTTCTTTTTTCAAGCGGCCGGGCACTTTGCGCAGCGCAGCGGACTCGTCGTCGCGATGCTTTTACTCGCGACGGGAATGGCGCAAGCAGGTCCCTTCTCGGACCCCGGTTATCTGCCCTCTTCGATGTTGTCTTGGGCGACGAACGTGGATGATTTCGAGCGCGGCCCCGCGGACATCGCGGATCCCGGACTAGGATTGGCGAGCTTTGGCATTCCCGAGAATACCCTGGGCGTCGCGTCTTCCGATAACTTTTTTGTGTATTCCCTCGGCGATGGGGGTTGGATCACGCTCTACTTCGCAGCGGGGATCGGAAATGGTCTTGGCGATGATTTCGCGGTCTATGAGAATGGTTTCTTCACTGCGAACGGCCTTTTCGCCGAGTATGCCTTTGTCGAAGTCTCGACGAACGGAATCGATTTCGCGCGATTTGAAGGGGAGAGCCTTCGCGACTTTCCTGTGGGCGGTGGCGAGGAGACCGACCCGAGTAATTTCGGGAATTTCGCCGGGGATCAGGCTCTCGGATTCGGGACGGGCTTTGACTTAGGGGAACTCTCCGGTGATCCGGTTGTCCTCTTGGGCGATCTTAATCTGAATGACGTCCGATATGTACGGATTGTGGACGTGGTCGGGGACGGCTCGACGCTGGACTCCGTGGGCTTTCCTGTGTACGACCCGTATCCGACGGCATTTGCGAGCGGAGGGTTTGACCTGGAGGCGGTTGGCGTCTTGCACGAAGCGCCCGAGCCGGGTCTCGTTTCGGCGCTCGGTATGGGTGTGCTTTCGCTTGTGTGTGCAATCCGCCGTCGATCGCGATGAACCTCGCGCATAGAAGTGGGCGACCCGCGTGCCTCGCCGCTCTGTTGGCGTTTGCCTTAGTGGTCCCGCCGGTGTCGTCGGAGCCCGTCGAAGAGATGGTCGTCTACGGCGTGCGGATGGGGACACTCGACGCGATTCCAGCGGCGACGACTTCGACGGTCTTCGTGGACGATTTTCGCGCAGAGAATATGGACCTTGCCGAGCTGCTCTCGCAGACGGAGGGGCTCACCGTGCGCCGTTTTGGAGGAGCGGGGGATCCGGCAGAGCTCTCGATTCGGGGCTCTACCTCTAACCAGGTCGTGGTGACGCTGGATGGCGTGCGTGCGAATAGCGCTTTGACGGGCGGCTTTGATCTCTCGCGAGTCTGTCTGCCATTAGTCGACCGTGTCGAGATCACGCGCGGCGCAGGGAGTACCGAGCAGGGCAGCGGCGCAGTTGGCGGCGCCGTGAATATCGTGACCCGCGGCGCAGAAGAGGGGCCGAGTGCGCGAGGTGCCTTCTCTGGGGGGGCCTTTGAGACCTACGAAGGATCGCTGATGGTTTCGAACCAAGTGGGTGTGTTCGATGTCGCCGCAGGCTATTGCGGCTTATCGACGGAGGGCGATTTCGAATTCGAGCGCCCGGTCGAAATCACCCAGGGTGTGCCTTCCGAGTACATCCCTTCCTCGGTGGAGCGCATTAACAATGAGCGCGTTCAGCATGGCGGGACGGTCTCGCTCGGTATGCCTATAGGGGAAGGCACACTCCGCTTCACTGACTACGTCGTGTTTTCATCGGGTGGGGAGCCTGGGATTGATTCCGGGCAAGGCGAGACGGCGGGCCAGCTCACACATGCGCAAAGCCGTGACGTGAGTAACCTGGCGCAGCTTCGTCTCGAGTCGCCGAGTTTCTTGCGCGCTGAGGGGACATTCGATGGGGCCCTCTATCACCGTTTCGAGCGCGCACGGTTTCGCGAGGTTGTGTCGCAGACGTTCTCTGGCATACCGATTCTCACGGACGTGCGTCTTTCGACGGCCGGCGTCCGCATACATGAAGAGTGGAATGATTCGATCTGGGAGCAGCCCAACGATTTGGATCTGCGCTTCGACTATGCCGCGGAGACACTCGAAAGCGATGATCAAGAAGATCGCGATCGGCATAGGGTTGGCCTCGCTTTAATCGACACCCTTGGCCTCTTCGCTGACCGGCTGTCGATCTCGGCGGGGGCTCGGCTGGACTGGACGCAAGGGTTCGCCCCACAGCTTCTGCCGGAAGTCGGCGTGGTCTATGCCCCGTGGTCTTGGCTTCGGCTGCGCGGCCATGCTTCTCGGGCCTACCGTGCGCCGAATTTCGACGAGCTCTTCCGCCCCGACGACGGATTTATTCGGGGTGAACGGAATTTGAAGCCGGAGGATGCCTGGAACTTCGATGCCGGTGTGGAACTCGCCGTTGCCGAGCTTGGGCCATTTTCGGAGATCGAATTGAAGGCTTCCTGGTTTCGACGGGAGATCGATGAGTCGATCGTTTTCGTCCTGATCAATCAGCGAACGATCGCACCCTTGAACACAGGATCAGCAACCAGTCACGGGTATGAATTGTCAGCGGCGGTGTCTTGGACCCGGTACCTAGAGCTGTCCGCGAATCATACGCAGACGGATTCTCGACAGGACGGAAATGGCGCCCGCCTTGCCGGGCAAGCCAGCGAAGAGACGACCGGCCGGCTGCGGATCGGTCCAGAGCGCATCTGGAAACTAGTCGGCGAGGTGCAGCGCGTGGGCGAAATTCTTGTGAATACCGGTGGCACCAAACGGCTTCCCGCGCGAACTGTTTGGGGCGCGAGCGCTTCGGTGGACCTTGCGACGCTTTCATTCCTGCCCGTGAAAACCTGGGCCTCTGAACTTTGGGTATACGTCGAAGGGGCGAATCTGAGTGATGTGGCCGTGCGCGATTCGATCTCGTTTCCACAGCCCGGGCGTCGTCTGACTGCGGGCATGGAGGTGTCCTGGTGAAAGCAAAGCTTCGACGAGCGCTTGGCACTCTAGGGACGGTTGGTTTCCTCTCCGTTTGTTTGCCTGGCTGTGAGGGGCAGGGAGATGGTGGGGGCCCATTTCGAGTTTTGCTCAAGGGGACCTCAGAATGTTCGCCCGCTGCAGGGCTGTTTCCACCGGGGCTTGCGATGCTCTCCGCGGCAAGCGGGCGCGCCCTTCTCATTCAAGACAACGCTCCCGGGATGCGGCCTTACGCGATCGACGCGGATGTGCCCGTGAACCTGGCGTTCGAGAATATCGGTCTTGATAGCGATTCGGACGGGCAGAACGATTCAAACAGCATAGTGGAGCTCTTGGGCCCTTCGCTCCAGCCGGTCATGGGTGAAGTCGTGGTGCTTTCCGATTCCATAGCGCTCGTGAGCACAAGCACCTTCGAGCAGGTTCTGGTCGTGGACCCGCAGACGGGGCGGCGTATTCCCGTGCGAATAGAAGTCGACTCTGCGATTCCTGCGGATCGGTATCCTCTCCTGCCTGCCCCCGGTGAGTCGGCGGCGCGTACAGGAATTTCGACCTTAGCCTGTATTTTTCCGGACGATGCACTCGACTCAGGGGGAAGGGCGATCGGAGAGGAACCCTTTTGTGATTCCGACGAGACGAGTTTCTTCTCAAGCTTAACGGCAGGTAAGGCTTTGGCAGGGGGTCGCCTGTTTGTGGCGACTTCGAATAGGAATATTGGTGCTCGTTTCTTTCCGGGCACCCTCCTCGTGTTCGACTGGAGTGAGTCTGGGGACGAGATCACGGTTCGGCCTAGCGTCGAGGCGCCATTTTTGTGGACGAGTGGGTACAACCCAACAGGCATGGCGCGGATCGATACGCCGGGCGGTCGAGAACTCGTACTCGTCACGGTGACAGGCGCAATTGGTTCCGGCGTTGGGGCGAGCAATGTGTTGACCGAGGCGTTCGTCGATGTCATCGATCCCCGCGAGCCGAGGATCGTCGCGCGCATTCCGCTCGGGTTCGCGGGGCCTTCCTTTGATGCTCCCGCGGTCGACCCCCAAGGACGGATCGCATGGCTCGGCGCTTCGTCACAGCGACAGCTCTACGCGGTGGACCTGCGCGCGCTGGACAATGATGCGCTCTACTCGGCCGAGTCGGGCGGGACGGGCTCGGTGGGAAATTCCCCGATTATGCTCGACGGGATGGATCTCATGGGGGCTGACGCACGGATCTTCGACGCGGACCGACCGCTGGTCATTCCGGCGCGAACCGATCGCCCCGCTGGGCCTTCGTGCGGAGGGTTTACCCATGTGGCGGTGAACTTTGCTGGGACCGAGGCGTATGCGACGGATTTCTGCGACGGGACTTTGACTCGCGTACGCTACGACGCGACGGAGCCTGCGGTGATCCCCTATCCGGCCGCGCGCTTTCAGATCGCTGCGCAGCTTGCACCCTACTCGCCGAACTCCGCGATCGGTGAGCTGAGTGCGCCGAAGTCAGTGGTTGTGCGTCCCGGCCGGCCCGGTGTCGACTTTACGGGCCCCGACGTATTTGTACTCGTGGGTCAGCCGGAGGCGAACTTATGCGCGCTTCGCATCGAGTCGGAAGAGCCGCCGGATTGACTTAGGGCGCGCTCGCGAACGCAGCCGGGGCGCGCTTGTCCACGGAGGGGCGAGTCGCGGCGGCCAAAGCGTGGAGGAGTTCCTCCGTCTCTTCGAACCCGATGCATTCGTCGGTGATCGAGACGCCGTAGCGAAGCAGCGCTTCGCCCTGAAGTGCCTGTTTTCCTGCGGAGAGATGGCTTTCGAGCATGATGCCGAGGATTGCGGTGTCCCCAGTCCTGATCTGTTCGGCGACATCGCGCAAGGCGATGGCTTGCCGCGCGGCCTTCTTGCCCGAATTCGCGTGGGAACAATCGATCATTACACTGCGCCCAGTCAGCCGGCTGCCGACTGCCTCGACGGATTTCGCATCGAAATTCGTTTCATCGTGTCCCCCGCGAAGTACTACATGCGTGTCCGGGTTCCCCGTCGTTTTGACGACGGCGGCTCTGCCATCGTCGAGGACGCCAAGGAAGCTATGCGGATGGGAGGCGGAGACAGTTGCGTCGATCGCAACCGAGACATCGCCGTTGGTGGCGTTCTTGAAACCCACCGGCATGGACAGGCCGCTCGCCATCTCTCGATGCGTTTGGCTCTCGGTTGTCCGTGCGCCGATCGCTGCCCAGGCGACTGCATCGGCCAGGTATTGCGGTGAGATCGGGTCGAGGAATTCCGTGCCGCAGGGCAGGCCTGCCTGATTGATCGCGAGCAGGAGCTTGCGAGCCCGGATCAGGCCTTCCTCGATGTCACAGGAGCCGTCGAGATGCGGATCATTGACTAATCCTTTCCAGCCAACCGTTGTGCGGGGTTTCTCGAAGTAGGTCCGCATCAGCACGATCAGCTCGCCGCGTAGGGCCCGGGCGACGGGAAGCAGGCGATGCGCGTATTCGAGGGCCGCCTCGGGATCGTGCAGAGAGCAGGGCCCGACGATCGCCACGCGCCGCCGCGTATCTCGACCGTGGATCACGTCGCGAATTGCCTCGCGTGTCTCCAACACAAGATTCGCAGCGTCCGACGAAATCGGATGAGCGCGCTTGACGTCCTCCGGCGAGGGCAAGGCAGCGATCGAAACAAGATTTCTATTCTCAAGAGACATCATCAACTCCATAAACTTCACCCCAAAAGCGCCCGCGGATACCCGCAAAAGCGCCCGTGGCGAAATCATCAAACGCCTGCGGCACCCAAAAGCGCCTGCGTCGCCTCGATAAAAAGAAAAAGCCCCGTGAGACTGGCTCACGGGGCTTTGGAAAGTTTGGATCGTCGAATCTACCTGGCGACGTACTCCATTCTCGTCCCGCTAGCCCCGGTGGCGTACCAGCCCCAGGCGTCGGTAAAGAAAGAATACGCAAAATACGTCGTCGACATTGAGGGGAGCCTATCTGATCTCTCGGATGGGTCAAGCGCGCGCTATTTCTCGCTTGCGGCGACCTTTGTTTCGACGTTGCTGAGCAGTTCTGCGCTTCCGAGCTGGCCCTGCATGCCTGAGCGGCCTAGCGCGAATTCCGGCCCGACGACTTCGGGGCCCTCACCCGCCGGGAGCGGCGGTGTGTAGTAGCCGAGCGCGTAGCTGCCGAGGGTATATCCAAGCAGATCCTGCAGATCGTGGTCGAAGTCGCGCGCGATCTCCGGCGGACAAGCAAGGTACTGGTTCTCCTCCTGGCGGAGCCAGCCCAGCGTATAGGTCATGTTCACGCCGATCCGGTCGCCGTCCGATTCGTTGGCACCACCACCATGAAAAACGCCACCGCTATAGACGAGGACCGAGCCTGCATCCATTTCGGCATAACACAGCTCTTCCTCTTCGGGCTGTCGGTTATCGGGCCAATCGAGGCTGCCTGGGACGACCTGCGTCGCTCCATTCTCTTTGCGGAAATCGGTGAGCGCCCAGATCGTGTTGAACTGCGGTTCGACATGCGAGAGATGCGTGCCCCAGGCCCAGCGATCTCGGTGGAGGGGTTGGATGATCTGCCCCGGACGGATCCGAATCACTTGGCTGAGATGAAGTTGGATGCGCTCGCAGAATGGTGCGAGAAAGGTTCGGGCTGATTCGAGGAGCGCGGGATACATGATCATCTCGCGGCTTTTGGCCGAGCGGGCGACGAGGGCTCCCGTTCGCGTCGTATGCCGCCCCGAGAATTCGTCCGATCCGTTCGAGGTGGCGTCGACGTAGGGCATCACTTCGCCGAGGGCCTGCTTCACCTCGGCGGGAGCGAGAACGCCGTCGAGGATCAAGGCTCCGTCGCGCTTCAGAATGGTCAGGATGTCTTCGGCCGACGCTGTGTTTGGGAGATGGACCAACTCAGACATGATGGGCTCCTTGGCTGCGGGGTGTTTCAGTCGGGCAGTCAGGTAAGTCTGCCGGACACCACCGGCTCGCGCCGCTTCTCTCTGCGACCCGGAGTCGAGTCGCGTTTCCGCTGCTCACGGGCATGCTGTCGCATCCCTATCTTCTGCAGGCCCCGGAGCCGGTTCCTCCGCGCCTGACGCGAAGGGAGTACGGATGCAGGAATAGGAAAGGCGAGCGCGAGGCGTCGGGCCCGCTGGCTAGATGACGAAGTCGGAAAGCCAGCGCTCAAGAGAGACATGGAAGCCGGATGCATTTTTGTGTCCGCCGCCGCCGAGCTCGACCGCGTATTTCGAAACATCGAAGTCGCCAATCGAATAGAGCGTTGCGTAGACCTCGGTCCCTTCGACCCGGTACACGAGGCCCCAAGGATCTCCGTACTGCGCGCGATCGGCGAGTTCGTGTCCGATCTGACTGCGATTATTCGAAGCATTCACTGCTTCAGCGCGCTTCGTTCCGATCGCGACGGGGCGTGCATGTTCGAGGCGCCGTGCCACTTCCATCCGGTTCGCGCGGAGGATCGGTTTGCCCTCGTCGACGAGCTTCTCGATCGGCTGACTCGAGAGCCGGTCCCAGACATCGAACTCGCGCGGGTAGGATGCGATCGCAGCGTTGACGGCGTCGGAATCGGGCAGGGCCCAATTCCAAAGGTCTTGGTCCTCGACATAGCGCAGCAGCTCCGGCACCTCTTCGCCCGGATGGAAATACTGCCAACTGAGGACCGCACCGGAATGGCTGAGATCGAAATTGAGTTCATGTCCGTCGGCTTCGATCTCGTTCACGATGCCGAGATCGCTCATGAGACGAGCGCGGGCAGTCACGTGATGATCGAGCACGACTACCTGGTCTGCGACTTCGCTGAGTTCTTGGAGTTCGTCGAGTGCTGGCGCGATATCAACAAAGGTGACGAGCGCGTTTCGGCATTCGTCCATGTTCACGCGATCTTCGTGACCCCGTGCGATGTAATGCCCATCGTCGCCCCAGACGCTTCGCACGGACCAGACTGCGCCGAAGCCGTCCGGGCATCCCGCATGGTAGAAACAAAGTTTTTTCACGGCGTTAGGATTCCACACTTCCTGACATTAAATCAGTGCTGGGAAAATGGTGGCTGCTTCCCAGGAGACTAGAGATCGGGTGATTTGCGCTAGATCTTGAATGCGGCCGAGGGCCGACACGCCGGCCCAGTGTAGCGGCCGCGCCCGCCGGGGAAATGTCGATCGCTTTTGAACCTTTTCTGCCACTTCACCCATGCAGTGCGCATCTCGTGTGCCGCCAGGGTTCGCGTCCAGTTTTCTGGGTGAGTCTGCGACTGACGGTTTTTCCGGTCGGGCGTGGAGGAGACGACGCAGGAGGGCTGCGGTAGGCTTTGCCGCCCGCGGAGACCCCCATGTTCCAGCCCGCTGAACGCATCGCCCTTGCGGCGCTCGACCGACCGACCTCGTCGGCCGATTGGTTGCGCTTGATCTACGGGCTTAAGAACAAGGCTGGTGCCGATCCGGGCTTCTGGTGGCTCGACAGCGCGATGCACGACTCGCGCCTTGGACGCCATTCTTTCGCTGGTTTTGATCCATATCTTTGGTTAAACGCGCGAGGCAAGCAGGCGGAAATTGAGGTGCTTCGGGCGGTGCGTCCCGGTTTGCCCCGCGGCTTCCACCGCTTCCGGACGGATCCCTTCGAATGCGCTCGCGCGCTGCTTCCGCGCGCCGACTCGCTCGTCTATTCCACACGGACGTCCCCGAAATCTGGCAATCCGCGTTGGCATGAGTTCGACGGTCTTTCTGCGGGTCTGGACTTTCCGTTCCTGGGTGGGGCCGTTGGCTATTTCGGTTACGAGCTCGGCGCGGAGATCGAGCCGCGCATCCATTTCGAGAATCTCGACGATCTCGAGCTGCCCGATCTTTCGCTGGCCTTCGTGGATCGGGTGCTGGCCTACGACCATCAGTCGGAACAGCTCTGGGTTGTCGGGCTCGGCTTTGGCGACGTGCGTTCGTCCGGCGAGGAGGCGCCGCGGGAGACCGCCGTCGCGCGGTCGCGGCACGCAGCGGATGAGATGGCCGCGCTGGTCGAATGGATCCTCGCCGAAGGGCCGCCGGTCGCGACTGGAACCCAGGCGACGGCAAGTAAGAAAATCCCACTTCAGATTTCGTCGACGGTGGATGCGAGCAACTACACTAAGTCGATCGATACGGTGCTCGAAGAGATTGCCGCCGGGAACGTTTATCAAGCCAATTATAGTCAGCGCCTGACGATCGAAGCGCCGCTCGACCCTTGGCAGATCTACACCTCTCTGCGTGTGCATAACCCGGCGCCTTTTGGGGCCTACCTCGCGCTGCCCGACGCGGCGATTCTTTCAAGCTCGCCCGAGCGGTTCTTGCGGATGGATGAATCACGGGCGGTCGAGAGCCGTCCGATCAAGGGCACACGGCCACGGGGCGACGATGCGTTTTCGGACGCACAGCTTTCGCGCGATCTCGCCGAGAGCGAGAAGGATCGTGCTGAGAATCTGATGATCGTTGATCTCGTGCGGAATGATCTGGGGCGCGTTTGCGCGCCGGGTTCGATCGACGTGCCGGAACTCATGAAAATCGAGGCCTATGCGGCCGTCTTTCAGATGGTTTCGACCGTGACGGGAACGCTCGCGACGGGGCGCGATTCTTTGGATCTGGTGAAGTCGAATTTCCCACCGGGTTCCATGACCGGGGCGCCTAAGATCGCCTCGATCGAATTGATCGAGAGCCTCGAACACGTGCGCCGCGGCGTATATGCAGGCGCGCTTGGGTATCTCGATCTCCGCGGCGGATTGGATCTGTCTGTCGTGATTCGAACGTTCGTGTGCAAAGACGGCCGTGCGCATCTTCATGTGGGGGGAGGCGTCGTCGCGGATTCCTCGCCCGAAGACGAGTATCTCGAATCTCTCGACAAGGCTCGGGCGCCGCTTCGCGCGCTGGAAGAAGCCCTTGCTGTCGACTCGGAAGAGGCGTGAATGCGGTCGACTCGGAAGAAGCGTGAACGCGGTCGGATCGGAAAAGTCGTGAAGGCGGCGGGGTCGCAAGAGGCGTGAGCGTGAAGCGTGTCTACGTCGATATCGACGATGTGCTCTCGGCGACCATCGAGCGGCTGATCGACCTGCTCGAAGATCGGCACGGGCGCCGCGTGGCAGTGCACGAGGTCCAGCATTTCGATCTTGAGCGATCCTTCGACCTCACGTCTTCTGAAATCGTCGAGTTCATGGATGCAGCGCATGCTGATGAAGTGATCGAATCGATCGCGCCCACCGAAGGCGCCGCCGCGGTCCTCGATCATTGGGATTCTACGGGGCACGAAATCACCCTCGTGACTGGCCGACCACCGAGTACGAATGCGGCGTCGCGGCGTTGGCTTGAGGCGCATGGACTCGCACATCACGGTCTCCATCATCTCGATAAATGGGGACGTCCGAGTTGGAATCAGGCGGGGTTGCCGGCGCTTCGCTTTGACGAAATCCCGGCTCTCGAATTCGATTTTGCAGTCGAAGACAGCTTGGATACCGCGGTTCGGCTTGTCGAGGAGTTCGGGCTAACCGTCTGCCTGATGGATCGCCCGTGGAATCGAGCAACGGGCGACCTGACGGCGGGGACGAACGCCAAGCTCGTTCGCTGCAAATCATGGACTGCGGTCGCGGAGGCCGCTCGGTCCCTCAGCTAGCCCCTCCTGATCCAGGCCCTAGGCCTCATTTCGGCGACGCGCACAAGCATGGCGAGCGACGAGACGACGGGCGTCGCGACGCCCACGGAGTGACCTAATTGTTCGACGGCTCCGCAAAGCGCTTCGATTTCAGTCGGTCGGCGCGCCCGCAGGTCCTGGAGCATCGATGATTCGTGAGCGGCCGTGGGCGGGATCAGGTCGCGGTGAAAAGTGTCCAGATAGGCCTCCGCATTCGGCCACTCAACCGAGATCTCTGCCGCATGCAGTACCTCGAAAATTTCCCGAATCACGGCTTCGACGAGCGCGCGACTCTCCGCAGCCGCAATCAGCTCCCCGTACCGTTTCCCGGCCAGCGCGCCGAGCGGATTCAACGCGCAGTTGTAGAGCATCTTCGCCCAAATGACGGCGCGCATGTCCGCACAGGACTCGCTGGGTAATCCGCCGAGTGTGAGGCGATGGGCCAGCTCTTGGATCGACGTTCCCGATTCGTCGGACATGGGGGAAAGGCTGCCCAATGCGATCGGTGAGGCATGGGCCGTGATTTCGACTTGATGCGGTGCGCGCAGGTGGAAGCCAGTGATGATCCGTGCATGGAAGATCTGTTCGCGAGGCCAGAAAGGGAGCAGGGCCTGTTCACTGCCCCAGCCGTTCTGGCAAAGCAGAACGCGCGTGGCCGGGACCGTGTCGGGGAAGACGTCGCGGAGCCGCTCGGCAATGGCCGGCGTTGCGAAGGATTTCACACAAACGAGGAGCCAGTCGGGCGGCGCCTCGCGCAGACATTCCGGATCGTGGGTCAGCGTGACCTGGTCGGGAGAGACTCGGACATCGCCGAAAAGGCCCGTGCGATGGATGCCATGCTTGGCGAGGGCTGCGCGCGTCTCCGCGTTCCGGCCGATGAGCAGCAGGGGGGCGGTCCCGGTGCCCGAGTTTTCGGGCGATAATGCGCTGGCGAGGCCGATGCCGACGGAACCCAAACCCCAAATAGCAATCTTCACAACGCTGAATCTCTCCTGAAAAGGCTAGTCTTGCACGCCTCGGGGATGAGAGGGAGGCGGAAATGCGCGGGCGGTGGATTCAGAGGGCGATTGCTACGGGGCTTATGCTGCTCTTTGCTGGGCCATTGGCGGCGGGGCCTCTTGATCCGAAGCGGGTTTCGGCGGACCTGGGCCCGGTGCTGTCTGCCGGGCAGAAAGAGGCGGCGGCGGCGCTCGGGGAAGCGCTCCGGGCCACGGAGTCGGGCGATTTGGCTGCGGTGCGTGCGGCGCTGCCGCGGATTCGGAAGACGGAAGCGCTGGCGGGATACGCGGATTGGATTTCGGTTCGGCTTTTGCTTGAGGAGGGCAAGTCGGAGGACGCCTACAAGACGGCGACCGCAGCGATCGACGGCTTGGCGCCGGGAAGTGGGGACGCTTTGCGTGCCGCGCTGGGCGTGCTTCAGGGCGAGGCGCTTGCGATGTCGGGAAATCAGTCGGGAGCTGAACTCGCCTGGAGCCAGATCTTCGAGAGTCCGGCGAATCAGGACGAAGCTGTGAAACAATCGATAAAGCTTTCCATCGTGGCCGCCCAGCAGCGTCGGGGCAGTCTCGATCCGAAGGTCAATCCACGTGTCCTGCTCGACGAGACCTTTGCCGAGACGACGGTTGGGGCACTCGTGCCGCCTTCCGCTCCGCTCAAGCCGACCGAAGCCCTCGCTCGCGCCGAGAAGGCTCTGGCTTCGCGGCACACCTCGCGTGCGATCGAACTTTTTGATCAAGCGCTCGCAGGCAAACTGAGCTCGGCGCAGAAGTTGACTGCGCGAATGGGGCGCGCCCACGCTCTCTTCACTAATCGAGAATATGAGGCCTCCGAGAAAGCTTTTCGCGCGCTTCGGCCGGACCCCGAAGCGCGGTTTTGGCATGCCCGCAGCCTTGCGCGGCTGGATCGTATCCCAGCCTCGATCAAAGCCTTCGAGGCGTTAGGCGAGGAGGATGAAGAGGAATGGGCGAGCTGGGCTTTGTATCTCGTGGGCACACTCTACGAGGGGCGGGATCAACTTCCGAACGCCATCGCGGCCTACAAGCGTGCATCTGGATTCGAGGCATTTCCGGACCGTGCGCGGAGCGCTCTCTGGCGGCAGGGCTGGGCGGAATTCCGGAGTGGAGAGGACAAGGCGGCGCGTAAGACACTGACGGCGCTCGCGGAACAGACAGGAAATCCGATCGCGCAGCTTCGCCCCCGTTACTGGGCAGCGCGGGCAGCTTGGCGCGCGGGGGACAAGGCGGCGGGAAAGAAAACGCTCGAGTCGATCGCGCAGGAGTATCCGCTCACCTATTACGGTTGGCGCGCGCAGGAAAGACTCACACCTGGCAAAACTCGAGTCATAGGAACGAAGGGCAAGCTCGTCGCGGGCACGCGCGGTGTCGATGACCGCGCGACGCTTCGGGCCGCGCTCTTGATCGAAGCGGGACTGGACGAGCTGGCGCGTGCGGAGTTGCGGCATGCTGCGACGGTGGCGCGGGGCTTGTCCGATCGCGTGCAGCTGGGCGCTTTGATGGCTAAGGTCGGCGATTACCATCGGGCCAACGAACTCGTTTTGAACGCCTATTCGGACTCCTTGGCTCGCGGGCTGCAAGAGGGACAAGAAGCCTTGTGGTGGCTGTCGTGGCCACCGGCCTATCGCGAACTCATCGATGCCCATCTTCCCAAGGGCGCCAATATTGATCCGGAGCTGGTCTGGGCGATTATGCGCGAAGAAAGTCATTACCAGGTTGAGGCGCGCTCGAGCGTTGGGGCGCTCGGCTTGCTTCAGCTCATGCCCGCGACGGCGGAGCAGTTGGCTCAAGAGCGTGGGCTGCTCGCGTTCAAGGAAGAGCAGCTCTTTGACCCGGCCGTGAATATTCAGCTCGGCGCCGCCTACCTCGTCAAGCTCGGTGCGCGCTTTCCCGGACGGCCTTCGGCCGCGATCGGGAGCTATAACGCCGGGCCGCGCAAGGTGGCGTCTTGGCTCGAGGGGGCCAATGCCGAGCTGGAGGACGATATCTGGGTGGAGAGCATTCCCTATGACCAGACCAGAGCCTACGTGAAGCGCGTGCTTCGAAGTCTGCATGCCTACAAGAGTTTTTATCGGTAGCAGCGGAGGGCTTTGCGGGTCTACGCTGTTGCGGGCGGATGGGGTTGACCATGACGTGTTAGCCGCCGCCGAGGAGATCGAGATGAGTGCTGCCCCTATGACCCGAGAACAAGCCATCGCCGCGTTGACTGGCCCCGGTGCTCCCTTTGAGCTGCAGGAGGAAGACGTCTGCGGTCTTTCGATGCCCGTCTTTAAGCAGCGCTTGCATTCGCTGCGCGAACAGCTCGAACGCTCGAAGGAATTCGGCGAGGCGGAGATGGCGGTCTGGGATACGGGCGAGCGCTGGACCTTTGCCGGGCATGCGCGGCAGGTGGCTTCGGTCGCCGCGGCGCTGCGTGAGAAACATGGGATTGGGAAAGGCAGTCGCGTTGCGATCCTTGCATCGAATTCTCCCGAGTGGGTGCTCACGGCTTGGGCGACGCTCACGCTGGGTGGCGTCGTGGTCGCGATGAACGGTTGGTGGCAGGCGGACGAAGTGGTGTACGGGCTTGGGCTCGCGGAGCCGGACCTGCTCGTCCTTGACCGGCCGCGTAAAGAGCGACTCGGTGATCTGGATCCCGGCGTGCCGACGGTTCTGATCGAAGAGGAATTCGCGGCTTATCGGGAGTTCGATCTCGATGCAGCGCTTTCGGAAGAGCCCATCGCGGAAGATGATCTCGCCGCAATCATGTTTACGAGCGGGACGACGGGGCGGCCTAAGGGCGCGATGGTTTCGCATCGCAATTTCATTGCCTTCCTGATGCTGAGCTTCGTGAACGGCGCGATCGGACGAATCACGAAGCCGCAGACTGAGGGCGGGGCACCGCCGCCGCCGGTTTCAATGATGTCGAGCCCACTCTTTCATGTGTCGGGCTTCCAGGCGGGGGCTTTGATGTCGCCTGCGAGCGGGATGAAGCTTGTCTGGACGACCGGTCGCTTCGACCCGAAGAAGATTATGCGTCTCACGCTGGAAGAGGGCGTGACGCGATGGGGCGGGATTACGACGCAGCTCTGGCGCCTCGTGGAGGATCCGGATTTCGAGCCGGCGAAATTTCGGCAGATCGTTTCGACGGGAGGAGGGGGCTCGGCCTTCTCGCCCGATTTGCAAAGAACTCTTCGCGCGAAGCTTCCGCAAGCGAGTGGCGACTTTAATGTGGGCTACGGACTGACGGAATGTGGCGGCCTTTGCTCGGTCGCGACGGCCGAGATGCTCGAGGCGTTTCCGGATACCGCGGGGCGCGCGATTCCCGGAAACGACGTCGCAATTCTCGACGATGAAGGAAAGGCCTTGGCGGAGGGCGTGGACGGGAATATCTGCGTGCGTGGGCCGAACGTGATGCTGGGCTATTGGCGCAACCCAGAAGCGACCGAGGAAACCTTCTTTCCGGGGGGCTGGCTGCGGACGGGCGATGTCGGGCAGATTCGCGATGGCCTGCTTTTTTTGGCCTCGCGCAAGCGCGACATGATTATTCGTGGCGGCGAAAACATCTATCCACTCGAGATCGAAAATCGCATCGACGATCATCCCGCGGTCGAAGAAGTCGCTGTCGTGGGCGTGGATCATCGCGAGCTCGGTCAGGAAGTGAAGGCGATTGTAGTCCCGAAGAGCGGGCAGGCGATCGATCCCGAGGTGCTGAAGGCGTTCGTGGCGGAGAAGCTGGCCTACTACAAGGTGCCGACCCACGTCGAAATTCGGGAGGAACCCCTGCCGCGCAATGCGACGGGGAAGGTTATGAAGCCGGTTCTGCTCGGCGAGATCGAGAATACTTTCCAGGAAGACTGAGATAGAGTCTGTGCGATTTAAGCGCAGCCTTCATGCGCTCGACAAAAATTGATCGGAAACGGAGAACGAAATGGGCAAGGGACCTCTCGCAGGTATCAAAGTACTCGAACTTCAGGGCATTGGTCCTGGCCCCTTCTGCGGCATGATGCTCGCGGATATGGGCGCGGATGTGACGCGCATCGATCGCGCCGATCGCGTGAGCGGGGGCGGCGCTATGCCGAAAGACATTCTCGCGCGCGGTCGCAAGAGCGTTGCTGTGAACCTGAAATCGCCGGAAGGCATCGAGACCGTGCTGCGCCTCGTCGAGCAAGCCGACGTGGTGATCGAAGGCTTCCGCCCGGGTGTGATGGAGCGCCTCGGGCTCGGCCCGGATGTCTGCCTCGCGCGGAATCCGAAGATTGTTTTCGGCCGCATGACGGGCTGGGGACAAGAGGGACCGATGGCGAAGGCCGCTGGTCATGACATCAACTACATCGCGCTCGCTGGTGCGCTGCATCCGATGGGCCGGCAGGGCGAGAAGCCGACCCCGCCGCTCAACTTGGTCGGCGATTTCGGCGGCGGCGGGATGCTGCTCGCTTTCGGGATTGCCTCGGCGCTCGTCGAGCGTGGCACCTCGGGCAAGGGGCAGGTTGTGGATGCGGCGATGGTCGATGGCGCAGCGACACTGATGGGCTTCTTCCATTCGATGATGTCTATGGGTGTTTGGAGCGAGGAGCGGGGTACGAACCTGCTCGATACCGGCGCGCATTTCTACGACACCTACGAGACCAGCGACGGCAAGTACATCTCCCTGGGCTCCATCGAGTCGCAGTTTTATGCCGAGCTGATGGAGACGCTCGGCCTCTCGGGCGAGGATCTGCCGCATCAGATGGACAAGGCAGGCTGGCCCGTCTTGAAAGAACGCTTCACGGACATTTTCAAAACCAAGACGCGCGATGAATGGTGCGAAATCATGGAGGGAACGGATATCTGCTTCGCGCCCGTCCTCGCCATGTCCGAAGTCGCCGATCATCCGCATATCAAGGCGCGCGACACGTTCGTGGAACGGAACGGCATGACTCAGCCCGCACCGTCCCCGCGCTTTAGCCGTACGGTGCCGGAACTCGATTTACCGCCCTCTATGCCGGGGCAGCACAGCGACGAGGTCCTGGCTTCCTTCGGTTTCTCCGCGGACGAGATCGCCGAGCTAAAGGACGGCAAGGCGATCGCCTGACATCATCGGAGATCATCTGAGATCGTCCGATGTGGCCTGAGCAGGCAAACGCGAGTGCGAAAAGGGGCCGCACCGCCTGGAATAGAATGTTCTGCCCCGAGCAACTGGCCCGGCTGATTGCATGGGTTAGAGTCCAACGGATTTAATTTTCTAGGGGGTCTCATGAATCCGAAGCTTGCATCCGTTGCCATCGTTGTTCTGCTCGTCTTTATGTTCGGGCAGCGTTTTGTGCACACCGTGCCGGTCGGACATGTCGGTGTGGCGGATCTTTTTGGTGACGTGCAGGAGCAGGCGTATCGAGAAGGATTCCATCTGGTGAACCCGCTGCTTTCCTGGACGAATCTGGATGCCCGGCAGGACACATTCAAGATTACGCAGCTTGAGATGCCAACGCGGGACCAGCTGCTCAGCAAGGTCGACCTCAGCATTCAGTGGCGACTCGATCAGACCAAGGCGCCCGAGATCGTGCGTAGCACGGGCGACAAAGACCGCCTGATTCAGGTGCATCTAATTCCCAAGGCGCGCTCGCTCGTCCGGGAACTCGGGACCAAGATCGACCGTGCGGAAGATCTATTCAAGGACGAAGTGCGGGACATGCTCGCGACGCGACTGAGCGACGAGCTTTCGGCCTACGTTGCGGAGCGCGGCATTATTGTCGACTCGGTTCTGCTCCGGAATATCAACCTGCCGACGGTCCTCGCCGAGGCGATTGGCCGCAAGAAGGAGCGCGAGCAAGAAGTCGAGCGACAGCGCGCGGAGCTTGAGCGCGTGAAGCTCGAGCAGGAACAGCAGGTCGCCCAGGCCGAAGCCTCTCGCCGAGCGGCTGAAGAAGATTCAAAGC
This sequence comes from Myxococcota bacterium, assembly GCA_041690055.1. Lineage (GTDB taxonomy): Bacteria > Myxococcota_A > UBA9160 > UBA9160 > UBA4427 > UBA4427. The sequence continues at coordinate 7,780 of JBDNFB010000136.1, read as the reverse complement.
GCTTGCGTATCCTCGCAGACGCGAAGGCCTACGAAATCGCCACGATCAATAAGGCGGCTTCAGGCAACCCTGCGTATATCCAGCTCCAGTCGCTCGAAGCTTTGAAGGAAATGGCAGACGATCCGGCGGCCAAGATGTTCTTCATGAACTCCGACTCCACGAACCCGCTTCCGCTCCTGCATATGGGAGATGCGGCGGTGCAGCGTTAGGCGAGGTCCAGTCCCCGACCCCGACCCCGAACTAGACCTAGACCGAAAATGACGAGGTCGAGAGGATGAGCTACTTCCAGGCGAAGACGGGCTGTTCGTAATGCGCGACTCGAGTATGTCGTCCGGCGAGTAGGACTTCTCGCATCTGGAAGAGGACGGCCGCGGTCGGACTATGGATCAGAGTCCCGAGCATCGGCACGGACAGAACCGGCCGGTCGCTTTCGGGGATTTCGCGGAGCACGGGCACGCCGGGTTTTTCAAGCACGCTCAAAGGAACGACGTGAACCTGTTCGACTTCGTCGGGGTTCGGGACCGGTGTCTGGCCTCCTTCCGCCCAGACGACGATCGGCGTCATACGAAAACCCGACCGGGTCGGAAAATCGTCGAGGCGGCCCAGCACGTTGTCCGGCGGCAGTTCAATGCCGATTTCTTCATGCGTCTCCCGAAGCGCTGCCTCAATCTCGGTCTCTCCCTCGTCGAGTCGACCGCCGGGCAGGGCCCATTGGCGGGCATGCCGCCTCAAGTGCGCGGTGCGGCGAGTAATCACGAAGCAGGCTTCGCCGTTCTCGTTGGGGGTGATGAGCAGGGCGACGGCGGCTGGGCGAAGCTCGGTATGGTTCTGCCGGCGAGGCTCAAATCCATCGAGTCGTTCTTGTATCAGCGTACGCAGCGCGGGTTCAAAAAGGCGTTTCTTGGGATTCACAGTCCCGGAACATAGGGCCGTTGGCGAGCCTGCGCTTTTGTCTGCGCAAGGGATAGGAAATAATGGACTGGCCAGAGGCACATCAGAGCGCGCAAGAGAAACTCGCTGGAGCCGAGCCGATTCGGCTGCCGGGAGCGAGTGGGCAAGAATGGGGCGCGATCGAAATTGCCGGTCTCGATTGGGGCGGCGAAGGCGAACTCGTCGTGATGCATCACGCGAATGGCTTTTGCGCGGCGAGCCTTGGAGAAGTCGCTTCGTCACTCTCCAAGCATTACCGCGTGGTTTCGATCGACGCGCGTGGGCACGGCGATTCCACGCCCGTTGTCGCTGGAGGCGAACCGAATCCCTACGGTTGGTGGACCTTGTCGCAGGACATCGAGCGCGCGACCGAAGCGGTTCTTGAACGCGTCGGGCGAGACCGCGTCGATCTCGCAATCGGTCACTCGTTTGGCGGGGCGCTCATGCTTGCGGCCGCGAGCCGGCGGCCCGAACGCTTTGCGCGACTTCTACTCTGCGATCCCGTGATCTTCCCCCCATTGACCGATGAGGAGAAAGCCTCCGCGATCCAGGGCGGCAATCCTCTTGTGGAAGCGACGCTCCGCCGCCGCGATCGTTTCCCCTCTTACGCGGATGCCTTCACGCATTGTGCTTCGCGCGGGCTCTTCGCGAACTTCACGCCGGCGTCCCTTGCCCTCTACGTGGGGGAGGGCATGCGGCCGACCGAAAGAGGGGAGGTCACGTTGAAATGTGCGCGGGAAGCGGAGGCCGCGGTTTTTGGGGGTGGCGGCACGCTGGACCTCACGGAGCACGTGGGGGCCATGCAGGCGGAAGTGCGGATTCTGCACGCGCTGCAGGGTGATTTTTCGCGCTCGGTCTACGATAGACTCGCGGGACAGATGCCCAACGCGCGGGTCGAAAGCGTCGACGTGGGACATCTCTTTCCGATGGAGCAGCCCGAGCTTGTTCTCGCTCATGTGGCGGACATGATGGGAGCGGCCTCTAGCTAGCCCGAGCGCCTCATTCTCGCAGTCCAATGCCTTCTTGGCCTCTCGCCCTCCAAAAATGCAAAATGAAAGTCAATCGCAATGCCTGAGTTGCCCGATCATCCCGATGTCCTTCGCCCGGAAGCCTTCGCCGTTTTTGGCGAGGCCAAGATGGGCAAAGCCACGCTCTTTGAATCCGAGCGGATTTTGGTGGGCTTGAACTCGTTCGAGCCGGGGCAGGAGCATGCGCTGCACGCTCATGAGGGGCTGGACAAGGTTTATCACGTGCTTGAGGGGCGAGGTCGATTCCTGCTGGAAGACCGCGAGCTCGAGATGGAGCCCGGCGTCATGCTGATCGCCCCTTCGGGCGTGCCGCATGGGATCCGCAACGATTCAGAGGCGCGCCTCGTCGTGGCTGCGATTCTGGCTCCCGGTCCAGGCAAGAAATAGCCCTGCCGGAGCGCTCTAGCTCTGCTTCTATTTTCGCTTCTATTTTCGCTTTTTTTGTCGCTTGTCTCGGTCCGCGCGGAGGCGGCCGGCGCGGAAGGGCGAAACCCACGGGCTATCCGTTTCGAAGAACCGGAAGGGCAGTTCCTCCGACTTCGTGATGCCCACGCGCGGCCCCGCTTCGACAGCGGGCTTCGGAGATCCGATTTCAGGCGGGTGCACCGTCAGAGGCGCTCGAAGAAGACTCGTCCCGTCATGTGTAAGCCGCAGCCCGAGCGCCTGTCCCAGCCGCCCAGGACCCCGCGTGAGGAGCCGCGCATCCGATTCCGGATCCAGCCCCCGAAGCGTCCGCATTCGCGAAAGCCCGGCGAGAGGCTCGGCGCCGCGAAGCAGCACCGCCGCAGCGCGCCCGGGGACGGAGCAGACCACATTCACACAGATATGGATGCCGTAGCTCCGGTAGGCGTATAGGCGGCCTGCCGGGCCGAACATCGTCTTGTTGCGCTCGCTCTGTCCCGAGTGGGCGTGTGAGGCCGCGTCACTTCCGTCGCCGCGGTAGGCCTCGACTTCGACGAGCCGAACGACCAAGCGCTCGCCGTCGTCCAAGCGATGAACGAGGCGGCAGCCGATCAATTCCTCGGCAACGAGAACAGAATCGCGTGCGAAAAATGCTTGGGGCAGCGGCTTTCCGAGGGGCATCCCCCAAGTATTGTGCAAAGTGTCGCCCGTGACTTCTGAAATGCGGTGCGGGATCGGCTTGAGGGTGGGGCCGGGGCGGCCGATGACCGGTATGATGCGCGGCGGGCGTGCGACAGCGTGCGTTCAGGAACAACGATCGGTGAGATGGGGAGATCACGGATGAGTGGCTCGAATCGTGGTGCAGGGCAGGGCTCGGATTCAATTTCGCAAGAACGGGAAGAGGAGGACGAGCCCAAAGCACCGGATTCTCCCTACCTCGAACAATTCGGCATCAATGCCGGCTGGGTCGAGGAAATCGAGGATCAATTCCGCGTTGATTCTCAGTCTGTCGATGCGAGCTGGTCCGCCGAATTTGGCGGCGCGGTGGAACCCCGTGCTGTGCGCGACCAACTGCGCAGAGCTGAGCCGAGCCACCCTGCGCGGGCGCTTTCAACCCCCACTCTGGCTCCTTCCGCTCCGGCTCCCGCCTCCGCCTCGTCGCCGCCCGTGGCAGCCTCCCGCGCTTCCAGCACCACGGATGTCCCGACCGACGCGATGCTCCTGCACGAGGCGGACAGGCACGCCCGCGTGCTGCGCCTGATCCATAGCTATCGCGCCCGCGGACATCGCATCGCCCAGAGCGATCCTCTCGGCGGCCAGTCCACCTATTTTCCGGAACTCGACCCCGCCCATTACGGTTTTGGTGACGATAATCTCGATGAGCCCTTCATCGCAGGCGATTTGCCGGGCGGATCCGTACAAACCCTTCGGCAGATTCTCACGCGCCTCGGCAATACCTATTGCGGCCCGATCGGCGTTGAATTCACGCACGTCCAGGATCCCGGCCGCAAAGCCTGGATCCGAGAGTTGATGGAAGAATCTCAGAACAAGCCGAATCTGGAGGACAGGGAGCGTCACCGGATTCTCGAGAAGTTGGCAGCCGCAGAACTCTTCGAAAACTTTTTGCACACGAAGTTCCTGGGGCAGAAGCGTTTCTCGCTCGAGGGGGGGGAGTCGCTGATCCCGCTGCTCGATCATATTGTCGAGAATTCACCGGCTTTCGGCGTGCGCGAAATTGTCCTTGGGATGGCACATCGCGGCCGGCTTAATGTGCTCGTGAATGTCCTGGGTAAGAGCTACGAGTCGATCTTTTCCGAGTTTGAAGACTCGCCGGATGTCGATGCGCCCTTTGGTTCGGGTGACGTGAAATACCATAAGGGGTTCTCCAGCGACCGGATCGTCGAAAGCGGCGAGCGGGTTCATCTCCCGCTCACCTCGAATCCTTCACATCTCGAGGCGGTTGATCCCGTTGTCGAAGGACGCGCGAAAGCGAAGCAGGTGCGCGCGGGCGATGCAGACGGCGAAACGATTGTGCCCGTCATTATTCACGGAGACGCTGCCTTCGCAGGGCAGGGTATGGTGGCCGAGACGTTGAACCTCTCGCAGTTGGTCGGCTACTGCACGGGCGGCACGATTCACGTGATCGTGAACAACCAGATTGGCTACACGACGACGCCCGCTGAAGCGCGCTCGACGCTCTACTGCTCCGATGTCGCGAAGATGATCCAGGTGCCGATCTTCCACGTGAACGGCGACCATCCCGAAGCAGTGATTCACACGACCAAGCTCGCCATGGCCTATCGCCAGCGTTTCGGCGACGACGTCGTGATTGATATGGTCTGCTACCGAAGGCATGGACATAACGAAGGGGACGAGCCCGCATTCACGCAGCCGCGGCTCTACCGAAAGATTCGCGAGAAGAAGTCAGTGGAAAGCCTTTATCGCGAGAAGCTTGTCGCGGGTGGCCGGCTTTCCCGCGAACAGGCCGAGGCAATCGCGCAGCGACGCAACGACGAACTGCGCGAAGCGCTCGAGTTGATTCACTCGAAGCCGCCCGGACCGGATGAGCCCTATGAACCCCGCGGCCCGTGGGCCGGTTATTCCCGGACGCGCCCGGAAGAAGATATCGAGACAGCGGTGTCCATCGAGCGCCTCGCGCAGATCGCCGAGGGCGTCGCTCGGGTGCCGAGTTATTTCAATGTGCATAAGAAGCTGCAGAGTATTTTGGATATGCGCGGGAAGGCTGTTTCGGAAGGGCTTGGTATTGACTGGGGCCTGGGCGAAGCGCTCGCGTTCGGATCTCTTCTGCTCGAAGGCTCGCCCGTTAGGCTTTCGGGGCAGGACTGCTCGCGAGGCACGTTCTCGCATCGTCATGCGACCCTCGTCGACCAGGATTCTGGTGAAGAATACGCGCCGCTCGACCATATCAGCGAGAATCAAGCGCGCTTCGAGGTTTACGATAGTTTGCTGTCAGAGGCCGCAGTGCTCGGTTTCGAGTACGGCTACAGCTTGGCGGATCCGAGTTCGCTCGTCTTGTGGGAAGCGCAATTCGGCGATTTCGTGAATGGCGCGCAGGTGATCATCGATCAGTTCATCACCTCCGCCCACGTGAAATGGGGCCGCATGAGCGGGCTCGTGATGCTGTTGCCCCATGGTTACGAAGGGCAGGGACCGGAACATTCAAGCGCACGTATGGAGCGTTTCCTACAAACCTGCGCCGAAGACAATATGCAGGTCGTGAACTGCACGAATCCCGCGCAGTATTTCCATGTGCTGCGTCGCCAGATGCGCCGCGCCTATCGCGCGCCGCTGGTGATCTTCACGCCCAAAAGTCTTCTGCGGCATTCGAAAGCCGCGTCACACGCTGAGGACTTCACGAGCGGAACCTTCCAACGGGTGATCGACGACCCGGTCGCGGCGGCGCGAGCGGAAGATGTGCGCCGCGTTCTCGTCTGCTGCGGCAAGGTGTTTTACGACCTTAAAGAGGAGCGCGCCAAACGCTTCGCTGGGCGCGAGCACGAGATCGCGATCGTTCGCGTGGAGCAGATCTATCCTTGGCCCGAAGCTGAGCTGGCGAATGCCATGAACCGCTACACCAACGCGGATGCACGGATTTGGGTGCAGGAAGAGCCACGTAATATGGGGGCCTGGACTTTCGTGCGTGACCGACTGGAGGAGATCGTCGGCGATAAGCATCGCGTCGACTACGCAGGGCGACCCGAAGCGGCGAGTCCCGCGGCAGGCAGTCCGCGAATTCATCGCGCGCAGCTCCAGGCGTTTCTGGACGAGGCGCTCGGCGAGGGCTGAACCCTCTCGCTCCGCGCCCGCGAGATCGGCTGCGGTCTCGTCAACGATCCTAAGATCGCCCCATCACTCCGGAGGCTTTGACCGGCGGGGAGATCTGCTGTGTTGACGACGGGCCTTTGCCAAACGAGACTCCGTCGGCTGCCTGCGCAGACCGGAACCCTCCCGGCTGCGACTTGCTGCATCTTGGAGACCCGAATGGACTTGAGTTACGGAAGCGAGACCGAGGCGTTTCGCGCGGAGGTGCAGACTTTTCTGTCTGCAAACTGGCCCCCGAGCGGTGATGAGCAGGATCTTTCCCGCGACCAACAGGCGACAATTTTTCGCGAACGTGCGATCGAGGCCGGCTATCTCTGCCGCGCGATCCCGAAGCAGTACGGCGGCTCCGAGCAGGCACCGGATGCCTTGAAAGGGCAGGTCATCCGTGAGGAGTTCGGAAACGTCCATGCGCCGCTCGAGCCCCGCGGTATCGGCACGATGATGCTAGTCCCGACGCTCCTCGACCGTGGCGAAGAGTGGCAGAAAGACAAATTCGTTGCCGGCACGATCCGCGGCGAAATCAGTTGGTGTCAGGGCTACAGCGAGCCCGGTTCGGGCAGTGACCTTGCCAGCCTGAAAACCAAGGGCGAACTCGTCGGCGACGAATGGGTCATCAACGGCCAGAAGATCTGGACGAGCTCCGCGCAGGAAGCGGATTACATGTTCTGCCTCGTGCGCACGGAGCCCGAAGCGAAGAAGCACGCGGGTATTTCCTACCTGCTGATCGACATGAAGCAGCCGGGTATCGACGTGCGGCCGCTGAGGCAGATGACCGGCTCTTCCGAATTCAGCGAAGTCTTTCTGAATGATGTGCGGACGCCGAAGGATTGGATCGTCGGTAATCGTGGTGAAGGCTGGTTGGTCTCAAGAACGACGCTGAAGCATGAGCGCAACTCGATTGGCGCAGCGGCGCAGGTTCTGAATCTGCATGAAGCGTTGGTCAAGCTCGCCCAGGAGCGCAAGCTGAATGGCCGGCCGGCAATCGAAGACCCGCAGATTCGCCGCGGTCTGGTCGAGGTCGAGGGGTATATCCGCGCGCATCAGTACTCGGGCTTTATTCAGATGGCGAAGGATCTGAAGGGCGAGAACGCGGGCATCATCTCGATGATGAACAAGATCAACTCAACCAATATCGGGCACAAGGTCGCGCATCTGGCGATGGAGATTCTCGGCGACGACGGTTTGGTCGCGCCGGGTGGCCGAGGGCTGGGCGGGATGGCGCCTAGCTCGAGCGAGAGCTGGGTGAGCCATTATATGACGACCCTCGGCATCGCGATCGCCGGCGGCACCGCCAATATTCAGCGCAATGTCATTGCCGAGCGAGGCCTTGGCCTGCCGCGTGACTCCGCTGCGAATCGGAGCAAATAACCATGGATTTCGATCTTTCAGACGAACAACGCCTGCTCCAGGAAACCGTGGCGCAGTACATCGAAAATGAATGTCCGTTGGCGCGCCTGCGCGACCTCTTCGACGACGAGTCCGGTTACGACGAATCGCTCTGGAAAGGGCTCGCAGAGCTCGGTCTGGCGGGCATTCATCTGCCAGAAGAATACGGGGGCAGCGAACTCGAGATTCTC